>JBDHYJ010000011.1:0-84747 GCA_039811345.1 Chitinophagaceae bacterium
AATAAAAATACCGGTACTATTTTTTTGCTGTCTGTTCTCTTAGTATCTCATTATCCATTTTTCTTCTATCCAGTATTTTTAAATATCGAAGTGCAAGTTTGTTGGCATATTGTTCATACGCTTTTTGGGCCCATCCGGTAGCTTCATCCAGATTGCCATTGATTTCGCCAATGATCGCCATATTATAACATGCACGACCTGCTACTTTACCATCTGTGCTTGTAGTTTCCTGTTGCCATAGCGCCGCAGCACCATCCCAATTTCCTGTTTGTGCTTTTCGCCTTGCAATTCTGAAGTTATCACTGCCGCGCACATAATAATCACGACTCACTCTTACAGAATATGGCACTATTCGCAAAGCATACTGGGTACCTGCGCTGATACCCGCCTGTTTCACCGCATCTTTCCTTTCAAGAAGTGCCGCTGCTGCTGCAGCAGGGTTAATACCCCTTCCATGAAATTTCAATACTTTTTCAATAACATATTCATCGAGTACCCTCCTACCTGGTAAATCATAAATCCGCCAACCGGTCTTTACCCTTGTAGCCATCGTAGCAATATGCTCTACCGCAGGTACTTTTCCCAGTGGGGTATTTACCGAAACCGGGTTAGCTGCATAACTTATCTTTGAATCCGTGTCGAATAATTCGAGAGAAAATACGGCATCCGCATTGGTCTTGCTGCATAAATCCGCTATCTCCTGCCAAGACAAAGGCGCAGGAAACACCCCTGCCACACTGTTGTGGGTAAGCACATCGGGATATATTAATACTTCTTCAAAGCGGTTATTCCTCGTCAATTCATCTATCATTCCACCGGCTGATGCATTAGCACCCTCAATATCCAGTTCCCTGCCTTCAAGCGAAAATACTTTGTCCACTATATCAACCTGCCTGTTTTTATCTGATACACCTGTACGGTTTACCACCATAATTCTTTTTATATCGGAAGGAATTGTTACAGGCGCAGGTTCGGTGACGCTTAGTGTAACCAACTCTGTGGAGGAACATGAACTTAGAGCAAGGAGTAATACTATACGGTAAGTGAGTTTTTTCATACGCTGGATTTTAATGCTGTTCTCCTGACTAATAAAAACGTTCTGTATCTTACGAATAGTATTATTATCAAGCAGAAGGGTTATGTGATACAATATGAGTGATGGTAATACCTTAGAATTTTAGTTGAAGGTATGACAACCTGCCAACCAACCTGGCTTTAGATCATTAAAAATCAAATCAAATCATATTATTTTAGTTCCCATCTTTGCGCCATTAATTTATTCATGCAACAAAAAAAATAAATGTATGAAAGGATTTTATACTATCCTTCTGTTACTGCTTTCCAATTCGTTTATGACACTGGCCTGGTATGGGCATCTAAGGTTTTTTGGTAAAACCTCGGGTAATAATTCATCCTCTTTATGGTTGATCATTTTACTAAGCTGGGGGATTGCTTTTTTTGAATATTGTTTCCAGGTACCGGCAAACCGTATCGGGTCTTCAGAACTTGGTGGCCCTTTTTCTCTTATGCAATTGAAAGTAATACAGGAAGTAATAACGCTTATTGTATTTGTGATCTTTTCTGCAGTGGCATTTAAAAATATGCAGTTCACGACGAATCATCTCATAGCTTTTATTCTATTAGTGGGTGCGGTATATTTTATTTTCAAAAAATGAATATCTCTTTAATGCCGAATATATTAGTACCAGGTAAAAGGACTATGTGATGCAATATGTGTGATGGTAATACCCGGGAATTTTGGTTGTAGCCATGATACCAGTCCAACCATCCCCGGCTCTTCGCTTACTGCATGCCCTAATACCATGAGCGCAATTTTATCACCCTTACTGCGGGCATCCCTGATATATTCACTGGTCTCCCATTCCTGCAGTTCACCACAGATCAGCAGATCCGGCTGCTCTCTTTCTATTGCATTTATTTGTGCAGTACCACCTGCTGCCCCCGGCATAAACAGAATTTTTTCACAACTTTCGCCGGGATTACCGATTGCTTTAACAGTGGGTACACCCAGTTTCTGTTTTACCTCCTTTAATATACTTCCAAAAGTTGCTCCAGGAATATGAATGACATGCTTGTTACCGGGTTCAGCAAACTGTTGCCAGCCCAGCATTTGTAAAACTCCGTTTAATACACCATCAGGTTTTTCCGAATGCCAGTAATCATGAAAACGCCAGATGACAACACCTGTTTTTTTTATGAGTTGCTGTTTATATGCTAAGACCTTATCCGTGCCGAGCCAATCGGTTTCATCACGATGATTGTAAAATACCGGTTCATGAACTATAATGAAATTTGCTCCAATCGTTGCAGCTTTTTCAATCACTTCAATAGTAGCAAAAGTAGTTGTAACAATTCCCTTAAGCACCTGATCGGGGTTACCTGCTTTTACCGTGTCCACTGTATTATTAATTGGTGCAACCGGCACACTCTTGATAATAAGTTTTATTGCTTCACTAATACTGATAGCTTTTGTATCACCCATTACTGAGCCAGGAACAAAACCGGTAATACCCGAACTAATAGCAGCAGTAGCAGCCAGACCGATAAACTTTCTTCTCGAAACGGGATGGATATTCTTTATTTTCATGGCAATATGTTTTAGCAATCTGTGAAATGCTGAAATTTTCAAAGATTATGTTATTTATTCTCTCTTTCTATAAAACTGCAACACCATAGCAGTATCATTATTTTTCATCATCAAAAATGATGGATAATTTTTGATTGTAATCGGAAGTATATGACGGACCTGACCTTTAACAAGCATACCATTCAGGGCGGAATAGTCAAAACGATCATTCCCTATATTGATAAGTAAGCTCCCATAATCAGCATCATATCTTCCGGAAGAAATATTGTTATCAAAAAAATTTCCCGCTAATAATATATCCGGCAGACTATCATTATTTGCATTTATTGTTACAGCATCACGATAGGATGTTAGTTGAGCCTGCCAGGGAAATGGAATAACAGAAAAATTCAACTTACCATTGTTAATGAGTATGACATTGGAAAAATAATCGGCTGTGAGAATTTGTGCATTTTTGATCTTACCGGGTGACAGAAGATCCATTAAATTAGTTTTTGCAAAATCTTCAGCATACGGGTATTTCTTTTTTAGAACAGGCATTTGCTTTTGTAATTCATCTTTCCCTGCAAATGGAATTTCTTTTCCCTGAACAAAATATGTAATTACCTGTTCGCTTTTGCCATTGTCATCAAAGTCATTGAAATAAAGTTTTACAGGTTCCTTTACCGAAGCATGCAAACGACTGTTCAAACCAAGATTACCTGCAACAATATCCATATCGCCGTCCCCATCAATATCTGCAGGGTGAACAAAACTCCACCAGCCTTTTTTTTCTGTCAGTTCTCTTTTTGAAAATCTTCCCTTTTCATTTATATATGCCGCTATTGTTCCCCATTCACAACTTATCACAAGATCACTATCCCCATCATTGTCCAGGTCGGTCCACACTGCGCCTGTTACCATTCCTGCTTTTGATAATCCCGGTGCAATGCTTTCTGTTACATTCCTGAATTTTCCTTTACCATCATTAATTAACAACGCAGAATTTGGTATCTCTCCGTAATTGCCGGGTACAGTTCTTGCACCTATAAATAAATCAGTAAATCCATCACCGTTCACATCGGATGGCACAATACAGGAGGCGTTGATATATTCATTGACAAATGCACCAGTCAGTTTTTTGAAATTTGCTTTGCCATCATTTAGATAAACACGGGGCAGAAGGTACTCGTTGTTACCATTATATTCATTGCCCCCCGATGCAATTACAAGATCAGTATTGCTATCATTGTTTACATCAATCCATATTGCAGCTACATCTTCATACAAGCTGTCTGCAATAATGTCCGGACTCGTTGCATTATGGAATTTTCCATTTGCATCCTGTAGCATAACTGTACCCTGAAATGATTTTGATGCCCCAATGAACACATCATCAAGTCCATCATGATTAACATCTGCCACTGCTGCCGGTGGTCCTTCTTTGGAAAGCATGTGTGTCATTAACGGATCCCGGTCAAATTCTTCAAAATCATTTTCTTTATGAATATAGTTAAGCCCGGTAGTTGCAGCAATATTACGTACCGGGTTGCTTTGTGGTTTGTAAAATGATGTTATAGTAGCATAATTGAAAACCGGCAGTCCTTTAGTGTAATTTATTTCATGCATTTTTGCCGATGCAGTAAAATCCACCGGTTGAAAAGAATTATCAGGCCATACCAGGATAGCTGAATCTATTTTTGTTTGCGAAAGACCTATATGCAAAGGAACTTCCATACCCGACATGAATCCTTTGGTAGTATTATGTTCGTAAGCGTGTATTTCATTTTGGGCAAATACAAATAATTTAGCGCCGACTGCATTTCTATTATTTTCGGGGCCTCTCAATTTTATTTCAACATATTTCGTACTGTCGTTTTGTGAAGTCATGTTTTCATATAGTAGTGCATAATCGTTAATGTTATTCACCACCACATCCAGGTCTCCATCGTTATCAAAGTCTGCATATACTGCTCCGTTTGAATAGGCAGACAAATCATTGTCAATGGATTGCTCCATATCTTGAAATTTCAGATCACTTGTATTTCTAAAGAACTTATTAGGTATTTTAATAGCAGGATATTTTTGAGCAAGCGATATGTCTTTGTCAGGATCTTTGTTACTTATTTTCTTTTGAATTTCGCGGTTATAAATAAAGTTGACGTAATCCATATCATTCAGTCGCCTGGGTATTCCATTCGAAATGAAAAGATCTTTCTTCCCATCATTATCAAAATCCATCCATAATGGAGCCCAGCTCCAGTCGGTTGCATATATACCGGCGTACAATGCAATTTCACTGAACATGCCATTATTTCTATTGAGTTGAAAATTGTTTCTTGAATATTGATAATTATAACCTAATGCTATCCGGTGATTATACAAATCATAATTGTCGTCGGCAAAAGAGCGCTGAAGTATATAAGGGTCAGCGGCGAGCATATCCAGGGAAATGATATCCGGCAATCCGTCATTATTCGCATCTGCAATATCTACTCCCATAGTATATTTGCTGGTATGCATCAGGCGATCTGAATTCTCATCTTTGAAAGTGCCATCCTTCTGATTGATATACAGGTAATCATTTTCCTGGAAATCATTGCCGATATACATATCAGGCCAGCCATCCAGGTTGATATCTGCAACGGCAATACCTAACCCATACCCTATAGCTGAGCTGTTGATACCGCTTGATTTTGTTATATCAACAAACCGTCCATCATCATTTCTATATAACCTGTCGCCGTATAAAGTATCATAAGTTCCTGCATATTTTGCTCTTGGTTCATACGATCCGTTTTGATGAAAAGCATGGTTTAGCAAAAACATATCCAGGTCGCCATCCATGTCGTAATCAAAAAAAGCGGATTGGGTACTAAAGCCTGAAAAAGCAAGACCATATTCGGTAGCTCTGTCTTCAAATTGAGGGATACCATCTTTTATCGCAATACAAATCAAAAGCTGGTTGCTGCAGCGTTTTCCCATCTGCCCTACTTTACAAACATAAATGTCAAGCATTCCATCGTTGTTGATATCTACAACCGATACTCCCGTAGACCAACCCCCATCCTGAGGTACACCGGCTTCCTTTGTTTTATCAGAAAACTTAAGGTGTCCACTGTTCAGGTATAATTTATTGTCGTGCTGATTGGATGCAAAAAAAAGATCAATAAAACCATCGTTGTTAAAATCACCGGCACCAACGCCTGCCCCATTATAGAAATACATATAGTTGTATATATTGAGGCTATCAGTTTGTGACAGGGAGTTGTTGAAATTCAAACCGGTAATGGTATGATCCAAAGTTTTAAATAATACAGGAACCGCTTCTTTTTTATGTTGAGAGCAGGAAATTAAAATACAGCTAACAATCCCGATAACAAAAAACAGGCGCCAGGCTCTTTTCATTGAAGATTTTGACAAAAAAACCATAAGCAGCAAATGTAACAATCGTAGTTAACATTAATACTGTCAAATGAGCTATTAACTTATGGAGGTGTTACCTTTTACGACAATTCAGGTTTACTAACAATCCATTCTCGCTAAAGTCCCTGGTATATTCATGTTTTGCCAGCTCCTCGGACATGACCAATTATTAAATAACCTTTAGCTGTATTTTGAAATTTATTTAGTAAATTAGCATCATCATAAGTTTTTTTCTGCTGATTGAGTATTACTAAGCTTAATTCGTTCTCTAATAAATATTAACCCCAATATTCTTCTTCCGTACCGTTACCACTTCTGATGCCGGATTCCTCGAAACTGGACTGTGCCTGAGAAATGCAGGTAGCAGTTTATTACTGTACCCCCATAGAGAGCCCGTTTATCCAATAGGAGCGGATCCATTTCAGGGTCCGCTTTTTTAATCACCAAAAAATTTAATCTTTTCTTTGCACATTGCTTGAACCGCTGCTCCTGATATTATTCACTACGGCATTTCCTTTAAAATACACATCACATGAACCACTGGCATTCACATTAATTTCTTTGTTTGCCGTAAGCTGAATGTCTGAAGAACCTGATGCAATTACCTCACAATAATCAGTAATAAGTTCGTATCCCTTCACATCACTTGCACCACTTACATTCACATTTATTTTATCTGCTCTGCCACTGATTTGCGAATCTGAACTACCGCTTTGATTAAGCGATAATTCACGTACATCCACAGCACCTTTAAAGTCGCTTGAGCCGGATAATGTGAGATGCAGTGATTCGACTTTTATTACACCATTGGCATAAATATCTGAAGAACCTGAAGCGCTCAGGTTGCTGATATTTTTGAAGGATACATAAGCCCTCAGTTTTCTATCTCCTGTATTCCAGTTAAACCCATTTCCATCAAAATAAATATTCAGTTTGCCATCTTTTACTTCCGTTACAATCCTGTCCCTGTATTTGATATCTGCAGCACTCACTACCACAGTTTCTTCATCAGATTGAGAAAGGTATAGATCTATTGTATTTGAAACTGTAATACCGGTAAATGTTGCGTTGATATTTCGTGGTATGGCATTATTGTCGTGTACAAAAACTTTATCATCCTGGGCGTATATACCAGTATGAACAGCCAATGCTAAAAAAAGTATAGATATATGCTTCATAGTAAATGTTGTTTTAATTGTCTGTTAGCAGTGGTAATACGTTTGACCTTTAGAAAAGTTACAGAATTTGGAAGTTAGTTTATTTCTCCTTTAACTTTGCATCCACAAGTAAACACGGTTAAAACTTTGTTTTAACCTCAGTGATTCCCGGGGTGTCTCCCGATACATATCGGTGGGCTGAGATCAAACCCGTAGAACCTGATCAGGGTAATGCCTGCGCAGGGAAGGATGAGTCCTCACATCTCTCCTTTCCTGTTTTTGTACACAAGGTTTTCGACAAGTGAGTGCATTAAAAAAATGGATATGCACGTCGGGCCAACAACAAAAACAGAATGAAAAAAATTATGATGATCGCAATGGCAATTGCCATGCAAGTTTCTCTTCAGGCACAGTCTTCAGTACATGGTAGTATAAAAGATAAATCTACCGGTGTTCCGATTGCCAATGCCACTATTTTGCTTTCAGATAATATAGCAACGATATCCAATGAAAATGGTTATTTCAGTTTCCCTCATATTAAATCCGGTAGTTATAATGCATTGATTACCGCGGTGGGATATAAGGACAGCAGGGTTGAAATTCATTCAAAAAAAACAACTGCAATAGCCATAGAACTGGAAAGGATTCCATTACTGCTGCAGCCAGTGGAAATAAAGGCTGTAAGAGCAGGTGAAAAAGCACCCTTTGCCAAAAACAGTTTATCTAAATCGCAGATAGAAAAGCTCAATCTCGGACAGGATCTTCCTTTTGTATTAAATCAACTTCCTTCTGTAACGGTAAATTCTGATGCTGGTAACGGTGTTGGATATACTGCTTTTCGTATCAGGGGCAGTGATCTTACAAGAATCAATATTACGCTTAATGGCATTCCATACAACGATGCCGAATCGCAGGGAAGTTTTTTTGTTGATCTGCCAGATTTTGTTTCTTCGGTGAACAGCATACAGGTGCAGCGTGGTGTAGGAACCAGCAGCAATGGCGCAGGTGCTTTTGGCGCTACCATTAATATGAGCACCAATGAGTTTAATGAGAATGCTTATGCAGAATCTAATAATACTTTTGGCTCTTTCAATACCTGGAAAAATAATATCAAAGCAGGAACAGGATTGATTGACGGACATTTTACCGTTGATGCAAGGCTTTCCTCAATCAGGAGTGATGGATATATTGACCGCGCTTCCAGCAACCTGAAATCTTACTATTTTTCAACTGCGTATTTTGCAGGCAAGTCATCACTGAGATTTAATATTTTTTCCGGAACAGAAAAAACATACCAGGCCTGGAATGGAGTACCGGAGGACAAACTGGTTACTGACCGAACTTACAACTCTGCCGGTACTGAAAAGCCGGGAGAGCCTTACGATAATGAAACAGATAATTTTAAGCAGGATCATTATCAGTTATTTTATAACCAGGAAATCAATGAAGCATTGAAATTTAATGTTGCCGGATTTCTTACCAGGGGAAAAGGATATTATGAACAGTATAAAGGGGAAGTTGCATTTTCCAAAATAGGACTTGACAACCCGGTAATAGGTGATTCCACAATTACCGCTACTGATCTGGTACGTCAACTTTGGCTCGACAATTATTTTTACGGAGGTATATTTTCACTGCAATATCAAAAAAAATCCACACAATGGATTACCGGCGGGGGCTGGACAAAATACGACGGCAAACACTATGGCAAAGTGATCTGGGCACAAACAGGTGTGCCTGATGATTACAGTTGGTACAATCTTAATGCTGAAAAATCTGATTTCAATATTTATTCAAAACTGCAGCAACAACTTACCAATCAACTTACCGGTTTTGTGGATTTACAATACCGAAATGTTCAATACACATTAAATGGATTTAGAGATAATCCTGGTCTGTGGATCAGTGAAAATTATAATTTTTTAAACCCCAAAGCAGGATTAACTTATAACAATGGTCATTGGACAGGATTTGTATCATACTCAATTGCCGGTAAGGAACCTAACCGTGACGACTTTGAAGCAGGACTGGCACAACGACCCAAGCCTGAGCGCCTGCACGATCTTGAGTTTGGAGTCAACCATAATGGATATGTGTTTAACTGGGGCGCCAACATATATTATATGCGCTATAAAAACCAGTTAGTGTTAACCGGAAAAATAAATGATGTTGGAGCCTATACAAGAACGAATGTTCCCAATAGTTACAGGTTGGGTATAGAACTGCAGGCCAACTGGCGTCCCTCCTCATGGTTTAATACAGCCGGCAATATTGCCTTTAGTTCCAATAAAGTGAGAAACTTTACAGCATATTACGATGACTATGATAATGGCGGCCAGAAATCTGATTTTTTTGGCAAAACGGATATCGCCTTCTCCCCTGCTGTTGTGGGTGGCGCTACACTCAATTTTACACCACTAAAAAATTGGGAAATAAGTTTGCTCAGCAAATATGTAAGCAATCAATATCTCGACAATACAGGCAATAAAGCGAGAATGCTCAAAGCTTATTATGTTCAGGATTTCAGAACAATCTATACTATCAATAAATTTATATTTAGAGAGATAAATTGCATACTCCAGGTGAATAACCTGTTTAATAACCTGTATGAACCCAATGGTTTTACCTACAGCTATATATATGGCGGAAAGTTGGTAGACGAAAACTATTACTTCCCTATGTCCGGCACCAACTTTATGATAGGGTTGAATGTGAAGTTGTAGGATAAGATGTGAGCTATTAGCTGTCAGCTTTCAGGTGTCAGTATTTAGCAATTAGCAATACCGCTTTTGAGTCTCAAAGCTGATACCTGATAGCTGATACCTGATAGCTGACACCTGACAGCTACCCTCTTCATATTCCCCTTTTGATTATCTTGTGCATCTTCTTACAGGCTATTTATGAAAATAACAGCAACGGATATTTACAAGTTTAGCATTCCCATGCACCCCTTTACCATTGCAACGGGTACTATGCATTTTGCACAAAATATTTTTATAAGAATATTTACCGATAGCGAGATATATGGTGTCGGGGAATGTTCGGCTTTTCCAATGATCGTAGGAGAAACGCAGGCTACCTGTTTCGAAATGGCTAAAGACTTTGCTCAACTATGGAAGGGCAAAGACCCCTGCAATATTGAGGAACGAATGTATGAGCTTCACAGCTTCACCGCAGGTAACAGCACTATTAAAAGTGCTTTTGATATGGCGTTGTATGATATTAATGCAAAACACGCGGCATTGCCTTTATATGCTTTTTTGGGTGGACAAAAAAAAGCAATGGAAACCGACCTGACTATTGGCATTGATACAGCAGAAAACATGGCAAGGAAAGCCATAGAATTTAAAGCAAATGGCGTACGAATTTTAAAAGTAAAGCTGGGGAAATCGGTTACGGAAGATATTGAACGGATACACCAGATTCGTAATGCTGTAGGTACCGATATACTGTTACGCATAGACGCAAACCAGGGCTGGAGCAATGAAGAAGCAAAAACAATACTGCCTGCTCTTGGTAAATACAATATTCAGTTCTGCGAACAACCCATGCGGAAATATAATGATCATCATTTACCGGAGCTAAAAAAAATATCTCCTATACCTATAATGGCAGATGAAAGTGTATTTGATCATCACGATGCAGAACGTATCATCAAAAGTGATGGCTGTTCTTATGTTAATATAAAATTTTCAAAGAGTAGCGGCATATTGGAGGCACTAAAAATAAATGCAGTGTGTGCCTCAAAAAATATTCCCTGTATGATGGGGGGAATGCTGGAGAGCCGTGTAGCACTTACCGCTTTTGCACATTTTGCATCTTCGCAGGAAAACATAAAGTTTTATGATATGGATACCTGTATGTTAGGTCATAAAACTGATCCGGTAACCGGCGGAGTCCGGTACAACAATTATTTTGTGGAATTACCAGACACCCCGGGCATTGGCGCTGATGCTTCAGATGAATTCCTGGAAACCCTTGAAAAAGTATCGGTATAATTTAAACAACAAAGCACACAGTGTTGTTCAATTGTCAGAAATGAGGAGATAAGCTTTAGCTTCTCCTGTGAATTGTCTCACTTATTCCCCATTTACCATAACACCATTACCTTTGGCAAAATCATAGCAATGGAGTCAAAATTAAAAACAGCGAAAGAATCACTTATACAAATGACAGAACTGGTGCTTCCCAACGATACAAATGTGTTTGGCAACCTGATGGGAGGACGATTGATGTACTGGATGGATATTGCTGCAGCATTGTCAGCGCAAAAACATGCTAACGCCCCAGTGGTTACCGCATCGGTAGATAATATATCCTTTGAATCACCTATCAAACTGGGGAATGCTGTTTATATAGTCGCCAAAGTAAGCCGGGCCTTTAATAGCTCTATGGAAGTGCACATGCAGGTATGGGGTGAAGACCTCAAAAACCAGTATAAATACAAAAGCAATGAAGCCTATTATACTTTTGTTGCCCTTGATGCAAACGGCAAATCGGCGCCGGTGCCACAGTTGCAACCGGAGACCGAAGAAGAAATCCGTTTGTTTGACGGCGCTTTACGCAGAAGACAACTTCGCCTTATACTAGGAGGTAAAATGAAACCGAATGATGCCTTCGAACTCAAAGCGCTTTTTGCAGAAGCAAGGTGAGAAGAATCATTTCTTATCAAATTTGCTAAGAAATAATCTACAAACGGTACCTTTCCTTTAAACACCAGTACCTGTTTTCCAGCTATCACTTTGTTCTATTGCATCCATCACCTGTGCAAGAATAGCATCAAGGCTATCGTCATAATTAATGTCAAGAGGTGGTTTAATATTTACAGATAACTCAGTCCCCTTCTTCATCAACTTGAGGCTTTTTTTGTGAAATGCAATATTGAATCCCTTTATCACAATAGGCACAACAATAGCATGACTTTGCCTGATAAGAAATGCGGTGCCCTTCCTGCCAGGAGCAAAGGGAGTTGTAGTGCCCTGGGGAAAAGTAATAACCCAATTTCGTTTTAAAGCTTTGAGTATTTTCCTGGAATCGAGCGGACTTAATCCCTTGCGCACAGTTTTGTCATCCTCAACCCAGGTACGCTTCACTGTTAGTGCTCCCGCAGTAGCCATCAGCTTGCTCATAAAAGATTTTTTCATAGTATCCTCTGCTGATACAAAATATACTCTTGAAAAAGGGTTAAGCAGGTAATAAGGAATCCCCAGCTTATTTTGTTTTCTCCACTTCACCGCGCAGAAAATATGCAGAAAAGCAATCACATCCATAAAATAGGTCTGATGATTGCACACAAATAACACATTTTCTTTGGGCAGATTTTTGATATGTTCAGTACCGGTAATCCTGAGACGGTTAATAATCGCAAGCCTTGGATACGATATTGATCCAATAATAACATATACAATTTTCCGAACGAGCTTTATATAGCGCAATCTTTCAAAAAATGATGTCATATAAAATTTCTCACCGGTTTAAGGCACAATATATGGTTTTTGGCAGGACTTTGTATAACTGTTGTATAAGATATAGCATCTCACTTCCTGATGGAAGAGTTTTAGAACTAGATGTCCGTTTTATATTTAATTTCTATACCTTGTACTATAAATAATTTATTATGCAAAACTGGCTCAGGACATTACTTGCCGGATACGGTGCATACAAATGGGGTGGCGGTTGCTTCGGCACAATTTTGGTATTTGTTATCCTCTATTACCTTTTAGGACATTGCTAAAGAAAATTATCCGCATATTATTAGCAGGACTGCCAGTGTTTTTGCTAGTGTTTACCTGTCGTTATGTATATTTATCCGTTCCAATCATTACCGGGTTTGGCGCTAAATATCTTTGTTCATCTGTCTTTATTCAGCACAGGCAGGCAGCAGAAGTAATAAGGGATGATCTGTCCAAATTCCCATTTTCACTCGTAAATTATACTATAACTGAATCGGACTCATCTGTGTCAGCAACCGTTTGGGGATTTGCAAAACAAAAAGCTATTTACAGAAAATATGCAGGAGCTACATTGGTTAATGACTACAATGAAGCTGATTTAAGAAATCAGCAATTTGGATTACCGAATCCTTCAAACTTACAGGCAGATACTCTTTCCTGGCCTGATGGAGATAAATTACCGGACACAATACCAGTTGGAATAGATACAGTTTTACTTCGGAAGGTTATTGGTTCACAATTTTCGAAAGACAGACAAACCCGGGCATTACTTGTAATATTTAATGGTCAGATTGTTGCTGAACAATATGCGTCTGGATTTAATAGATATACTCCCCTGCCCGGTTGGTCAATAGCTAAAAGTATTACTGCAGCATTAACGGGCATTCTCATCAAACAAAACAAATTAAATATAAATGCCAATCACCTGCTACCCCAATGGCAACATACTGAGAAAGAAAATATCACACTCAGGGAATTATTACAACAAACTTCAGGTATTACATACAGTGAAAATTATTTAGGACCAAGTGAAGCTACCACTATGCTATTCAAAAAAGGGGATATGAGCGGATATATTGATGGGCTACCTTTAGAGAATACCCCCGGAACAGTGTTTAATTATTCAAGTGGAAATGCAAATCTTGTTAGTCGAATTATCAGAAATAAAATTGATCCAAAAATTTATTACGGTTTTCCGTATACATCTCTTTTTTATCCAATTGGCATGTATCATACCATTCTTGAAACAGATGCCGGAGGTACTTTTACCGGATCATCGTATATATATGCTACAGCAAGAGATTATGCCCGGTTTGGATTGTTGTATTATCAAAATGGAAAATGGGATGAAAGACAGATATTGTCTGAGAATTGGGTACATGCTTCTGTTCAGCCCCCGGCTATCAGCATACTAAAGAATTATGGTTATTTTTTCTGGCTCAATGGATTTGATAAGGATCATCCCGAACGAAGAGAGTTTCCCGATGTACCTTCTGATTTGTACTACGCATCAGGGTTTCTGGGACAGGGAATTTATATCATCCCTTCTAAAAAACTCGTAGTAGTGAGATTAGGACAACACGAAACTGATGTCAATGAATTATTGAAAAATATCATTATCGCTACTCAGAGTGCTGTTAAATAAATACTGATAACAAAAAACTATTAGTGTCATCCATCATTCTTATTAATCAACTGGTTTCGGATAAGCCGGTTATTGTATTGCTGAATGAATGCTTTTAAATGTCGCTCCATGCGTTCAGCAATTTCTGGTTCGGAATCCAGCAGGTTTTTTTCAAGGAGTTTATCATTCTTATAATCAAATAAAGATTTACTTCTTTTTCCATCAAAATAGAGCAGATAATTATTTTCTATCCAACGGTAACCGCTATTGTAATATACCGAAAAATTAAGCCTTTGCGGATTAAATACATTTTCGCCAAAAGCAAAAAAAGGTTTATTGTAATTCAGATAAGATAATATACTGGGCATTAAATCTATCTGCTGAATTACACCGGAAGAGTCAACTCCTCTCAATGAGGAGTCACCAGGGTGATATAATAAAATAGGAATGGCAATATCACCCCAGGCATTTTGATAAGCAGGATGATAAGCAACAGTGGAATGGTCAGCCGAAATAACAAAAAGCGTGTTTTTAAACCAGTCTGTATGGCTCGCATTTTCAAAAAACTTTCGTAATGCCATATCTGTATATCCTATACATTCCATTACCGGTAACGGACCTTTTTTGAATTTACCGGCATACTGCGGAGGCACTTTAAACGGATGATGGGAGGATACAGAAAAAATAGTGCTGAAGAAAGGTTGTTTAAAAGTGCTTAATGTATTGGCAAAATATTGAAAAAAGGGTTCGTCCCAGATGCCCCACATACCGTCGAAGTCATCATCATTATTATATTCAGTTTTGCCATAATAATGTTGCACACCCATCAGGTTAACCAGGGCTTTGAAACCCATAGAACCATTAGGCGCCCCGTGAAAAAAAGAAGTGTTATAACCTTCCTGGTCAAGAATATAGGGAAGACTATGAATACTGTCTGATGCATAAGGTGTAAGTACGTAAGGATCCATTCCACCGGGGATGCCGGCAAGTACAGAAGGTAATGCATCAATAGATTTTCTGCCGTTGGCAAATGAATTCCAAAAAACTTTACTTACTGTCATTAATGAATCAATAAATGGCGTATAGCCTTTGTAGTTACCGGCATCAAGGTCTTTATTATATCCGCCTACCATTTCTTTACTAAAGCTTTCAAGCAGAATAATCACCACATTATCTTTTCTGAAGGCAGAATCACCCCCGGCATTCCCATTATGCAGCGGAGAGTAAATCTTTTCAACTTCCGCATCAGTATAGTAAGAAACTTCTTTCAACTGATTAACATTCCAGGTTCTTACCAGGCAAAATGGAGTGTTCAGCACCAGGTACATTTCATCAGGACGAGTAACATATTCCCCCGCATTGCTAATTGTAATGGGGCGTGTACTATGTTTAAAATCTCCTCTTATCCCGCCTACAGCCAATACGGCAGTTAACAGCAATACAACAACAGCTTTTACATAAAAAGCCCATGACTTCATACGAACAGGAGTATTATAAATCTTCACCCTGTTATACAGCCAAATCATTAATACAATAAGTCCTGCGAAGATGAGCACCACGTACCAATAGTCTATTAAAAACTGACCCAGTAATTTGCTTTTATTGATTTCGTTTGAAAACTCATTAAAAACACTGTGTGTAGTTCTCCTCAACGTAAACCTGTAATAAATAAAATCAATGCTGTTAAGCAATAATGCTATTCCGTTTGTAATAATAAAAACATATTTCACCAACCGCTGCCAGACCATTGATTCGCGGAAGTGAAATGGAATCAGCATAAGTAATATAAACAGGGCATTGAAGTAGAACATGGCTGCAGTGTCAAATGCGAATCCGCCTTTCAATATACTCATCCATTCCTTCAAGCCGATACCGGGAAACATAGAATAGTTGAGAAAATAGAAAATGAACCGGCAAAGCTGAAACATAAACATAACTATACACAACCGATATACAAATACCAGGTAATAGTTACTTTTCGTTTTTTCAAATATTGACATCTCTTTGTTGTTATTAATTCAGAGAGTAAAACAAAAAATCAGCACATACTAATTGTTATTTATCGCCTGCCATTCTTTGCTTCATTGCTTCATACAAAATAATTCCTGCAGCAACTGATACATTAAAAGAATCAAAGTCTCCGGCAATAGGAATCGAAAAATGTCCGTCGGCTGCTTTGCTTAAAAAATGCTGCACACCTTTTTCTTCATTTCCCATGATAATACAGCAGGGTTCCTCAAATTTCATGTTGAATATTTTTGTTGCAGCGTTCATCTCGGCTGTGTATACTTTTATCCCGTTCAGATGCAAAGTATCAACTGCCTGTGCGAGGCTTTTTACTCTTGATATATATATCTGCTCCAGCGCCCCGGCTGAAGATTTCATCGTTTCTTCATTGAGTGCGCCAACCCCCTTATCCGGGATAATCAATGCCTGTGCCCCACAGCAAACAGCACTACGCGCAATGGCGCCAATATTGCGTACATCAGTAACCCCATCGAGCATAACAAATAAAGGGTTTTTCCCCTCGCCTACTGTATAATCTATCACCTGTTGCAGGTCGGTATATTGTACAAGTGCAGCTATTGCTATCACCCCCTGGTGATTGGCTTTAGTGAAGCTATTCAGTTTTTCTGCAGGTACCATCTGCAAGGGTATATTATGTTCTCTTGCCAATTGCCTGATTACGGAAATATTCTCGCCTGAAATATTCTTATATATAAAAATCTTATCAATACCTCTACCATTTTGAAGCGCCTCTATCAATGGTTGTCGTCCGATTATTAATGATGATTTTTTCAAAGTATATCCTATTAAATTAATTTTCTTTCGATCAGGTAATTTAGTTTAAGAATGGCTGCTACTGATATAGCATCTTTTATTTCTTCCTTCATCACCATATCAACCACTTTAGTAAAGGGCAGTTTCTTTACCACTAATGATTCTGTTTCTTCAGGATGTGCAGTATGTTGAGACAATTCTCTTGCTATATATACTACTGATGTTTCATCGGTAACTGAATTGGAAAGATGCATCTCAAGCAATTTATCCCATCGCAATGCTTTAAGTCCCGCTTCTTCAAGCAGTTCGCGTTGTGCAGCTTCAAGCGTTGTTTCATCTCTTGCTCCGCCACCTTCTGGTATTTCCCAACTGTAGGTATCAGTAGGGAACCTGTATTGACCAATAATCCAGGTATTATAATTCTCATCAAGCGGAATAACCCCTACTGCTATATTCTTAAATGAAACCTTTCCATATATTCCTTTTCCTCCGCCCGGGTTTATCACATCATATTCTGTAAGCTGTATCCAGGGGTTTGAATACACCTCACGTTGTCCAGTTATCCGCCATGGATTTTGTTCTTCATTCATAATCTTACAAAAATAAAACCCGCAGGGTTTTTTCCTGCGGGATGTAAATTATCTCTAAAAAAGAAAATATCAATCAGCTCTTTATCTATTCACATCAAACAAACAAATAAAAAGCTAACTGCATTATTTAAGTCCGAAAGCTCTTTTTACTTCTTTCACTTTATCCAGTTTTTCCCAGGTAAAAAGTTCTACATTCATTTTCTTTGTTTTCCCGTCAGGAGAAGAGAAGGTTTTGGTAACAGTAACCGGTTTACGTCCCATGTGTCCATAAGCCGCTGTCTCACTGTAAATAGGCATTCTCAATTTCAGACGTTTCTCTATAAAATAAGGACGCATATCAAATATACCTTCCACAATTTTACCAATTTCACCATCAGTTAAGTTAACATTGGCAGTACCAAATGTTTTTACATTGATGCTTGTAGGTTTAGCTACACCAATAGCGTAAGACACCTGCACCAATACTTCACTTGCCACTCCTGCTGCTACCAGATTTTTAGCTATATGCCGGGTAGCATAAGCCGCAGACCTGTCTACTTTAGAAGGATCCTTTCCGCTAAATGCTCCGCCGCCATGTGCTCCTTTTCCTCCATAAGTGTCTACAATAATTTTACGTCCGGTAAGCCCGGTATCTCCATGTGGTCCGCCAATTACAAATTTTCCAGTAGGGTTAATATGGTATTTGATATCCTTATTAAAGAGCTTAGCATATTTCTTATACTTTGCTTTCACACGGGGTATCAAAATGTTGATAACATCATTCTTTATTTTTTCAAGCATCTTAGCTTCGGAGTCAAAATCGTCGTGCTGGGTAGAAACTACTATAGCGTCTATCCTTACCGGATTATTATTATCGTCATACTCCAGGGTTACCTGGCTTTTTGCATCGGGGCGGAGGTATTTTATTTGTTTATTTTCCCTTCTAAGCGCTGATAATTCTATCAATATTTTATGTGCCAGATCGAGGGCAAGAGGCATATAATCCTCAGTTTCGTTGGTAGCGTAACCAAACATCATACCCTGGTCGCCAGCTCCCTGTTCCTCCTTTTTCTTACGGTCAACCCCCTGGTTAATATCCGCCGATTGTTCATGAATGGCTGATAACACTCCGCAGGAATGAGCTTCGAACATATATTCACTCTTGGTATACCCTATTTTTCTGATTACCCCACGGGCAATTTCCTGTACATCAAGATAAGCTTTTGATTTTACTTCGCCCGCAAGCACAACCTGTCCGGTTGTAACAAGGGTCTCACAAGCCACTTTACTGTTAGGATCAAAAGCAAGAAAATTGTCAATAATTGCATCAGAAATCTGATCGGCAACTTTATCCGGATGACCCTCAGATACACTTTCCGAAGTAAATAAATAAGGCATAACAAAAAATAATTAATTAATGAATTTAATGGTGAAGAATGAGCGTATGTTTCTTCATAAATCGCGCAAAGATAAGCGGAGTATTTCTAAATTTTAGAATAAATTATTCGCAAAACCATTGGTTTCTCCGTATTACTTCCACCACCCACTACTACTCTTCCTTTAGCAATTTTGCTGTTGATGCTAAACCCTGAAGCTTTATCAGCAACAGGCAATCCGGATTCTTTAGGATATGCATAATTTGCCACTGCAGTTTTAGGCGCATATATACGGAAGGTATAATTTTTACTCTGATTGGTAACCAGGCTTTGTACATACCGGGTCACATTCACAAAGTACCGGTTGTCTTTAAGGTACCCCCCAAAAGTCTTATAGTCGTAAGTGAAATTGGAGAAAGAATATACAAAATCATCTTTAATTGTAATGAACCTGCTATTGCTACTGTCTGACAAATCCGCAAACAGCAGATCTGGAACAGTGTAAATATCATAGCCCGGAAGATCCAGTGGCTGGAAGCTTATTTCGGCACGATGAATCAGGCGATTATCCAAACCGCTTAAGCCGGGTACCCTTAACAGGGCATAAGAACCCGGTGACGACTGAATATATATCTTATCAGCATCTATAACTCCTGTGCTAAGCGATAAACCTGCATATCCGTATGCAGGAGTTCGTTTGATGATATTCGCACTATAAGCACTATAAGGCGAAGTAATATAGAAGTTGAAATCAGTAGAAACTGTATCAATAACTCCTTTGTTCTTTATCCTGAAGTAAAAGGTAAGCTTTGTATTTTCATTGTTCAGATCAAAATATGCCAAAGCGTTTTTTAGTGTTGAACCGCCTTCATCTACTTTGAGTGCAAGTCCGTTAAATACTTTTTGAAAAGCAGAATCACGATTGGAAGATACATAAACAGTATTGGTATCATAAGCTGCAAACCGCAATCCCAGTGCCGGATCAAGTGGTATACGCATTTGGTTCTGAATAACTGTAGTATCTTTCTTTACGATAATGGTTTTGGGGTCATTGAGTGTAGTGAAGTTGACTACTGCGCTTCCAAGTTCTCCCGGTAAAGTATTGAATCCAGGGTGTTGAACTATATATCCAATACTATCCTTAAAAGTGGTATCACTGATTTCAAAAACACTTATTTTTTGAACAGCATTACTGTCGCCATATATACCTGTATATGACAGTCCAAGTATAACAGAATCTATTCCTACTATACTATCTATGGAGGTAAATGGATTTCGTGCACTTGCAGAAGGAACTACGGACAGATATATTTGACCTTCTGTTTTTCCAAATTGAGGATCATCAGCTATCATCCCCAATGCATGATCCTGACCGTAATTAACAATGGAAGAATCATTAAACAGATAATTATCGGCATATACCCTAAGAACAGTGTCAAAAGTATGCACATTATCTACTACGGGTAAAATATCTGTCCCTATGTCGGTGGGATTAATTTTGGTGCAATAGGTATTTACAGAAACAATCATCATTCCAAGCCCTGTTGCAAGGAGCAGAGATTTCAATTTCACCGTTATTGATTTAATAGAGGATTATTTTTAGGTACCTGTTTTCGACCGGCTTGCTGTTTAACAACTAAACTTAAGGTCATGTCTATAATAGAGTAATGCTACTGCAATAACCTACTTCTGCGCAAGGTCGTTATACAATTGTAAATAGTCTGTTAAATCTGAATCTTCTTTAAAAGGCAATACTTTTTTGCCCTTCACTTTCGAAAATTCATCAGATAATTTTTTCTCGACTTTTGAAGCGCCAAAAGTAATTGCATCTGCATAGGTAGCACCGCCTCTGAACATTGCGGTATTATTATTGTCTTTAAATGGTTCGAGCTCTTTATCTTTTATTGAAGCATGAATTGCTGCTTTTTTTACGAAATCGGCTCCAATTTTTTCTTTAAAAGTATTCTGACCAATAGTAAATATAGTCTTGCTGTTACTAAACACCGGTTCTTTTTTATAAGCCGTTTTTAGATACATAGGAATCAGACCAGTCATCCAGCCGCTGCAATGAATGATATCAGGCGGCCATCCAAATTTTTTTACTGTTTCCAATGCTCCTTTACAATAAAAGATTGTTCGTAACCAATTATCGTCAAACCATTCTTCATTTTCATCTGTAAACACAAATTTTCTTTTAAAAAGATCTTCATTTTCAAGAAAATATATCTGAAGTCTTGCGTTTGGAAGAGAGGCAACTTTAATCTGCAGAGGAAAATCCTCATTGTCAACAGTTACATTGATTCCAGATAACCGCACCACTTCGTGCAGTCGGTGTCTTCGCTCATTAATCACTCCGAAACGGGGCATAATGCAGCGAACTTCAAAGTTATTGTCATTCGATTTAATGGCAAGTCTGTTCACTATTTCTGAAAACTCTGTCAGTTCCAGATACGGGGACATTTCATTGGCAATAAATAGAATTCGTTTCTTTGTGGACATCTTCCGGTTTTGTTAATTAAATATGAAGGAATTGTTTAAAGTGCGCAAAGGTACATTTTTTTAGCGAACCTTAGCCCTATACTGTCCCCAAATACTACTTTTGCATCCTTTATGTTTATCATCAGAACATCTGAAATGTTGAAAGTGCACCTGGATAAGTTGCGGGCTCAGGCCAAAACAATTGGCTTTGTACCAACAATGGGTGCGCTTCATCCTGGTCATCTTTCATTAGTGAAGTATTCCCAAAAACAAAATGATCTGGTTGTTGCAAGTATTTTCGTAAATCCTACACAATTCAATGATCTCAATGATTTTAAGCTTTATCCCCGAACGGTAGAACAGGATATTTATCAATTGGAAAAAGCAGATTGTGATGTCTTATTTCTTCCCTCTTCTGAAGATATTTATCCTGCCGGTTTTTCACAATTACCTCATTATGAATTAGGCTATCTTGAAACGGTACTTGAAGGGAAATATCGTCCCGGGCATTTTCAGGGTGTCTGCCAGGTAGTACACAGACTATTGGATATAGTAAAGCCAGACCATTTGTACCTCGGCCAAAAAGATTATCAACAGTGCATGGTCTTGAAAAGATTATTATTATTAACAGGTTTAGGAGCAAAGATTGAAATATGTCCAACACTACGGGAAAATGATGGGCTGGCTATGAGCAGCCGTAATATGAGGTTAAGCACAGAGGAAAGAAAGCTGGCTACAGGTATATATAAGGCATTAATATTTATAAGCGGGCAATTGAAACCAGGTTCGTTAACTACTATTAAAGAAGATGCATTCAGGTTGTTAAACGAGTATCAATTGAAACCTGATTACGTTGAAATTGCCGATGCAGATACCCTACAATTACTATCTTCCTGGGATGGCAGCAAAAAAATTGTTGTTCTGATAGCCGCATTTATGGGTCAAATCAGGTTGATTGATAATATGATTTTACCACTTAATTTT
Organism: Chitinophagaceae bacterium; assembly: GCA_039811345.1. GTDB lineage: Bacteria > Bacteroidota > Bacteroidia > Chitinophagales > Chitinophagaceae > Agriterribacter. The sequence goes on from JBDHYJ010000011.1 coordinate 22,436, forward strand.
GCAAACTATGCAAATTGAAATATTAAAGTCCAAAATACACAGGGCTACAATCACAGAGGCCAATCTGAATTATGTTGGCAGCCTCACCCTTGATGAGAGCCTGATGGAAGCTGCTAATTTGATTGAGAATGAGAAGATACAGATAGTAAATGTTCACAATGGCTCGCGTATTGAAACATATCTCATTAAAGGCAAAAAAGGTTCAGGAGTATGTTGTCTAAACGGCCCCGCTGCAAGACATGGCGCAGTAGGTGATATCATTATTATTATATCTTATGCTACAATGGACTTTGAAGAAGCAAAGACCTTCAAACCTCAAATCGTATTTCCCAAAAGTGGTAATCTGCTGTAAGTGTGGTTTGCTGTATTGTCAAACGTAAAATGTGAGAAGTGAATTTACAGTTCTACATTCACTATTCACTATAGCCTATTCACTTTGCATATGAGGAAAAAAATACTAAACGCCTTTCAATATGTGTTCTTTTTAGGTCTTGGGCTGTTCTTACTCTGGCTTAGTGCACAAAATTTGTCTGAAGAAAATAAAAATATTTTAAAACTCTCGTTGCAAAATGCTGAATATTGGGCAGTAGCACTTCCAATGCTAATACTTTTGCTAAGTCATTATATCCGGGCACTTCGCTGGAAAGTTTTGATAAAGCCGCTTGGTTATTCCCCCGGGACTTTAAATACTTTTTTTGCTACAATGCTGGGATATTTTTTTAACCTGCTGGTACCACGGCTGGGTGAGATAATGAAATGCACCATCTTGGCTAAACATGAAAAGATTCCGGCTGATAAATTGATTGGTACCATGGTTACTGAAAGAGTATGCGATTTCATTTGCCTTATAATCGTTTTCTTTATCACGGTATTCATTCAGTTTGAACGGATTCACACTTATGCATCTGGTTGGATACAAACTATGTTTTATGATAACAATGGTTTAAAAACTTCTAAACTCTTTATCTTATTAAGTATCCTGCTTATTGTAGTAATTATATTCCGGTGGTTTTTCGTTAAATATTCTTCCTCAAAATGGGTAATAAAAATTATAAAATTGCTAAAAGGTGTGTGGGCAGGAATTTCCAGCATACGGCATTTGAAAAACAAATGGATATTTCTAGGACAGACAGCAGCAATTTGGTCATTATATATTTTAAGTGCCAGGGCAGGGTTCCTTACAATGGAAGCCGTAAAGCACCTTGGTTTTGATGCATGTTTTTCCATCATTAGCTTCGGCAGTCTTGCAATGATGGCTACTCAGGGTGGTATTGGCGCTTACCAGTTGACTATTCAAAAATTATTACCCATTTACGGCATAGCTGAGGGTCCCTCTCTTGCTTTTGGCTGGATATTATGGATAGCTCAGACTGGAATTGTTATTTTAATAGGAATAATTTGTTTAATTTTTCTGCCTGTAATAAATCGTAACAAACATGAAATATCCAGAACTCATTAAAAATAAGATATTCGACAATAATCAAATGAAACACCAGGTAAGACGATGGAAATTACTTGGCAAAAAGATAGTTTTTACAAACGGCTGCTTTGATATTTTGCACAAAGGTCATTTAGAAATATTATCCCAGGCTGCTTCCTCTGGCGACATGCTGATAGTAGGACTTAATTCCGACCAGTCAGTAAAACATTTGAAAGGAGAAGGGCGACCGGTAAATGATGAATCTTTTCGTGCACTTATACTTGCCTCTCTTGCCATCGTTGATGCCGTAGTATTGTTTGATGAGCCAACCCCTGCCAACCTGATAAAAGATATAGAGCCTGATATATTATTAAAAGGCGGTGACTATACTATTGATAAGATTGTAGGTGCAGAGGAAGTCATAAAAAATGGAGGAGAAGTTAAAATCGTACCATTAGTAAAAGGTTATTCCACTACTGCTTTGATTGAAAAAATACAGCAGTTATAGCACTCTCTCAAAACTTAACATTGATCTCACTATTCCGTCAATTATATTTACGGATAACTATAGGTTATGTCTTTATCAAAAAAGAGAACCATTATTCGGGATATCAGTTGGCTGGCTTTTAATGCAAGGGTACTACAGGAAGCTGCAGATCCATCTGTTCCATTAAAAGAAAGGATCAAATTCCTGGGTATATTCTCCAACAACATGGATGAATTTTTCCGGGTGAGGGTAGCTGCACTCAAAAGAATGATTGATGCAGGTCGCAAACTACGCATGCATCTTGAACAGGAACCCCAAAAAATACTGGATCAGATTCAAACAATAGTACTGCAGCAACAAAATGAATTTGATAATGTTTGGAAGCAGATATTCGGAGAACTGAAGAAGCAGGAAATTTTCCTGGTCAACGAAAAGCAACTGAATAGTGAGCAAAAAAAGTTTGTAAGAACTTTCTTTGAAGAAGAAGTTTCCCCTTCAGTAATTCCTCTGATGATTGAAAATATCAGGGACTTTCCTTATATGCGCGAAAAGGCAATTATGCTTGCTGTGGTCATGTCAAAAAAGGATGCAGCTCATAAAAGAGCGTATGCCTTAATAGAAGTGCCCACGCGAATGATGTCACGCTTTGTAATCCTTCCATCAAAGCCAGGCCAGCATTATATTATATTGCTTGAAGATATTATCCGCTTTTGCCTGCCCCAGATATTTTCCTTTTTGGGGTACGACACTTATGAGGGATATGTTATAAAAGTAACAAGAGATGCTGAGTTTGACATTGATACAGATATTGATGACACCTATACCCAAAAAATTGAAAAGGCACTAAAGAACAGGAAAAAAGGAAAACCTGTTCGTTTTATTTACGAAAAGGAAATAGATAGCAGACTCCTGGAATATTTAATAAAAAGGTTGCATCTCACCAGGAAAGATGCAATCATCCCGGGTGGACGTATCCATAATTTCAGGCAGTTCATGGATTTTCCGGAATCGGTCTTTTCACAAAAAAGTCAGCGACGAAAACCAATTCCCCATCCGGCATTAAAAAATGAACAGCGGGTAACTGATGTTGTCTTGAAGCAGGATATAATGCTTCATTTCCCATATCACTCATTTACCTCATTTATAAGTTTACTCAGCGAAGCTGCAATGGATCCGGAAGTAATTGAAATTAAAATTACAGCATATCGTTTGGCGCCGGCTTCTAAAATCATTAATGCGCTTATAAATGCAAGAAGAAACGGAAAGAAGGTTACCGTTATGCTCGAGTTAAGAGCAAGGTTTGATGAAGAAGCGAATCTTGAATGGAAGGAAAGGCTTGAAGACGAAGGGGTAAAGGTGTTAATTGGTATACCTAACATGAAAGTTCATGCAAAGGTTGGAGTAATTAAACGTCGCCAGAACAACAAGTATATTCATTATGGTTTTGTAAGTACGGGAAATTTTAATGGTAAAACTGCAAAGCTTTACGGTGATCATTGCCTGATGACAGCGAACAAAGCCATTATGAGCGATATCAACAGGATTTTTAATTTTTTGCAACATCCTAAAACTGGATTTCATTATCTGAGAAGCTGCAAAACATTAATGATTAGTCCAGAAATGATGAGAAATCAGCTTATCACACTTATTAATCATGAAATGAAAAATGCCAGACACAAAAAAGCCGCTGCCATCATACTCAAACTAAATTCTTTGTCTGATGATACTCTGATAAGAAAACTATATGAAGCCGCTATTGCCGGAGTGGAGATAAAAATGGTTGTTAGAGGGATTTGCTGCATGTTCACAGAAAATAAGAAATTTAAAAAGCCTGTATATGCGGTGAGTATTGTAGATGAATACCTGGAACATGCAAGAGTGATAGTCTTTCATAACGATGGAAAAAAATTGGTCTATATCTCTTCTGCCGACTGGATGGTTCGCAATCTTGATCATAGGGTTGAAGCCGCTGTGCAGATTAAGAGCCCAGAAATTGCTGCTGAGCTTATTGATATTCTGCAAATACAATTGAAGGATAATGTTAAAGCGAGAGTGCTGGATAATTTCCTAACCAATACTTATATAAAAACAAAAGGAAAAAGAATACGGTCGCAAATAGATATATATAATTACCTTCAAAATAAGAGTGCATCACAAGATATTAAAAATCAGGTAAAGAAATGAAATGAGTATTAATTCATATATCATTGTTAGAATCAATTGCTTTTCCCCATAATTCATTAATATTGACAAATCGATCGCTTTCAAAACCATAAATCTCCATTGAAATTAGCCGCTATAGATATAGGAAGTAATGCAGCCCGGCTGCTTATCAGTGAAGTTTTAGTACATGATGTTGCAGAACCTGTTTTTAATAAATTAAACCTGGTAAGAGTACCTCTCAGACTCGGTTTTGATGTTTTTGAAAGTAATGAAATTTCAGAAGTCAGATCAGAAATGTTGCTGGAAACACTTAAAGCGTATAAACATTTGATAAATGCTTATGGAGTAAAACACATAAAAGCATGTGCTACATCTGCTATGCGAGATGCATTAAATGCGCCGGATATTATAAGGAAAGTAAAACTGGAAACAGGTATTACCATAGAAATCATCAGTGGTGAAACGGAAGCCAGTATTATATATGAAAACCATACAGCAGAACATTTGTCAAAAGAAGGCTCCTATTTATATATTGACGTTGGTGGCGGCAGTACCGAACTTACATTATATGCAAATGGTCAACTAACATTTAAACAGTCTTTCAATATAGGAACAATCAGGTTATTAAAATCTATGGTCACGGATGATCATTGGGACTCAATGAAAGAATTTATCAAATCAAAAACAAAAAACTTTCCAGGGATTATTGCAATCGGATCGGGTGGTAATATCAACAAAATTTTTTCACTTTCAAAGAAAAAAGAAGGGCGACCTTTGTCTTTGGAATCTCTGCGGGAGTACTACAGGGAACTTGCATCCCTCAAAATAGAGGAAAGAATAAAAATGTATAAACTCAGAGAAGACAGGGCTGATGTGATTGTACCGGCATTATTGATTTATATCAACGTTATGAAATGGGCCAATGTTCAGGATATATTTGTACCGCGAATAGGACTTGCTGATGGATTAATTCAACACCTTTATTCAGAAATTATTAATACTTATCACAACTAAACTTTCACATGAGCGTAAATAAAGAATTAAAAAGGATTACTACACATACTATACAAAAAATGAAGGAAAATGGTGAGAAAATTGCAATGCTCACCGCTTATGATTATTCTTTTGCCAAAATATTTGATGCCTCAGGTGTAGACATCATTCTTGTAGGTGATTCTGCCAGTAACGTTATGGCTGGACACGAAACTACACTTCCCATTACCCTAGATCAAATGATCTATCATGCGTCATCGGTAGTAAGAGGTATTCATCGTTGTCTTGTTGTAGTTGACCTTCCGTTTGGAACCTACCAGGGAAACTCTAAAGAAGCGCTTAGTTCTGCTATTCGAATAATGAAAGAAACAGGTGCTCACGCCGTGAAACTTGAAGGCGGAGAAGAAGTGCTTGAATCAATACATCGAATTATCTCTGCCGGAGTTCCGGTAATGGGACACCTCGGCTTAACGCCTCAGTCTATTTACAAGTTTGGCACTTATACTGTGAGGGCTAAAGAAGAAACGGAAGCCGAAAAGCTCCAGCGAGACGCCAGGCTTCTTGAAGAAGCCGGGTGCTTTTCCATTGTACTCGAAAAAATTCCTGCACTCCTGGCCAAGAGCGTAAGTGAGAGCCTGCACATTCCTACTATTGGAATTGGAGGGGGAAAATTTTGTGATGGGCAAGTGTTGGTAATGCATGATATGCTGGGTATTACTACTGAATTTAAACCTCGGTTTTTAAGACAATATCTTAATCTTCATGACGCCACTATGACTGCTGTTCAACAATATATTAAGGATGTAAAAAATAAAGATTTTCCAAATGACAATGAGCAGTATTGATTAAACTCTAAAATGTAAATTATTTAATTGCAGACCTGATATCAGCATCAAGTATATCATAGAGTTTCAGACCAAGAGATTCCTGCCTTAATTTGATATATAAACTGAGACAATCCGTTGCCACTGCAATTTTTGTGTTCACCCGAATATTATCAAAAAACTGTGCTTTCATTTGTTTCTTTTCTTTAGTTATCTGCCTTTCAGCTACCTTATAATCATGACCCATATCGCCATTATTGGTCTTTTCTGAAAGCAAAGCAACATTTGAATAGGTAGCATTATTATTCTGCAATTCCATGATTTCACATACACAAACTCTGTCTGTTGGCTTAGATTGTAATTTTTCCACAAGTGCATCAGCCTTATAGGAATTACCTCCAATAAAATTTAAAGAAGCTCTTACAAATGCCTTGAGATTAAATTGAGAAGGGCGAACAGCTTCATCCCCTGCGGTAGCTGATAAACTGGAGGTCAACAATATGGCAATAAATAAAGTACTAAACCGGGTACGTAAAATTGTTTTCATTTCTGTTGATTTAATCAAGTTAACAATACACGGTTTCATAGAAGTTTTGGAACCTGATTAAAATCGGTAGGGGTCGTTCAGAGAGATATGGGGTTTGTAGATACCTCTGTAAATAAAAAAACCTGTCTGATACAGGTTAATCATTTTAGGGTTGGAATTCGTGTTGACAGTACAAAGAACTAAAATTATTTCGGATGCTCATAATTTTTAAACGACAAAAATGAAGGATTCAGCGTTAAATAACATAGGTCAATCAAATTCTGTGCAGTGATTGATATATGTTTACAATATTGTGAAAAATGAGAAATGGAACTACGTTGCTAATGATTTTGTGAGTACTTAAACGACAAACATGTACGATAAACTTCCCCACCATAGCTTCAAACATTCACCATCCACCATTGCCTTTATTGTATATTGCAGTAAAAATTGGAATGTATGATAGATTTTATAGGCAAGCTTAAAATCAGATCGGTGAACCAGGGAACTTCTACCGGTCAGTTCTGGATAGGATCATCTGCGGTTATAATGCCTTCCTACACTCCAGTGGATGGCTCATTAATTGCTAATGTATATTGTGCTGATGATAACGGTTACGAAGCAGTAGTGAGAAAAGCCACTGAAGCATTTTCAATATGGAGAAACTGGCCTGCACCCAAAAGAGGTGAAATCATCAGACAAATTGGTCAGAAATTAAGGGAATATAAAGAGCCTTTGGGTATGTTGGTATCATACGAGATGGGTAAAAGTTTGCAGGAAGGAATGGGGGAAGTGCAGGAAATGATTGATATATGTGATTTCGCAGTGGGCATATCACGTCAATTATATGGCTTATCCATGCATAGTGAGCGACCCGCACATCGTATGTATGAACAATGGCATCCCCTTGGTCCTGTCTGTGTTATTTCTGCCTTTAATTTTCCGGTTGCTGTTTGGAGTTGGAATGCTATGATTGCCCTGGCATGTGGTGATACTGTTATATGGAAACCTTCTGAAAAAACTCCATTATGTGCAATTGCATGTCAAAAACTGATAGCTGAAGTGTTTATGCAAAACAATGTTCCTGAAGGAGTTAGCAACTTACTAATTGGTGATAAGTCTATTGGTGAAAAACTTTCTCTTGATAGCCGTATCCCACTTGTCTCAGCAACAGGTTCTACCAGAATGGGTAAGGCGGTAGGCACTGCTGTTGCTTCGAGGTTAGGACGCAGTTTGTTAGAATTAGGTGGAAATAATGCTATCATAGTCTCAGATAAAGCTGATATTAACATTGCAATTGTAGCAAGCGTTTTTGGTGCTGTTGGTACCGCAGGACAAAGATGTACCAGTACGAGGAGACTGATTGTTCATGAAAATATATATGAACAATTCAGAGATAAATTAATCACTGCATACCGGCAATTAAAAATAGGTAATCCGCTTGATGAAGCCAATCATGTTGGACCGCTTATTGATAAACAAGCTGTTAATGCTTATCTCGAAGCTATTGAAGAATGTAAAAAAGAAGGCGGAAGATTCATAGTAGAAGGTGGTTTGCTTAAGGGTGAAAATTATCCCGGTGATTGTTACGTAATACCATGTATTGCAGAAGTAAACCAAAACTTCAACATTGTAGCCAAGGAAACATTTGCTCCAATTTTATACCTCATCAAATATACCACAACAGAAGAAGCTATAGCCATCCAAAATAATGTGCCGCAGGGGCTTTCATCCGCTATAATGACGCTTCATCTGCGTGAAGCAGAACTGTTTCTTTCGGTTAACGGAAGTGATTGTGGTATTGCCAATGTGAATATTGGAACAAGTGGCGCCGAAATAGGAGGAGCTTTTGGCGGTGAAAAAGAAACTGGTGGAGGTAGAGAAAGTGGTAGTGATGCCTGGAAAAACTACATGCGGCGACAGACTAATACGATCAACTGGTCCTCTGAGTTACCATTAGCTCAGGGAATAAAGTTTCATATCTGATTTTTTGTTAACAACTCTATAAATGAGTAGATTATCCACATGTTTCCCGTGAAACGTGAATATCTTTTTTTTGTTTATCCAATTGTTTTATTTAAAAATCCTCAGGAATTCAACCTTTCTGAAAATTTAAAAATATTGACAGTTTTCATTTTCCCTTTATGTGCCAATTTCAGTTATATAACAGAACTAATTGAAGAACAATAATATTACCTCCTGTTTTGACGTTATAGCCAGGCAACATATATCAATTATCCTTTGAAACTAACCCGTTGTATGAAAAGTATACGTTTACTACTGGCTATCAGCATTCTGATATTCAATTCATTAAGTGCACAAATTAAAATTGGCCTGGGTGGGGGTCTCCATCTTTCTTCAATAATGGAGAAAAACGATCTGCAGGGATGGAGTACTCAATATAAAGGATATTTCACCTCTATAAGTGGATTTCATGCCGGAGTATATGCAGAGCTTCCAATAGGTCTTAAAGATAATTTAAGATTATTTTCATCGCTACAATATACCAATAAAGGTAGAAATTTTGCCAAGTCTTATGATTCTACCAAAACTTTCAATAGTGATACTTCTTCCATTCTTGCATCCTGGAAAACAAACTATATTGAATTACCTGTTTCAATAGCTTATAGACTGCCGGTTTCAAAACATGTAAATTTTATTGCCGGTATAGGAGGTTATGCTGGTTATATGCTAAACAGCAAGACTACTTATGATATTTATAATGCCTCAGGGGAACATACATCTTATAAAGATAAAATGGCTTTGGGTGACAGCGTTAATACCTATAAAAAAATTGATTTTGGTATGCAGGCTTTTGCTGGACTGGATTTTAACGATCGGGTAATGTTTTCACTCAATTACAGCAGAAGTTTGTCTAACTTTTACAAAGCAAGTTATGATGCTTCATTTAAACATCAGGTTTTGGGAGCATCAATCATAGTTTGGTTGACCAAATCCAAAACTACAAGAACAAATGAAGAAACTAAAGATACCGATCAGGATGGGGTACCCGATAAGCTGGATAAGTGTAACGGAGCTAATGGTACCGCTGCAACCAATGGATGTCCCGATACTGATGGTGATGGTATACCCGACAAAGAAGATAAATGTCCTGGTGTGAAAGGGCTTGTTCAATTTAGTGGCTGCCCGGCACCTGATACCGATAAGGATGGCATCCCGGATGAAAAAGATAAATGTCCTGAAATTGCCGGTGTGACAAAATATAATGGTTGTCCTACACCCGACAGTGATAATGATGGTATAAATGATGATGAAGATGCTTGTAAGGATATTGCCGGAATTGCAAAATATAAAGGTTGTCCTGTTCCGGATTCTGATAATGACGGTGTGAATGATAATGATGATAAATGTCCATTAAAGCCTGGAAGCAAACAAAACAATGGTTGCCCGGTTGTAGAAAGAAACATGATAAATGAAATAAATAAAGCAGCACATAGTATATTATTCGATGTAAACAGTGAAAACATTAAAGCAACTTCCTATTCATCGCTAGATAAAATAGCAGAAATATTAATTAAAGATGAAGATATTAAACTGACTATTGAAGGACATACAGACAATACGGGTTCAAAAAGAATTAATCAGATTCTTTCAGGTAAGCGTGCCCTTGCTATAAAGATTTATCTTACTAAAAAAGGTGTGGCACATGATCGCATGACAGCATTAGGTTTTGGTTCTGAGCGTCCTATTGCCGACAATAATACAGAAGCCGGAAGGGCAAAAAACAGACGTGTGGAATTTAAAGTAACTTACTAATCAGCTAATAAAAAACACAACAATTTACCACTGCACCCCTTGATTATTTAGTTATATCAGGGGGTGTTTCGTTTATTGCTTATCATGCGATAAAATTCATTGACGTGTGTTGCATTTGGCAAAGGCATATTTTACATTTGTATTACCAATCCCTCCTTTGATATTCCATCTGATTATCCAGATTTGTTTCATGTTTATCGTTGATTTATGGCATTTGGGCTAATACCAATACCTATTCAACGTATAGATGAAAACCCGTAAAATAGCACTAAGTGTTTTTCCGTTTTAAATGAGATCCACTTAGTGGAGTAATAAAAAGTAATAAGTATTTTTAGCAATAACACTAAGTATTTTTACGTTTAATGGATGGTAACAGCTATCCGCCCTTTGTAAACTAAAAAACCTTTGTATGAGAAAGATAGATGCCGTACTTCTTTCAGCTCTGATCCTGTATGACTACAGTGCCCAATCATTGGTTGATAATGATGCTATTAGCTTTGGAAAATCATTTATCTCAAGTAAGTTTCATGACAATAAGCTAACCGAACCTGGATTTGAATTTAACCCTGAGTTTAATGATAAAGCTGCTTCTAATGGGCGTGGGGTAAAACGACTCAGTGCAAAATTAAGCACATCAGACAGTAAAGGTGGTAATATATCTTATTACGAATTAGCAAATATCAATCCTGAAACAAAAATTGATATTAATGAAACAATAAATACATCAACTATAAACATTCCGTTTAATGTTGCTACAGAAATTACAACCGCTGAGACAATGTCGGCAGAAACTACAACTCCTGAAAACGAGAATTTTTTACATGCAAATGTGACGCTGAATGAAAATGAATATTCTGCATTAGTTGAAATATCTGCCTCAAAAATAACTGAACGGGTTGCTGATGAAGCAGATATGTTAACTTTTGACAGTGACAATGACGGCACCTATGATATAGAGGATAGATGTCCTGGTGTGGCGGGAGTGGCCAGATTTGAAGGATGCCCGGTACCTGATAGTGATGCGGATGGAGTTAATGATGAAGAAGACAGATGTCCTTTGGAAAAAGGTAGTATTGAAAATCATGGCTGTTTGATTGAAGTTAATACACAACCCACTACCGCTACATCTTCTGTTGAAAAACAGACTCTGGAAAAAAGTGAAAATTTTAAATATGCGTTTACGCTAAGCTTTCAGACCGGAAGCAAAATTCTTTCAACAAACGATTTCAACATTGTATTGAGAATAACTGATATTTTAATCCAAAAACCAGAAGCAAGGGTAGAAATTGATGGTAGAACTATTAAAAATAATAGCGATTCTGAGACCCCGGTAGAAAAGCTGGTACATTACTTCCGGGAACTTGGAGTCAAAGATTCTCAGTTAATGATTAAATCAAAAACGCAAAATATAAATAGTGCTTCCGAAAGTAATAAATTGTATATGCGATTAATAATATAGATTAGTTAAGGATAGTTTAAAAATGTCAGGGGAAAAGCTCCTGACATTTTTTTTGCGTCTTTAAAAAACAATTATCAGTCAAAATGTGTTAATCGGTAATTGTAACTGAATTTTTTTTTTCAAATTTGTTATTCAAAAAATCATAACATGAAGAAAACAAGATTATTAGTGGCGCTTGGATTCCTGCTATCAAATGTAGTTTCAGCACAAACCTCAGTTAAAGAAGTACCCAAGGGCTGGCATTTATTAGACCTTCAAAAGGACGGCTATTATGGTATTGATGTAGAAAAAGCCTATGCAGAGCTACTGAAAGGTAAAAAAAGTGTTCCCGTGGTAGTGGCTGTAATAGATTCAGGAGTGGATACCACACATGAAGATCTGAAACCAATATTGTGGCATAACCCAAAAGAAATTCCTGGTAATGGTATAGACGATGACAATAACGGATATATAGATGATGTATATGGCTGGAATTTTCTCGGAGGAAAGGATGGGAAAAATGTGAATAAAGACTCATATGAAGCAGCTCGGGTATATTATAAACTCAAAAAGAAATATGGCAATAATATACCCTCAGACTCACTAGCCACTCCGGAACAGAAAGAGGAAATAAAATTGTACCGGAAAGTAAAAGATCGTATTGAAGGAGACGCTAAAGAGGCTTCATTAAATGTGATGTTTCTTAAAAATATTGTAGAAAAAATGCCCTGGGCTGATAGCATCCTTCAGGTTGCAATGAATAAAAAGGTATATAATGGAGACGATCTTCAGAAATTCAAACCTGTCTCAGGTGATGATTCAAAAGCCAAAAGTACCCTGATGGCATTATTTCTCGGGTTTCAGGCAAGCGACCTGACCAATACCAAGCTTATTGAAATCACCAATGAATTCTATAACGGTGAAAAATCAAAGGCGGAAGCAGCTCTACAGGAACCGGTAGATTACCGTGGCGAAATTGTAAAAGATAACTATAACGATATCAACGACAGATACTATGGCAACAACGACGTTATGGCTGGCACACCTATGCATGGCACTCATGTATCGGGTATCATTGCAGCTGTGCGCAACAATGGTATCGGTATGAACGGTATTGCAGATAATGTCAAAATAATGATGATAAGAGCGGTTCCTGATGGAGATGAACATGATAAGGACATTGCTAATGCTATCAGGTATGCGGTAGATAACGGGGCACGCGTAATAAATATGAGCTTTGGTAAAAGTCTTTCACCAGAGAAAAAATGGGTGGATGATGCGGTAGCCTACGCCCAGTCAAAAGGAGTTTTACTTGTGCATGCAGCAGGTAATGACGGTAAAGATATTGATATCAATGACAACTTTCCCAATCCCTATTTTAATAATGATACAACAACAAGAGCTAATAACTGGATTACTGTCGGAGCCAGTGGAGACCCTGCAACTGGAGGATTGGTTGCTTCTTTTTCCAACTATGGAAAAACCGGGGTAGATGTTTTTGCTCCGGGAGTTAAAATTTACTCAACTTTGCCTGGAGGTAATCAATATGGAAATTTGCAGGGTACCAGCATGGCCAGTCCAGTTGTTGCCGGTATGGCAGCACTTCTTATGTCTTACTTTCCCAATCTTAGCGCTGAACAGATAAAGAATGTTATTGAAAAATCTACCACCCGAATCAGTAGTTTTCAGGTGAAAAAGCCAGGAACAGAAGATGAAGTAAATATGTCGGAATTAAGCAGAACCGGAGGAATAATCAATGCCTATAATGCTGTAAAACTTGCTGAATCATTATCAAAATCTGACGAAACTCCCAAAAAAACAGAACCTGTTCTTCCTAAATCAAAAATGAAAAAGGTCAAGAAAGGATAATATAGTAATAGATTATTCCAATCAAATTAATCACTTTTTCCTGTATAAGATAAGAAATGTGAAATGAGTATTCAGGTCTCTCATTTCACATTTCACATTATCATGATTCTATATGCATTTAAGCTACAGGTACGATTAATAATCGTGCCTTTACTAGATTTAGTAACAGACCTTTGAATGCGAAAGCCCTTCAATAGTTTCCCTATCTTTGCGCACTCTAAATTAGCCGGTTATATATTTAGACTAAATAGGTTGGAAAAAAATCTAAAATTTAATTTCATATTATACATGTCTTCTACTATTTCTAATCAGCGACCACCTGCAGACAAAGTAATCAGCGATATAGCTGATTATGTCATGAACTATGAAATCAAAAATGAACTTGCCTGGACTACAGCACATTATTGTCTTTTAGACACACTCGGTTGCGGTTTCGAAGCACTCTCCTACCCTGCCTGCACTAAATTACTTGGACCAATTGTACCAGGAACCATTGTACCAAATGGTGCCAAAGTACCCGGTACTTCCTATCAACTTGACCCTGTTCAGGCAGCTTTTAATATAGGGGCAATTATTCGTTGGCTGGACTTTAATGATACCTGGCTGGCTGCCGAATGGGGACATCCATCTGACAATCTTGGTGGGATTCTGGCTACTGCCGACTGGCTCTCAAGAACTGCAATATCGAAGGGGCAGCAACCATTATTAATGAAAGATGTTCTTGATGCTATGATCAGGGCGCACGAGATACAGGGGGTAATTGCGTTGGAGAATTCATTCAACCGGGTAGGACTTGATCATGTGTTACTGGTGAAACTGGCTTCTACTGCGGTAGTGGGAAAACTGATCGGTTTAACAAAAGATGAACTGATTAATGCTTTATCCCTTGCTTTTGTTGATGGACATTCTTTACGCACGTATCGTCATTCACCCAATACAGGCAGTAGAAAATCCTGGGCTGCCGGCGATGCTACATCACGGGCTGTACGCTTAGCTTTAATTGCAAAGACCGGTGAAATGGGCTACCCTTCAGTATTGACCGCAAAGACATGGGGTTTTTATGATGTACTTTTTAAGGGGAATACTTTTAAATTCCAGAGAGAATATGGCTCTTATGTAATGGAAAATGTTTTATTCAAAATATCTTTTCCCGCTGAATTTCATTCTCAAACAGCGGTAGAAGCTGCCATGATATTGAATTTGCAATTGAAAGCAATGAATAAAACAGCAGAAGATATTAAATCCATACGGATACGAACACACGAAGCAGCAATTCGTATTATTGATAAAAAGGGACCTTTAAATAACCCCGCTGACCGGGATCATTGTATACAGTATATGATCGCAATACCCTTGATTTTTGGTAGACTTACTGCTGCTGATTACGAAGATAATGTTGCTGCAGACCAAAGAATAGATATATTAAGAGAAAAAATGTTTACGGTAGAAGATCAACAGTTTACTAAAGATTATCACGATCCTGAAAAGAGGTCTATTGCTAATGCATTACTTCTGGAATTGAATGATGGAACCATATTTGATGAAGTTGTAGTAGAATATCCTATTGGACATAAACGTCGTCGTGAAGAAGGTATACCCGTGCTTATTCAAAAATTTAAAACTAATCTTGCAAGAAGATTTGCCGCAAAACAACAGCAAACAATAATAGATCACACCTTGGATATTAATAAACTAAAGGATATTCCAGTCAACGAATTTGTAGATACGATGGTAATCTGAATGCTGTACTCCTGTTCAAAAAAAATCCCGCTGAGATCAGCGGGATTGAAAACCCAAACATGAGAAAACTAAATTCTTTTATTATTTACCCTGTCCTACCCTGTTAATTTCATCCGATACACCGGTATCTCTTCTACGAGAAGGTGCAATGGTATTCTTGCCAAAACGATAGGTGAAGCTGACACCCACCTGGCGGGTATCCCAACGATTAGCTATTGTTACATCCACATTACCATATTTAGTACTCCCGCCAAATTTTTGCCAGCCAAAAGGATCCCGAAAATTAATACGTACAGTACCCTTATCCTTAAGTACAGTTTTTTGTAATCCGATTGTCATCTGATACATCTCATTCATCTCAATCAATTGATCTACAGTTTTGGATCTGTAAAAGCCGCTTATTTCCGCTGAGAAGCCTTTGACAATGGTTAAGCTGTTAGTAATATTTGCCATAAAGGCAGTATAGGAGATATCCAAATCTTCAGCGTTGTATCTGCCTTTATAATGGTTGTTATATACATTTAAAAACAAATTTGTGCTAAACCATGGCGCCCATTTGAAAGGAGCATTTACTGATACTCCCATATTTCTGAAAGTATTGAAGTTTTCAGTTGTGAGGTAGGTAGTTTTTTCTTCTGTATTTTGCCGGAGTATTTGCGAAATCACGTCAGAAGTTCTGCTATAATTTATTGTAGTAATATATTTACCCATAAAAGTATGTGAAAGCTCCAGATTATGTGTAAACTGCGGCAATAGATATGGGTTGCCCTGGCGATAAGTTAATGAATCGAGAAAATAAATAAACGGATTCAAATCTTCGTAGTCGGGACGATTTACACGACGACTGTACGACAACATCAATTGATTGTTTTTATTCAATGTATAGGTAATATAAGCTGTGGGGAAAAGATTAGCATAATGTCTGATAAAAGAAGAGTCATTGGTTATCTGGTGCCCCCTGGTATTGGTGTTTTCCACTCTCAATCCGGCCTGGGCACTCCATTTATCACTGAATTTTTTACTTATGTTCAAATATGCCGCATTGATATTTTCTTCGTAAACAAAATGATTTGATCTGGAATCCGGAATCCATCCTTCATCATCCTTATGAGCATATTCCACCAGGTTATTATTTTTAACAAAATTGGTTTTAATCCCAACTTCAATCTTCATATCGTGTTTCAGCGGATGTACATAGTCAGATTTGAATGAGTATATATCTATTAAGGAAGGCAAATGCCCGCTCAGATATACCGGGTTACCTGTTTTATTCCCATAATTATCTTTTGCTTCAGTAGTAAGCAACATGTCAACCACATTATTGTATTTCACATAGTCAAGGTCAATAGTGAGTTCTCTTCCGGTACTGTCAAAACTATGTTTGTAATTGATATTACCTGCATAGTTTCTGAAAATAAGTGAGTTCTCTCCTATAGTGTGTAAGCCGGATTGAAGGCTCCCATTTGGATTATAAATATCAGATATGGTGACTGGAGCAGGATTACCAAAAAAACCAAATCCGGAAAATACAACTCCAATGACATTTTTCTTATTTATGTAATAGTCAATGCCAAGTTTAGCATTATGATTTCTACTGTTACCCTGAAATACAGTATGAAGATCAGCGCGGGAGTTGAGGCTGCCGTCTTCGTTGTAGAAATTTCTGCTGATATTCAGATCATTTCGTCTTTCATCATAATTTGGATTATAATTTCCAAAAATGTTGATTTTATTTTTACGGTAATTAAAGTTTATACTATTCTGCGATTTAGGCTGCACATAAGAAATACCCTCTTTGCGGAAAAAGCCTGCACTCCCTCCAATAGTAACACTACCGTTCAATCCGGTTTTTAAACTCTTTTTTGTTTTAAGATTGATAATACCCGCATTCCCGGCTGCATCATATTTCGAAGAAGGATTGGTCATTATTTCTATTTGATCAATTGCAGATGCAGGGGTATTTTTGAGCAGATTAGCCAAATCTGCAGCTGAAAGATAAGTGGGCTTTCCATCCATCATTACAATAACACCTGCTTTACCTTTTAAACTGATATTACCATCATTGTCAACTGAAATACCCGGTGATTTCTCCAGCACTTCCATAGCAGTAGCACCTGTATTCGTGGGTGAAGCATCTACATTCACAATCAGCTTGTCTGCCTTTTGTTCTATAAGCGGTTTCTTTGCTGTTATTACAACCGCTTTCATTTCTTTTGTGCTATGATCTATTGAAATTGTACCAATTTCTTTTGTTGTTGAATGCCTTAATTGAAATTGTTCCGTATACTTTTTTTCATAACCAACGGAACTAACTAATAACAGAAATGATCCTTCTTTTGTTGAAATTATTTGAAAATTTCCGGCTTTATCCGTGAGTTCAACTTTCACTATCGAAGAATCTTTTGCATTAAGTAGAGATACTGTTGCCGATTCGATAAACTTATTTCCATCTTTTATAGTTCCTTTTACAAAGGAATTGCCAGGAGTTTGTGCATTTAACAACATCATTCCCAGGCAGATAGCTATTGTTATACTAATTATTTTTTTCATTGCAGTTATATTTTATGCATTATTTATATTACCTTATAAAGGTAAGTACTTTGTAATGCATAGAACATAGTTT
Organism: Chitinophagaceae bacterium; assembly: GCA_039811345.1. Classification (GTDB taxonomy): domain Bacteria; phylum Bacteroidota; class Bacteroidia; order Chitinophagales; family Chitinophagaceae; genus Agriterribacter. The sequence goes on from JBDHYJ010000011.1 coordinate 40,296, forward strand.
TGCAATGAACGGTTTAAATTATGGATATTTGGTTATACATAGTATGAGTGGGAATTAGGCAGTAGGTTTTACCGGAGTTGGTAATTTTTTTGTCCAAAAGAAAAGCAAAATGCCTGCAATTACCAATAATGTAGATATGATTTCAGCCTGAGTGGGGTGAAAACCGAATATATCATATTTAGTATTGACCCTGATTTTTTCGATAAAAAATCGTTCTATACCATTTAAAACCAGGTAGATGGAAAATAATTGCCCTGGTATTGCAAATCGTTTTCGAAGCAAAATCAGAACAACAAAAAGTATCAGGCACATTAGTGTTTCATAAAATGGGGTGGGAAAAACCGGTACGGGTAATGCATTACAATGATCACCCTCACAATCTGCCATTTTAAAACCCTGCTCATTAACATTATGAGGATAGGAATAAGCTACCATCCATGTAGGCAGAAAGCCGGGAGCTTTAACTGTTTTATGAGGTATTGAATCTGACCCAAATTCATTGAAATAGATAGTTTTATTTGCAACTAGCGCTTTATCAAAATCACCGGGACCAGCTATTACAGCCTTTCCGGAACTATCACTAATATATGCACTGTTTAAAATGCCCCAGTCGCCATCACCGCTTACCTGGCATCCAATCCTGCCAATGGCATAAGCCAGCATAAGTGCAGGTGCTGCCGCATCCACAAGATGCCTTATACTTATTTTTTTCTTTTTTGCAAACCATAATATTGCAATTGTTGCACAAATTAATCCCCCGTAAAATGTAAGTCCGCTGGGTGATAACAAATTACCTATAGGATCCTGGATAAACCTGTTCCAGTTTTCGAGGTTATCAAAAATTTTTGCACCTACAAAACCAAAAATAGCCGCAAGAATAGTTATATCGCCTACACGTTCATGTGGCCATACCCGAATTTTTCTTTGTTCAGGTTTAGCCAACTTTTGTTTATTCTTTTCGCGGTATTTGAGAAAAGCAAACAGTGCAGCCAGCAAAATACCACCTCCTACACTACCGTTTGCAGAAAATATATATTCTTGTGGCGAAACAGATTCCTTATTAAAAAAAATTCCCAGTGCTTTATATCCTACTATAAAACCAAGAATTGCATTCAATATTAATTCAGTAATTGTAGCCGGCTTTCCTACTTCAATAACTTCCTCTAAAGGAAACAATTTTCCTTCGAGTTCTTTTCGCTTCAATTCTTTAACAAGAACAAATGCAGCCACAACAAAACCAATAGCAACAAAAAAACCAAAAGAATTTACAAACTTAGTCCAGTTCCAGGCATTAATACCAAAAACATCTTTCAGAAAGAAATACAGGTTTGGATACATGATATACAATTAGCTATAAGGCACAATGATACTTTAAAATACGGATTGTAAAAATAAAAGAATCTGTTTTGTATTAATGGATACAAAAAAATCCTATCTGCCGACAGGATTTTAAAACAATTTCATTCAAAGCTTAATTACAAAATTCGTCGAAAGCTGCAATAAGATTTTTTGCGATGAGTTGCGCCGGTTTACCTTCTATCTGGTGACGTTCAATCATGTGAACCAGTTCTCCATCCTTAAATAGTGCTATTGAAGGAGAAGAAGGTGGATAAGGCATCAGGTGTTCTCGTAATTTTTTTACTGCATCAATATCGAATCCGGCAAAACTGGTAGTAAGATGATCAGGTTTTTTAGCGGCATTGTTTACAGCCATTAGTACACCTGGTCTTGCACTTCCTGCTGAACATCCGCAAACAGAATTAATCATTACAAGTGTGGTACCTTTTTGTTGCAAGGTATTTTCTACTTCTTCGGGAGTCAAAAGCTCAGCAAAGCCATTATCTGTCAACTCCTCTTTCATTGGTATTACAAGTTCTGAAGGATACATTTTATTTTAAATTTTAGAGTGCAAAGTTAGCTAAAACTATAATCAATAAATCATACGTCATAATGACATATACGATTTAATAAATACGCCATAATGACATTTAGATAATTGAATTGCTGCTTTCTTGTCTTAGAATTTTACTCTACCACCTAATGGAATAGACTTTGATCTTTCCCTTCTGTCAATAAAATTTAAATCAAAAAAAATAACTACTATGACACTTGTAAAATTTAATGGTACTCCAGTAAAAAAATCATTTGATTCTTTATTTGATGAATTCTTTGCAGACTGGTCAGGCTTTGGAAAAGATTTTATTTCTGAAAAATGGAATTCAGTTCCTGCTAATATTCACCAAACCAAAGATGCTTATCATCTTGAATTAAGTGCTCCCGGATTAAAGAAAGAAGATATTAAAATCAATGTAGAAGATGGTCTGCTTACAGTTAGTTATGAAAAGAAAGAAAGCACAAACTCAGAAGAATACAATACTGTTCGCAGAGAGTTTAACTACAACAGTTTTAAAAGAACTTTTACCCTGGGAGACAAAATTAATACAGCAGATATTCAGGCAAAATATGAAGACGGAGTGTTAAAATTACTATTACCTAAAAAAGCTGAAGCACAAGCGGTGAATAAACAAATATCTATTCAGTAGTGAACTTTAACGATAGTAATTTAAAATGTTTAATGTGCAGTTGGTTTAGTTTGAGGTTAGCCATACAGGCTAACCTTTTTTTTATAATTAACATTCCGTTATAATAATTCAATATTGGCATTATAATGAAGCTATTCATTCAATATAATCACTTATTGCTTTACATTTGCGTTTCAATTTTCATAACCCTTTAAAGACCGCCGCTTTGAACACTATTTTCAAATTTACGTTTTTAGTATTTTTTGTTTTCGCTTCGTTTCAGGCATTTTCGCAGATTCCGGACTCATTACGTCAGGTGCGGGATTCATTGAAACAGAAAAGTGATACGACAAAAGTTGATACAACTTTTAAACCTATTTTACAGGAAGATACCCTGTTGCGCATTCGTAACCTTAATCCATATATTTCTCTTAATGGCGATTCAGCCCTGAATTATCAATTATTGATCAATAAAGATATTTCTCATTATTTCTGGTTTTTGAAAAACGCACTTCCCGGATTGCAGGTTGAGAGAAATGGGATGCTGCATATCCGGCCAGAACGTGGGTTGTTTCTTAATGGCAGGCTTAAATTTGACCACGAGTATAAGGTATTATTAGGAGTACAAAATCTTGACAATCCCAATGACAGGATTGATACTGCCTTTACGTTGTTATTCTATAATTCTGAAATTATACCTTCTAAAATTAAACCGGCAGTCAATAATGTTTTATATATTGATGAAGGAGACAGTGTGAACTTTAAAGTACAATGCGAAGATGGTAATTTCCCAATAGAGAAAATAATCATGACAAGCAACTATCCTATAAAAACGCTTACCCCTATTACAAAATGCGGAGATGATTTCAGATGGTCACCTCCTTTTGGGTTTGTAAAAGCAGGCGACAAAGAAAAACAAAGAGAAGTAATTCTGAATTTCATTGGCTCCAACAAATTCAATGTAAGAGATACTGCAGTTGTAAAAATTATTGTCAAAGAAAACATTAATTACCCTCAAAAAGTTTTGGAGTATAATGAGGTTAAGAAAACTATTATAAACTACACTAATCAGTTGAAAGCAACTTTCATGATGTTGGACAAACATGTAAGGTCTACAAAAAGAACCCGCAATACTTTCGATCTTACTTCTGCAGCTTCTTCACTTGGCGGTACTGTATTTTCATCATTACCCACCGATGCCCAAAAAAGCGCCGGAAAAATTTTACCGAGTGTAGGCGTTGCTATGGTACCTGTAAAAGAATCAGTTTCGCCAAATAAAACTGCTGAACAGAACTCTGCAACTTTGGTACGCAATAGTATTAAAAGGCTGGAATACCTTCTTCAGAATAATACTCTTGTAGGCGAAAAAGACCCGGATATACTTGTTAAAACTCAAAAACTCAGAGACGAATTAAAATCTATACAGGTACAACTGATTGATGTTCCCCTTGTAGAAGTAGGAGATTCACCTGAAGAATTAGATAAATATTTTAATAATAAACGGGTTAATAAAAAATACAGAATGAAGAAATCGGGATAAAGCAACCGGTTTGAATTTTCATTCAACTCAACTATTTCTATCGTCCAATAAATTATTAATTAAGTCTGATTTCAAGTAGTTTTGGCCACCTTTTACCTGTTATAAAAATCTTATTGTCATTAGCATCCCAGGCTATACCGTTAAGCACATCTCCTTCTTCTTCGGCTTCCCGGTCATAGTTAATATTTGCAAGTTTTTTTAATGCATCTGTAAAATCTAAAACACCTACTACAAAACCTGATGAAGGATCAATTTTGAGAATATAGTCTGTCTCCCATTGATTCGCGTATACATAACCGTTTATATATTCCAGTTCATTCAGGTTATTTACCGGACCCAGGTTATTTGATACCGAGACAATCTTAAGCAATTTAAAATCGGAGGGACGAACATAATATAGCTTGTCTGTTCCATCACTGATAATAAGATTTTTTTTATCATCCGTAATGCCCCACCCTTCATTTGGCCAATATCCTTTTCTAATTAGTTTAAAATCTTTCAGACTATATACCAGTATTAAATGATCCTGCCAGGTCAATTGATATATAGTATCGTTAAGTATGGTAATTCCTTCCCCAAACAACTCAGGGTTCAGGTCAATTTTTTGTTGAACTGTCCCGGTTTTATAATCTACTTTGCGAAGAGTAGATTCTTTCTTTTGTCCTGTACCTTCATATAGCTGATTATTATAAAATACCAGACCCTGGGTGAAAGCTTTTGTATCATGAGGATAGATATTCAGTACCGTGTAAGGAACCGGTGCCGGTGGTGGAACATTGCTATTGCTAACAGTATTTGAAGAGCCAGTATTTCCATTTTTTTTGTCAGAGCTATTACATGACCAAAGTAATAACAGTAGCCCGGAGAAATAAACAATTTTGTTTAACATATATCAAATGATTGTTGCAAAAATAAGAGTTGACCTGTTACATTTCTAAGTTTAAAAACTTTTTAACGACAGATTGCCTGGCTCAGTCGAAAAACGCATTAATGGCATTGATAGTGCCGGATATTTTGTTTTATTTTGCATCATTGGTTTGCAAACGCTCCCTGTCTCTTTTCTACCAAACATCCAATTATTCCTGTTCAATATCATTTGAAAACAAGAGCTTCAATACGGCTTAGTCCGGGAGCACATTTATTTCCAATTAAATATAATATCACTGTGAAAAGCTGATCTAAAAATCAGCGATGAAATATTTCATTTACATTCTTTTTGTGTTTCAAATTTCTGAGGTTTATGCCCAGCGTAATTGCGGATCAGTAGATTACTGGAAGCAGCAATTACAAAATGATGCCTCACTTAGCAAACGATATTTGCAAATTCAAACTGCATCACAACACCGTGCTTCAATGAAAATACAGCACTCTGAATTTAATGATGAAGATATAATAACTATCCCTGTAGTCATTCATGTACTCTATAATACTCCTGCTCAAAATATAAGCGATGCCCAAATTCAATCACAATTGGATGTTTTAAACAAAGATTTTCAAAAAACAAATGAAGACGTTGGGAATGTGCCCAAAGCTTTCGCGGAATACGCTGCTGATTGCCAGATAAAATTTGCACTTGCCAAAACAGACCCGCAAGGCCAAGCCACATCAGGTGTAGTACGACGGAAAACAACACAAATCTCATGGAAACAGGACGATAAGATGAAGTATAGTGCGTATGACGGTGATGATGCCTGGGACAGTCGTTACTATCTTAATATTTGGGTTTGCAATCTTGGAGATGGACTTTTGGGATATTCCACTTTCCCCGGAGCTGCAGCAGACAAAGACGGAGTTGTAATACGAACCGATGTATTTGGAACAGGCAACAATAATTCTGTATACAACAAAGGCAGAACTGCCACGCATGAAATAGGTCATTGGCTAAACTTGAAACATTTGTGGGGAGATGCTGACTGCGGCAGTGATGATGTGGATGATACCCCTCAGCAAAAAACGTACAGCAGCGGTTGCTCATCCTTTCCCAAAATAACAGCAGGAAGTTGCAACAAAAACCCAAACGGTGATATGTTCATGAATTTTATGGATTTCTCCGATGACGCCTGTATATTAATGTTTACCTATGGGCAACGTCAAAGGATGAGAGATATTTTTGCAACGGATGGACCAAGAGCAGCCATGAGAAACTCACCCGCCCTGAAAACTCTACCCGAAAACTCTGAGAATGAGACAGAAGGAAATTCAAAAAATGAATTATCGCTGTATGTTTACCCCAATCCATCTTTCAATAACATTCATTTCAGAGATAAACATGGAAACGATATTTCTCCGGAATACTATCACATTTTTGACTCAAAAGGTCTGATGATTATGAGTGGTTCAAAAAAACAAGTTGTTAATATTAACAGTTTAATACCGGGAATTTACTTCATCAGGGTGCAATATGAAGGAAAAGATACTGTTATTAGGTTTATGAAAAAATAAAAGGCAATTTTATAATTAATATTTTCTTATGAATGCCTGAATGACTTTGTCAGTATTTTTGAGTTCCAATATAAAATCACTCTTATGAAAAAAATATTATTTTTAACCGGTGCAATATTTCTACTTCATACAACTCAGGCACAATTACTAAAAAAAGTTTTAGGCGATAAAACTGATAGCTCTGCTAACAATTCTGGAATATTAAATAACACTTTCAGTAAAAGCACAGGCGGACTAAACTCTAATGAGATAGCTTCAGGATTGAAGGAAGCACTATCCATTGGTGCAGAAAAAGCAGGCAGCAGCCTCTCTGCATTAAACGGTTTTTTTGGCAATGCCGCTATTAAAATACTGATGCCTGATGAAGCCAAAAAAGTAGAAGAAAAACTTCGTGCTATCGGATTAGGCGACCAGGTGGATGAAGCCATACTTTCTATGAACAGGGCCGCTGAAGATGCCGCGAAATCCTCAGTGCCAATATTTGTGAACGCCATCAAACAAATGAGTATCAAAAATGCTGCAGGTATACTCAATGGCGGTGATTTTGCTGCAACTGAATATTTAAAAGATAAAACTACTGCTGCATTAACTGCATCTTATAAACCGGTGATCGAAAAATCGCTGGAGAAAGTGGATGCCACTAAATACTGGAATACTTTTTTCACTGCTTACAATAAGTTTGCACTCAAAAAAATAAATCCTGACCTTACCGCTTATGTAACCGAAAAAGCATTAGCCGGTATTTTTTACCAGGTAGGACAAGAAGAACAGAAAATCCGGAAAGATCCCTTAGCACGGGGTTCCGATTTACTCAAAAAAGTTTTTGGAGGCAAATAATATAAAGAATCAATATCTGTAATAACTTTCTATGGCGCCGTGGTTCGTGTCTCACGAATTAAGTATTCGATTTTAAACTTTAACGATTTAAGATAAGGGTATTCATTGAGTTTGGGGTAATAAGGCTGTGTTTCGTGAGACACGAACCACGGCGAGAGTGGTTCCGATTTACTCAAAAAAGTTTTTGGAGGCCAATAATATAAAGAGTCAATATCTGTAATAACTTTCTACTACAATTCCTTCACCGAACCATCTGCATATCCTATTACAACTTTTTTTGCCATCTGCACAAAAAGTCCGTTTTCTACAACACCTGGTATAGTATTGATCTGCTGATTAAGCAGGGATGGATCGGAGATAGCAGTAAAGTAACAATCGAGTATCTGGTTCCCGTTATCGGTAATGAATACCTGGTCATCTTTTTTTCTTAGTACAGGATTACAACCCAGATGTTGCAAGTGTCTTGCCGTATGTTCCCGTCCGAAAGCCAGTACTTCCACAGGCAGGGGGAATTTACCTAAAACATCTACCATCTTGCTTTCATCAGCTATTACAATAAAGGTTGTGCTGGCAGCTGCGACAATTTTTTCGCGCAATAATGCACCGCCGCCGCCCTTGATGAGGTTGAGTCCAGGATCTATTTCGTCTGCTCCGTCTATATCTAAATCAATATAGGCTACACTGTCAAGATTACTGATTTTAATTCCTTTTTCAGTTGCAATTGATGTAGTGCTTTCAGATGTAGCAACTGCTGTCACTTTTAAGCCCTGGGATACTCGTTCCGCCAGGTAATGTATTGCCCAGTATGCAGTGGATCCTGTACCTAATCCTACTATCATTCCGTCCTGTATATAACTCACTGCTTTGTATGCAGCCGCTTGTTTTGCATTCATCTTATTTTTTTTCTTTTTTAAAAATAATCATTTGCTTCTTCTAAAATATTGCAGTGAAAATCTGAAAGATTATAAACTAATTATCTTTGAAATGGATATAATCCCTACTCATATACTCACTCAATCCAATCCCCATATCTTTCCTTTCATTGTAGCAGGTACGCCTTCCCGTAGCCACTGAGCAGGACGGTCACCTTTTAACAGCCAGTCGAAAAACTGCTGCTCTCTCACCTGGATATCTTTACGGTTTTTGCGTTGTATCAAATTATGTGCCTCGCCATTATAGTCAAGCATCCACACGGGTTTGTTTAATCGCCTCAGCCCGGTAAACAACTCAATCCCCTGGTACCAGGGCACGGCGCCATCATTGTCATTATGCATGATCACCAGTGGTGTTTGCACTTTAGGCAAATAAAACAAAGGTGAGTTTTGTATATACAACTGAGGCTTCTCCCATAGAGTAGCTCCTATTCGGCTCTGTGTTTTTTCATACTGGAATTGTCTGTTCATACCACTTTCCCAGCGGATTCCACCATAAGCGCTGGTCATATTGGCTACCGGAGCACCCGCCCATGCTGCTTTGAATAATTTTGTTTGTGTTATTACATAAGCTGTTTGATATCCACCCCAGCTTTGTCCTTGTATACCTATGCGGGTACTGTCAATCCATCCTTTTTTTACAAGTGCCCTGGCACCACTAACTATATAGTTATATGCACTCTTTCCAGGATAGCCTACTGTATACACAATATCAGGAACAAACACTATATAACCTCTGCTTACAAAAAATGAAATATTCAGTTTACTGGGAGTAGGTGCAGGTGGAATATAATGATACAATCCGTCGCTCAGCTTCTCATAAAAATAGCAAATAGCCGGATACTTCTTTTTGGGATTGTAATCTTCCGGCTTATATACGATGCCTGTTGCCGGTTTGCCATTATAAGCCTTCCAGGAAAACAGTTCCGCTGTGCCCCAGTTGTACTTTGATTGCTGCGGATTAATATGACTCAATTGTATTTCCTTCTGCCAGTCGTTGTTGATATATAAATCAGGTGGGGCAACATAGCTCTCTTTCGTATAGGCAAAAATGTTAGCATTAGCCGATTTCAACGGTGATCGGTCAAGTGCAAAAGCACCGCTCATAATGGTTACAGGTTTTGCATCACTTACCAGTTTAAGACTTGCAAAACCGGAATGCTTATTCACCTCGTTGAAGGTGCTCAGCAATAAGTTTTGTGATGGCAAAATGAAAGTTTCTTCGGAATCCGTCTGAATATAACGATATCTTATTTTGCTTTTGCGTCCCGTTCTTTCAGTAATATTTACCGGCTTCACCACATTAGCAGGATCAAGCTGCCAGATATCATATCGGTCATATATTAGCACTGCCAGGTCACTTTGAGTCCAGGCCAATACACCGTAAGGCAAAGGATCTTCAGGCATATCAAATTCTTCATCATAAAGCTTAACTGGTATACGTGAAGAAATATTTTTGACAACACCATTCTTCCATGTAAAATAATTCTGGTATTTGTAATCGTACCAAAAGATATACTTTCCAGCAGGGGACATTGCGGCTGCTCCTGCCAACGATTTTTTTACCAAAGTACGCGAACCATCACGCGCATTGATGGCATAGATATCCTTTACGGTGCGACCTTCCCATTGCAGTGCGACACGTCTTCCGGTATCTGTTATTCCGAGAAAAGTATCACCATCTCCATCCGCATCTGTCACTACGGTTGGAATTCCTTTATCCGCAAGTTGAACATATCGCATATTGGCGAGATCAACCATAGACAGATAACTCCGCTTTAATTCCTTATCAAGGTTTTTTAACTGCATGGGTTGCAGGTAATCATCTTTGTAATTCCATATATCCAGTTTTACCAGGTCAATATCAACCAGCGAAGTGTCTTTGGGTGGTTGTAAAGGTGCTGCACCTGCAAAAAGACGTTTTCCGGATTTACTAAACTTTAATACGGCATTTTCATTTATTCCCCACCCTATTGGCATACCAATAATATCTTTATCGGCCAGCAACATAGCTGTATCATACCCATTCTTCCAGTACCAAAGTTTATAAAAATGTTGGGGCGATGTTTTACTACTGTCTCTTTCCGCAGTAAATGCTATCTGACGTCCCTCATCATCAATAGCAAAATTTCGAAAATCATTACCACCACGCTGAATGGTATCAAAATGGTTTTCTACTGTTCTGAAAATTATTACGGAAGCTTTGCTTAATGAATCTGAATTCTCTTTAGTGGTTTGCAACAAAAGAATGTTTCCAACTTTGCTCCACTGGTATTCTTCAACCAATGGTATGGTGTCGCTTTGCCCTGTTTGCAGGTTATAAATTACGAGAGGTTTGCCTTCATTTACGTTACCGGAATTGCTATTATCTCCGGATGGCAAAAAGTCTCCTTCATCAGCAATGTTTCGACTGTCTTTAATGACCGGCGGATTTGTTATTTTTTTTCTTCTTTTAGCTTGCTCGGGGGTAGGTGCCACCTGATGGCTTCGTATTGAGTCAATTAATTTAGCAACAGAATCAACAGCCTTTCTTGCGACTGAAGTATCTTTCAATGGTTTGTATAGTTGCCATGCTGCCCACTGCCCGTTTTTTTGTGGTACTTTAAAGGATTTGATACCGGCGAATTTTGCAGCGCTGTCTTTCCCCAGTTCCAATATTGCAAGCGAATCTTTTGGAAAGTCATCCGGCTTTTTCTTATTTATCTGTGCCTGCCGGGTATCTTTATAAAAAGGTTTTATTTTAAATATTACAAACCTGCTGTCATCTGTAATTACTGCACTATATCCTCTTGGTATAGTTCTCTTATGTTTAGCATCTGCAGACTGCACAACCAGCCAGCCATCTCCTTCCTGGGGTGAAATAATATATACCACCCATTTCCCGTCATTACTGATTTTTTTTTCGCTGATACTCTGCCATTCGTCATATACCGAATGATCGAGTGGTGGTTTACTTTGAGAATTGGCTGTGATTACTGTAAAAAAACAGGCTGTAAAAAAAAACTTTCTCATTCCTCTATTTTTAGAACCGTACAATATAAGGTTTATGAATGCTTCCCCCTGGTTATATACAGGTGATAGGTTTGTAAAAATACAGTAACACAAATTAAAATAAGCCCATAGTAAAAGGAAGTTCCAAGAAATTGATTCTCCTTATACAATAGAAATGCAAGTATAATACCATACAAAGGCTCAAGATTATAGCTAAGAGAAACTGTAAATGGAGAAATTTTGTTCAGTGAACTTACCGACAAATTGAATGCAATTACAGTACAAAACCAACTTAGCACCAGCAGCCACACCCAATCAGCCGATGTAGGCATAATGTGATCAGCCGGGAATAAGTTCAGATAAAAAGGCATAATAAAACTCAGTAGAATTACTCCACCTGTCATCTCATAAAAAGTCAATATTAATGGAGTACTGTACTTTAGTAACTTTTTATTAAAGACGGGGAAAAGTGCAGCAAAAAAAGAAGAAATTGTACCCAATATAATTCCCAGTTTATAACGATCGTTAAAATGAAATATAAGGGCAATTCCTGCAATAGCAAATACACCTAAAACCACTTCCCGAAGATCAATACGTCTTTTCATGAATACAGGCTCCATAAATGCGGTAAAGAAACCAATTGCTGAAAAGCAAACCAGTCCTATTGAAACGTTAGCATATTTTATGCTTCCATAAAAGAACACCCAGTGTAATGCCACCAATGCCCCTACTCCAATCATTCTGAGTAAAAGTTTTTTTTCCACAAAGGGGAATCTTTTCTGATAAAGGAATAACACTAGTAAAGTTATAACGGTAATAAACATGCGCCACCACACCAATAATCCTTCGTTGAGAGTAATGAGCCGGCCAAGTACTCCAGTAAAACCGGCGAGAATAATAGCCACATGAAGTGAGAGCAGGGCTTTCTTCATTCGGAAGTTGAATACAATTTAAATATCAGCAGGAAAGAAATATCAATTTAATGCTTCGGCGGGTATATGCGGTGAAACCTGCACCACATTGTTGCGAACCTTACGACGGTAATTCTTAAACATACTTTGCCACTGTATTTTTACCACACCCAGGATACCTTCTTTTACAATATTCTTATTCATTTTGGAGATACCAAATTTTCTATCCACAAAAGTGATGGGTATCTCAATAACTTTAAAGCCCAGTTTCCAGGCTGCAAATTTCATTTCAATCTGGAATGCATAACCTACGAAGTTAATTTCGTCAAAATTGATGGTTTCCAGAACTTCTTTCCGGTAGCAAACAAATCCGGCAGTAGGGTCTTTTACCGGCATCCAAGTGAGTAACCTTGTATATAACGCACCTCCTTTTGAAAGTATGTTTCTTTCCCACCCCCAGTTAACTGTCTTTCCGCCATTCACATAACGAGAACCAACAACTACATCAGCTCTTTCGCGACAAGCCTGGTACAATCTCTCTAAGTCAGCAGGCGCATGTGAGAAATCTGCATCCATTTCAAAGATAAATTTATATCCACTGTCTATCGCCCATTTGAAACCATGAATATATGCAGTTCCCAGTCCCTGCTTACCGGTACGTACTTCGAGAAAAAGTTGTTCTGGGTAGATACGTTGAAGCGATCTGACTGTATCTGCAGTACCATCAGGAGAATTATCATCAACAACGAGCACATGGAAATCGAGTTTCATATCAAAGATGGCAAGTAAGATCAGCCTGATATTTTCATTCTCATTGTAAGTAGGTATGATGACCAGTTTTTCCAAAGGATATTACTGTTTTGCGTATAAAATTAGTGTTTGGTTTGCTCAAATAATAATAGTTTTCCGTTTTACCCTTTCTTTAACAAAGACCGTTTAAGAATCTCCGTCAATTTCTGCTTGGTATGCATTGCAAAATCACCTTTCATCATCCAGTCATAATATTGCGGCTCCGATTTTAGCACTTCAGCAACGGGCCGTCCTTTGTGTTTTCCGAAATTAAAGGTTTCTACACCATTTTCCATCACAAACCTCCTTGCAAAGTCAACAATTGGATCATGCCCTACAAATTTAATTATTGACTCTACGGAATTGCCTAACTGCGGATAACGGTCCAGTTGAGAAATCAATATTTCGCAGGTAGCAGCAGCATCAGCCTCTGCACTATGTGCATTATCAAGTGATTTTTCACAATAAAATTTATATGCAGCACTTAATGTGCGTGGCTCCATCAGATGATATATTTTTTGCACATCGAGTAACTGTCTGTCTGCAATATCAAAGTCTAATCCTGCTCTCAAAAACTCTTCAACCAGCATGGGCAGATCAAACCTGTTGGAATTATAACCGGCAAGATCACAATGATCAAGGAATTGCCTAATTTCATTCGCTACCTGTCTGAAACCAGGTGCATCTTTTACCATTTCATCTGTGATCCCATGTACATCCGAAGATGCTTTAGGTATTGGCATCTGGGGATTGATTAACTTTCTCTTTACAACTCTCGTGCCATCTGTCTGCAATTTAACTATTGCAATTTCAATAATCCGGTCAGCAGACAGATTGATACCCGTAGTTTCTAAATCTATAAAGGCTAATGGCTTTGTAAGTTGTAGGGGCATTTGAATATTAGTTAAATTGAAAACTCGGCAAACTTCGGAAATTATAATGAAACTTAAGGTAATGGTTTTAAGTCATTGACTATAATTTTAGTTTATCGGTATTTGTTCTAACAGGTAATTAGATTGATAAATGGTAAATAACCGGAAATCAAATTTTAAACAAAAATTGTAAATATTTGATTAATACTTATTTGCTAATGTGATTTAACTTTTATCCTACCGCAAATAAAAGTATTAACTTGTTTATTTGGCATATAGTTTGTTTTTTTGCAGCATACCTACACCTACGGTATCTCCAATCCCCTTTTTGAAAAATAACAGTATTATTCCTACTCCTACGAGCGCCAGCTTGGATATGTTATTTTATTACCAAAAACTTTTAAAAATGAAAAAGCTTTTTGCAATCGTATTGTTGGTTATTGCTTTAGGTGCTACGTTAACATCATGTACTGCCTCAAGAGGTGGCTGTAAAGCTACAGCAGGGATGGCAGGATACAGGTAAAAATTCAAATAAACCAATTACAACACTCATAGGGGCTTCGAATAGAAGCCCCTTTTTTAGTAAATGAAAAATCCTGCATTCAAATAAAAAATCCCGGACATGTCCGGGATTTTTCTGAATAATTGAAATTAAAATTTAATTGTAATGTAATTTAAGATCTACACGACGGTTCTTGGCTCGTCCGGCAGCAGTTTTATTGTCAGCAATTGGTTGATCCTGACCGAAGCCTGCAGATACCAGCCTTGCAGCATCAACACCTTTAGAAGTAAGATATGTCAAAACAGATTTAGCTCTTGCTTCACTTAGTAATTGGTTTTTATCCGGTTTACCGGTATTATCTGTATGACCTTCAATATCTAATTTAAGATTGGGGTCTTCGTTTAATACCTTTACAACTTCATTCAGCGATTTGAATGATTTTGACAAAAGTTTTGAACTTCCTGTAGCAAAAAATACATTCTTTGCCGCCACATCAATTCTCTTCTTAATTTCTTCTTTTATTTCAGGACACCCCTGGTTGCTGGCAGGTCCTGCCAATGCAGGGCACTTATCTTCTTCATCATTTACACCATCACCATCAGAGTCTGGAATAGGACAGCCCTGATATTTAGCTACACCTGCTACATTCGGACATTTATCTTCTTCATCATTAATACCATCATTATCTGAATCAGGTATAGGGCAACCCTGATATTTAGCCAGCCCTTTAACCTGTGGGCATTTGTCATCTTTATCCGCAATACCGTCGCCATCACTATCCGGGCAACCATTAAATGCTGCCAGACCTGCTACATCAGGACATGCATCAAGAGAATCAATGATTCCGTCTTTGTCAGTATCTGCTGGCGGTGGTGGAGGTGGAGGAGCTATTACTTTGGGTTCTTTCTTTTCAAATAAAGAACCTGCTACACCAAAACTATAAAACAAATGATTTGTAGCTGTAGCTTCAGTAACTGCTACACGGTATTGAGCATTAAAATTAATATAGGCCTGGTCAAGCAAATTGATCTGCAAGCCCCAACCAAGAGGAACATAAGCTCCGAAATAACCATTCCAGTGAGAAGCGCCAATACCTGCAGTTAAGTAAGGAGTCACCCAATATTTGTCACTTAACAATTTTGCATTCACATTGGCATCAAGTTCTGCAAGCAATTTGTCATTACCACTTGCTGTTTTATTACGTATAGGATAACTTACGAATGTACCACCCAAACGCCCCATAAAATCCAGATGATTAGTGAGTCCCTGGAAATAATTTATAGCTAGCCCGGGACTCATTCGGTTAGTTTTATACCATTGCTTGTCTTTTAGCACCTGATTTAGAGAAGTGTTTTTTAAATCCTGTGCAGTTTGAAAATCGTGAAAGGTAAATGCAAAACCTATTGCAGGTTTTTTCTTATAAGGATTTTTAATCGCATTTTCCTGTGCAATAGCAGTTGTTAGTAAACAAGCTGCCAGCATTGTCATAATTGGTCTTTTCATGAAAGTATAATATTTGATAAAAATATAATATAAAATAGGTAATGCAAAGGTATAGGGTGCGCTTTTATTACTCAAAAAAAATACTATTTAGTTGGGTGTTTATCAGGTTCTATCACTTCAACTTTTACTTTAACCAGACCTCTCTTAAGGAAACCAAGTTTTATTGCGGCCGCCTTAGATACATCAATCAAACGTTTGTTTTTGGGATGCATTCTGTCAGTAATCTGAACTATGACGGATTTCTTATTGCGAAGGTTGCTTACTTTAACCCATGTTCCCAAAGAAAGTTTATTACTTGCAGCAGTGAATTTATTTTCGTCAAATTTTTGGCCGTTTGCCATTAATTTTCCATGAAATTTTTTTCCGTAGTAACTGGCTACACCTATGCTTACATTATGTGTAGCTTTCTTTGTCTTCGGAACTGATTTCTTTTGTGCAAAAACTGAAGAAAATAACGATAGCAGTAAGGTATAAATAAGCAGCGTTAGTCTTAAAGTTCTCATATTTTCAGTTAAAAGATAGTTTTAAATTCAACTTAGTTAAACAAGGCTACTTACTGTTTTCGTCCAAAAACTTTAAATCAGAAATATACAAAGTCCTGTCTAAAAGGAAGGCAATATCTTTCTGTTATTAAAATACAATTCTCTTAGCAGCTTATCTTCAGCATAAACATCATCGTACAAAATTATTTTTCCATTTTTTGCTTCACAGGTAAAATAACGGATATAAATGGGAGTCTTTTTTGAAAACGCTACGGTATGCTTTTCCTTTCGTTTCATCCAGGCATTCAGTGTATCCGGTTTATACCTCACACTATCGTTTTTCACAAGGTACTGGTACAATTTTTTCCATTCCTGTACCCGCACACATCCATGGCTAAGTGCCCGGTCTTTTTTGGAGAATAGCCAACGGGCATTGGTATCATGTAAATATACACTGTATTTATTTCTGAAATTAAATTTAATCACCCCAAGTGAGTTATCATCTCCTTCCCGTTGTTTCAATTGGTAGGGAAAATTATTTTTATTTAATCTGAACCATTTAACAGTATGCGGATCTATAATACTGTCATTACGATCAACCACCATCAGGTTTTGCTTATCAAGGTATTCTACCTTGCGTTGAATCTGAGGCAGCATCTCTTTAATGATTATGCTCATGGGTACAGTCCATTGTGGAAAAATAATGAAATTAGTCAGTTCGCTGGTTAGCACGGGAGTCCGGGTTTTCGGATTTCCGATAATAACTTTTGATGTTATCCTGAGTGTGTCATTTTCCCAGACCTCTAAACGGAATGCAGGCAGATTGACAAATGCATAACGATCTGGCATACTGTCGGGCATCAATTTATATCGGTCAAGATTAATCGCTATTCTTTTAAACTTTTCAGCGTCGGTATTATTCAACTCAGCCACAACTGCCGGTCCGGCTTTGCCATCAACTTTTAGTTCCTTTTCTATTTCAAACTGTCTCACAGCTTCAGCAAGGCCGGTTGTATCATCATGAAGACTTTTATTAACTAAATATCCACCTTCATATAACCTTGTTTGCAGTTGTGTCAAAAATTCTGTAGAATCTTCAAAAGGATAAGTTACATAGGTATATTCTCTTCTGTCCATAGAATCAAGAAAACCCTTCAAAGCTTCCCGAATAGCATGATATTCGGAATAAGTAGGTTCAAGTGACTCCATAACCGGTGTAATGGTATTATTTTGTTGCACCCTTTGTAGTAATGCTATTCCAAGAGAATCACCGAGCAGGGTGTCTTTTCTTAAAGTTATACTATCACGTAGTAACCTTCCTAACTTAATATCTTTTGCAATCTGCATAAATGCATCCGTGAGCATAATATCTGCACGTGCCCATAGCACAGCATCTTTCATTGCTATTGTATCTGTCTTTAATGTATGAAAGATTCCATTCAACTGTAAATAATGATAATCTGAGGGAAATAATCCAAACGATTCACTATTTTTTATAAACCCAAAAAGAGAATCTGCAACGGATGTCCATTGTTTTTTTGTGCTCCATGTACGCAATGAATCACGGCCGGTATACCATTTTTGTAAAAATTCCGGTTGGGAGAATGTAATTGTATCGTTTAATACACCTTTTTTATCTGATACATAAGCAACAATTCCGGCTATATTTTCATTTACCTTTTTATTGAGATTTTCTGGTTTTTTTACTATTTCCACAGGTTTAGGCTTTTCAGGACTATTACAGGAAAATATTACTGTCAGAATATAACATAGTATTAAAAACCTGGCATTACATCTTGCTCTCATGTATTTGGAAAAATTCAATTCAGGAAGATACATTATCTTAATAAAAGGTTGGGTGTGGGTGTAAAATAACATGCAAAATAATAAAAGCAACTATTGCCGGAAAATATGAACGGCTTTTTTGGTTTTTTCTTTTCAGTTAAACATTAAATTACTTTCAGGATGGACTTCATTATAGATATATGATAATTAAAACTTTAGCACTACCTTCAAATCTCTTTTTATGAAAACAGGATGGCTCACTGATAAAAAAATTGTGATCGTTGGCGGAACTACAGGTATGGGGCTTTCTGCTGCAAAGTCATTTGCAGAAGAGGGTGCTAATATAACAATAGTTGGGAGAGATGAACAAGGATGTATTGAAGCTGTTTCAATCATTGGTGAACAAAGTAAAGCTTATTGCGGAGATGCTACAGATCCGGCTACTGCTACCAATGCTATTGAACATTGTGTAAATAATTTTGGTGGATTCGACGGTTTGTATCATGTGGCTGGTGGCAGCGGCAGAAAAATGGGTGACGGGCCCCTGCATGAGCTTAGCATGGAAGGCTGGTATAAAACTTTTGAACTGAACCTTACTTCACTAATGCTTTCAAACCAGGCTGCAGTGAAATGGTTTTTGCAATATGGTAAAGGCGGTACAATCTTAAATATGAGTTCTGTACTTGGCACATATCCTTCACCTGTTCATTTTGCTACGCATGCTTATGCAGCCTGCAAATCTGCGGTTATAGGGTTTACAAAATCAATAGCGGCCTATTATGCAAAAAATAATATCCGTTGCAATGTCATTGCACCTTCATTAGTGGAAACACCAATGTCGCAGCGGGCTACTGGCAACGAGGCTATTATGTCATTTATCAAAACAAAACAACCACTCGATGGCGGACGTATAGGTCAGCCTGATGATATGGACGGGCTGGCATGCTATTTCATGTCAGATCACAGCCGGTTCACTACGGGGCAGGTGGTATATGTAGATGGCGGCTGGAGTGTGAGTGAAGGGCAGTTATAAAATGAATAAATTAAGTAATGATGAAAGCGATAGGTATAGACCTTGGAGGAACAAACATCAAAGGTGTGCTGGTAAATGGTAATGGGCATATCCTGAAGGCTCTTCAATTGCAAACTCATGAGAAAGATGAACAGCATTGGAAAAACAGTATCAAAACTTTAGTGCAAGCCCTGCAGGAAAATCATGAACCTTCGGAAATACCCGTCGGTTTGTCTGCTCCAGGACTGGCTGGAGCAAAAAACGATCGTATTGTACTGATGCCTGGAAGACTTGCAGGATTGGAACAATTTGTTTGGAACGATTTTTTGAAAACACCTACCTGGGTGCTAAATGACGCACATGCAGCAATGATGGCAGAATCAGCTTTTGGAGCCGGCAAAGGTTTCTCAAATATCGTTATGCTTACATTGGGTACAGGAGTAGGTGGAGGTGTAATAATAAACGGCGAACTGCACCAGGGGCTGCTCAACAGAGCCGGACATGCAGGACATATATCGCTAAATGCCGACAGCGATACACGGGATATTACCAATATACCGGGAAGCCTCGAAGATGCCATAGGAGATTGCACTATTGAACAACGGTCCTTTGGAAAGTTTAAATCTACCGCAGATTTACTGATAGCTGCAAAACATGGAGATCAACTGGCAGTATATACCTGGCTGCATTCTGTGAAAAAACTTGCAGTAGCACTATGTTCACTAATTAACATCCTGTCGCCGGAAATAATTATTTTAGGCGGTGGTATTTCGCGTGCAGGCAAAGATTTATTCGACCCTCTCGCAATGTTTATGAATATCTTTGAGTGGCAGCATTCCGACACACGCACACCAGTCGTGCAGGCAGTATTTGATGAATACTCCGGTGCAGTTGGTGCTGCAGGATTTGCATTAGGAAAATCTCAAAAACCAAACAGACATGAACGCAATAAGTGACTTCTTGCAGCATTCGAGAAATATTGTTGACCGTGTAGAGGCACAATCAGTAAATATTGCTACTGCCGCCCAGTGGTTTGCAGCAAGTATTCGCAGAGGAAGAATGGTACATACATTCGGCTCGGGACACAGCAGAATTATGGTGGAAGAAATGTGGCCGCGTTATGGCTCTTTTCCCGGCTTTAACCCGATTGTTGAATTATCTCTTACATTTCACAACCTGGTAGTAGGCGCTAACGGTCAGCGTCAGGCGATGTTCCTTGAAAATGTAGAAGGACTTGCTGAAAGAATCCTCCGCAATTTTGATATTACACCTGATGATTCAGCTTTGATTATTTCATCAAGCGGATGTAATATCGTACCTATTGAAATGGCGGAACTCTTTCAGCAAAAAAAAGTGAAAACAGTTGTCATCCTTTCTCAAAAACATGCTGATGCATCTACCAGTAAACGAAAAGATGGAAAAAAGCTAAGCGATTTTGCTGACCTTATACTGGATACCGGCGCCCCGGCAGGAGATGCTATGGTATATATACCTGGACTTGAAACACCGGTATCTCCAGGATCAACGGTGGGAGGTGCTTTGCTTGTCAATTCAATTAAAGCCGAAACCGCACGGTTGTTAACCGAGGCTGGTCATCCCCCAAAAGTATTGACCGCCGGTTGCATTGTTGGTAATGAGAAAGCAAAAACTATATTTGAAAGCGCCTATGATGAACACGCACACAGACTTTCGAAACTATATGCCACAGTGAGCAAATAAATAATCAGATAAATATGCATTCACCCATAAGAACAACTGTTGTAGGAAGCTATCCATTTCCGGGATGGCTGGAGTTTGCTTCGCAGCATCTTGATCAATTTGGCCCGGCAGATATTGAAGAAATGATTGATGATGCAGTTATTGCTGCAATACACGATCAGGTAACTGCTGGACTTGATGTTATTACAGACGGGGAGCAAACACGACTGGATTTCAACCTTTCTTTTTATGGATATATCAAAGGTATTTCTCCAAATGAATCGGAGACACGTCGTTTCGGACCTGCTGCACATGATCAGCGTGGTAAGCATAATATTACCGATACACTTTCTGCCCCGGAAGGATTAGGAGTAGTGAAAGAATTTCTTCGCCTCAAAAGACTGGCACCAGAAGGTCCAGAATTAAAAGCCAGTGTACCCGGACCATACACACTTAGCGGAAGGCTGTTGCCCAATAACTTATATAAAGACCGTTATGCAATAACAGATGCATTGTTGCCTATAATCAGAAAAGAGCTGGAAAACCTGGTTGAAGCCGGTTGCAGAGAAATCACCGTAGATGAACCCTCTATGAGTTGCTATGCTTATAAAGAAGATACCAAACGGTTTGTAAAAATTTTCAACGAAACGGTGGAACCTGTAGTTGGGAAATGTAACCTGTCTACCCATTTGTGTTTTGGAAATTTTAAAGGAAGACCTGTAGGTTACAGGAGCATAAAACCTATGCTTCCGGATTTCCTCGATCTTAAAGTTAATGAGATTCATATTGAAATGGCTAACCGGGAATTTGCTGAAATTGAACTGTTGGAAACTTTTGCTGCAAAGATGAATGTAGCAGTTGGTATTATTGACGTTAAAAACTATTATATAGAAACTGTAGAGGATGTAGTGTCACGCATAAAAAGATGTCTTGAATATATTCCTGCAGAAAAACTTTCTGTTGCACCGGATTGCGGATTAAGTCAGACTGCAAGATGGGCATCGAGGCAGAAGTTGATCAATATGGTAAAAGGAGCAAAAGCAGTACGGGATATGTTATGAGTGGTGAATAGGAGAATGGTCAATAGTGAATGGGACGTCAAAGGTCAAACGTAAGAAGTTAAACACCACTGCTGACCGCTAATAGCTGACACCTGAAAGCTGATACCCGCAAACTTTTACAAACGAAGCATATATACCATGATCCCGGCGGTAAAAAAGAACGATGTATTGATGGCTGAAATAAGACAGTTTGAAAATGATAATGCCAACTTTCATCTGTGGTGGCTTGGGCAAAGTGGCTACCTCATTTTGTGGCAGGGGAAAAAAATTTTGATTGATCCCTACCTTTCAGATACACTAACCATTAAGTATGCCAATACCAACAAACCGCATATACGTATGAGTGAGCGGGTGATAAAACCCGAGTTACTGACTGGCATTAGTATTGTTAGTTCAAGCCATAACCATACCGATCATCTTGATGCTGCTACTCTTATTCCTGTTTTACAAAACAATCCGGGCATCTGCTTTATTATACCTGAAGCCAACCGGCAGTTTGTAGCGGAAAGAGTAAAAATTTCTACTTCCTTTCCCTGCGGGTTAAACGAATCAACATCGGTGACTATTGATGGTTTTACCTTTAGTGGTATTGCCGCTGCTCATAATGATCTGGAAAGGGATACAAATGGATGGTATAAATACATGGGCTATATCATACAATTCGGAAAATGGACTATATACCATAGCGGTGATACTTTGTGGTATGAGGGATTAGAAAAAAAACTTAGCTCTTACAATATTGATCTTGCATTGCTTCCTATCAATGGAAACGATCCTTCCCGTGGTGTTGCGGGTAACCTGGATTGCAGTGAGGCAGCAATGCTGGCAAAAACTGCCGGTATCAGACATGTAATTCCATGCCATTATGATATGTTTACATTTAATACCGCCGACCCGGCATTGTTTGCAGCAAAAGCAGAAAACTTGCAGCAACCTTATTCAATTCTCCATAATGGGGGACATTGGAGCAGCAATTTGTTATAGCATTTAATTGGAGCTACATATACCAGGTAAGTATGTTTTATTGAAGTTCCAATACATCGTCAATATAATAGCAATATTCATGACGCTTCATTCCTATGCGCGGATAATAATGTATTGCTGCAGGAGCAGACAATAATATCAGTTTAGCTTCAGGTGCAGCTAATTTGGTATGTTTTATAAGTTCCCGTCCAATTCCCTGCTTTTGATAAGCCAGATCTACTGCCAGATCAGAGAGATAGGTGCAAAATGAAAAATCAGAAAGTGAACGGGCAACACCAATCAGCTTATTATCCAGTCTGGCTGTAACTACCAGGTTGGCATATTGAAGCATCTTTTCAATACGCTTAGCATCATTTGCCGGTCGGCGTTCCGCAAGAGTAGACGATTTCAATATTTTTACAAATTCATCTGTAGAAAGATTTTGTTCAACTTGGTATATTATCATGGAACTTTATTTTGATGTTAACTAAAATATATTGCGGTAAGTAATATGCCGTTTGGAAAAACTTGCCCCCGTAGCTTCATGTATAGCCAGCATTTTGTTATTGAAATCTCCCACCCACGAAAGTTCTAATTCTTCATACTGATTCAAAGGCAATACATACTCCTTCAGTTTTATAAACATAGCTGACTCCAAACCGTGTTTCTGAAATTTTTCTTTTGTACCCATGATAATAGCACGCATTCGCTTATTGCGGTGACTCATTTTATTGATCAGGAATTTTAATTTACCCAGCAGGTGCAGTTTCCCGTTGAGGTTATAGATCAGTTCGTTTGTATCGGGTACTATCACAATCATAGAGGCCGGCTCACCATGCACGTAAGAAAACCATATAAGCCGTTGATCCATGATGACTTTAATTTTCTCAAAGGTTTCCCGTATAGTTATTTTAGATATTGGTGTAAAGTTTTCAAAATCTTTCCATGCGTCATTGTATATCTCCATAAAATCTCCGGCAAACTTATCAAACCGGTTTCGGTCGAGATGTTCAAAAACATATCCCGGCTTTTTTGCTACCCATTCGGCAATTTTGGTAAATCTTTCAGGAAATGGTTTATAGACTTCAATCCGGTTGGATATTTGTTCATACAATGGTTCAAAACCATAGCGTTCAAACAGCCGCTTATAATAAGGCGGGTGATAGTTCATTCCATAATAAGGCATCATAAAACCTTCCACAAGAAGCCCCCACCACATATCGTTTTCACCAAAATTTACAGGACCATCCATAGCTTTCATACCATGGGACATCAGCCATTTTTTAGCAGTATCAAAAAGTATATCGGCTGCATCCTGGTTATCAATACACTCAAAAAAACCACATCCTCCAGTAGGCTGTGGATATTTGTATGCTTTTTTTTCATTGATAAAAGCAGCAATTCTACCGATCGCTTTCCCCTTTTCATTTTTCAGTATCCAGCGGATACATTTGCCATGAGAGTGATAATTATTTTTTTGAGGGTCAAATACCGATGTTATATCGTTATCCAATGGACAAATCCAGTTGGGGTCATTTTTATAAATTTCTCTGGCAATATCAAGGAATAATTTTTTTAATGCCGGGTTGTTGACTTCTACTATCTCCATATTTTGGATTAATACTCAAAATAACACAAAAAAATCATTGAAGCGGTATATCCTTATTTTTGCAGTCCCAAAAAATATCAGGAAATGTCCGTTACATCAATTATTCAATCGGCAGTTATTAGTGCATTAGAGCAATTATTCCATCAATCATTCACTTCAAAAGACTTCCAGGTCAACGAAACAAAGCCCGAATTTGAAGGCGACTATACGGTAGTGCTTTTTACATTACTTAAACCATTAAAGCAATCCCCGGAGCAACTTGGCAATATATTAGGTAAATATCTGCTGGATCAGCAACCGGGTTTATTTTCTGCATATAATGTGATTAAAGGATTTCTAAATCTTACTATCAGTGATCAGTACTGGTCTGAAGTACTCAATCAAAATTTTGAAAATAAAATATATGGTAAGAAAGAGGGTAATGGCAAAAAAATTGTTGTGGAGTATTCCTCTCCCAACACAAATAAACCTTTGCATCTTGGTCATCTTAGGAATAATTTCTTAGGATGGAGTATTGCTGAGATTTTGAAAGCCGAGGGTTATGATGTTATCAAAACCTGTATATCCAACGACCGGGGTATTCATATCTGTAAGAGTATGGTAGCCTGGCAACAATTTGCAAATGGTGCTACACCCGAAAGTACCGGAATTAAAGGCGATCATTTTGTGGGGGATTATTATGTAATGTTTGGAGATGTTTACAAAAAAGAAATTGCCGTGCTGGTAGAAAAAGGAATGAATAAAGAAGAAGCTGAAAAAGAAGCGCCGATTATGAAAGCCGCCCAGCAAATGCTGATAGACTGGGAAGCGGGTAAGCCTGAAGTGATAGCGCTTTGGAAAACTATGAATAGCTGGGTCTACAGCGGCTTTGATATTACTTATAAAAGGATTGGCAGCGACTTCGACAAAATGTATTATGAAAGTGATACCTATCTGCTGGGAAAAAAGCTGGTAGAAGATGGATTAAAGAAAGGAATATTTATTACTAAACCCGACAATAGTGTGTGGGTGGATTTAACTGCTGATGGTCTTGACGAAAAAATCGTGCAGCGAAAAGATGGTACGGCGGTATATATTACCCAGGACATCGGTCTTGCTGTTAATAAGTATGAAGAATTTAAATATGATCAAAGTATTTACGTAGTTGGAGATGAACAGAACTACCATTTCAAAGTACTAAAACTGATTTGTGAAAAATTAGGATTGCCGTCATCTGATGGTATCTACCACTTAAGTTATGGTATGGTGGAGTTACCTACAGGTAGAATGAAGACAAGAGAAGGCACAGTAGTGGATGCCGATGATATAATGGACGAAATGATAAATGTGGCAGCAGCAAAAACTGCCGAATTGGGTAAGGTGAAAGATTTTTCCGAATCAGAGCTCAGAGAATTATACAATATAATTGGATTAGGTGCTTTGAAATTTTTTATACTCCGCGTAGATCCCAAGAAACGAATGGTGTTCAACCCGGAAGAAAGCATAGACTTTCACGGATTTACTGCATCCTTTGTTCAGTTTTCACATGCCCGTGCCAAAGCAATATTACGTAATGAAGATGCAGATGGCAATTATATATACAAGGAAACTTCCCCACTCCTGCCACTGGAAAAAGCGCTCCTGATTATGCTGGAGCGTTATCCTCAGATCATTTCTCTGGCTGCCGCTGACCATAACCCATCTTTACTTGTTAATTACTGCTACGAACTGGCAAAGACCTTCAATGGATTTGTAACGGAGCACCGGGTGCTGAAAGCTGAATCGGAAGACAAAAAACAATTGAGGTTGCGTATCTGTCGTATGACATCCAATGTGCTTGCTTCGGGATTGACATTGTTAGGAATAAAAGCGCCTGAGCGTATGTAGTGTTTCAATTGCTTTTGCGTTCTCTGTATGTATTTCCTCTGCGATCTTTGCGTGAAATGTATTTTACACAAAGAGCACAAAGAATGCACAAAGGTTCACAAAGTTTCTTCCCACTCTCTGCGTTCTCTGTGTATTTCCTTTGGGATCTTTGCGTGAAATGTATTTTCCACAAAGAGCACAAAGAATGCACAAAGGTTCACAAAGTTTCTTCAAACTCTTTGCGTTCTCTGTATGTATTTCCTTTGCGATCTTTGCGTGAAATGTATTTTACACAAAGAGCAAAAAGAATGTACAAAGGTTCACAAAGTTTCTTCCCACTCTCTGCGTTCTCTGCGTGTATTTCCTTTGCGATCTTTGCGTGAAATGTATTTTACACAAAGAGCAAAAAGAATGCACAAAGGTTCACAAAGTTTCTTCCCACTCTCTGCGTGTATTTCCTTTGCGCCTTTGCGTGAAATGTATTTTACACAAAGAGCATAAAGAATACACAAAGATTCACAAAGTTTCTTCCCACTCTCTGCGTTCTCTGTATGTATTTCCTCTGCGATCTTTGCGTGAAATGTATTTTACACAAAGAGCATAAAGAATACACAAAGATTCACAAAGTTTCTTCCCACTCTCCGCGTTCTCTGTATGTATTTCCTTTGCGCCTTTGCGTGAAATGTATTTTACACAAAGTTTTTAACTCTTATTAAATTACCAAACATTGAAGTTTGAGATAATAATGGATTATCAAATATTCTAGCATAAATATTTTAAGACCCAAATATAAACTTCACACCAACAGTCCATGTGGTAGAACTCCCTAATCCGATTCCGGCGTTAAATCCGCTGCTTTTAGTTGAATAAACCGGTTGCATATTAGTTGATTTGTTGCTTGAATAACCGGCATAAAAGAGATTATTAAGACCGGTTTCAATATGTACTTTAGGGGTAATGGCAAAAGAGATACCCGGGTTAATGCCTGCACTTACATCAAAACCTTTGTTTTCATAAGCAGTGAATTTGGCTTTAGAATAATTAGCGCCAAGATGCCCATCAAGAAACAGATAGAACCCTGAATTTCCCAAATTTTTATACGGACGTATAAAAACTCCGGCACCAAATGAATTATTTTTTGTAGTAGTATTATTGCCGGGGCTATAATTCTCATTAACTGAATTTCCATAATTAAGAGTAGCACCAATCACAAGGTTATCCCGGATGGCTTTTCCATAAGATGGTGTAATACCAAAGCCTGAATTTTTAGTGCCCTGAGTAGAATTGCCTGATGTTTGATCGGATTTCTGGCTGTTATAGTATATAGAGCCACCTATTAAATTGGAGCCTTTTTTGATTTGCGCATTTACGGCAGACATAGTAATGAAAACCGTCAGCAAACTGAATGTAAATTTTCTCATAGATGTATTCTAAAATTATGAGCAAATTTGCAATTATTCACCTGACGGTTTTTTCTTTCTGAGCGCTTTAACGAAGATTTAGATTAAACAAAACCAAATTTTATTTCTTTATGCAGCATTTTTATTTTCTTACAAATTCTTCCCAATAATCATAAAACCCATCTGGCTCCTGGTTATCCACTTCTTTAAGATATAACTCAAAATGATCCTTGTCAATATACTTAAAATCAAATTCATTAAACTCAAGATCACCCAGTACATTTTTCTCCCAGATAAAAATCATCTTTTTACTTACACTATCAAGTGACCAAAAATAAGTGTCAATAAATTGCTTATTTAATGAAGTATCATACTTAAAATTACTGCAACTTGATGCATCTTTATTGATCGTCAATTTTACCTCGTTTGATTCCTCAGTAATGACGTTATTATCTGCAAACGACAAGTAAATATAGTCGTACCTATAGCCTAAAGAATTCACATTTACGATTACGTCACTGGAATCATAATTATCAATCGTATTTAGTTTATTGTTCACGCATTTATATTCTTTAGTGATCAACCAATCATATAAAGGATAGTACTCCCAATCATCATTATTATATTTTAGTCTATATGATTCCCATTTTCCAATTAAATTTTTATCCCCACCCAAAGCCGTTATGGTCACACATTCCTTAATCATATTACTAACACTGCCATCCATATTATAAGCAGCGTATTCAACACAAAAAGTGCCGGGCTTAATATTCTCAGGCAATCTGATGATGATCACTGAATCAGCATAACCGGGATCATCATCCATTACTTTCTTTGAAAGGCTTAGCCTGGGTCTATGCGACAATACTGTTTTCTTTCTCCCAGAAATAGGCTTGCTAAAGTCTATCTTAAAATAATTCTGATTATTACCAACAATGCGTAAATAATATCCTGCAATTACTCCTTCAGATAATTCAGGTCGTATTACAGCATACTTTCCGGCAATGGCATAAGAAGTCTTGTTAACTGAAGACGGATTCAGTTTCAGATCATTCCCGGATTGCACCGGTATATTACCCTCTACGCTTTGCCCGTGATTGACTTTGATATTTAGTGAAAGTGTTTTTGCATCGGAAGGATCAATGGTTGTTGGGGAATTATCAGGAGAATCGCTTTTCTTACAGGCTGCCATCGCAACAATCAGGAATAATATTCCTGTATAAATTTTAGTGAATTTCATAGCTCATTAATTATTTGTAATTAATTATTAAAATCCAAATATATAAAATATTGTTCTGGGAAATTAATTCAAAATTCCATTATTTATTATGTGTTTCCTGGTGCTGCCATAACTCCCTGAACGTTGCACTGTTTTTGAGTAATGACTCCAGGCTTCCTTCTGCAATAATTTCACCGTTCTCCAAAACGCAGATATGATCAAAATATTTCAACATATGTAAACGATGTAATGCAGAGATCACTACTTTGTTTTTAAACACTTCAAACATTTGCTCATAAATTTTTAATTCAGTTTTAGGATCTACGCTGCTTGTTGGTTCATCGAGTAAGATAATTTCACTATCCTTAGCTGCAAGCATTCCGCGGGCAAGTGCCAGGCGTTGCTTTTGTCCGCCTGATAGATTTACACCTTTCTCTGCAATATTGCTTTGTAATGCTTTTGGCAATTGTTTCACCACTTCCCAAAACTGAACAGTATTGCATATACTTTCAATTTCCTGTTTAGTATAACTGATGCCAAGAGTAATATTATACTCAATCGTGTTTTCAAATATTTCAGGCTCCTGTGGAAACAGGGTTACATGCGATGCGATTGCTTTAATACCCTGAGGTTGCAATACACCATCTACAGCTATCGAAGTGCCTTCCGTTGCCGGGTATAGTCCGCGTAATACCGACAGAAGTGTAGTTTTTCCGCTGCCACTCTCTCCTATCAATGCTATTCTTTTACCCTTTTGAAGGGTCAGATGAATATTGCTTAAACTGTTAGTATGTTTTGTATTGATCTCGGCTGGTACAAAATCTTCGTTTCCCTTATGAGAAAAAGACAGGTTGTCAATTTCAATTTTTTGCCAGTTTGCCGGAAGTGAGGCATCGCTTTCCGGCAGGTGATGCAGATTGTAAGCTTCACTTATTACAAAAGCGGTTCTCACATTTGTTGCATCTTTCACCACATCGGTATATAAATATGCCACATTGTGAAATACACTGGTAAATCTTTCCACATATCCCATCAAAGTAACCAGCCCCCCGAGCAACATTATCTGCCCTGGTTGCCAGTTTTGCCATACATACCCAAGCAATATCACTACATAAATCAAAGCAACAAGAATATCCGTTACAAACCATTTCCATTCGTTTATGGCTACGTTTTTACGGAATGGTGGCCATATCGCCAATATTCGTGTGATCAAAGTTTTTTGAAGACGATCTTGTAGACGAAGTGTAATTACTGTTAGTACATTTGATAAACTATCGAAAAGGGAAGCCGAGACTTTATGTTCTTCCTCATTTACCTGCTCCAGGGTTTTAATATATGGTTTGTCAAATTGAAAAATAGTGAACAGTACAACAATACCCAATACCACTGCTACCCCACCGAAAATTGGTGAAAAATACAGCATAGCTGCAAATGAGATAAAAAACTTGGCAAGGGTGTGTACATATTCAAAACCCCTTTCAAAGAAACTTCTGACAGACTCATAAGCTTTCCGGATCCGGTTGATGATTTCGCCCGAATGATGATCCTGCTGCCACTTAACAGGCAATTGCAATACTTTATGATAATATTCATCCATAAAGTTTTTTGAAATGAAAAAAGCAAGTTTGCGCTCTGCAATTCGGGCAGGTCCATGAAAACTCCAATCCGTAATTTTAATACCTATATATGCAAGAGCATACATCCAAGTGCGCTGCAATGCATTGGTACCATTTTGCTGAAGGTCGTTAATATATATACCCCATATAACGGGCAATGCTGCCTGTACCAGGTTGCTAATTACAAAGGAGATGTAAATGACAGCATATTTAATCCGCATATTACCGGCATACTGCCAGCATACCTGTAATAAAAACAGGTAGGGGTTCCGAAAGTATTTCCCCGGATGTTTCATACAGGAAATTATTTTTCCGAAAATTAATGAGCAAAAACAAAAGGGAGAGCGTAAGCCCTCCCCTGTTCTGTTTAATTGTTGACATTATTTTTTGCTGTCAATCTCATCATATTTCTTCTGGTAAAATTCTGATTTAGCTTTGTCGTTCTTCCTGTCGTAACAATATGCAAGGTTATTGCATGCGGATTTGAACTCAGATCTTTCAGAAAGTTTAAGATCTGGCTTACCGTCAAATGCTTTGAATACCACTTCAAACGGAGGAATGGCTTTGTCGCAAAAAGCTAAAACTTGTGCTTTGATATCGGCCTTCTTTTTCACATCATCAGGAGTATTCCCTTTAATCTTATTGGCATCATCTTCCAAAAACAAAGCCTGGTTGAAATAATGCTTAGCGAGATTCAGATTGGCATCCAGAGCATCAGGTTTTAGAGCTAATGCTTTTTTATACAGATCTTCTATTTTCTTGCAACGCTCTGCATAATCAGCCGGACGGTCTTTAGCATCGCTCACATGTGTTTCATTGAAAAGCTCGTTGGCGTAATCCAGGATCATATCGTAGTTGTCGGGATGCGCTGCAATTAACTCTTCATATTTAGCATATATCGCTTTTTTGTCGCCCTGGCTGCGCAGGTAGTCAAACTCTACCAATGGCAGATAATCATCTTTGGGATACAGCTCTTCACCCAGCTTAACATACTTCTGCATATTGGGAATATCTTTTTTATCCAGGTAATGTTTAGCGAGGTAGCGATATATGGTTACATGTTCAGGTTTGCCACCAACTTTTGCATCTGCCAGTTGCTGAAAAAGACTTACAGCTTCATCTTCTTTTTTCGCATTCATTGCACTTAATGCTGAATAGTAGGTCAGTGTAGTATCCAGTTTTGAAAGCCCCCAGCCATTAGCGAAAATAAATGAGCTTATTGCATTGGATTTCTTAAAGCTTGTAAGAGCATCTTCATATTTTTCAGCATTATACTGGCTGGCACCCAGGTCAAAATACCCGGCATATAATTCGTAGATTGGTTTATAATTGTCCAGTGTCAACAGGGTTGTAGTTTCATTTTTATCAACTTCTAATGCTTTTTTAATAGCTTCAAAAGCATCTGATCTTCCATCCGGAACGAGGCTTTTGAATTTATCATTTGCAGCAATAGCACCGTAAATTTTAGCTTTAGTGACCCACACATCAGCCTTTTTTTGCTGCCTTGCATTGGTCAACAAATTATCAATGCCTTCTTTAGCTTTATCAAGTTCACCGCTTTTTAGCATGTCTTTTATCCTGTCGAGGTTTTGTGCTGACACACCAAGAGTGAAAACTGCAAGTAAGGCTCCAAGGATTACTTTTTTCATGTGTTGTAGTTGTTTTTATAAATGAAACTGGTTAAGTAATGTTATTCAGGATCAACTGTTGAGCTTCCTCCATCTTCAATATTTGTACCGGGCTCAGTTCCTGATGCCTGCTGGCTATCATTGTTCTCCGAAGCAGAATGTCCATTTTCTGTATCATATTTAGCCAGTTTGGTAATGGCGGCAATTTCATCATCCTCATCAAGGCGTATCAGTTTAACCCCCTGTGTAGCCCTTCCCTGCCGGCTCACCTGTGTTACAGACATCCGAATAGTAAGCCCCGATTTACATGTTATCATTAAATCTTCATCCTCGGCCACATCCAGAATCCCTACCAAAGATCCTGTTTTATCTGTAACATTTATCGTTTTAACTCCTTTTCCACCTCTGTTCGTAATCCGATACACATCTTCGCCATTCTCATCAGTAATGGCAGTTCGTTTGCCAAACCCTTTTTCACTAACCACTAAAACGGTTTTTAATTTGTCTTCTTTTTTGACACAAATCATGCCAACCACTGCATCATTGGCATCATCTGCTTCTATGCCTGCAACACCAATAGCGCCACGTCCTGTAGGCCGTACTTTGCTTTCATGAAATCTGATTGCACGACCACTTTTTACCGCCATCATAATGTCACTTTCACCATCCGTCATTTTAGCCTCAAGCAACTGATCCCCTTCTACGATGGTAATAGCATTCACACCGGTTGCACGCGGCCTGCTAAAATCTTCTAAAAGTGTTTTTTTGATTATCCCCTTTTGCGTACAGAGTACAATATAGTGATTCCTTACAAAATCTTCGTCTTCCAGATTTTTTACATCAATGATCGCCCTTACTTTATCGTCTGGGGGAAGCTGGATAAGATTTTGAATAGCCCTGCCCTTGCTTGTTTTATCACCTTCGGGCAGTTGGTATACCTTCAGCCAGTAGCAGCGCCCCTTTTCAGTGAAGAAAAGCATGGTATGGTGGGTTGAAGCTACAAAAAGGTGTTCTATCCAGTCTTCTTCTTTCGTCTTTCCTCCGATTGCGCCTCTTCCGCCTCGGTTTTGCTGGCGATATTCGGTAGCTGAAGTCCTTTTAATATATCCTTCGTGAGAAATAGTAATCACTACATCTTCTTCTTCAATCAGGTCTTCTATCCGCATTTCATCTGCCAGATACTGAATTTCTGATTTACGCTCATCACCAAACTTTTCTTTTATTTCGAGCAGTTCTGTTTTTATCAGCTCATATCGTTTTCCCTCATCTCCAAGCAGTTCTTTCAGATAGGCGATGAACTTCATTATCTCATCATATTCCTCCTTGATCTTATTGCGCTCCATTCCCGTGAGACGTTGCAACCTCAACTCAAGGATCGCTTTTGCCTGCACCTCATCTAATCCCCAGCCTGCATTTACCAGCCCTTCTTTTGCAGCATCCGGTGTGGGTGAGTTCCTAATCAGGGTAATCACTTCATCAAGATGATCCAGCGCTATCAGGTAACCTTGAAGGATATGAGCTTTTTTCTCAGCTTCTCTCAGTTCAAACTTAGTTCTTCTTACTACTACTTCGTGGCGAAACTCAACAAACTCACTGATCAGGTCTCTTACATTCAAAACCTTCGGTCTCCCTTTTACTATTGCAACATTATTGATACCATAAGAAGTTTGTAGTTCAGTATGTTTATACAACTGGTTGATCACCACATTGGCAATTGCATCCCGCTTCAGGTCAACTACTATCCTGGTACCATCTTTTTCAGTAGATTCATTGTTGACATGTGCAATACCCTCAATAATCTTTTCATTCACCAGTTCACCTATCTTGTTGGTAAGCGTATCGCGGCTTACCTGGTAAGGAACTTCAGTAATTATAATTTGTTCCCTGCCACTGGGTTTTGTATCTACATGCAGTTTACCACGTAAAACTACCCTTCCTCGCCCATTATGCATGGCTGATCTTATTCCTTCATATCCGTAAATGATACCACCTGTGGGAAAATCCGGGGCTTTTACAAACTGTATAAGATCTTCAACTGAAATGTTCTTGTTATTAATATAAGCTACACAACCATCAATGACTTCGCCGAGGTTGTGAGGCATCATATTGGTAGCCATACCCACGGCAATACCACTTGAACCGTTGACCAGCAATTGCGGGATACGGGTGGGTAAAATAGAGGGTTCTTTTTCAGAGTCGTCAAAATTCAACTGAAAGTCAACTGTATCTTTTTCGATATCATCCAGCATGTGCTCTGCCAACCGTTGAAGCCTAACCTCAGTGTACCTCATTGCCGCCGGTCCATCACCGTCCTGGTTACCGAAATTACCCTGCTTGTCAACAAGGGTGTACCGCATGTTCCAGTCCTGTGCCATACGTACCATGGCATCATATACCGAGCCATCACCATGGGGATGGTACTTACCTAACACTTCCCCAACTACACGGGCAGATTTCTTGTATGGTCTGTTGAAATTGAGCCCCAGGTCGTTCATTGCATATAATATCCTGCGATGCACGGGTTTCAAACCATCTCGTACATCAGGTAATGCTCTGCCTACAATAACACTCATAGAGTAGTCTATGTAGGCGGTTTTCATTTGTTCCTCAATATTCACCTGGATGATACGGTCGCTATCGTTTGTCTCGTGGGGCGTAATGTTCTCTTCCATAATGCTTTTTCCCTGTTCTGAGCTTAATTGTATATATAATTAAAAATACCCGCAAATGTACCGCATTTACAGCGCTTTTCGTTCAAAAAAACTGCTTTATTGCATGCTTTTTATCCACTATTGTGTATATCGGGAAAGGGAAGGTTTTTTGTATATATGAAATCTAAAGCGCTGATTTTGCTACTACGGCAAAGTTGTCATTTAAATTCAAACAACACACTTTGATTACTTTTGTATTTATAGTAGATTAAATGAAACAGAGAATTTACATAGACACCTCAATAGTTGGTGGTTACTTTGACGATGAATTCAAAGAAGACCATTAAACTATTTCAACGTCTCGACAACAATGAAATTATTTTTGTAGTATCTGACTTGCTTGACCTTGAATTAATTAATGCCCACAAGAAGTTAGAGAACACTTATTTAGATACCCGGCAGATAAATTTCAAAGAATTGAACTTACCGAAGAAGCTATCAAACTTGCCGACACATACATCGCCGAAAAAGTGGTAGGAAAAACGAGTTTGGAAGATTGCAGGCATATTGCCATGGCAACAATTCACAAAGTTTATGTGTTAGCAAGTTGGAATTTTAAACATATTGTAAACCTTAACAGAATTAAAGGCTACAATTCTGTGAATTTGCGACTTGGTTATTCAATGATTGGAATCAGAAGCCCCAAAGACCTGGTAAATTATGGAAACGACTAAAGAAAAAAAACAATTTGACACTGTAAAAATGATGAGAGAAATCAGAGATCAAATTAGTGCTGAAACTCAGAATATGACTTTTGCAGAATTGAAAGCGTATATTAAACAAAAATTTGCTGAAAACAATACAAGACTCATAGGGCAACAACAATCTTAATTTCAGCAAGAAAAACTCTCAGGTATAACCCTGCAACCAACATTCAACTCCAACTATCAAAATTTACAGTGTCTATTGTATCAATACCACTGCTATAGCCATACCACCAGTATGAGAAAGTGAAACCTGTATATTTTCCAGTATCATTTCATTGAGCGTAAGGGCAGTAGTGCCGGTCAGACGTATATGCGGCTTGCCTGATGCATCATTATAAACTTCTACTTCGTGAAAGGCGGTACCATTAATCCAGCCGGTACCAATGGCTTTAAAAAAAGCTTCTTTTGCAGCGAACCTTGCAGCATAATGTTCATACTTGTTGGATTTTGATTCGCAGTATTCAATTTCGAAAGGAGAAAATACCAACTCACGAAATCCTTTTTCCTTACCAATTGAATTGGCAATGCGGCTGACTTCTGCAATATCGGTTCCCAGTCCTTTAATCATATTATTTTATTCCAGTTGCTTTTTTATTTCCGCTATCTGTTTTCTAACATGCTCGGCTTCATTCACCGTAGCTATTTCTTTGGTAAGCGCCTGCGCATAATATTTTTCTGCTTTTTCAAGCTGCCCGTGTTTGTAGCAATAATCACCTGCCAGTATATATGCATGATAGTACTGAGGATTATTGGCTATGAGACTGTCGGGATTGATGCTCCCGCCATCTGCCATCTTATGCGCATACTCCCGGTATTTTTGAAACTGCTGAAATTGCCTGGTCAGCAAAAAACTGTCCGGAGGAATCGTCAGTGCACTATCGTGCAGTTCGAGATTTTCGCTCAGTCCGTGAAGGGAAAATATTTTATGCAAATCATAAGCAACAAATTCACCAAGCTGCCAGGGAGAAGTGGACACCCATACCAGTAGTTTTTGGGGTTCAAAAATAATGGCATGGTGTGCAATCAACTGGTTCATGGCTTTTTCATTTCCCAAACCTATATCAGCACCATGTAACCCTTTCCGGTCGCGGAGTATAGCCGCTGTTTTTTGCACGGTATTCTTTCCGTATTCTTTCATCAGTTCCTGCAGTCGTTTGTAACGGTATTCGGAAGCGCTTTTTGTCATTTGTTCTATATTAGGCGCAGACCCGGCCAACAGCTTTCCCTGAAAGTGGTTGGAACATTCAATTTGATCTGATTGCGGATCGTATACATCAAGGGTATCGGGTGTTTTCTCAATAATCACCGCTTTATTATCGGCAGCCGAACCCACAAGGAAAGATTCGGATACAAACATTGTGCGTTTATGAGCTATGGCAATAGCTTCTGAAATATTGGCGGCATACTGTAGTATCTCCCTTGCCACCAATGATACCGGTGTAGCCGAACCGGAAGGTATACTGCTTTTGGCAGCGTTGATAGTTACCGTTAGCCCCTTCTCATTCATGCCGGATACCACACCAATAAACCCACCCCAGGTTACACTCATAAATTTATATCCGTCAGCAGGATTTTCAAATGAAACTATTTTGTTTTTTGCAAAATCATCTCCTACATAAAAATCAAAATTCCTTCCGATGATTAAATTACTATCTTGCGACGCTCCATTCCATGTTCCAAAGGAGGTACAACCAACGAGTGCCATATTCTGCAAAGCATGCCCTATATCGTGCGCCGCATGGTAGTTTAAAATACGCTGGTAATTTGTGCCTATATAATTATACTTATCTGATGCTGAAGTTGAAATTCCGTATATCTCTTTCTTAAATTCCTCTGTAATATTTTTATCAAGGTTGCGGTTAAACCATCCGATTACATATTTCAGAAAGTGCAGGTATGCTTCTGATGGAATCATTTTCCTGATCTCAGCATTGAAATAATCTTCCTGGCTCGTAACCAGTTCTTTTGATAATTTACCGTTAACTACTCCCCGTTCAAAAGGTTTTCCTTCGGTATACATTTCATACAAACCTGAATTACTTTTTCTGAACCAGTTGTTGCCGATAGTATAAAAACCATTGCCATGATCATTTCTTTCCCAGCTAAGACTTGAGGAATCTGCAATGGATGGCGGATCGGTTTTACTTACATACACAACATATCCAAATCCAAACAGCAACACTACCACCAGGAACACTACTATATACAGCAGCCATTTACCTATTTTTTTCAGTTTGTGCATTTTTAATTTTTTCTACTATTTCTTCACTCTCCAGCAGTGTTATACAGGTTAGCAAGCTACTGATAGTTGAGCCCAGCACACCATGTATATTAATATTCTGCCCGGTAAGATAAAGGTTTTGCACTTTGGTCCTGGGCGAAATAAAAGTTTTTAAAGGATCTTTATAATCTTTGGCTATACCATACAAAGATCCGTCATAATTACCAATATAGTCGCGGTATGACAATGGAGTAGATGTAGTGTAAGAAGCAATACAGTTTTTTAAACCGGGAAAACGCTCTTCTACCGTATCAATCAATATTCCGGCCTTATAACGTTTGAAAGCTTCATAACTTTCACCACGCTCATTTTCGAAAAGCACGGTATTGAATGTATCCTGCCAGGGCGCTACTTCTTCATAACGCATATATGTAAATATGGTCATAGCTTTTGCAAACTCCTCCGTTTGGGATGCAGGCGGAAGAAATATTGCATAGCCAAGTGGCCAGTTATCTTCGGTATATTCTGTGAGGTTCCATATCTCACCCTCTTTATGAAAATAATAATTATGCTTCAGGTATCGGAAGCAATCTTTTTTTAAAACAATATGAACTAAAAATGATGATATGGTATGGGGTAAATTCCTGAGGCGGCGGCGATACACTTTTCTGATCACATCCGTTGTAGTCAGCTCCATTGTTTTGGAGGGATGAATATTGGAAATAAATTTATCAGCATAAAATTTTCTGCCATCAGCAGTTTCGGCATATATAGCTTTGTCTCCCTCCACATGGATTTTTTGCACATCACAATGCCGAAAGATTTCGCCCCCCAGGCTGCGGATATTAGCAGAAAGTAATTTGCCGATCTGCGAACCGCCATTAATACATTTCCATGCACTCTCTATATAACTGTTGACAATAAGCGCATGCACATAAAAAGGAGTTTCATAAGGTATACCTACATACAATGCATTATTGCCTACCAGTACTGCCTGAAGTTTTTCATTGTCGGTGAGAGACTCTATTACAGTGCGGGTATCTTCTCTAAGTGCTTCGGCTTTCTCTTCGTATAAACCCTTTGTACGTAAATTGTATAAGGGGAATTTTGCGCAGACGGCTTTAATTTTTTTACAATAATTTCTTAATGCTGTTTCTTCTTCCGGGAAATCTTTTAGCAATTGTTGTACAAAATTTTCATAGCCCTGTGCCAGCCGGTATTCCTTAGTATCATTACCAATGATAATCCTGTCAAAACCATTTTCGTCCATACGCTGCAGTTTCAGTTTATCCATCACACCGAGATAATCAAAAATCTGGTACAGGTTCTGCCCTTTATCCAATCCTCCGATATAATGTACTCCCGAATCAAAAATCGTTTTGTCCCTCGCAAATGTCTGCAGGCTCCCCCCTATCTGTTTGTTTTTCTCAAGTACAGCAATCCTCAACCCTTCTTTGGCGAGCAGATTGCCGCAAACAAGTCCGCCAATACCACTGCCAATGATCACAATATCATATTTCGATTCCGCCATTTCGCTTTTTTCTTAGTACAAAGATCACATTTGAAGTATATTTCGTTTCATCTATTTCCATACATTCCATATCATTTGCAGCAGCTATATTACGAATCATAGTCCCAGACAGGAATGACAAGCCTGAATCTGTAGTCTTATTAAATGCAAATACTTTAGTGGAGAAAAATTCTGTAAGCTTTGTGCCGCCATGTTTTTTCTTTTCTTTATCTCCATCGCGGATGATGAGCACTCCTTCTGCAGACAGACTTTGAATAGCTTTTTGTAACACCTGCTCCTGTTCGCTTTCCTGCAGATAGTGCAGCATGTCTGCCATGATAATGCCATCATACTTTTCAAAATCGTACTTTAATATATCTGCATGCATAAACCGGATACCTTCATCTTTACTGAAACAATGATTAGCAACTATTGTTTTTTCTTCATCATAATCTATACCAGTAATATCACGCTGCGGGGCTGCAAAATGCAACATATATGACATAAAACCGTAACCACAACCGGCATCCAGAAATTTACCCTGCAAAGGCAGTAAGTCATGAAAGACCTGGTAGTCTTTTTCAAGCCTTAATTTTACCCGCATATACCACTCCAGTACCGGTCCTTTGTAAATATAATTGTAAAACAATTTTTCCCGGAACCAACGAGGTTGCTCAAGCGAAGTTTTCCATTCATGAAATGTATTCCGGAAATATTTACCGATTCTTTTAGCCCTTTCGGTATAATTTGTACCAAACGAATCATCACCCGAGTTAATACGAGGCAAAAACCGAATATTGATATGCCCGTCTTTAAGCATCATATCTCCTTTGCTCAGCGTGTAGCCTGTTCCATGAATCATTACAGGTAATATGTCAGCGCCAAGCTGTTGTGCGAGGAGAAATGCCCCTTTATGAAAACGTTTCATATTCCCGTTTGATGACCGGGTACCTTCCGGAAATATTACTATAGAATAACCCTGTTTCATTTTCTGACCCATCTTTTCCAGGCTCTTTTCTGCACCATCTGAAATGGAATAATAATCTGCCATGCGCACCACTGCACCGGATACCGGCGCCGACCGTACCTTGTCGTTGGTAAGTACAATAATCTCAGGGTGCAACATCATCATTACAAAATTATCCAGACCCGACTGGTGGTTGCAGATCAGCACTGCCGGCTTACTGAAGTTTTCATTAAGTGGGTTAATGATTGTTTTCTTCACATTACTCATTACATAAATCAGCGATTTAGAAAATGCAGCAATGGCAACATGATAAAGATATTTTCCCTTTTCTTTATTAAATGGATTGCACCTGACGAGCAGGAAGCCTATACCTGCAAGTATCATACTGCCACCGATAAACCATACCTGTGAAAAAACGGTTTTGAAAAAAGACATTGCTGTCCAGGGATACAAACCTTTTTTCGTTCTGTTTGTTATCAGTAAGGAAAACAGCCAGGGAATTAGCACCTGCGCCATCAGTACAACACACAGGATGCCCACCACAGATATAGCAGCTATAGAACGCAATGCAGGATGCTGTGCAAAAATTAAAACGCCTAGTCCTACAATGGTAGTAACGGCTGACAGCAGAATAGAAGATTTGAAAGAAGAAAGATTTTTTGACCCGGTACGGTATTCCTGCAGCAGCCCGTCCATAATAAAAATACTGTAGTCATCACCAAGTCCGAATATCAGGGTGGAGACTATAATATTAATAATATTGAATTTTATACCGAGTATTGCCATCATGCCCAATATCCAAATCCAGCTTAACATCATTGGCAGAAAAGCAATCAGTGTTAATTCAATTCTGCCATAAGTAATCCATAAAATAAAAAATACAAGCAATGACGTGATCAGTGCGATGTTGGTAAAATCAGCATTGATAAGTTCTACAAATTTTCCGGTAAGATATTGCCGGTCTAATACGGTAATAGCAGGCTTACTACCAAATGCATTATAGACCGCTTCTTTATTTTGAGGAGGGACTTTTACAAGTGTAACTACTGTGGCATGATCTGGAAATTCAGAAATATAGTCATCAAGAAAAGTTTTTCGAAGTTGTTGTGTCGTTGCAGTATCTGTGGTTGTAAAATCTTTATTGAGCATAGCAGCAAATGCATTGAATGCGGAAGCGCTATATCCTAAAGCATGTCCTTCTTCATTAAGGATATGTAACAACGCTTCTTTTTTTTCTGCAGTCCAATATTTTTTCCACCGTTCAATCCTTACATTCTGCAGGGAATCAGATATAATTAAAGTGGATACACCGGAATATTTACTGATGATATTGCTGTCTTTCAGTTTTTCAATTTCCGTGTTGAGCTTTTCGTTGTTGACAAGGGCCTGGTTTAAGTTGCTGCCTTCTGCTACAATATAAACGGATTGCAATGCCGCTTCATTGATTTTGTTGAGCTTTTGCTCTGCTTCTTTCAGTCGCTCAGGCATATAGTTCATATTGTTCAGGTCGGTTTCAAAACCCACATACTGAGCAGCAACAGCAAAAACAACCGTAAGTAAAAGAATTGCACCGATAATATACCTGTTGTGATCGGGTCGCAGGGTTGCAAGCTGGTCAATCCAGGAATGTGATTCGGCATCAACTTTAGGGTTCTTCTTAGACAAGCGAATGAAATGTGGTAAAAATATAAGAGAGGATAAGGCAGCACCAATTAGACTAAAGCCGGCAAAAGTGCCAAGATCTTTCAGCATATCCGACTCGGCAAAGTTCAGGCAGAAGAAACCACCGATAGTGGTAAGGCTCCCAAGTGTAAGCGGGAAAGCAAGGTCGGCAATAACTTTTTTGATATCACCGGTGTGCCGGTAATGGTTAAAAACATGCAGCGAATAATTTACAGCTATACCAAGAATTACTGAACCTGTGCCTACAGCAATTACCGAAATACTTCCGCGAATAAAATAAACCATTGCCAGGGCAAACAAAGCACCCGTTATCACCGGAATCATAATCAGCAACGGTGCAGATTTACGTCTGAAATAAAACCCGATAAACAGTATGAGAAAAACAATGGTAGCGCCCTGAGTAAACCAGGTATCTTTCGCCAATTGCCTTGCATTGCCGGCAGAAACTGCAGTAGCACCAAAATAACGGGCATCAATATTCGAAAACCGGGTTTGAAGGTCTGAATGTATAATACTGTCAAGCCCGTTCAAAAACACCTCGTTCTTCCCGGTATTGTTGGGCGGATATACCGGTGTAAGAAACAGCATCAGTGTTTTATGATCTTTCGTTATTACACAATTATCATACAATTCAAAATTTTCATCGTATTGTAATTGCTGCAATTTCCTGAGTGCTATAAAAGATATCCCTACAGGATCATTGGCGATCATATTCTTCAATGCAAAACCGGAAGGAGAACTAAGCGTTTGCAGGTTATGCTGAAGGGTTTGGGTAATGGTTTGCGGCTGTATCAGGCTATCTATCTGAAGGTAATCTTTTTCGGAAAGATAAATAGGAAGGTGCTCATCTACAATACTAAACAATTCCATTGCCATATCATCATCCACCCGGTAATTGATCTTCCTGATATATGCAGCAAGCTTAGTTTTTACCTGTTGTACCAACTCATCAGAAAACAGGATAAGACTATCGGGGTTAGTGTAGCTGCTGTCTTTCAGTGATACCATCACTACCAGCTTATCCATAAACTTTGAGTGCTGAAATACTTCATTCAGCTTCTCCACCCTGGGGTCTTTGGGCAGTATCCTGGAAATATCCTCTTCAAATTTGAGCCTTGAAGCAAAAATTGATGTGATAATCAACAACCCTGCAAAGCATATATACAGCAGCCATTTTCGTTGCTGAAAGAAATCATATATGCCGGAAAAAAATTGCTGCATCGGGGTAAATTAAACTGCTACACGCTTATTTTTCCGAAATAGTAAAAGGATGGTCCAGGTAAATAGTCCGCCAAGTATAGCCGCAATTACAGCAAGTGTTATACTGCCATAAATGTATTGTTGAAAATTGTGCTTTACACTAT
The DNA here is from genome assembly GCA_039811345.1 of Chitinophagaceae bacterium. Taxonomy (GTDB): domain Bacteria; phylum Bacteroidota; class Bacteroidia; order Chitinophagales; family Chitinophagaceae; genus Agriterribacter. The sequence continues at coordinate 83,618 of JBDHYJ010000011.1, forward strand.
TGAAAGAAATACCATAGTTAAATACAAGGTCTTCACCTTTTTCCGGCATCCAGATTGCCCCTGTTTTATAACTAAGGAATATTATCAGCGGTATCATGGGCGGGATACTGATATGTGCAGCAAGTATGACAAGAGCTTTGTTGAGACGTAAAAAAATAGCCAGGAAAATAGCACTCATAAGCTGAAATCCCCAAATTGGAATTATGCCCATAAATACGCCAAAAGCTACTGAAAACACTTTTATATGCCTGGGTTCATATATATTGATAAGGTGTTCTCTGATAAATTTATTACGCCGCTCTTTTATAAAAATATCCCGCAGAAAATTCCGTGGTTTGATATAGAGCACGCTGATTAGCACAAGTATCGTATTCAATATACTAATTCGGAAAAAATCTTTAAAAGGTCTGAAGTGGGATACTCTTTCATTGCCGGGAGCATAATACACCGATACAGGAGCCGGGAGAACAGGTATATCTTTCCAGGCAGCTCTTACCAGCACCTCAATCTCAAATTCATATTTTTTTGTAAAGAATTTCATATCCTTTAATAAGAATATCGGATAAAGACGATAACCGGATTGTGTGTCTGGAAGCTTAATACCGGTTTCAACCCTAAACCAGAAATTTGAAAACCGGTTTCCAAAACTGCTTTTACCCGGGACTGAAGACTGGTTCATATTGCGCGAACCGATTATTATTGCCCGAGGATGCTTTTTCAACTGTTCTATAAAAACCGGAAGGTCTTTTGCAAAATGCTGTCCATCCGAATCAATCGTGATGGCATAATCATATCCCAGTTCCAATGCTCGTTTAATGCCCTGCCGGATTGCCCAACCCTTTCCCTGATTAACTGAATAGCTCACCTTTTCTATGCCTGTAAAACCAGTCAATATATCTGACGTATCATCAGTTGATCCATCATTAACCACTATAATATTGGAAGTATAACAGGATACATCTTCAATTACAGTATGAAGTGTACGTCCATTATTATAAGTCGGGATAATTACACAAACACGATAATCGTTGAATGCATTCCTGAGCACAACTTTTTCCTCTGTCAATAACTCATAAGTATACATTGCGACAAAGATATTAAATAGCCGTTGCTCAAAAAAAATCGCCTTT
>JBDHYJ010000012.1:0-69917 GCA_039811345.1 Chitinophagaceae bacterium
GTAAAAAGAAAAAAAAGTAACAAAAAAAAGAAAAAGGTAATAGTAGTAATAGTGTCTACTTTTTTTAGGACATGACAGGCTTTCGTCAACCCCTGACACTGATACCTAATAGCTGATACCTGATAGCTAAATGCCAAAATCTATTTCACCCTCGCCCAGTTTTCACCACTTTTGATACGGTAAAGGGTCATTTCGCTTACATCATATTTTTCAGCAAGCTGTTTGTAAGTGAGTCTTCTTTTGGGATCAGAAATTGCTTTCTTAATTGCACTAACCTGGTTGATATTCAGTTTCAGTCCGGATGAGCGGTTGGCCTGTATTTTTTTGTATGCAACTTTAGCCGGGCTTTTCTGCTGATGGTTGCTTACTTCACTCAATGTCGCCCACCTTAGATTGGCAGATTTATTATCAATCTTGTTATGATTAAGATGAATAACAAACTGATGTTTTGGTGAAGGTTTTTTACAAAACAGGCGGGCTATTTCCCGGTGTATATATAATGTGCCTTTATTATTGGGGCGATGGAGATTAAGGCTGCGATAGCCTGTTGTTAGAGAGCCACTGAGTAGTTGTCCGTCTTCGTAAATATCTTTTGTAAATGAGGCTACCCGGCCCTGGCTGGAAACAGCATATTTTTTTCTTAGTTCTTTCCATCCCGGAAATTGCAGAGGCTTCCAGATTTCATTGGCAATCTTCTTTATCATAGCTGATGTTTTTAGGCATTATAAATGTACTAAAATACCCTCGCATATTATATTTAATTTTTATGCCAATTTTTTCAAAAAATAATGAATGCCGATACACCTGTATATTTTCAGGAAGACAGGGTATCCGCCCCCGTCAGTTGTAAAAACTCAGTTTCGGAGATTACTTGTATAGTAGTTATTTTTTTTGCCTTCTCCAGTTTTGAGCCGGCATCTTCACCTACTACAAGATAATTTAATTTGCTGCTTACCCCACTCAGTAGCTTCCCGCCATTTTGTTCTACCAGTGCCTCTGCTTCCGATCGCTTTAGTTTTGAAAGTGTACCTGTAAACAGAAAGGTTTTACCGCTAAGGTTACCTGCAACCTGCAGGTCTTTTTTAAGATTTTTGCATTGAAGTCCGGCTTTTTCCAGATCGTTGATCAATTGCAGGTTTTGATCATTGTGAAAGAACGTGTATACGCTACCCGCAACTTTAGGCCCTACATCTTCCAGTTCCTGCAAACGTTCAAGACTAAACGAAGCAAACTCAGATAAATGAAGCACCGCGTTTGCGAGTACTTTTGCCGTGGTCTCTCCTATATAACGTATACCCAGAGCATATATCAGCCGGTGCAAGGGCTGGCTTTTTGAAGCTTCTATTGCAGCCTGAAGGTTGGTGATGCTCTTTTCTCCAAATCCTTCCAGCGTGCGGATTTTGTCGAAGGGCAGGTGATATATGTCCGGAACATTTTTTAAATAACCCAATGTGTAAAATTTTTTTACTATAGCTTCTCCAAATCCACGAATATCCATTGCATCCTTACTGGCAAAATGTATTAAACGCTCAACAATCTGCGCTTCGCAATTGTTGCTGTTGTTGCAGCGCCATACGGCTTCATCAGCCGGTTTCTCCAATGGATAACCACATACCGGGCAGGTCACCGGAAATTCAATTTCTTTTTCATTGCCTGTTCTCAATTCCGGGAATGATTTTACTACCTGGGGTATCACATCACCCGACCTTTCGATCAGTATAGTATCACCTATAAGCAAGTCTTTTTCTTTGATATAATCTTCATTATGTACTGAGATGCTTCCTACCGTTACTCCACCCACCGTCACGGGTTCAATCTTGGCTACCGGAGTAATAGCCCCGGTTCTGCCCACCTGAAATTCAACGGCAGTTAGTTTGCTTGTGGCCTGCCTGGCTTTGAACTTGTAAGCTATTGCCCAGCGTGGATGATGTGTTGTCATCCCCATTCTTTCCTGAAGTTCCAGTTTATTTACTTTAACTACCATGCCGTCAATTTCGTATGGGAGGTCGTCTCTTTGCTTTTCAAACGCAATGCAATGATCTATCACTGCATTTATTCCTTTCAGCAATTTTTTTTCCTTTTCAGGACTTCTAAATCCCAGTTCCCATAGCATTTGTAAGGTTCCGTTATGCGTCTTTAAAAGTTCTGGCTGCTGATGTTTGGGTAAAAGAGTTACATCACTTACGTGATAAAGAAATGCTTCGAGGTTACGCCTGCCAACCTCTTTGGGGTCTTTTATGCGAAGCGAACCTGCCGCTGCATTTCTCGGGTTCGCCAGTCGCGGTAATCCCTGTTCTTCTATAGCATCATTGTATTCCTTAAAGTTATTTTTATTCATCAACACTTCCCCTCTTATCTCAATCTGCTGAATGCCATACCGGGAAAATTTCGCAGAAAGCGGTACAGAGCGAATCTGCCTGATATTGGTAGTAATATCATCACCAACCACACCATCACCACGGGTTGCGCCACGCAGCAGCAGGTCATTTTCATAAATTAATGATATACTTGCCCCGTCAAATTTAGGCTCTACACAATACTCTATTTCTTCCACTCCGCTTAGTTCTCTTGCTCTTCTGTCAAAATCAACAAGGTCTTCAGCATTATAGCTATTATCAAGCGAAAGCATCGGAACAAGATGCTGCACTTTAGGGAAGTCTTTTATCAACCCTTTTGATACACGCTGTGTGGGCGAATCGGGTGTAATAATTGAAGGATCAGCCGATTCTGCTTTTTCAAGCATTTTATATAAGCTGTCGTATTCAGCATCCGCAATCAACGGATCATTAATTACATAATACCTGTATTCGTGAAAACGAAGAACATCTCTCAATAATGCTACTGATGATAGTGGCAATACTTTGTCTGCAGTTTCTAAAAATTTTTTCCCTGCCTGTTGTAAAACTTTTGTTTGTTCGTTCGTAAACATGTGGTATTTTTTCAATTGTAAATGTATAATAAAGCCTTTATCCCGGATTTTCAATTTTTATAATCGGGATATATTCACATCTCAAATATGTTTATGAGAATAATACTTTTTGCCTGTACAATCATTTTTTTGTTTGCTTCCTGCAGGCAACAGATAACTGCCGATATGATAGTGCATGGGGCAAAGATATATACTGCAGACAGTAGTTTTTCTGTGGTGGAAGCTATGGCAATAAAGGATGGTAAAATACTTGAAACGGGCACAACTGCTGATATTCTGAATACATATACCGCCCCGGAAAAAGTTAATGCTGAAGGAAAAATAATATACCCCGGATTTATAGATGGGCATGCACATTTCTATGGCTATGCCCTTTCGTTGCAAAAAGTGAATCTTGTGGGTACAAAGAGCTGGGATGATTGTATTAACCAAATACAACAGTTTGTAAAGGATAAGCAAATATCCCGGGGCGAATGGATTTTGGGATATGGCTGGGATCAGAACGACTGGGATAATAAAGTTTTTCCTTCCAAAACATTACTTGATCAATATTTCCCCGAAAATCCCGTATATCTTTCAAGAGTTGACGGGCATGCAGCTATTGTCAACCAGGCTGCACTTGATAGGGCTGGTATAAAAGCAGGAGATAAGGTAGCAGGCGGAATTATTGAAACCAAAGCCGGCAAACTCACAGGTGTACTTGTAGATAATGCTATGGGTCGTGTGGGTAATATCATACCCGAACCCGATGACAAAACCCTGAAGGAATTATTTGATGAAGCACAGAAAAAATGTTTTGCAGTGGGGCTGACTTCAATCACCGATTGCGGACTTTCAAAGCGGGAAACAGAAAGGCTTGATGCTTTGCAAAAAGAAGGAATACTCAAAATGAAACTTACGGTACTACTTTCTGATGACTCTGCAAACTATGCCTGGTACCTGCCCAGAGGAATATATAAAACAGAGCGTTTGCATATATCGGGGTTTAAACTTTTTGCAGACGGCGCATTGGGTTCGCGTGGTGCCTGCCTGCTTAAACCTTATAATGACAAGCCTGGCTGGTATGGCTTTTTGCTGAATGATATTAACCATTATACATCTGCTTTATCAAAGATTTATCAGTCCCCTTTTCAGGCCTGCGTACATGCAATTGGCGACTCAGCTAACCGGGTGATATTGCAGCAGTTTGCAGCATTGCTTACTCCCGGCAATGACCGCCGCTGGCGGATTGAGCATGCACAGGTTGTTGCCCCGGAAGATGTAAAGCTGTTTGGTAAATTCAATATCATTCCATCGGTACAGCCCACGCATGCAACCTCGGATATGTATTGGGCCGAAGATCGCCTGGGAGCCGGGCGTATACAATCGGCGTATGCTAATAGAAATTTATTGCAGCAAAACAAATGGATTGTATTAGGTACAGATTTTCCAGTTGAAGATATCAGTCCTCTGAAAACATTTTATGCGGCAGTTGAAAGAAAAGATGCCTCCGGATTTCCGCCATCAGGGTATCAACCAAATAATGCACTTAGCAGGGAAGAGGCATTAAGGGGTATGACAATATGGGCAGCAAAGGGCAGCTTTGAAGAAAGGGAGAAAGGGAGTATTGAGAAAGGCAAAGATGCAGATTTTATTATGACAGATACAGACCTGATGCAATGTGAACCTGCCGCTATTTTAAAAGTGAAGATAACGGCAACGTATATCTCGGGCGAGAAAGTGTATTAAAACTGACGAATATCCCTGCTAAAGATCAGTATTTCTTTAGATGATTTATCATTACTCATACCGTATTTCCAGTTGGCAGTAATAATACTGAACCCTTTATAGAGATTGCGTATAGCTGGACAATCATTATATGATAATATCCATCTATCTCTGTTCCGTAGTATCCCGGCTAATACTTCGTGGTTAAAATCTTTATGTGCATCGCCCTTTTTCCCATATAACCTGCTTTTGATCAAATATGGCGGATCAATATATGCAAAGGTATCCGGGTGCTCTTCCAGGGATTGTTTATAATCGGCTTTTTTTACAGTAATATTAGGATTGTAAAATTCTCTGAGTCGTTCAATTGCAGTTTGTGTGAATCTTGGGTGACCTGGTGACATGCCACCAGATAAGGTAGATCCCGAGAAAGAGGAGCGATTGAGAACATAAAATACGGCAGCCCGTTCAAGTTTAGTTTTAAAACCGGTTTGATTTTGCTGTAGTTCGTAAAATTTAGACCTGGATAATGGAAAGTATTTTTCAACCTCTTTTGCCAATGTCTTTGGTTGTGTTAATACACATTGCCAGAACTCTACAAGCGGAGAAAAAATATCAAAGCCGAATACTATTGTTCCCTTTGCAGCTAAAGCCAGTTCAATAGATCCGCCACCGAGGAATGGGGACAATAATGTGTCAGGCTTATCAGGAAAGTAACGGGTTATATTTTCAACAGCTCTTGTTTTACCTCCCGGATAGCGAAGTAAAGGTCTTGAGCTTAATTGCACATCTGCTTTAATGAGGTTTTCATTTTGTAGTGATAAAGCCTCATCCATTAATTTTATTTTTACCCAATATAGGAAAACAAATTTTAAGCAGCTGCGCCTTCCGGTAATTTATCGCTCATATTTTGTACAGGTCTTTGTCCCAACTGCTTCATAAAACGGAAATGTGAAGCTATAGCAGCTCCTAATGTGGGGAAATTGTTGTACAGTATTCCAAAATCATTGCAGGTTTGCTCTACTATCTTACTGATAGCTGGATAGTGAATATGACTGATGCGTGGAAATAAATGATGCTCAATCTGAAAATTAAGTCCCCCTGCAAACCATGATAAGATTTTACTTTTTGCTCCAAAGTCAGCAGTTGTTTTTACCTGGTGTATAGCCCATTCATTTTCTATCTTTTTGGGTTCTATACCGGCAACATCAAATTCTGCATGTTCTACCACGTGTGCCAGTTGAAACACCAGTGCGAGGGTTAATCCTAAGACAAAATGCATTACAAGGAATCCAACCAGCCAGGCTTCCCAGCCAACCACCATGATAGGCAGTACAATAGTAAAGCCTACATACAAAGCTTTAGAAACCCAGAAAACCAGGTGTTCTTTAAAGTCCATAGGTTTTAAAGGGGTGGTATATACTTTTTTGGTTACATATTTAATATAGTCTGTAATAAACAGCAGGAAAAGGGAAGTAAAACCATACAGAACAAACATATAATAATGCTGATACCTGTGTGGGGGATACCATTTTTGAGTGGAACATTCCCGCATAAAGGGCTTATTGTTAATATCATCATCAATGCCGTCAATATTAGTATAGGTATGGTGTACAATATTATGTTTGAGCTTCCAGAAAAAAGCATTTCCACCCAGTGCATTCATTGAGAGTCCCATAATATCGTTTACCCATGGGCGTGAGGAGTAACAACCATGACAGGCGTCATGCATGATATTAAAACCTATACTTGCCAGTGTAAATCCGAATAATCCGCTTAATACTACTCCCCAAAAAGGAGTAAGCGGTGCAAGAAGCAGCGCGGCATATATACCTATAGCTGCGGGAATAAGGATTACAGTTTTCTGATATAATTTCCAGTTTCCGGTTTTTTTCAGGTTGTTGTCAGCAAAATATTTATCTACACTGGCTTTTAAAGCATTGAAAAAAACTTTGTTTTTGTTGTTGAAGGTTACTTTGTACATGCGTAAACTTTTTCTGTAGATGGAGATAGCTTCCGGGCTATTGTTTGTTTAAATAATAATTTAATGATTCAGGGTTAATAATATCCCTTTTAAAGGTGGGCAAAGGTAGTTATATTATACGGTAAAATTTTATTAATTCATTTTGAAGGGCACAATCATATCAAAAACAGGAATCTTAACTTCAAATTGTTTTTTTAAGCTGGTATTTTCCATGATATAAGTGCCATACATTTTCCCCATTTCTGTCCGCAGATTGCATCCGCTTACATACTGGTATTGTTCACCGGAATTGATTTGAGGTTGCACCCCAACTACACCTTCTCCTTCCACCTCTCTTTGGGTGCCATTACTGTCAAAAATATACCAGTGCCGCCTGAGCAGGCGTACCGGGAAAGGATTGTTGTTTTGTAAGGTAATACGATAGGCAAACATAAATTCTCCATTAACGGGATTGCTGTAATCCGGCTGATAAAATGTCTCTACCGTTACAATTACACCTTCCGTTACTTTAGATGCCATTACCTTAATCAAAGTTTGGAATAAAATTAGCGAAAACTATTGCAATTCACGATAAATTTCTCTTATAACAATTAAAATGGCAGTTACCTTTGCTTCACAAAACACGTGATTTTCTTACTTCATAATATTTAATATTAATAAAATTTAAAAAATGAAGATAGCTGTAGCCAAAGGTGATGGAATCGGTCCCGAAATAATGGATGCCGTTTTGAAGATATTAGAAGCTAATAATGTTCCCCTGGAATATGAATTTGTAGAAATGGGAAAATGGGTATTTGACAAAGGCTTCTCCAATGGGATGACCCCCGAAGCTAAAATAGCTATTGAATCACTCGGGTTGCTTTTTAAAGGACCTATGGAAACACCTAAAGGCAAGGGGGTTAAGAGTGTAAATGTTACCGCCCGCAAAACCTGGAATACTTATGCCAATAAAAGGGTTTTTCAGTCGCTGCATGGTGTAGATACAGTATTTTCAAAAGCAGGGATTCCCATAGATATTACTGTGGTCAGAGAAAATATTGAAGATACTTATGGTGGTATTGAGCACATGCTTACACATGATGTGGCCCTTAGCCGCAGGTTCATTACCCGTCCCGGAAGTATGCAGGTGATTCGATATGCTTTCCAGATGGCCAAACAAAAAAAAGCAAAAAGGATCAGTTGCGGGCATAAGGCCAACATTATGAAAATAACGGATGGTCTCTTTCTTGAATGTTTTTATGAAGTTGCCAAAGAGTTTCCTGAGCTGAAAGCTGATGATATAATTGTGGACGACCTGTGTATGAAACTGGTGACAAAACCAGACACTTTTGATGTGGTGGTATTAACTAATCTGCAGGGCGATATAGTTTCCGACTTGTGCGCAGGTCTGGTAGGTGGATTGGGTTTTGCACCTTCGGCCAACATAGGTGACCATATATCTATTTTTGAAGCGGTACACGGTACGGCGCCTGATATTGCCGGGAAAAATATTGCCAACCCCACAGCGTTGTTATTAAGTGGTATATCCATGCTTCAGCATGTAGGACTAACTGAGAATGCGGCAATAATAGAAAATGCCTTACTATATACGCTCGAAAGCGGTGTGCATACCGGTGATTTTGGTGATAAAACCATAAAATCTGTAAATACTACAGAATTTGCAGAAACTATTATCAGCAATTTTGGTAAGCAGCCCAATTTCAATCCCAAACCGGTTGTGCCTAATAAGCCCGGAACTCCTACACCATTCAAATTACAACAGAATGCAATGATGGAATCTGCAGAACTTGGAAATGAAGATATTGTAGGTGTTGACCTCTTTATAGAAAGTAATGAACAGCCTCTTACTATTGCTACAAGATGCCAACGCCATGCCGGTGTTAAATTCAAACTGGTGAATATTAGTAACCGGGGTACTCAGGTTTGGCCAACAGGATCTGTGTATACCAACCTGGTCAACTTATATAATGTGCGTTTTGAATCGCTTGACGGTGAGCCACTCAATCAACAGGATGTGCTTGGGTTATATGTAAGCTTAAGTGGCAATTTTAAAATCTGTTCCTCGGAGTTGTTGAATAGCTGGGGTGAAAAGAGAGGGTATAGCCTGGCACAGGGACAATAATTTTTTTTATTTTATAAAATAAGTATAAGGGCGGGTTTTATCACCTGCCCTTATTTTTTCTTGCTTGTTAACCTGTTATCAAATCCACTTTAATGTTAAACAAGGTTAATAAATTTTTCTACAACGCTTTACAGTACTGTATTTCAGAAAACAGCACTCTTTTCTTCTTAAACTTTTAAAATCATCTGTAGTCAATTGCTGTATTGAATTCACAAAAAAATTATACACATGAAAAGAATGACATTGTCGTTGCTGGCACTTGCAATTAGTTTTGGTATTGTGCAGGCACAGGTAAAAACAACTGCTACTCCCAAGGAAAAGGGGAAGCAGTTTCAGAGGCATCATGACAAGCCTGGTATCAGACATCGTGGTGAGACGATGTATTATAAAAAGCTAAATCTCTCCGACAATCAGCAACAAAAGGTGAAAAGTATTAATGAAGATTTTCGAAGTAAAATATCTGATCTGCACAAACAGGAAGCCACCATCACGGCAAAGGAGTACAGGGAACAAATGAAAGCGTTAAATAAAGAACGGCATGAAAAGCTGCAAGCCTTACTGACTCCGGATCAGCAAAAACAACTTGCAACTATGAAAGCGGGTACTAAAAAAAGATTTGAAGCAAGATCAGAGCACCGAATGGAGAACATGAAAAAGAATCTGCAGTTGACAGATGATCAGTCAGCCAAAATGCATGCACTCAGAACCGAAACAAAATCAAAAATCAAAAGTATACGCGAAGATCAGTCTTTAACAGACGAGCAGAAGAAAGCACAGGTAATGGCTGTTTTAAAAAAGCAACACGAAGAAATGAACAGCCTGCTAACACCTGATCAGATTAAGAAGATGAAAATGTTAAGGCCAAAACACATTCAGAAAGGAGTCCGATAAAGTTGGGACGGAGGATTAAGGTTGCCGGCGCAAATGCGCCGGCTTTTTTAATTATTATACAGACCCTGTCTTTTCTTTCACTACAGCATCTAAAGATTTTAACCTCATAAAAATTAATAAACCACCCAGTATAGCAGCTACAGCTATTATTCCAAAAAACAATTTCTTGTCGGGAAAACTATCCCAAAAACTGGCCATTACACCGGCTACTTTACCTCCAAGAGATGTTGATAAAAACCATCCACCCATCATCAATGCTGTTAAACGAGATGGCGCAAGCTTGGATACAAGGGATAGTCCGATTGGACTGAGGCAAATTTCACTGACAGTAAAAACACCATAAGTGGCTACCAGCCATGCTGGAGAAGTTTTATGTGTATAGATGCTTGGAACCGACATTATGGCTAAAACCATAATTAATGCACTTAGTCCGGAAATGATCAGCGCATAACCAAATTTTGCAGAAGTAGAGGGTTCTTTTTGTCGTTTACGCAGAAATGAAAAAAATGCCACCAGCAAAGGAGTAAGTACAACAATAAAAAAGGGATTGATTGATTGAAATAATTCAGCATTCATCAGGTTGAGGTTCTGTTGTGGTCCGGGCCATTGGTCTTTAGGTAAATTATCAAAATATGGATCAGGACCCTGTATCATCTCCGGATTGCCGGATTTGTCGGTAACTGTGCGCATATATTCATCCAGCTTAAAAGTTTCTCTCGGCGAAGTATTCACTTTTTGCAGCATATCCAGTTTGCCTGCAAAATTTTCAACAGCCGGAGATACCTGCCTGTCGGTATAGTTCTGCGCCCAAATAGTAAGCCCGGTGGAATTTTGATTATAAATGGTCCAGAAAATGATGGATACAGCAAATATGAACAATAATGAACCAATACTTTTCTTATCCTCTTTATTACCTGTACGCCAAAGATTCACATAAAAATAAATTACCGGTAAACAAGCGAAAATGAAGGCGTCATTGGAGTCTGAACCAAAATAATTTCCGGGTAAAACCCACCCTATAACCGCAAAAATGATCATGGGGAGAAATACAGACAGGAAAATTTTTGAAATTGGCATATCACCGGCATGCATTGGTTTTTTTACATCGGCATGTCTTATATGTTTTAATCCGAATGACAGCCAGATTAATCCTATGATCAGCCCTATACCTGCCGCTGCAAATGCATAACCCCAGCCATAGTTATTGCGTAGATATGCAGCAACAAAATTGCAAACAAGTGCCCCGATATTGATGCCCATATAAAAAATATTATAGGCCGAATCCTTTAATGGTTTTAGTTCTTCTTTGTTATAGATATTACCAAGTAAAGTGCTGATATTGGGTTTAAAAAAACCATTACCAATTATTACCAATGTAAGAGAAATATACATTGCCATATTACCGGGGAGTGACAAACCCAGGTAGCCTGCAGCCATTAGACTTCCGCCAATAAAAATAGATTTTATATATCCCAGGTATCTGTCGGCGATCAGCCCTCCGATAAAAGGAGTGAGATATACTAATGCAATGAATGATCCTACTACATCAGCTCCAATTTTATTACTGTACCCTTTACCACCTGTTTGGTTATCTGTTAAATATAAAAGCAATATTCCCACCATCAGGTAATATCCAAAACGTTCCCACATTTCTGTAAAAAAAAGTACTGCTAATCCCCTGGGGTGACGCACTTTGGCTGATGATTTTTGATCCATATTTTTAAATTGAAAAGATGATGTACTAATCCTGAAATTAAAGATTATTTAATAATCACAGGATTAAAAAGTATAGCTCATTGCAATTGTTCTGAAGTTTAAATTCATACAGTTTTATTACCATATATATAAAGAACAGGCTGTAACAGTGTTTCTTCCTTATTTTCGCAGCGCAATATTATAAGGTTTTTTTTATGAATATACTTTTATTAGGAGGTGGTGGCCGGGAACACGCACTTGCCTGGAAAATTAGTCAGAGTAAGCTTTGCAGCCAGTTATATATAGCTCCCGGTAACCCGGGTACTTCCCAATGTGGTATAAATATTGATATATCAGCCACCGATTTTGAGGCAATTAAGAAGTGTTGTATAGATAATGCAATTGATATGCTGCTGGTGGGTCCTGAAGAACCGCTTGTAAAAGGTGTTCAGGATTTTTTTAAGTCGGATAAATCTTTACAGCATATTGCTGTGATAGGCCCGTCACAGCAGGCGGCACAGCTTGAGGGAAGTAAGGCCTTTGCAAAATCCTTTATGGATCGTAACAAAATCCCTACAGCGTCCTATCGCGAGTTTAATGTTGAAAACTATGAAGACGGTGTTGCTTATCTTCAGTCTCATGCCCTGCCAATAGTATTAAAAGCTGACGGACTTGCTGCAGGGAAGGGGGTAATCATTTGCCAGAATCATGTGGAGGCAATAGCGGAGTTTGAACTGATGATTCAGCAGGCAAAATTTGGCGAAGCGGGGAAAAAAGTGGTTGTGGAGGAATTTTTATCTGGTATAGAGATGAGTCTTTTTGTACTGACAGATGGCGAGCACTGGGTATTACTCCCCGAAGCGAAGGATTATAAACGTGTAGGTGAGGGGGATAAAGGATTGAATACAGGGGGCATGGGTGCAATTAGCCCGGTACCCTTTGCAAACGAAACCTTTATGCAAAAAGCAATTGAGCGGATAGTAATACCTACCATTGAAGGAATTAAAAGGGAGAGACTTGATTATTGTGGATTTATATTTATTGGTCTGATAAATGTGAATAATGAACCTTATGTGATAGAATATAATTGCCGGATGGGCGACCCCGAGACAGAAGTGGTGATGCCAAGACTGAAAAATGATATAGTAGAGCTAATGCTTGCTGCATCACAAAAAAAGCTTAACGAAGTGAAAATTGAAACAGAAGAAAGAACAGCGGTAACAGTAATGGCAGTGAGTGGCGGATATCCCGGTGATTATCAAAAAGGGCTACCTATAGACGGACTTGACCTTTTGCAGGAGGAAGATGCTATTGTTTTTCATTCCGGCACAAAGCAGGAGAATGACACTATAGTTACCAGCGGAGGAAGGGTTTTAACGGTGACCTCTTTTGGCCAAAGTATCAAAGATGCTGCTGAAAAGTCAAAATCAATTCTGGAAGTTATAAACTTTGACGGGATGTATTTCCGCAAAGATATAGGCTACGAATTCTACTGAGAGGTTTAAACAAAATATATCGGGTTGACATAAAACAGGATATGTTATAATATTCAAAAAATTTATTTTTCTCAAAGTCAATAAAAATCAAGGTTTTGCCGTTGTATTTCAAATTATTTACAACAACTTTGCAAACATTATTTAAGAAAAATACTCTCCAATATCAATTATGGGTCTTTTCAACTGGTTTACGCAGGAAATAGCTATTGATCTGGGAACGGCTAACACACTTATTATTCACAATGATGAGATTGTGGTTAACGAACCTTCTATCATAGCATTGGACAGAAACAATCCGAAGAATGTACTCGCTGTGGGTAAGAAGGCATTGATGATGCACGAAAAAACCCATGAAAGTATCCGCACCATTCGTCCGCTGAAAGATGGTGTGATCGCCGATTTCAATGCGGCAGAATTGATGATAAGGGAGCTGATCAAAATGATCTATCCCAAAAAACCGATGTTCCCCCCAAGCTGGAGAATGATGATTTGCATCCCCTCGAGCATAACCGAAGTAGAAAAAAGAGCGGTACGTGACAGCTCAGAACAGGCTGGTGCCAAAGAAGTGTACCTGCTGCATGAACCAATGGCTGCAGCTCTGGGTATTGGAATAGATGTGGAAGAACCTGTGGGAAATATGATTGTGGATATAGGTGGTGGCACAACCGGTATTACGGTTATTGCACTTGCCGGTATTGTATGCGATCAGTCTATTCGTATAGCCGGTGATGAATTTACTGCAGACATTATGGAGGCGCTACGTCGTTATCATTCGCTGTTGATTGGTGAGAGAACAGCCGAGCAGATCAAAATACAAATAGGTGCAGCAATGAAAGACCTTGAAGTACCCCCGGATGACCTGCCGGTGAATGGACGCGATCTTGTTACAGGTATTCCTAAACAGATAATGGTAAGCTACCAGGAAGTAGCAGAAGCATTAGATAAAAGTATTTTTAAAATAGAGGAAGCTATACTTAAAGCATTGGAGACAACTCCTCCTGAACTGGCTTCTGATATTTACCGTCGCGGTATTTATATTACTGGTGGCGGAGCATTACTTCGGGGTTTGGATAAAAGACTTAGCCAAAAAATAAAATTGCCGGTACATGTAGCAGACGATCCGTTGAAAAGCGTGGTGAGAGGTACAGGAATTGCATTGAAGAATTATCAACGATATCCGTTTATAATGAGGTAGTGAGTAACACCAGTAACATTCTACTTTCTGCAAGGCCTATTTCAGTGTAGAATTGTAAAAAAACACATCCAGTGCGCAATGTTTTTCTTTTTATCAGGCGAAATTTAAATTTCCTGTTCTTTTTGATCCTGCAGGGCTTTGCGTTGTATATGCTGTTTCACTATAATCGCTTTCATGAAGCGGTTTTTCTTGATGCGGCCAGTGAGGTAACCGGTAGAATAAACCGTCAGTATAATAATGTTGAATATTATTTTCGGCTCAAAAAGACTAATGAAATACTCGTTGAAGAAAACCAGCGTCTCAGGAATTTATTAAAGGAAGATTTTCTGATTCCTGATACTTCCAGCCAATTAGCATTCGACACCATAAGGGTAGATTCGATAGAACAATACCGCAGGTACCAATATTATCCTGCCAAAGTAATCAACAATTCAGTAACCGGGCAGAATAATTATCTCACCATTGCCAGGGGTTATGCTCAGGGAGTACGCAAAGACATGGCAGTTGTAAGCCCTTCAGGTATAGTAGGAACTGTGGTGAATGTAAGTAAAAATATGGCCACTGTTATGAGCTTGCTTCACCGGCAAAGCCGTGTGAGCGTGAGCCTGAAAAAAACTGGTGAAACAGGCAGCATTGAATGGGATGGGAAAGATCCACTGGTAATAACTTTTAAAAACATACCTAAAAGTGTACCGGTAAAAATAGGAGATACTGTTGTAACCAGCCGTTATTCTACATTTCCGGCAGGACAATTGGTAGGTACTATCTCCTCAGTTGAAAGTGAGACCGGAAGTAATTTTTACACTCTTAAATTAAGACCACTTACAAATTTTTTCAACATACAGTTTGTTTATGTAGTGAGAAACCTTCAAAGAGAAGAGCAGGATGAGATTGAAAAAGCAACCATGAAACAGGAGAGAGAATGAGCGAAATGTTAAAAAATATTATCCGGTTTTTTATTCTGATTTTTGTTCAGGTATTTATTCTTAACAAGATACCTCCACTGCATCAGTTTATTGTACCATACCTCTATTTCATTTATATATTTTGGTTGCCTTATAAAATACCAAGGTTGTCACTTACATTATTGGGCTTTGTATACGGGCTGTGTTACGATTTTTTTACAAAAACACCAGGCTTACATGCTGCTGCCTGCACTTTGATAGCCTATCTCAGACCCTTTTTGATTAACATTTTTATGTCAAAGGAAGACCCCGGGTTTAACTATATTGCTCCAGCGCCTTCCAGTATGGGCTGGACGCCTTATATAGTATTTGTATTAGTATTATCTTTTTTACATAACTTTTGGATTGTACTTCTGGAAACACTGAGTTTTGGAAATTTTTGGTATTTTATGGGCAAGGTTGTTGCCACTACCGGCGTTAGCTTCCTGCTGATCATGATTACGGAGATACTTTTTTACAGGAAACAGAAGTTCAGGACAAATAATTAAGGAATGTCTGTATTTAACCAGTCGAGACAAAACGTTATACGGTTTATTTTTGCTGCTACCTTTTTAATTATAGTGGTAAGGCTCTTTATATTGCAAGTTGCTTCCGACAAGTATAAAGCACAGGCACTTGACAATGCGGTTTACAGGAAGGTGATTTACCCAGACAGGGGAATTATTTTTGACCGGAATAAAAGACCTATTCTTAATAACACAATCATCTATGATCTTACTGTTACTCCGTACGAAGTAAAAGATATAGATACTACGCTACTGTGCACATTGCTCAATATTGATACTACCGAGCTAAAAGACAGAATTATCAGCGCGATAATAAAAAATGGGAGATACCGTCCTTCTGTATTTGAGGGTTTGTTGCCAATAGATATTCAGGCAAAACTTGAGGAAAACATCTGGCGGTTTCCAGGATTTACGCTTGTTGAGCGCCCTATCCGTACATATCCTTACCATGCCGGGGCTCATATATTGGGAGATATTGGTGAAGTAGACACTGCCATCATACGGCGCAGCAATAATTTTTACCAGATGGGCGACTATGTGGGCAGATCAGGTATGGAGCAATATTATGAAAGTGTGCTGATGGGCAAACGTGGTATTCAAAACCTGATTAAAGATAATCGAAACCGTATACAGGGATCATGGGAAAATGGCAAATATGACACTGCTGCTGAAGCGGGGAGAAATCTTTATACTTCTTTGGATATTGACCTGCAGCAACTGGCTGAAAAACTCATGACCAATAAGGTAGGAAGTGTTGTAGCTATTGATCCTAAAACCGGAGGCATTCTTGCTATGGTATCCGGACCTGTAATTGATCCTAACGATCTTACCGGTACAGCAAGACAAAAAAATTATGCAAAGCTTGCCCTGGATGTTTCAGCACCTCTTATGAACCGGGCTACAAGGGGATTATATGAACCCGGCTCAACCTTTAAACCACTTGGCGGATTAATAGCACTTGATGTTGGGGTTATTAATGCCGGTTTTGGAGTGGCTTGCAGCGGGGCTTATTACGGATGTTCTAAAGTAATTAGATGTGAACACCATAATCCTGGTCATGCAGCTAATTTAAGACTTGCTCTTGCCAACTCCTGCAACTCTTACTTTTCACAGATTTACAGAATGACTGTAGATAATGCTAAAGATCATAATACAAAAAAGGGTTATACACGCTGGGAGGACTATCTAAATGCATTTGGCTGGGGCGAAAAACTGGGTATTGACCTTCCAAACGAATTACCAGGAAATATTCCCGACACAACTTTATATAATAAAGTTTATCGTGGACAATGGAACTCCTGCACAAATGTTACTCTTGGAATAGGGCAGGATAAAATGCAGGTAACGCCGGTTCAGCTTGCTAATGCTATGTGCATTATTGCAAATAAAGGATATTTTTATACCCCTCATTTTGTAGAAAGAATAGATAATGAAACTAAAAAAGATACTATTCTAAATAAGTTTCGCGTCAAACACTCTGCGCTCACTCATATTCCGGATGAAGCATACGAAGCCATTCATGCCGGTATGCAGGATGTTGTTGAATCAGGAACAGCAAGAATAGCCAAAATTCCGGGTATAAATATTTGTGCAAAAACAGGTACAGCAGAAAAATATACAGTGCTTGACGGGCATAGGATAAAGTTGCAGAATAACTCTATGTTTGTTTGTTTCGCTCCACGCGAAAATCCTAAAATTGCCATTGCAGTAGCGGTAGAGAATGCAGGTTTTGGTTCTACATGGGCTGCGCCAATTGCTTCTTTTCTTGTTGAAAAATATCTTACTGATTCTATCCGTTCTGAAAAAATGAAAGATGTGGAAAGAATCGCTAATACCAATCTCACACCCTCATATCTTAAACGGCGACAGTTCATAGCAGATTCTACACGTGCATATTATTATTTTAATCTTCGGAAGGATAGCAGCTATATAAAGAAATACTTGAAGGGCTATCGTCATCACGAGGAAAAACGTGCAGAAAAGAGCACAGTATTAAAACTAAAAAAGAAAAAAGATACCATAGCCGGAACAAAACCTGTAAAAGCAATAAAAGACAGTAGTGCCAGGCTTTTGTTTTATAGAAAAGAACAACAGTCTGAGATAGATCCAAAAATTTTAAAAGCGCAAATACCTGGATAATGGGATATAACTCTGCAATGTCAAGGAGGATTGATGGCCTAGTATTCTGGCTATACATCCTGTTATGTTGTATTGGCATCATAAGTATTTTTGCTGCTACATATCACGAAGGTGATGATATTGTGCGCAGCTTTCTTTCCCTCAAAACAGATTACAGCAAGCAGGCGATCTTTTTTTTGATTTCGATATTGGCTGGTGTAGCAGTACTGTTGATGGACAGTAAGTTTTTTACTGCAACAGCTAATTTATGGTATGCCTTTGGTATGTTATTGCTGATACTAGTATTTCCGTTTCATTCAAATATTAAAGGAACAAAATCTATTATAAAGTTTGGAGGGGCTTTGCAGTTACAACCCATACAATTGTGTATTCTCTTTGCTAATCTTGCATTATCCAAATACCTTTCCCGAACTGAGACTGATTTCACAAAGAGCCGGTCCCAGATGATAGCCGCAGCTATCGTAATTGTTCCCGCAATACTTGCGATATTACAAAGTGAGACGGGGCTTGCATTAGTGTACTTTTCATTTTTCCTGGTCATGTTTCGTGAAGGGTTACCTGCGGTAATTTTAATCATTGGTTTTTCTTTTGCAATACTGGTGGTAGCAACACTGGTGGTGGATCCAAACATACTTGCAATTGTTCTCACCGGCATCGCTGCTTTAGTGATTTACCTGATGCGAAAACAAATCAAAAGGCATAAATCCATTCTTGCCGGGATAATTGGTATTTGGGTTATCTGTGTAGGTATTCAGCGTTTTGCTGTTCCGTTTATTTTTGATCATGTATTGCAGCCCTACCAGGTAAAACGTATATATGATACTATCGGCAAAGATTATGTGCCAAAAGATGCGGCAGCTGCTGAAGATATAGCTAAAAACAGTGCATCAAAAAAAGATGATGGAGATTATAATGTAAAACAAAGTAAAATTGCTATTGGCAGTGGGGGGTTATTTGGAAAAGGTTTGCTTAAAGGTACTCAAACTCGGTATTCCTTTGTACCTGAGCAGCGCACCGACTTTATTTTTTGTACTATTGGAGAAGGATTTGGTTTTGCCGGCAGTATGGTTTTTCTGGGAATTTATGTCATTTTACTTTTCAGGATAGTTACTATTGCGGAACGACAGCGAAGTACTTTCAGTCGCTGTTATGCATACGGAGTCGCTTCTGTGCTTTTCTTTCATATTGCTATTAACCTCTGTATGACAATCGGTCTTGCCCCTGTTATTGGAATACCACTGCCATTTGTAAGTTATGGAGGATTGTCGCTCGTTACTTTCAGCATTATGATTTTTATATTATTACGCCTGGATAAAGACAGGCAGATGGTACTAAGGTAATTTGAGATTTGAAATATTTGATTTGAGATTATAATTACGGACGGGCATCAGTCAATATCTTTAGGACATGAAAATTATTCCACTTAGTGAAGGCACATTCACTATTGATCATTCAAAACAATTTATTCCATTTAATCTGAATGCTGATGATCTCCAGCAAAGAAGCAGAGGAAGTTTGCTGGTAGAGATTCAACCTTTTGTAGTAATTACATCAAAAGATATTCTACTTCTGGATACAGGATTGGGATTCGTAAATCAGGATGGCACATTGCAGATTCATCAAAATCTCATTGATAATGGTATTAATCCATCTGACATTACCAAAGTCTTAATGAGCCACTTACATAAAGACCATGCCGGGGGCATTAGTATGAAAGATAAAATTCTTAACCGCTATTTTCTGAGCTTTCCTGCTGCTACCTATTTTGTACAAAGGAAGGAATTTGATTTTGCTATTGAAAAAGGATTGCCCTCTTATATACCCGAAGAATTTGAAATATTAGATGAGTCGGAAAATGTTGTTTGGCTTGATGGTAATGGGGTAATTGAGAATTACATCACTTATGAATTAACCGCAGCACATTCTCCATATCATCAGGTATATACCATTCGCGATCAAAATGAAATCGTTTTTTTTGGAGCAGATGATGCGCCTCAGTTAGGTCAAATGAAAAATAAGTTTATTGCCAAATATGATTTTGATGGTAAGAAATGTATGGAGCTGCGGCAGGAATGGCGGGAAAAAGGACAGGAAGATCATCGGACCTTCCTGTTTTATCATGATGTAAAAAATCCAGTCTGGAAATTTTAGTTTCTTCGGTTGCCTGCATAAATCAGTATATACTGTGCCAGTGTAACTATTGAAGCCACTGCTGCTACTACGTATGTCATAGCTGCCCATTTCAAAGCATCTTTAGCCATTGGATACTCCTGCACATTGGTAACATTAGTATGTTGCAACCAGGCTAATGCCCTGTTGCTGGCATCAAACTCTACAGGGAGAGTAATTACTGAGAATAAGGTAGTAAGAGCAAAAAGTATAATACCTATTAATAAAAGCGAGGGAAAAACTTTTATAAGTAAAATTCCACCAATAAGTACCCATTGCACTAACATAGAACTGTATTGTACAACCGGTACGAGTCTGCTCCTTAGCATAAGCCATGGATAGGATTTGGAATGTTGAACAGCGTGACCACATTCATGAGCGGCTACTGCTGCTGAGGCTACAGAAATACCATTATAGACGTCCGGGCTAAGGTTTACAGTCTTATTAAGAGGATTATAATGATCAGTTAGAAATCCGTTTGACATATTCACTGAAACATCATATATTCCATTTTCTTTTAACATCTTTTCGGCTACTTGTCTGCCGGTTAAACCGCTTGCTAACCCCTCCCTGCTGTATTTTGCAAACTTCCCTTTCAATTGCATACTCACCAGCATACTTATACCCACAAAAATTAATGATACAATCCAAATTGAACCCATAGTAGTAAATATTTATGTATGCTATATCAAATCTCCGACCATTTATGCTGTAAAAGCGTAAAAATACCAACTTAAAAAGATTGTTGGTCGTTTTGTCAGCGACTCTGCTTTATCAAAAATATAACTGACAAATTGGCTTTGAAAATCAAAAACAATAATGAGTTTTATTTTTGTAAAGTATTGATTATTAAATAATTGAGATATGATTCCTTATTATATTGCACTCATAAAAGTTATTCACAGAGGGCAAAATTAATTTTGTTATGTTTGAGCAATTTGTAATTTAGTGCAAGAATTTAATGGGTTAGTAAGTACTAAAGGGTCAGCGAAAGTTGACCCTTTAACTTTTAAGTCTGTCTTTGCTTTTATTAATTTTCATCTCATCGGAATCAGCTTAAGAGATCATTTGTGCTGTTAAGTTGTTAACTCATTTTTGAACAGTAAGAGTTTGCAATGTTTATCATTCATCTTGCAATCATTTACTCCCTATCTTTAATGCATGAGTAAAATCAAGTCGGCTTTTTTTTGTGGCAATTGCGGATATGAATCTCCAAAGTGGACAGGACGATGTCCATCCTGTGGTGAATGGAATACATTTGTTGAAGAAGTAATTGAAAAGCAAACGAAGAATACTAACAACTGGAAAAATTATAAAGACAATGGAACAACTGTAAAGACAATTCCAATTCATGAGGTAAAGGCGGGTGAAGAAAAGAGGATCATCACTAAGGATGCAGAGTTGAACAGAGTGCTGGGTAATGGCATTGTACCGGGAAGTATTGTTTTGATTGCAGGTGAACCAGGAATTGGAAAATCAACATTGTTTTTGCAGAATGGATTGCTGTTACAGCAAATAGTAACATTGTATATAAGTGGTGAAGAAAGTGAACAGCAAATTAAAATGAGGGCTGACCGGTTAAATATAAGTAATGAAAACTTTTATTTACTTACGGAAACATCAACACAAGTAATTTTTCAGGAAATAAAGAAACTGCAACCCGGACTGGTTATCATTGATTCCATTCAAACCCTGCATTCACCTTATATTGAGTCGTCGGCAGGCAGCGTTTCCCAAATCAGAGAAACGGCTTCAGAGTTTCAGCGATTTGCTAAGGAAACAAATACTCCGGTTTTTTTAATAGGCCATATCACAAAAGAAGGCGCTATTGCAGGGCCGAAAATTCTTGAACACATGGTAGACACTGTTCTTCAGTTTGAAGGAGATCAGCATTACGCCTACCGAATTTTAAGAACCGTGAAGAACCGATTTGGTTCTACTTCTGAAATGGGTATTTATGAAATGACAGGAGCCGGTATGCGACCTGTATCCAATCCTTCTGAAATTCTTATTACTCAAAAAGAAGAACAGTTGAGTGGAATAAGTATTGCGGCTACCCTTGAGGGACAACGCCCGTTGCTGATAGAAGTGCAGGCGCTCGTTACCCAATCAGTATATGGAACACCGCAAAGAACCAGTAGCGGCTTTGATCTTCGAAGGCTTCAGTTATTACTGGCAGTACTTGAAAAAAGAGGCGGCTTCCATTTTGGAATGAAAGATGTATTTGTAAATATTGCCGGTGGAATAAAGACGGAAGATCCATCTACAGATCTTGCAATGGTAAGCGCATTACTAAGTTCCTATGAAGATATTCCTTTGGCTCAGCATATTGCTTTTGCAGGAGAGGTTGGATTGAGTGGTGAAATAAGAGCAGTCAATCGTGTGGAGCAGCGTATTGCAGAGGCTGAAAAACTTGGTTTTGAAAAAATTATTATCAGTAAGTATAATCAAAAGGGACTGGGCAAGCAGCATTATAATATAGAATTGATAACCATGAGCCGGGTGGATGAGCTTTATAAATACCTTTTTTAAAACAAAACCTTTGCTAACATCAATTTTTCGTAGTATTTCGCACATACTGTTTCCGCATTTGTGCAATGGCTGCGGCAGTGATCTGATAAATGGAGAACATCTGTTATGTATACGCTGTGCAGAACAATTGTATGAAACCGGTTTTGCTGTGGCTGAGCATAATCCTGTTGAGAAAATAATGTGGGGAAGATTGAAATGTGAATCGGCAATGAGCCAGTTTTATTTTTCCAAAGGTTCTTTATTCCAGCATCTCGTTCACCAGGTCAAATACAAATCCAATAGGGAATTAGGTATCTATCTTGGAAAAATGATGGGATATGCTTTAATCAATTCACCGAGATTTTTAACAGTTGATGCCTTAGTGCCCCTACCCTTATTCCCTGATAAAGAAAAGAGGAGAGGTTATAACCAGGCTGCAATAATATGTGAAGGTATATCTGGTATAATGAAGTTACCTGTCTTGTACAATGTTGTAGACCGGATACGTTATACAGATACTCAAACACATAAAACGAGAATGGAACGCTGGCAAAACGTGGAAGGTGTATTTGTTGCACATCATAATGCAATTACGACGGAGAAACATATTTTGCTGGTGGATGATATAATCACTACCGGTGCAACAATTGAAGCTTGCGGCAATGCGATGCTGGAAGATATCCCGGATTTAAAATTGAGTTTTGCAACACTTGGATATGCCAATGCCTAAAGCAGAAACAGTTATTTACAGTGTAAAATGAAGCGACTAAAATCATATATCATAGCCTCCCTTGCAGCTATTGCTTTTTTATCATGCAAAAAAGATTCGTTTATCAATGATAAAGATGCTCCGTTAGCTATTGCTGTGGATACGCTTTCGTTTGATACGGTGTTTACTTCAGTCGGATCAATTACACAAAACTTTACCATAGTTAATCCAAACAATGGGAAAATGAAGCTGAATAGGATTAAACTGATGGGAGGCAGTGATTCACCATATAAGATTAATGTGGATGGTATCGCTTCAACTGAGGTACATGACATAGAGATCAATTCCGAAGATAGTATATACATATTTGTGTCTGTTACTATTGATCCTTCTTCTGCTAATAATCCTTTTATTGTAAGCGACAGTATTTTAGTAGACTATAATGGCAACGAGCGCTATGTGCAACTTGAAGCTTATGGACAAAACGCACATTTTCTAAAAAATAATATTATAAATACAGACGCCACCTGGTCGAATGATCTTCCGTATGTTATACTGGGGGGCTTGCTTGTAAAAGAAGATGTGAAACTAACGGTGCAGAAAGGTTGTCGTATATACATGCATGCCAATGCACCACTTATTGTTGATGGCAGCCTGGTGGTGGATGGTACCAAAACAGACAGTGTTACTTTCCAGGGTGACAGACTTGACGAGCCATACCGGGATTTGCCTGCATCCTGGCCGGGTATTTATTTTAGTGAAAAGAGCAACAATAATGTTTTAACCTATGCTGTCATTAAAAATGCATATCAGGGTATTATTTGCATTGAGCCATCACTTAACAATACCCCAAAATTGCAAATGAACGAATGTGTTGTTGATAATATATATGATGCCGGAATCGTAGCAGTAGGATCAAGTATAAATGCTGTAAACTGTCTTATTAGTAATTGCGGTGCTAATATTTCAATAATGGCAGGTGGTTCATACCATTTTACTTTTTGCACAATATCAAGTTATAGTAATCCATATTTAGAACGCAAACAACCGGTAACATATATCAATAACTTTGACGATGCCGGCAATAATTATACACTAAATGCTATATTTAGAAATTGTATAATTTGGGGAGAGGGTGGAAACATTGAAAACGAAATAGTGGTGGAGAAAAAGGGAAACAGCACTTTTGATGTTGTGTTTGATCATAGTCTTTATAAAGCAAAATCAATTGCAGACTTTGTAACCCTGGATCAAAGTATTGCCAATCAGAATCCAGTATTTGACAGCATCAGCACAGGCAAACGTTATTTTGATTTTCATGTGGGCAAAAATGTTTCACCAGCTGTAGACGCAGGTATTGCCACTTTAGTGACTACTGACCTTGATGGCAATTTGAGAGATATGAAACCTGATTTGGGATGCTATGAAAAACAATAGAACAACTTGTTGTTTTTTGTTTCAATTTTGTACTTTACTTTAAAACAATAGTTATGTTACGCTTATTATTTTTTTCTGTCGCATTAACATTAATCACTTCTATTTACGATTTCAAGGTAGAAGGGCTCGACGGCGGATCTTTTAAACTTGAAAAATATAAGGGCAAAAAAATGCTCATTGTAAATACTGCTTCAAAATGTGGATTCACACCGCAATACAAAGACCTGGAAACACTTTACAAAACCTATAAGGATAAATTGGTTGTAATTGGTTTTCCGGCTAACAACTTTATGCACCAGGAGCCTGGTACCAATGCTGAAATAAAATCCTTTTGTACACAAAACTATGGAGTAACTTTCCCTATGTCTGCTAAGATTTCTGTGAAAGGAGATGATATAGATCCATTGTTTAAATACCTGTGTGATGAGGCGGAGGCCATGGGCATCAAAAATCCTATCAAATGGAATTTTACAAAATTTCTTGTAGATGAAAACGGCAAACTGCTTGCAGTATTCCCAAGCAAAGTGAACCCTATGAGCGAGGAAATATTAAAATACCTAAACTGATATTGATTTCTTCAATATAATTAACCTGCAGTGTATTAACCTGCAGGTTTTTTATTTTATTTTTTACGCAAACGATTGAACATTATTAGAAATATACATTCTCACCATGATTATTTAATTTGGTGCATAAAGAATAAAATATGTTTGGCATTAATAGAAAAAATAAGAATGGCTTTGAAATACTTCAGCTTAATGATAATGTAAATGGTTGTACGATAGAGGTTATCCCTTCCTGTGGCGCAATGCTGCATGCTTTTATTTTAAAAGATCATAAAGGGGAAATTAATCTCATTGATAGTTACAGCAGCAAAAAAGAATATGACGTATCTAAAGAATCTTCCGGTTTTAAGGGACTCAAGCTATCTCCCTTTCCGTGCCGGATAAAGAAAGGCACTTATAACTTTAATGGTATCGAGTATACACTTCAGCCTAATCTTGGTGAAGTAGTTTTGCACGGCTTTTTATATAATAAATCTTTTAACATAGTAGAAGAATATGCAGACGCTGTGTCTGCTAGGGTGGTATTGAACTACAAGTATGCAGGAGAAATACCAGGCTTTCCTTTCCCGTATAACTGCACAGTCAGCTATACACTTGAAGCGGGTAATAAACTAACTGTCACTACCGGCATTGAAAATACCGGAGATGCATCATTGCCGATTGCTGACGGATGGCATCCATATTTTTCATTTGGTGGAAAAGTAAATGATCTATTACTTGAGTTCAGGTCTGATAAAATGCTGGAGTTTGTGAACCTTCTACCAACCGGCAAGATGATTCCATTCCAGGATTTTCTGCAATCTTCTTCTATTGGCGATAAGGAGATAGATAATTCTTTTGTTCTGGATTTCACGAAGTCGCAACCTATGTGCATACTTCGGGACCCTAAAAGCAAAAGACAATTAGAGATATACCCCCTGCGGGGATATCCGTATCTTCAAATTTATATCCCACCGCATCGCAGGAGTATAGCTATAGAAAATTTAAGTGCTCCACCCAATGCATTCAACAATGGTATGGGATTAATTGTACTTGAATCTGGCGGAACAATCGATTTTTCCACTATGTATAAAGTATCCTTTTACGAATAGTGCAGCAATTATATTAATAGTCCTTTTTACACCCTCACATATATTTTCCTTTTATCCATCCAATATCCTATCAACCAGCACAGCATCATATAACACAACGAAAAAAATAGTGCCCCCCAGGCCCCAGGGAGGATTTTTTGAAAAATTGAACTGTTGATACTGTTGAAAAGATTGGTTTTAGGGCCGGTTTTGATAGTGAAAAGAATGACAGCTAATATTTCAGAAAGGATATAAATGAATAAAGGGTTCTTACCAAACACCTGAAAGAAGTGCACCCCTTTGGTTATACCTTTAATTTCAATGATAAATATTAAAATACCAAGCATTACCATATCGAGTCCCACAGTATAAAGCACAAAGGAGCTGGTCCAAAGCTTCTTGTTAATAGGAAATACAAAATCCCAGAAATAGGCGAGGCATAAGGATGCAAAACCTGCAATCATCAGCTTAGTAACCGTTTCAAAATTGTTGCCTTTTTTTTGAATGAATACACCCGCATAATATCCTGCCACCACATTTACAATAGCAGGTAAAGTACTTAACAGTCCTTCAGGGTCGAAAGCAACGCCTTCGCCATGATACAGATGACTTTCCCCAAATAATAACAGGTCCAGCTTGTGCCCGGCATTCCCCGTCATGCTGTAATCACCACCCACATACAGGATGATCCAGTATGCTATAAGAAATAAGGCGCTAAGTGTCCAGACTGTTTTCTTAGATAAAAAATGGATCATCAGTGAGGCTATACCGTAGCAAAGTGCAATACGCTGTAATACACCCATGATACGGGTATCCTTAATTGGGAAGAATTCATAACCTCCCCCTTTTGCCTCCCTGAAAAACGGGAACCAGTACATGAGATAGCCTAGTAAAAAGATGATTAATGTTCTTTTAAATATTTTACGAAGTACACTATTGGTACCTGATTGCCTGTATTTAGGCATTGAAAAGCTCATTGCATTACCAACTACAAAGAGGAAAGTTGGGAAAACGAGATCTGTTGGTGTAAACCCATGCCATGCTGCATGTGACAAAGGAGTAAAAGGGATTGCACCACTGCCCTGGGTATTTACTATAATCATAAAACAGATAGTCATACCTCGAAGAACATCCAGGGCCAGGAAACGGGGAGAAACGGGTTTTGTCATAACTAAATGGGATTTATATTTCCAAGAATTGGTACAAAAATGAAATAGTACACCGATTTTCAGTTCCTAACATTAAAAAAATTAAATTGACAAGGGTACAGTAATCCCAAAGGAATCGGAATATTAAATGATTTCTTTGTTTCAACAGTGATAAGACCACATAGTGCCTTCATTTAAAGATACGTTATTGCCGCCAATGAAATTTTAGATAACAAACAGGTAACATATCCAAATGTGAAGTGTTCTTCATTTGAGATAAAAGCAGCGGCATGAGGATTTTACAATTCATTAAGATCAGACTATAGATTTTTATCGGAAATTTGTACCTGTAAAAACAAAATAAAGATGAGCATTGTAATTGCAATTTTATTTTGTATATTACGTTAGTAAACAAAGATCTTTAGAAAAATTTAACAAAAACAGATTAAACAAAACTTCAGGTTTTGCGTCTTTATATAAAAGAGATTTAAAACAGTCAATTTTCTCATAAGCAGTTAGTTTTGGTTGCGGCCTCTATTTCTATAGAGGCCAATTTATTTTAAATACCTACCGCTTTTTAAAAAGTAAAAAAGCTAAAGCCGAACCGAAAATATCTGCTATAATATCTCCGACTTCAAATCCCCGGTTTACCACAAAATATTTTTGAACATATTCCATTCCTACTCCATAGAGTGAAGAAAGAATGAAAATAAGCAGGTAAATCCAAATACTCCTGAATTGAGTTGTACCATGCTTAACATAATAACTCCAAAGCCATACCTGCCCCCCAAATAGTATAATATGAATGACCTTGTCAAAGTTGGGTAGCTCAGGTCCAGGAGGCAGTTCTTTGCCTGGAATTATAAGCAGAATAAATATAGTAACAGACCAGACAAGAGCCGGCCATATTTGTTTTAATAATCTTTTGAGCATGTTTTACAGGGCATCAGTTTTTCACCAGTGCACTATAGGCTTCTGCTGTCAATAAAGTGTCTATATCAGCGGGGGTATCAACTTTTACTTTAATCATCCAGCCTTCACCATAAGGATCATTGTTTACCAGTTCAGGCTTATTATTTAATTCGGGATTGATTTCAATAATGGTTCCTGTAACGGGCAAAAAGAGATCACTTACGGTTTTCACAGCTTCCACAGTTCCAAAAACGGCTTCTGCTCCCAGGTGTTGATCCAGTGTTTCAATTTCAACATATACGATATCGCCCAATTCACTTTGTGCAAATTCAGTAATGCCAATTACGGCTATATCTCCTTCGAGACGAACCCATTCATGATCTTTAGTATAACGCAGGTTTTCAGGAAAATTCATAATGCATATTTTAATGTTGCAAAGATTACAAAATCCATTTGAAAAAAGCGTAAATCAAATTTTTATGAAAAATCTTGTTTCATTTATTCTATTCTTCACCAGTCTTTTGCTCTGGATAAACTACTCATATTTACTTCAGTTTTCTATGTAAATATGTCTTTAACTTATTAGTATTCTCAATCAATGAAACCCGTTCTCTGAAAATACAGCAACACGTGATCTTTCATAAAGTTTTCCTGTTCAGGCAGGTTCATTGCCGGTAGTGATTTTAATTGTTTGAAATGCGGCCATCCGTCTTTATCCACCTTTTCCAGCTCATAATATCCGCTCTGTGAAAAAAGTGAACATACGGCGATGTGCATCAGGTCCTGTTTCTGCTCTTTGGTAAATTTTGTACGTATTTCACCAAACTCCTGGATGCCAATAAGAAAAAGAATGGCTTCCATATCTGGTTTTTTGTTAAACCGCTCCATAAGTTTTGCCTCAAGGTTCCACCAGCGCACCTGGAGATCACTATTAATATTGTTCATGCCCCAAATGTACGCCAAAGGTTTTGCTCATCAGCTGATGAATGTATTCAGATTTTTATGAGTTTGTACTAACGATTACCTTTGCGTGAAATTTTTTGAGGATGCTACAGGTAAATACACTCAGGCAAAATACGGATTGGGTTAAAAAAAGGCTGGCTGTAAAACATTTTGCCGATATAAGCCTGGTTGATAAGATTATTGCGTTGGATGATACACGTAAAAAACTTCAGCTCGAATTTGATACTCGTCAGTCAGAAGTGAACAGCACCTCTAAAATGATTGGGCAATATATAGCTAAAGGAGATAAGGAGGCTGCTGAAAACGCTAAAGGGTTAGTTGCAAAGATAAAACAGGAAATCAACGGTATTAATGACAGCATAGCATCAACCGAAATGCAATTGCAGGAAGAGTTAATTAAACTGCCAAATCTACCTTCGGAACAAGTACCCGAGGGAAAAACACCGGAGGATAATGTGGTAGTTCGTGAGGGAGGTACAAAACCTAATCTTGCTGCAACTGCCGTCCCACATTGGGAACTAATTAAAAAATACGGGTTGGTGGATTTTGAAACCGGCGCCAAAATTACTGGTAGTGGTTTCCCATTGTATAAAGGGAAAGGTGCAAAACTGCAACGGGCATTGGTGCAGTATTTTCTCGATTATAATACCCAGGCAGGATATATGGAATATCTGCCACCATTTATGGTGAATGAAGCATCGGCTTATGGAACGGGGCAGCTACCCGATAAAGAGGGACAGATGTATTATATGCCTGCTGATAACTTTTACATGATTCCTACTTCAGAAGTGCCGGTTACTAATATTTACAGGGATGAAATAATTAAGGAAGAAGAACTCCCGGTTAAGATGACAGCTTACTCACCCTGTTTCAGGCGCGAAGCGGGTAGTTTTGGTAAAGATGTCCGTGGGCTTAACAGGGTACACCAGTTTGAAAAAGTTGAGATTGTTCAGATTGTTCATCCTGATAAAAGTTATGATGCATTGGAAGAAATGGTGGCACATGTAGAAAAACTGGTGAACACACTGCAACTGCCTTATCGTATACTCAGGCTATGCGGAGGTGATATGAGTTTTACTTCTGCACTTACTTACGACTTTGAAGTATATAGCGCCGCACAGGATCGCTGGCTGGAAGTAAGCTCAGTAAGTAATTTTGAAGCATACCAGGCCAACCGGGCAAAGATTCGTTTCAAATCAAAAGACGAAAAAGGAAAGAATATTCTGGTACATACTCTCAACGGAAGTTCGCTGGCTCTCCCCCGAATTGTGGCCTGCCTGCTTGAAAATAATCAAACCGAGTCAGGCATTATACTTCCGGAAATATTACATTCCTATTTCGGTGAAAAAATTATCAGTTAATCCATAATCAGCATAACACAGGGTTCTCAGTTCTGTCATTTCACATTTGACATAATGGGAACAATGTAGTAACGCATTCAACCCTGAACTGGTTCTGCTTCAATTAACTCAAGGGCTTTACCTGTTCTTTCACGAATTTGTTCACATATATCCTTATCGTCGGCAAGCGATTTGTGAAGAGAAGGTATCATCTCTTCCAGTTTACTTTGCCATTGCTGTGTTTTCATTTCTTCGGGGAAACATCGGTTGAGCAAGTCTATCATAATGGAAACTGCTGTAGATGCACCCGGTGATGCTCCAAGCAATGCAGCAATCGTACCATCTGCTGAACTCACTACTTCAGTGCCAAATTCCAATATACCACCTTCTTCCTCATCCTTTTTTATTACCTGTACACGCTGCCCGGCTACTTCCAGATCCCAGTCATAAATTTCTGCAAGAGGAAAATATTCTTTTAAAGCTTCCAGTCTGTCTTCCGGGGATTGGCTCACCTGTTCTATCAGGTATTTGGTTAAAGGGATATTGTGAATACCCGCCATCATCATAGGTTTGATATTGCTGATTTTAATGGAAGAAGGCAAATCCCAAAATGAACCATTCTTTAAAAACTTTGTGGAGAACCCTGCATAAGGCCCAAAAAGAAGAGATTTTTTGCCATCAATAATACGAGTATCTAAATGGGGGACACTCATGGGTGGTGATCCTACTGCAGCTTTACCATATACTTTTGCAGAATGTCTTTCAATAACAGTCGGGTTGTTGCAAATAAGCCATTGACCGCTTACTGGAAAACCGCCATAACCTTTGCTTTCGGGAATGCCCGATTTTTCGAGCAGTGGTAACGAACCTCCACCTGCACCTATGAAAAGGAATTTGGTGGTAATGGTTCTTTTGCCCCCGGTAGTCATGTTTTTCACCCGTAATTTCCAACGGTTGTTTTTGTCCTGCTCCAGATCGTATACTTCGTGAGCCAGCAATAACTTTACTTCGGGTTTATCAAAAAGATAACGGAATAATTTTCTGGTAAGGGCACCAAAATTTACATCAGTTCCCAAATTCATTTTTGTAGCAGCAACTTTTTCTTCAGCATCACGTCCCTCCATTACTAAAGGTATCCATTCCCTGAGTACTTCCCGATCTGTTGAAAACTCCATCCCTTCAAAAAGATGATAATGCAATAATGCTTCATATCTTTTCTTCAGATAGGCTACATTTTCTTCGCCATGAACAAAACTCATGTGCGGAACTGAATGGATAAAGTCCTGGGGATTGCTGATATATTGTTTCTCCAGCAGGTAAGTCCAGAATTCCCTGCTTTGCAGAAACTGACCGGCAATTTTTATTGCTTTGCTGCAATCAATTGAACCATCCTCTTTTTCGGGGGTATAGTTGAGTTCACAGAAAGCAGAATGACCGGTACCCGCATTATTCCATGCGTCTGTGCTTTCTGCTGCTACAGTATGCAATCTTTCAATAACATAGATCGTAAGGCTGGGCTGAAGCTCTTTTAGCATCACAGCCAGGGTTGCGCTCATTATACCGGCGCCAACTAATACAACATCAGGGTTGTGTTCTTTAATAACGGTCTTGCTCATACGTTGTTAAAATTTCCCTTTAAAAAACTAATTCATATACGAAGCAAGGGTCTTGCAAAGAGCAGGCAAAACACTGATAAGGAGCAGGCATGAAATTTAAGGTCTGCGAATTTTGCCGCTTATGGTTCACAAAGGTACATCAGAAAACTGAAGTGAGCAGTTATAAAATGGACGGGGTGCATTCTAAGGATATCTTTGATATTCATTATTTACTTTTGCCGGATGAAGAAGAACAGCATTTCTTTTGATGATATACTTCCGGTGTTGAAGATTACCGAATTGAATGAAATGCAGCATTCGTTCTTAGGAGCAGCAAATTCAGGCAGTGATATTATTCTGTTGTCACCCACTGGTTCGGGTAAGACTATAGCTTTCCTGTTGTCTGTGTTGCAGCGATTAGATAAAACAAGCCGGAGAACTCAGGCAATAATTATAGCACCTTCAAGAGAACTGACGCAGCAGATTGAGACTGTTTTTAAAAAAATGGGTACCGGTTTTAAAGTAACCAGTTGTTATGGCGGGCATTTGCGCGAAACGGAAGAAAATAATCTGAAGGAAGCGCCGGCACTGATTATCGGTACTCCGGGCAGACTTGCAGATCATATTCGTCGTGGCAATATTATTACTGCTTCTATTTCCACTCTTGTACTGGATGAGTTTGATAAATCGGTGGAGTTAGGGTTTGAGGATGAGATGTCGTTCATCATCGGGGCGCTGCCTGCTATACAGCATCGCTGGCTAACTTCCGCAACGGATACATTGGATATGCCCGGATATATTGGGCTGAACAATCCGGTAAAACTTAGTTTTTTAAATGAGGAGCAAACAAAGCCGGAAAGACTTGACATTAAAATTGTCAGAAGCCCTGAAAAAGATAAGATCAATACTTTATTTAAACTGATCTGTTATTTAGGAAGTCGCCCTACAATTGTTTTTTGCAATCATCGGGAAGCGGTGGAACGCACCAGTGGTTTACTCAAAGAAAAAGGTATCTCCAATTTATTTTATCATGGTGCAATGGATCAGCGTGAACGGGATGCTGCATTGAGCAAATTCAGAAATGGCAGCACTGCCCTGCTGGTAACTACCGATCTTGCTGCACGGGGGCTTGATATTCCGCATATCAGATACATTATTCATTATCATTTACCTGATACAGAGTCGGGGTTTATTCACCGAAACGGTAGAACAGCGCGCATGGAAGCGAGTGGTACTGCTATTATTATTCTTTCACCAGAAGAACTAACTCCTTCCTATATCACAGACGGAACGACAGCAATACAGCTTCCGGAAACAGAAGTATTACCTGAAAAACCCAAATGGACTACATTATTTATTGGAGCGGGGAAAAAAGATAAAGTAAACAAAATAGATATCGTTGGGTTTCTTAGTAAAAAGGGAGAATTGAAAAAAGAAGACATAGGTCTGATTGATGTAAAGGACTACTTTTCGTTTGTGGCTGTACGTAAGACCAGGGCAAACCATGTACTTCACCTTGTGAAAAATGAAAAAATCAAGAATAAGAAGGTGAAAATAGAAGTGGCTAAATAATCACAGGAAGTGAAACGATAAATGGTAAACTACAAACAAGAAACACCCTCACGTTTTAGATCTTGCCACCTTATACAGCAGTAATCCCAGAGCTGCAAAAAATAATACACCAAGTATTTCATATCCAAGATCGCCTCCCATTATACCAGTTAGCGCTTCTTCCATGTTTATCCTGGTAAGCGCTTTTGTAATACTGCTGTTTACCGACAGGAATGCCACAATTACCCCGGCTATGGCGCCGCCGGCAACAAGTCCGGTAGCAAACAGGTTCCCTTTGCCCAGATCTTCTTCTTCCGCTGAAATCTTTTCTCCTTTTCTTTTTTGCTGCCAGTCCACAATCCCTCTGATAGCGCCACCAATAAATATGGGCAAAGTGGTAGCCAGCGGAAGATATAGACCGATGGCAAAAGAAAGCGCCTTGATACCACAAAGTTCCACTACAATAGCTATGAATACACCAACTAACACATACTGCCAGTCAAGGTTAAATGATAATACTCCTTTTATCAGGGTAGCCATCAATGTTGCCTGGGGTGCAGCATAGGTAGTTTGACCTATGGCATGATGAATACCCTGTGCCAGCATTTCGGGGGTAGGTGTATCAAGTACTTTAATGGTAATGCCTATGGCAAGTGAGGAAACGATTGCACCTATAAATAATGCCATTTGCTGATAACGTGGTGTTGCTCCAACAATATATCCGGTTTTAAGATCCTGTGAAGTAGCTCCTGCATTTGCCGCAGCAATACATATCATACCTCCTACTACAAGTACCATTGGTTCATATGCACTCCCTGTCCAGCCGGCAGCAATAAAAATCAAACAGGTACCGAGTATAGTGGCGATAGTCATGCCCGAGATGGGATTGTTGGAAGAGCCAATTAACCCCACTATCCTCGAGGAAACAGTCACAAACAGAGCGCCGAATACTACGATAAGCAAACCTACCAGCAGGCGACTGAAAAAATTATTACCAGGAATAAATGGCAACACCGAAACGATTAGTACCAATGCAAGGCTGCCAAATCCTACTATTTTTAAGCTTAAATCTTTTTCAGTGCGTAATTGTTTTTGAGCTCCATCTCCTTTTGTATTAAGTGAACCAACACTGCTCTTAAATGATGAAATGATAGTGGGCAATGTTTTCAACAAAGTAATAAACCCGCCGGCAGCAACAGCACCTGCACCTATTTGCCGGATATATGCCCAGTATATGGCAGTTGAGAAATCGTTGAAGCTTTGAGTGTCGGGGTTCCATCCACCCCTGCCGCCGGCTTTAGAGATATCTTCCAAAAGCCCGAGTTTAACAAGCTGACCGGCTATAGCGTCCGGGGGTACAAGAGTTGCCAGCAGGGGTACCAGTGCAAACGAAGCCAATACACTTCCTGCAACAAGTACTCCTCCAATCTTTGGCCCTATGATATATCCTACTCCGAGATATTCAGGAGTGATCTCACCACTGATCTTTGCAGAAGGCAGGAATTTATTTGCCTGCTTCGTCATAAACTGTGGAGTTTCTGCAATGACATGCAATATTTTTTGAAGCATGGCATACAGCAGGGCAAACCCTAATCCGCTAAATGCTGTTTTTGCAACATCACCTCCTTTCTCTCCTGCTTTCAATACTGAGGCACATGCAGTTCCTTCGGGATAGGGTAATGTATCATGTTCCTTTACAATTAATGGTCGGCGAAGAGGGATCATCATCAGGGTGCCGAGTATACCGCCAAGCACGGCAAGAGTAAGGATGATTACATAGCTGAAATAATCGGCATTGGCTTTATCGCTTAAGAACAAAAAACCGGGTAATGTAAATACAACGCCCGCAGCTATACTTTCCCCGGCTGAACCCGTTGTTTGAATAATATTGTTTTCAAGAATAGTGGTTTTTAAAAAAGCTCGGCTCAACGTAATAGCCATGACGGCTATGGGTATAGAAGCGGATACTGTCAACCCTGCTTTAAGTGCAAGGTATACTGTTGCAGCGCCAAATATAATTCCAAAAGCAGCACCGGTTACAACTGCTTTGATAGTAAATTCAGCCATTTTGGTTTCGGGTGCAATAAAGGGTTGGAATTTTTTTTCAGCCATTGACTTGAATTTAGCAAGGAAAATAGGAAAAATAAATAAGAAATCATGAATGTGCCCTTCTTGCCAGATGGTATAACTATTTTCTGAACTAATGAATAGCAGCATATAGCTGGAACAATCCATAATAATTCGACAGGTAACACCATCTTCGTTTAATTGTTATATCATTGCAAGGGGATTTATAAATGAAATGTATTGATTGTCAGTATTTCAAATAGGAGTTATGCGTATAAACCATGATTCAGTTTTTGAGCAACGTATATACCAAAAGTTAATCTATATCGTTTCTTAATATTAAGAGGATGATTGATATAAACATCTAACTGTAAGAAATATGAAAAATAAATTCTTTTGTGCAGCATGTGTATTGGTGTTGGTGTCGTATATAAGCAGTTGCTCGCCAAAGTATGGCTGCCCGGCAGATGGTAGAAGTGTTGGTGCTGAGCGGGTATTGAGTGGTGAAAAAGTGCCCAAGGCTAGGACCTTTAAGAATTAGTTAATCGCTAAATATTAAGACCATGAACCTAACCCTACGTAATGATTATGGCTGCACCGAAGCTGTAATTGATGAAAACTGCGGATTCGACAAATTCTATGGCGTTGCCAGTTTGTTGACCGATAAGCTGAATGTCAACTTCACCAACAAAATTGACGATTCAAATACTTCTTACTGGGATTTTATTTTTAACGGGCATAAACTCACATTGCACTACAATATTTACAACGGGGTATCCATATTACCTGTACGTTCAAAAGGAGCTATTCCTGAAGATAATGAAGCAGTTAAAGACCTTGCGAGAGCGCTGGAAGACCATTTGCAATAATTACAGAGGCAGTAATTAAAAATAAGCGAGGTAAACTTATCCGTATGGTTTATCGTTGATGGAGTCCAGAATATTACAATAGCTAATATATCTGTCTATATGAATGGCTTCATTTTCAACTGCCGACTTAACAGCGCATCCCGGCTCGTTTATATGCAAACAATTATTAAACTGGCACTCATTGATGAGTGTACGCATTTCAGGAAAATAATGTGACAATTCCTGTCGGGATATATCCACAATTCCAAATTCACGCAAGCCGGGGGTATCAATGACCCTGCCTCCACCCGGAAGATCAAACATTTCTGCAAAAGTTGTGGTATGTAATCCTTTCCCGCTCCACCCGCTTACTTCCCTGGTTTTTAATCCAAATGATGGAATAATTGCATTAATAAAAGAAGATTTCCCGACACCTGAATGACCGCTGATCAGTGTAGTCCGGTTATGCAATACCGATGTTACCTCAGCAAGTCCTTCTTTTTTTTCAACGCTTATTAATAATGTTTTATATCCAATTGCTTCATACATCTGTTTCCAGCGTTCGTATAACAATGTTTCTTTTTCCCGGTAGATATCTTTTTTATTAAACAATAAAATTGCCGGAACGTGATAAGCTTCTGAAGCAACAAGAAAACGATCAATAAATCCCTGAGAAGTACGGGGGTCACGTAGTGTACATATTAGTAATGCCTGGTCAATATTGGCTGCAATAATATGGTGCTGATGTTTATTGGAAGGTGATTGTCTGTTGATATAATTACGGCGCTCTCTGATACCTGTAATTATTACATTTGAGGATTCCCCTTCTTCAACTGTCATTTCTATTTCATCACCTACAGTAACCGGGTTAGTGGAAGTTATATCATCTAATTTAAATCTTCCCTTTATTCTTGCATTGAATATCTTTCCATCCTGGTCTTTCACTGTGTACCAGCTTCCGGTAGATTTATATACAGTTCCATTCATGCAAGATCGGTTGTGTAATGACCTTTAATTTCTATGGCTAAATAATTCATTGGAAATTTGATCATAATATTAAGTTGGGAGATGATACAAGAATAACTAAAAGGTCAAGGGATACATTCACATTTCATTTTCATGTTCAACACAAAACTATAAATTACTGCAACACCATGCTGGTTTCACCATTGATATATTCCTTTATCCACGAAGCTATGGTTTCTGTCCATATAGGATGAATATTTAAACTGGGTATAAATGTATAGGATTCACCACCTGCTTCCATAAAGGTTTCCCGCCCCCGCATTGCAATTTCTTCAAGCGTCTCCAGGCAATCACTTACAAAAGCCGGACAAAGAATCAGCAATTTTTTTATCCCTTCTTTGGGCATTTGTTCAAGTCGTATATCTGTAAATGGTTCCAGCCAGCCTTTACCCAGGCGGGACTGGAAGGAAATACTATACTTGTCTGAAGTGATTCCTAATTTTTGCGTTACCAGTTTTGTGGTTGTAAAACATTGATGACGATAGCAAAATGCATGCGTCGGAGACGCTGTGTCGCAACAGGCAGGCGATTGCAGGCAATGGCTTCCCGTAATATCAGATTTATGAATATGCCTTGCCGGTACACCGTGATAACTGAAAAGTATATGATCATAGTCTTCTTTCAAAAATGGCTTCATACTTTCTGCAAGTGCATCAATATACCGGGGCTCATTGTAGAAAGGTTTTATAATCGAAAGTTTGAAGGGATATTTTTTTTTGTGATGAATTGTTTTAGCATGTTCCACTGCAGTTTCATAAGAAGACATGGCGTAATGCGGATATAAAGGGACGGCTATTACTTCTTCCAGTCCCGGCGCTTTTTTCGTCAATGCATCTAATGCATACTCTACTGTGGGATTCCCATACCGCATCGCAATCTCCACCGGTGTTGTTAACTTTTCCTGTACTGCCTGCTGCAATTGCCGGGTATATACTATGAGTGGTGAACCTTCTTTTATCCAAATTTCCTTATAAGCTTCCGCAGATTTAGGTGCACGGAAAGGTGCAATTATACCTCCTACCAACAATAGCCGCGGCAGGTATGGTTTATCAATCACTCTTTCATCCATTAAAAACTCCATCAGGTATTTTCTGACATCTTTAACTTCAGTAGAATCGGGAGAGCCGAGATTCATCAATAACACTCCCCACTTTTTGGAAGAATTCATATTTTTTATTTGATATACTTTCTTAAGAATAGTAAAAGGTCACTACCAGTGACCTTTACCGTTATTTTGTATCAAAAACGTGACGCAGCGGTGATGGTGCGGTCCAGGTCCTGATAGGAAACGGCATTGCTGATAAACCAGGTTTCAAATGCAGACGGGGGCAAATATACACCTGAATCCAGCATGTGATGAAAGAATCTGTTGAAAGTAGCAATATCTGCTGCTGATGCACCAGCAAAATCTTTCACTTCATGATTGCTAAAATGTACACTAATCATACTACCTATCCGGTTAATTTGTACAGGTATATTCTTTTGCTTAAATACATTATTCAATCCTTTTTCCAGGTATGCTCCTTTTTCTTCAAGTTCCTGGTAAATCACTGGGTTTTCTTTTAGTGTTTTGAGGAGGGTGTATCCTGCTATCATAGCTAATGGGTTCCCGCTTAAAGTTCCGGCCTGATACACATTGCCAACAGGGGCAATATAATTCATGATTTCACGTCTTGCTGCAAATGCGCCTACAGGCATGCCTCCACCTATGATTTTGCCGTATGTCACTATATCGGCGTTGATTTTAAATTTCTCCTGAGCCCCACCTGCAGCAAGCCTGAATCCGGTCATTACTTCATCAAAGATTAAAAGTATTTTTTCACGGGTACAAATTTCCCGTAGAGCTTCCAGATATCCGGCTTCTGGCGGAATACAACCCATATTTCCGGCTACCGGTTCTAAAATAATTGCTGCTAACTCACCTTTATTTGCAGCAATTAATTTTTCCAGTCCTTCAATATCATTATATGCACAGGTGAGTGTATCTGCAGATACCCCCGCGGTTACACCCGGTACCGCCTGTATGTTGAAAGTTGCAACTCCACTTCCAGCTTTTACTAAAAAGCAATCGGCGTGACCGTGGTAGCAGCCTTCGAATTTTATAAATTTATTTTTACCGGTAAAACCGCGTGCCAGCCTGATCGCACTCATGCAGGCTTCAGTTCCGCTGTTTACCATCCGGATTAAATCTATACCGGGGGACATAGTTTTAATGAGTTCGGCTATTTCAATTTCCAACTCTGTTGGCGCGCCAAAAGAAGTGGATAGAGCTGCACGTTCCTGTATTGCTTTTACCACAGGCTCATAAGCATGCCCCAGTATCATTGGGCCCCATGAGTTGATAAAATCTATATACTCATTGCCATCGGCATCATAGAGATATGCACCATGAGCTTTAGTAATGAACAACGGTGTGCCGCCTACACTTTTAAATGCACGAACCGGTGAATTTACACCTCCTGGTATGGATTGCTGTGCCCGTTCGAATAAGGATTTGCTGGATTGATAGATCATGGTGAATGTGTGTGAATAGTAAATTGTGAATAGACAACGGTGAATGCTTTTATTAATGTTTTGAACAGGATAATATTAGGCCAGTTAACAGTTTAAAGGTTTCGATTATTTTTTCTTTTAAGTATTTCATATCAATGTTATTCTGATTTAAAATAGTACCAACTTAAGATTTGGAATGCCAGGCAGCAACATCCTCACATAGATTTGGAATGTACATTATTGGCTTTTCACCTATTCACCCCTCTCTCATCCCAGCATCGCCGCCGCATCTTTTGCAAAATATGTCGCTATAAGATCTGCTCCGGCACGCTTTATAGATGTAAGACTTTCAAGTATCGCCTTTTGTTCATCAAGCCAGCCCATTTTGGCAGCAGCTTTAATCATAGCGTATTCTCCGCTTACATGATAAGCACTCACTGGCACGGTTACCCTATCTTTTACTTCACGAATGATATCGAGGTAAGCCATTGCGGGTTTTACCATCACTATATCAGCGCCCTGTTCTATATCCTGCAACGTTTCATTAATTGCTTCTATGCGATTGGCATAGCTCATCTGGTAGGTTTTCTTATCTCCAAATCCAGGAGCGCTATCCAGCGCATCGCGAAATGGCCCGTAAAAGCAGGAAGCATATTTAGCGCTGTATGACATGATACCTGTTTTAGTGAAATTATTTTCTTCGAGGGCTTTGCGTATGGCGCCAATTCTTCCATCCATCATATCACTTGGCGCCACAAAATCCGCTCCTGCCGCTGCATGGCTCAGGCTCATCTTTACCAGTGCTTCCACCGTTTCATCATTTAATATCTCCCCTTCTTTTACTATACCATCATGTCCATATATGGAGTAAGGATCAAGTGCAACATCGGTCATCACAATCATTTCGGGCACTGCTTGCTTTATAGTTCTTATAGCACGCTGCATCAGTCCTTTCTCATTCCAGGCTTCTCTGCCTGTATTGTCTTTTAATTCATCCTTTGCTTTTACAAAAAGAAGTACCGATTTTATATCTAAATCCCAAACCAATCTAACTTCATCTGTGAGCAGGTCGAGGGAATAGCGGTAGTAGCCCGGCATTGATGGGATTTCATACTTAATATTTTCTCCTTCATCTACAAACAATGGCAGTATAAAATCATTGGGTGTTAATATAGTTTCCGCAACCATACTTCGTATGGATGCATTAGTGCGCAATATGCGGTTTCGTTTTTGAAGATACATTGTGATTCTGTTTTTATACCCAGTCCCTGGGATGAAGACAAACTGACAACAATTTTTCTTCTTCACTCCCTTTTTCCGGTAAATAATTATAATCAAATCTAACTGTCGGCGGAAGGCTCATCAGTATGCTCTCCGTTCGTCCATTGGTTTTCAATCCGAACAGGGTGCCTCTGTCGTGAATCAGGTTAAACTCCACATAGCGCCCTCTTCTAATCTCCTGCCAGTATTTATT
The DNA here is from genome assembly GCA_039811345.1 of Chitinophagaceae bacterium. GTDB lineage: Bacteria > Bacteroidota > Bacteroidia > Chitinophagales > Chitinophagaceae > Agriterribacter. Next base: position 41,509 of record JBDHYJ010000012.1, read on the forward strand.
TTTTTCGTTCCAAACTATATTTTTTCTTTTTTCTGCAACAGGGAGGTATGCATCAAGAAAGCAATCTCCATTCACTTTCTGAAATGCAAACAACCTGTTAGCATCTGCATCATCTGCAGGGCGCAGGTAATCGTAGAATACTCCACCGATACCCCGCATTTCGATACCCCGATGTTTATTAGAAAAATATTCGTCGCATTGCTTTTTATACAAGGAGTATAAACCTTCCCCAAAAGGAGTTATGGCATTACGTAACGTAGTGTGAAAATGTATAGCATCTTCTTCAAAAAGGTAGTAAGGGGTCAGGTCTGCCCCGCCACCAAACCAGCGATCAATAATTTTTTGATTTGCATCATATAACTCAAAATAACGCCAGTTGGCATGCACTGTGGGTACAAATGGATTGATGGGGTGAAGCACGAGGCTCAAACCGCAGGCAAACCATTTTTCACCATTTATTTTTAACTGGCTTCGCATGGCATCACTTACATTTCCATATACCACGGAAGTATTTACTCCCCCTTTCTCCAGTAAATTACCATGAGCAATCACTCTTGTTCTTCCACCACCACCGCCATCTCTTTCCCATTTATCCTCAATGAAATTTGATTTCCCATCGGATTTTTCCAGAGCAGCGCATATCCTGTCCTGCAGAGAATGAATATATGTAACCCATGCATCAGTTGTTAATTGCGGGTATTCAGTGTGCAATGATTGGATATATGTTTCTTCAGCCTGCATGTTTTATTCGATTAGTTATTTACACTTTTCTGAACCTACTGTTGTATACTCCCACTCCTTAACCGTATCTACAAATGCTTTTGCATGGTCAACAGGTATATTGGGTAATATACCATGCCCAAGGTTGGCTATATACCGGTTTTTACCAAAGGCATGCAGCATCTGATTTACTTCTTTTTTGATAACAGGTATTGGTGAAAGCAGTTTTGCCGGGTCAAAATTTCCCTGCAGGGTTATGTCATTCCCTGCGAATTGTCTTGCCAGTGCCGGATGTATACACCAGTCAATACCAAGCCCTGCCGCACCTGTTGCTGCCATTTCTTTTAATGAATGCCAGGCCCCTTTGGCAAAAATTATTACCGGTACTTCGCCATTGATAGCTTTTACAATGCGGCGTATATACTGCAATGAGATACTTTCAAAATCTTCCGGTCCAAGCAAACCACCCCAGCTATCAAAAATCTGCACCACATCTGCACCTGCCCTGATTTGTCCTTTTAAGTATGCAATAGTAGTTTCTGTGATCATGTGTAAAAGCTGATGAGCCAGTTCGGGTTGTGTATAACAAAATGCTTTGGCTTCATCAAAAGTTTTACTGCCTCTTCCCTGTACCATATAGCATAACAATGTCCAGGGGGCGCCCGCAAAACCGATAAGCGGTACCCTGCCATTCAACTCTTTTTTTATAAGGGAGACTGCATCAAAAACGTATTGCAGTTTATCATGTATATCGGGTATGACTATACGTTCTAAATCTTTTTGGGTTTTAATCGGATCCGGTAGTATGGGTCCCTTCGATTCAATCAGTTGTACTTCCAATCCCATTGCCTGTGGTACTACCAGTATATCTGAAAATAAAATAGCTGCATCCACACCAATTATATCAACAGGTTGCAGTGTAATTTCGCAGGCCAGTTCGGGTGTTCTGCACCTCTCAAAAAAACCATATTTCTCCCGCAGTACCATATATTCAGGCAGATACCTGCCTGCCTGGCGCATCATCCATACCGGAGGACGTTCTATGGATTCTCCTTTAAGTGCCCGTAATAATAAATCATTTTTCATGCTATATTTCATTATGCAGTTTTCTCCGGTATTATTAAATTTTATTCTCTATTCCAGAGGTTTTTTTGAAATGATCAATCATCAGTTCAACAAGATTTGCTTCTCCGGGCCATTGGCTTGTGATTACAGGGTTACTGCAATACGATTCTACTGTGGCGGATGTGGTTTTTCCTATTGAGAAAATGACAGTACTCAAAGGAATGGTATTGACTGAAAAAAAACTATGAGCTCCGCTGGGGCTGAAAAATAGAATACCATTATAATTTTTGTGAATTGTTTTTGGAGTGCCAATGGTTTGATACACGATTATTTCCTGTACTTCTACTCCGCTTGCCTGCAGGGTTTCAGGAAGGTCATTTAAACGTTGTTTGCCACAAAAGAAAATCACTTTTCGGATATCATTATACTGTAATATTTTTTCTGCAAGCCCGCTTGCATTTTTTGCCGTAGCAATAATAGAAGATTCATCAAAAATATCGAGCAGGGCTTCTTTTGTTGCCCCCCCGGTACAAAATATTTTCCACGGTGGGAGATTTACCAGTTCGCTTTTTACAACTTCCACGGCATGAATGCTTGTAAACACCGCTGTTATGGACTGCAAACTCAATGCGGTAATAGCATCCACAGTTGCTGTAGTAACATCGGGAATATTTTGAATAAATGCCTCGGCATCTATATATAGATTATGCAGGGCAGCTTTTTCTACCAACTCTTCGTTTAAAAATCTCGTTGACAATATATGGATATCATTCGCTGGCATACTTAATGGATTCAATTATTTTATCACCACCCCGACTTATCACCTCTGCCCCGGCTTCTTTGCCAAGACTACCTGCTTCTGCAATTGCTGAGCTTTTCTCTACACTAATCATTTGATGCCCATCCTTAGAATGCAGGTTTCCTATAAGGGTTACTTGCCCTTCTTTTATAGTGGCCAGGGCGCTTATAGGAGTTGTACAACCACCCAGTAATGTTTTTAGAAAATCTCTTTCCACGCCGGTGCATAAAGCTGTGGGTTTATCATTAATGGTTGTGCATATTTGTTTTAACACTTCATCATCTTCTCTGCAAGCCACGGCAATGGCCCCTTGTGCCGGTGCGGGAAGCATCCATGTGAGATCAATACTCCCAGCAGGTCTCAAACCAATTCTTTCCAACCCTGCCGCCGCAAAGATAGCGCCGTGCCAGTTGCTTTCTGCCAGCTTTTTTAACCTGGTGATTACATTCCCTCTGAGATTCTCTATCTGGTGGTGAGGATAGCGGTGCAGCCATTGTGCCCTTCTGCGTATACTGCTTGTGGCAATGATCAGTGCTGTTCTATTATTAATGTCTTCAAGTGCAGCCAGAGATTCTTCCCTGTCGTTTCTGAATACTAAAATATCAGTATATGCATCTCGCTTCAGCACGGCAGCCGTGATTATTCCTCTTGCAGGTTGTGTGGGAACATCTTTATAAGAATGTACCGCAAGGTCAATACGTTTTTGGAGGAGAGCAATATCAAGGGTTTTGGTAAAAATGCCCTGGATACCTATTTCATATAGCGGGGTTGATAAATCAATATCGCCCTCACTTTTTATAAGCACTAACTCTGAAGAAATATTCTGCTGATGTAGAAGGGTCTGTACTTTTTTGGCCTGCCATAGCGCCAATTCACTGTCGCGGGTTCCGATTTTAACTACCTTGGTCATGTTGTAAAAATAAAGCTTGAATACTCTTCATTAGGGAGTCGGTTATGAATGGCTTATTTTTAGGTATTCATGCATTGTATTTATATATTGACAACCTTTGGCAGTATGCTTGCGAAGATCAACAGCAAGCGATTTAACGGCTTTCTGAATGATGATATCTTTTTCTTCGAGTTGCATTGACGCCGGACAGCTTGTATTCTCGGATAGTTCGTATAGTTTAGACTTTACCTCACTAAGGAAATGGCGATGCGAAAATAATTTATGCCATTCCACAAACTCACCCAATGTTTCATTGATAATAGCGACTGCCTGAGGAATATCGGCCCTGCGTTTTGCAAAAGTTTTATCTAATATTGTTGATATCTGGTCAACGTCCATAAGCACAATACCCTCTTTTTGCCGGACAGCAGGATCTATACATTTTGGTACCGACAGGTCTAAAAGCAACCGCTGTTTCTGGCTATTAAAAAAATCAGGAAGTATTGTATATTCTCCGGCTGTCGTACTTGTGATAAGAATATCTGCTTCATCGCATGCCCTGGATAAATGTTTATATGAAACAGATGTCATTCCATTTCTACGGGCAAAATCTTCAGATTTTACTGATGTTCGGTTAGTAATACTTATGCGGGCGCCGGGGAAATATTCGAGAATATTTTTAGCCACATTGCAACCAAACTTCCCGGCTCCAACCAGTAATATATTTTTTTGCCGAATATCTGGAACATGTTCCCTGATTACTTCAATAGCTGCATAGGCTACGGAAACAGTACCTGTGCTCAACTGTGTTTCAGATTTGATTCTTTTAGACGCCTGAAGTGCAAAATTTACAAGGCGGTCGGCCAGTGAACCCAGTAAACTGTTTTCTCTTGCATATTTTGCAGCTTTTTTCAGCTGCATAAGTATTTCGTAATCGCCAATGATTTGCGAGTCGAGACCTGAAGCTACCTTAAACAAATGGTTGACGGCTTCCATACCATGCAATACATATCCCGGACCTTCAAAGGTAGATTTGCTGTTTTTAGTTGCGGCACATAATAAATCAATCAATGTATTTGCCGGAGCTATTCCATATAGCTCTGTTCGGTTGCAGGTAGATAATACAATAAGATCATTAATCTGATGCTGCTTTGCCTGCTGGGTTATTTCTTCCAATGCAGAAGCGCATACAGCAAAATCACTACGGGTGGTTGTATTGGCTTTGTGATAGTTGATACCGATAACTGTAAAATTATCCAGTCCGCTGCAAATATCATATTGGGTCAAATCCGTCATAAGAGAGATGCAAATGTAAAGGACTACTTGCATCAATACGTCAGTGTTTTGTCATAAAATCGTCATGTCTGCATGAAACTTATAAATCTAATGATCAACTCATTAAAACTTAGTTTGAGTTGACGATGGTGAAAGTAAATGAGGATGTCAAACGTGTGATAATATGTTTATCTTTTCACGACCAAGAATTATCAGCGAAACAACAATTCACAGGGTTTGAGTCCGGTATGCTTTTTAAATGCAGTAGAAAAATGAGAAATGGAGGAATATCCAAGCATTAAAGAGACATCAGTTACACTGAGGCCTTTTTCATAAAGCAGATATTTGGCATGTTCCATCCGCTGACTTTGGTAAAAATCAAATATGGTAGTGCCAAAAATTTCTTTAAATCCTTTTTTCAGATAACATTCATTGATAGCCACTTTACGGCTCAGTTCCCTGATAGTGATAGGCTCTCCGATATGTTTCAGCAAAATATCTCTTGCACTGATGATTTTATCCCGGTCTACATCGTTGGAAAGAAATTTACAGCTTAACGGAAGATCATCTTCCTTTTCACCCAGCATACATTCCAGGCTGTATAACAGCAGCATCTGGGTTTGTGCATTGATGTAGATATTCTCAAGACCTTCGGTATATGTATTATTCAAAAGGCTTTCCAATACCATTCGGGTACGGCTGCAAAGCGGTAATATTTTTGCAAAAGAAGAGGTGTGACTGAAAGATAAAACCTGGTTAGCAAATCCGGTATTGCGGGATGCATTAATGTATTGCTGTAAATGCTCCGGATAGAATGAAAAACTCATCACATCCATAGTTTCTTCCTTTGACTGGCAATTTTGGGAAACTCCTGCTTTACAGTTTTCACATTCAAAGTTTTTGCCATTGCAATACACATTTCCTGCTATACAAAACTTTAGTTCCAGGGTAGGGGAAACTTCTTTATTTTTTCTGTACTGGTAACTTAAAATGCCGGTATCTTCAAAACTCCAGTCTGCTTGTTTGCGGTATCGCTTAATTACATATTGTACAGCACCCGGTGTAACCCGTTCTTTTTCTTCAATAAGTTCAAGATCATCTGCCATTACCGGGCGTTTCTGTGCTATTTCCAATATATCGGGTATCCTCACCATAAGATTTTGCAAATATACAGAGATTAACCAGTTAAATTGCTGTTCATACTATTGTTTTTGCATCGGATTTAAAGTGGGAGACCTGCCTGTTGCCGGGTTTAAAAATCTGCTTTAAAATTGCCTGTACCGCTCATTTGCAGTACATTTGCAAAATATTTTTTTGACCAGAAAAAGTGAATGCAGAACGATTCTATGAGTAATGACACACAGGCTTTATCCACGCCTCCTCAAACAGCAAACGGTTATGGTGCAGATAGTATACAAATATTGGAAGGTTTGGAGGCAGTGCGTAAGCGGCCTGCCATGTATATCGGCGATATCAGCAGTAAAGGCTTACACCATTTGGTGTATGAGGTAGTTGACAACTCAATTGACGAAGCACTTGCAGGATATTGTAAAAACATTACAGTAACGATTCATGAAGATAATTCAATTAGTGTAAAGGATGATGGCCGCGGTATACCTACGGGTATTATGAGCAAAGAAAAAAGAAGTGCGCTTGAAGTAGTAATGACAGTGTTGCATGCCGGTGGTAAATTTGATAAGAATACCTATAAGGTATCCGGAGGTTTACACGGAGTTGGGGTAAGTTGTGTAAATGCCCTGAGCTCACGGTTGCATGTAACCGTACATCGCGAGGGTAAGATATTTGAACAGGAATACCATACCGGCATTCCTCAATATGCAGTAAGAGAAATTGGCACAACTGATATAACGGGTACTTCTATACATTTTTGGCCGGATAGCTCAATATTTAGTGTTACAGTATATAATAAGGATATCCTGGAAGCCCGCCTCAGAGAGTTGGCATATCTTAACAAAGGAATTACCATTAACCTGCACGACCTGCGGGAAAAAGACGAACAGGGAAATTCTTATTCCAAAACTTTTTACAGCGAAGGTGGAATTGCCGAGTTTATCGAAATGCTCGACAAGAACAGCAACAGGCAATCGCTGCTCCCCAATGTAATTTATGGTGAAGCTTATGATGCGGCAAGTAATGTATCTGTAGAGGTGGCAATGACCTACAATGCCAGTTTCCAGGAGCATATTTTCAGCTACGTAAATAATATCAACACTATAGAAGGCGGCACACATGTGTCGGGATTTCGCCGTTCAGTAACAAGAGTCTTCAAAGCCTATGGCGAACGGGAGGGAATGTTTGAGAAAGCAAAAGTTGAAATTGAAGGAGATGATTTCAGGGAAGGACTGAGCGCTATTATTTCTGTAAAAGTTCCGGAGCCGCAATTTGAAGGTCAGACAAAAACTAAACTAGGCAACAATGAAGTGATGGGTGTGGTGGACGCGGCTTTGAGTAAAGTGCTGCAAACCTATCTTGAAGAAAATCCTAAGGATGCTAAACAAATAATTTCAAAAGTGATCCTTGCTGCCCAGGCAAGAGTGGCTGCAAGAAAAGCAAGAGATCTTGTGCAGCGAAAGAGCGGACTGACCGGTGGAGGTTTGCCCGGTAAACTTGCCGACTGTTCTGACCGTAACCCCGAAAAGTGTGAGCTTTTTCTGGTTGAGGGAGATTCAGCAGGTGGTACAGCTAAACAGGGGCGTGACCGGAATTTTCAGGCAATCCTACCATTGCGGGGTAAGATACTGAACGTAGAAAAAGCAATGGAACACAAGATTTACGACAATGAAGAAATTCGAAATATATTCACAGCACTTGGGGTTAAAATAGGAACTCCCGAAGATCCGAAGGCGCTGGATATCTCAAAGCTCCGCTATCATAAACTTATTATTATGACGGATGCCGACGTGGATGGAAGCCATATTGCTACGCTCATTCTTACTTTTATTTTCAGGTATATGAAAGAACTGGTAGAACAGGGCTATGTGTACCTGGCACAACCACCGTTATACCTGATAAAAAAAGGCAGAGAATCTGCTTATGCCTGGAGTGAAGAGCAGCGAAAAGCCCTGGTGGAGAAAATTGGCGGGGGAAAAGAAGAAAGTGTGAATGTACAACGATACAAAGGTTTGGGTGAAATGAATGCTGAACAGTTGTGGCAAACTACTATGAACGCTGAAACCCGGACTCTTAAAAGAGTTACTATTGAAAGCGCTGCCGAGGCAGATCGTGTATTCAGTATGCTGATGGGTGATGAAGTGGCTCCAAGAAGAGAATTTATAGAGTCGCACGCTAAATATGCTAATCTTGACGTGTAATTAATTTTGCAATCCGGCTAATGGATTATTATTACCTTCGATGTTTACAACATCGTAATTATTTCATTTAATAAATAAAATACGAGATTATGTCAGACACAACCTTAACAGCATATAACGTAAAGACAAAAGAGAAAAATGTTCCTATTCAGGATGCAGTGATTACTAAAACATCTAAAGGTGCATATATGGCCCAGGGGCATGATGGTAAGGGAAATAAACTTACTACTCTTTTAGGTGAAGCAAAAGCATTAGCTGCTATAAAAGCGGGAACTGCTAAGCAAGGCTGGTAATCCTGGGCAATCATTATAGTATATACGAAAGACTTGAAGTGTGAGATTTGAAGGTCATTGAGGCATTTGCATCTCACTTTTCGCATCATCCTAATGTAGTTCATTTGATTATGGATGGTTCGCCCGGCCCCGGTCTTATAAAAACAGGTCGGTGTAGAGATTTGCACCCGGTACAACGCTGTATTTCTCCAAATCTGATATACCTTCTTCAGCAAGTACATCTTCATCAATAAAAAAATTACCGGTGCAGGTTGAAGAAGGGCGCGATAATATATAGTAAGCTGCATCGGCAATAATTTCCGGCTTACGGCTCATCTTAATCAAAGCATCTCCGCCCAAAAGGTTTTGCACTGCGGCTGTTGCTATAGTAGTTTTTGGCCATAGAGTATTTGCTGCAATCTTATCGTTTCTCAGTTCTTCGGCCAAACCCATGGCGATCATGCTCATATTATATTTACTCAGCGTATATGCGAGGTGAGCGCCAAACCATTTAGGTTTCATATTGATCGGCGGTGAAAGGTTGAGGATATGCGGATTGTTTCCTTTGCGCAGATAAGGTATACAGGCTTTACTCACAAAAAAAGTACCTCGCACATTAATATCATGCATCAGGTCAAACCGCTTTGGTTCTGTTTTTTCGGTGGTAGTGAGTGAAATGGCAGATGCATTATTTATAAGTATATCAATACCTCCAAAAACTTCTATTGTTTTTGCAACAGCCGCTTCAACCTGGTCTTCAAAACGAATATCGCATTGTACAGGTAAAGCCTCTCCGCCTGCCTCCACCACTTCTTTTGCAGCCGAAAAGATTGTACCGCCAAGTTTTGGGTTTTCCTCAGTAGACTTTGCAGCAATGACTACCTGGGCGCCATCTGCTGCTAACCGAAGTGCAATAGCTTTTCCAATTCCCCGGCTTGCCCCTGTTATAAAAACTGTTTTTCCTTTAAAGGACATAAATGCATATTTAAACTATAAGTTATAAGTTACAAAGCAATTTCAACTGCCGGATCCCAAAACACTTTTTCAAAATCAACAATAGTATCATCCTTTACCCTGATACCTTCTTTTTTTAATAGATTTTCCATAACATCTGGCCCACCAAAATGATGTTTGCCGCTGAGCATACCATTGCGGTTGACTACTCTGTGTGCAGGCACACTGGGATGGGCAGTTCCTGCACCATTCAATGCCCAGCCCACCATCCGGGCCGAAAGTTTAGTACCTATATAGGCGGCAATCGCACCATAAGATGTTGCCCTGCCACGTGGGATCAGTCGTACTACATCGTAAACGGTTTCAAAAAATGAATCTTTCCTGGTGGCATTTACCAAGGGAATTTTTGTTGTAACCTTTGTTTGTTTTTTTGTCTTTTTCATATTGCTGTTTAAAATGCCTGTTCCTTTCTGCCTGTTGTTTCAGCCAGTAAAAGTTTCAGACGATTGTCTTTTTCAACCGGCATTTCTTTAGCGATATTGAATTTCAGATAATGCACCCTGTTTGTTCCCGCTATATCAAGGCTTTCGTAGTAAGTTTTAATTTTCAGGTCATCGTGGATGTCTGGTTGTGTATACACGTCATTGTAGTTCTCAGCAACATTCAGTTCGTACAATTCAGTCACCAGAAGGGTGAAGTTATACAAATCGGGAGAGTCGGTTTTCAAATGAACAAAGCCATCCTGTTGTATAATTTTTTGATATAAACGTAAAAATCTTGGATGTGTCAGTCTTTTCTTTGCTTTTGACATACGCAACTGTGGATCGGGGAAGGTAATCCATATATCTTTCACTTCACCTTCAGTAAAATAATTGGTAATACATTCTATTTGGGTACGCAAAAAAGCCGCATTCTTCAATCCTTCGTCAAGTGCTTTTTTTGCGCCTGCCCAAATACGGTTACCTTTCAGATCAACACCAATAAAATTCCTGTCAGGGTATTGACGGGCAAGCGAAACTGTATATTCTCCTTTGCCACAGGCCAACTCAATTGTTATTGGATTATCATTACCAAAAAATGATGCCCATTTCCCCTGCATACCTTCAGGATATTGCAATACATTGGGGAATGTTTTGATTGCTTCAAACCTGATTAATTTTTTATGTCCCATCGGATGCAAAGATAAGGAGGGAAAATGTGAGAGCTGAGAAGGTGAGAGGTTAGAAAGTGATAGAGTGAGAATTTGTCGTTTGCCGTTTATCGTTTTGCGATCAGAACTGTATTAACCTTTGCACATAATCATCCAGTCTTGATTTTGCCAGGAAATTTTTCTCCAGTTCTTTATTAAACGGAACAGGAGTATCAAGCGAAGCGCATCGCATCACCGGGGCATCAAGTTGCGAAAAACAATGTTCCTGTATCCAGGCAGCTATTTCAGCACCAATACCTCCTGTCAGTGTATCCTCATGCAGTACAAGTATCCTTCCTGTTTTTGAGACTGTAGCAGATATTGCCTCATAATCCAGTGGAAGCAGGCTTCTCAGGTCGAGGATGTCAAAAGAAATTTGGGGATGACGGGCGGCATATTCAATAGCCCAGTATACACCCGCGCCATAAGTAATGATAGAAATATCTTCTCCCTGTTCTACTAATTTGGCCTTACCTATAGTTACTTCATACAATTCTTCCGGTACCGGACCCTCAATACTGCGGTAAAGCGCTTTGTGTTCAAAAAACAAAACGGGGTTAGGATCATTAATGGCTGCAATCAATAACCCTTTTGCATCAAGTGGAGTGGAAGGATATACAACTTTTAGTCCAGGGGTATGAACAAACCATGCTTCATTGCTTTGTGAATGAAATGGTCCTGCACCTGTACCCGCACCGGTTGGCATACGTATAACCACATCAGCATTTTGCCCCCACCTGTAATGTATTTTGGCAAGATTGTTTATAATCTGATTGAACCCCATCGTCACAAAATCGGCGAATTGCATTTCTACTACAGATTTGTAGCCTTCAATACTGAGCCCAAGCGCAGCGCCGATAATGGCACTTTCACAGAGTGGCGTATTACGCACCCGCTCTTTTCCAAATTTATTATAAAACCCTTCAGTTATTTTAAAGGCTCCACCATATTCGGCTATGTCCTGCCCCATCAGTATGAGATTGTCGTGTTGTATCATACTCTGATACAAAGCTTCACTCACAGCATCCACCAGTCTTTTTTGATGAATATTGAACGGGGAATGAGTTATATCATCATCAGTATTAATAACCTGAACGGTATATTTATTATCAGCCTGCCCCCATAAGGCATATACATCTTTTGTTTCCTGGTAAGTATTAGGAACAATGGCATCATGTGCAAATCCCTTTTCCAATTCTTCCTCTATATACCGTTTACATTCTGTTTTTGCACTTTCAATATCGGTGGTAGTTAAGATATTTTCCTGCAATAACCAGTGTTCAAATGTATGTACCGGGTCTTTCTGTTCCCAAACTTTCAGCAGTTCTTCAGGTACATATTTAGTGCCGCTGGCTTCTTCATGACCCCGCATACGAAATGTAATACATTCTACCAGGTAAGGTTTTTGCCGCTCTATACAATATTCACGCACACCTTTAATGGTGTCAAAAACGGTAAGGATATTATTGCCATCAATCTGCACTCCTTCCATGCCATATCCTTTGGCACGGTCAACTATAGAATCGCATTTATATTGTTCATCTACCGGTGTGCTAAGTCCATAGCCATTATTTTCCACTAAAAATATAACCGGTAATCCCCAAACCGCAGCTACATTGAGAGCCTCATGAAAATCGCCTTCGCTGGTTGCTCCTTCTCCGCAAAATACAAGCGCTGCTTTGTTCTGCTGTCTTAATTTATATGCGAGGGCAATACCATCTGCTACTGCAAGCTGAGGACCAAGGTGAGATATCATACCACATATATGATGTTCCCTGTCGCCGAAATGGAAACTCCTTTCCCTCCCCTTACTATATCCCCTGGCGGAGCCCTGCCATTGCATGAACAGCCTGCTTAAAGGTAGTTTACGGGTTGTGAAAACTCCCAGGTTGCGATGCAACGGTAAAATCCATTCATCGCTTTGCATTGCCGATGCTGATCCTACGGCAATAGCCTCCTGACCGATTCCGCTAAACCATTTGCTGATACGCCCCTGTCTTAGCAATATCAGCATTTTTTCTTCTATCATCCGGGGCAGCAGAAGGGCATGGTATATTTGTTCAAGCTGTGGTTTCGTAAAGTTCTTTTGCTGGAATTGCATATACAAACCTATAGGTTTTTTGAAATACGCCAGGTTATTATAATGTTTAATGCTTTCTTTGATGACTTTACGTTTATTGTAGTAAACGTATCAGAGTAAAGGTTATGATATGATAACAGATAGTATTTCTTTCGTATTATTCTTTTTTACTGCCAAACAACAGCGAGGAAGCAATTGAAAGAAGCAATCCAAATAATAGCGCCCACCAAAGTCCGTCTATATGTATACCGTTTACGAGCTTTGATGCCAACAGCACAATTAATGCATTGATGATAAAAAGAAAGAGCCCGAGGGTAATAATGGTTAGTGGAATAGTGAGAATGATCAAAATGGGCTTCAAAATAACATTTGCCAGGGCAAGCACTAATGCAAATACCAGTGCAGTCCAATAAGTATCAATATGAATTCCTTTCAGCACATTTGATAGTGCAAATGCTACGGCTGCGGTTACAATAAGTTTAATTAAAAAGTTCATTTGTTATTTATTTAAGTCTAATTTTTAAGTCCTTTATTACCTTGTAAATAGAGTAAACAAGTTCGTTAAAATATCTGTTTGTCGTGCAGGAACCCTGAAAAAAATATAGCAAAATACATTGCTGTAAGTTTAAACTTCTCAAAGCGGTTCAAAATAAGTTTCTTTGCACTTTCTTAAAAAATCTAATCCCCGGATATCGCTATGTGGAAAAAGATCGGACAATTTGTTTTAAAATACAGGCTTGCATTACTGATCGTAGTAGCCCTTTCTACTGCATTTATGTTATATCACGGGAGGCAGGTAACCATCAGCTACGAGTTTGTACGGACAATTCCGGTAGATAATCCGCTTTATAAAAAATACCTTGCCTTTAAGCAGCAGTTTGGCGATGATGGTAATACACTGGTGATTGGTTTTACCAAAACTGATCTTTTTACGAAGAGTGTATTTGAAGATTTTGCGACTTTATGTAATGACCTTAAAAAAGTAGATAAAGTAGAAGGTGTGCTGAGTGTGGCAAACGCCATTGACCTGGTGAAAGACGACAGTACTGAGAAGTTAAAAGTAATCCCTCTTTTTTCACAGTCTTCTACATGGTCACAGCAACAGTTGGATAGTGCGGTTAATATTTTTTATTCCCTACCTTTTTATAAAGGCTTGTTGTACAATCCTGATACAAAAGCTTATTTAATTGCTGTAAAGATCAACAAGGAAGTTTTAGGCAGCAAGGGGCGAGAAAAAGTGATAGCTGCAATTGAAGACCTCACCTATAGTTTTGGACAAAAGCACAAAGTAGAGATGCATATCAGCGGGCTCCCGCTTATCCGCACTAATATGGCAATAAAGGTGGAAAAGGAGATGCGATGGTTTTTGTTAGGTTCTGTTTTGATATCTGCTATCATTCTGATTATTTTTTTCAGGTCGCTGAGTGCAACCCTGCTTTCGCTAAGCGTGGTAATTATTGGTGTAATATGGAGCATGGGCATCATGCATTTATTTCACTATAATATCAGTTTGCTCACTGCACTTGTACCACCCCTTATTGTTGTCATCGGAATCCCTAACTGTGTCTATTTTCTTAATAAATATCATACAGCCTGGATTGATACAAAAGATAAACATGCTGCACTGGTAGAAATGGTCAACCGCATGGGTATTATCACTCTGTTCTGTAATATATCCGCTGCTATAGGGTTTGCCGTATTTGCATTTACCAAAAGTGCAATTCTGAAAGAATTTGGCGTAGTAGCCGGCATAAGCATTTTTGCAATTTTCTTTATATCGCTTGGTATCATTCCTGCCGTGCTGAGTTATTTGCCTGCACCTAAGATAAGACATGTCAAATACCTAGAAAGCAGGTGGCTGGATGCTGTGCTTACCCGCGTGGAAAAATGGGTATTCAATCATACCAAAACTATTTATATCATTACCGGGTTAGCTATAGTTTTTGCCGTAATGGGTATGATGCGGTTAAAATCTGTAGGACATATGGTGGACGATATTCCACAAACAGATAAAATATATATTGATCTAAAATATTTTGAGACCAATTTTAAAGGCATTATGCCGCTAGAAATTATTGTTGATACTAAAAAGAAATATGGACTTAGCGGATTGAAAGCGCTAAATACATTTTCAAAAATAGATTCCCTGTCTCAGTATATTGCTTCAAAAAAGGAGATGGCAAGACCGCTGTCGCTTGCTGAAGGATTGAAATTTGCCAAGCAGGCCTTTTATGATGGAGACAGCAATAATTATGCAATGCCCAATACTTTTGACGGTGCATTTGTAGGAGATTATTTGAAGGTAAGAAAAGATACCGGCGATCCTTCCGCTAACACTAATACCTTCCGGCAATTAATGAATGCTTTTATGGACAGCAGCCGACAAAAAACAAGAATAAGTGTGAATATGGCAGATGTAGGAAGTAAAAGGTTGCCCTTTATCTTGGCTGATATTAAAAAAAGGTCTGACCAGCTTTTTGACTCAACACGGTACAACGTGGAGTTTACCGGCACAAGTATTACATTCCTCGAAGGAAGCCGGTTCATTATACACGGGTTGAGAGATAGTATACTATGGGCATTTTTGCTCATTTCACTATGTATGCTCTACCTGTTCAAATCTCTGCGAATTTTAATTTGCTCTTTAATCCCCAATATTATACCACTAATGCTAACGGCCGGTATTATGGGTTGGGCGGGTGTGCCCCTCAAGCCCTCTACTGTTTTAATTTTTGGTATAGCTCTGGGAATAGCCATTGATGTAACCATACGGTTTCTTGTTACCTACCGACAGCAATTACCTGCAAATAACAATATGATTCAGCCCACAGTTCTGCAAACCATTCACCATACGGGTATAAGTATTATCTATACGTCATTAGTACTTATAGCCGGATTTAGTATTTTCATGTTTAGCGGTTTTGGGGGCACCCAGGCGCTGGGTTGGCTTACCTCCCTCACCCTGCTCTCCGCTACAATTACCAATCTTGTGTTGTTGCCGGTGTTGCTGATGTTGATGAAAAAGAATAAGAGTAATCGGTTAGACTAGTGGAACAGGATGGGAATTTTAATTTTTTAAATGCTAACGATTGTTAGTGTAACTGTCAGGCTATCAATTTTTTATCTAAAAGGATTAAAAAAATCAATGGGATAATTATATCTGGTTGGTTGTTTTTATGCAGCAATGCTTTACTATAGCTTGTCTCAGGTTAAAATCTTGGGGTTCATCTAAAGTCTTTAAATGAATTCAGGATTAACATTTCTTTATATCTTTGGAGCTTTAAAAATTTAACAAACATGAGAAAAACTGTACTAATGCTAATATTAGTAACTGTATGTTCATTATTAGCACGATCTCAGACTAAGTCCGTTACAGGTCAGGTTTTGGATGATAAGGGAGGCCCAATACCTTATGCCAGTATTAAAGAGAAAGGCACTTCTACAGGGGTAGCTGCAGATATCGATGGACGCTTTGTCATTTCTGTAGGAAATAAAAGCACCCTCACAATAAGTGCCGTCGGGTTTATTAACAAAGATATTGTTGTTGACGGGCAATCAGATATTTCTGTAATATTAGTTCCATCATCTACACTGCAGGAAGTTGTTGTAACAGCTCTTGGTGTTTCACGACAAAAAAGAAGCCTGGGTTACGCTGCACAGGGTGTTAAAGGTGATCAATTAGTTGAAGCTGCAAATACAAGTTTGGCAGGAGCACTACAGGGTAAAGTTTCCGGAGTGCAAATCACACCTTCAAGTGGTATGCCCGGAGCCTCGGCTTTAATTACTATTCGTGGAGCACGTTCTTTTACCGGCAACAATACACCTTTGTATGTAGTTGACGGAATGCCAATTGCTTCAGAAGCTGATTTAAGTACGGGTAATAGCGTAACAGGAACTGATTTTGCCAATCGAGCTGTAGATATTGATCCCAATGATATTGCAAGTATAGAGGTATTGAAAGGTCAAGCTGCTTCAGCCTTATATGGTATCAGAGCCTCAAATGGTGTTGTAGTAATAACTACAAAAAGTGGGAGAGGTGCAGCTAAAGGCAAACCTGTTATAAGTTTTAATTCAAGTATAAGCTTTGACCGGCTTTCTCGTTATCCTGAATTACAAAATACTTATGCACAGGGAACTGCCGGGAGTTATAGCCCTACAGCCTCAATGTCTTATGGACCTAAACTTTCTGATCTGCCTAAAAGTCCATCATACGGTGGAGAAACAGCTAATAAATATACTGATGCAGATGGAATGCACCCGGGTCAATACTATGTTCCCCAACGTGCACAGGCTGGTCTCGATCCATGGGCAACCCCTGCAATCCATAACAATATAAGAGAATTCTTCAATACCGGTACTATATTTAATAACTCTATTAGTATTTTAAATGCAACAGACAGAGGTTCGTATGCTGTAACATTGGGAAGTACAAATCAAAAAGGTATAGTACCACATACAGGGATGAACAGATATAATGCAAAAATTGCCGGCGAAACAAGATTGTCAAACCATTTCAGAGCATCATTCAACGGTAATTTTATAAACTCTGATATTGATAAAGCTCCTTCTGCAAATGATGGAATTATTGCTACAGTCTATCCTGCCCCTGTTAGCTATGATCTTAAAGGAATACCTGATCATTATGAAGGTAATATTTATAAACCTACCGGATATCGTGGTGGTTCATTTGTAAATCCATATTGGGGTATGGAACACAATACTTTTATTGAAAAAACAAACCGCTTTTTTGGAAATACTAATGTAACCTATTCTACTGATTTGTCGGGTAGTATGAAGTTGAATGTAAAATACCAGATTGGCACCGATGTATATACTACAAATTACCAGGATATATGGAGTTATGGATCTCCAACACGAGGTACTAATAATAACGGTGACATAACAGAGTATTCCTATACAAATACCACTTTGAATTCATTATTAACAGGTGATTTAAAATGGAATATTAACTCCGATTTTGATGTAGATCTTCTTGTTGGTAATGAAGTTTCCAATACTAATACAAAATATATATGGGCATATGGTTCCAGCTTTGCATTTCCAGGATGGAATCACATGGACAATACAGGCAGTAAGGATGCATCTGAATCGTCCTATCGTTATCGCACTATTGGAAATTTTGCCAATTTATCATTATCGTATCAGCAAATGATTTATCTGAGCTTAACCGGTCGTCAGGATATAGTTTCTACAATGCCAAGCAACAACAGGAAATTCTTTTATCCATCTGCTTCTTTGTCCTTTGTATTTACAGAGTTAAAGGGATTAAATAATAGTTCATTCCTGAATTATGGTAAACTGAGATTTTCTATTGCCCAGGTTGGTCAGGCCGGTACTTATCGTCAAAACTTTTATACTGTACCAAGCTACGGCGGAGGATTTTATTCTGGTACTCCAATTTTATATCCAATTAATGGTGTGAAAGCTTATATTCCTAATAATGTATTGTATGACCCTAATCTAAAACCACAAAACACTACATCATATGAAATAGGTACTGATCTTAACTTTTTCAGTGGCTTAATAGAACTGAGTTATACATATTCACGACAGAATGTAAAAGATCAGATTTTTAGTGTGCCACTTCCGGGATCAACTGGTGCAAGTTCTCTAAGAACTAATGGTGGACAAATTCATACCAATGCTCATGAGGCAACGCTTAATATTAATGTGATACGGAAACCAGCATTAGAATGGAGCATTGGTGCAAACTTTTCAAAAATTGACAACTATGTAGATAAACTGGCACCCGGGGTAGAAAGTATCTTCCTTGGCGGATTTGTCACACCTCAGGTAAGAGCTGGTATTGGAGACAAATTTCCTGTAATATATGGTGTGGGATACAAGAGAAATAATGAAGGTAAGGTAGTTGTAGGAGATGATGGTATTCCTATTGCCGGAGCGCCGGGAGTAATAGGCGTTGCGGCTCCAGACTTTATCTTAGGTGCAAATACAAGATTAAAATATAAAATGTTTACGTTAACTGCAGTAATGGATTGGAAACAGGGAGGTCAGATGTATAGTGGTACTACGGGTTTGCTTAATTTATATGGAGTAAGCAAAGAAAGTGAAGAAGCAAGGATTAAGGATGCTGTAATATTTGAAGGAGCTGTAAAAGAAGATAATAAACCCAATGATATTGTAGTATCCGGATATAAGAATATTCAGGCTTATTTCCAAAATATCAATGATATTGATGAAAGCAGTATTGTAAATAGTTCATTTATAAAGATGAGAGAAATTGCACTTCGGATTCAGGCTATTCAGAAGGCAAACTTTGGATTGGGAGTTAATTTCTTTGTTAGAAACCTGCTGGTATGGACTAACTCTCCTTATCTGGATCCTGAATCAAGCCAGGGGAATACCAATATGGCCGGTTCATTCGAAAGATTCACCTTACCTCAAACCAAGAGTATGGGTATTGGTATAAACATTCAATTTTAACAAACGCACTTTTAAAATATAAGATGATGAAACAATTAAAAATTGTCAACCTGTTTGTACTTGCCGCATCTGTTGTATTGATTTCATCTTGTTCTAAAAAAGAATTAGACAAGGTAAATGCGAACCCAAACAATCCTTCGGATGTACAGGCAAAGTTTATTTTAACGGATATGATGACTTCCACTGCTTTTTCAGTAGTTGGTGGTGATGTTTCTTTATATTCTTCTGTATATCTTGAGCATGAAGTAGGTGTTTACGGGCAAACCTATAGTGCAGAAATACGTGTTGGGGAACCTACACAGGCTACAACTTACAACAACGTATGGAACAATATTTATGCGAATATTAAGGCGCTTAAAATAGCAGTTGCAAAAACTTCTGAAGGTGGGTCTGAAGAGGGTAATGATGTATCTTGTGGTATCGCGAAAGTTTTGCTGGCATATAATTTAGGTGTATTGACTGATTTCTTTGGTGATGTGCCTTATAGTGAATCAGGTGTTATTGATGAAAACGGAGCACCAGTTATTTTGCAACCTAAAATTGATAAACAGTCTGATTTATATCCTCAGATTCAATCATTGCTGGATGATGCAATTGATTTATTAGGTGGAACAGATGGAGCCGGTAGTGGACCAATTAGTACGCAGGACCTGATATATGGAGGAAATAAAGCTTTATGGAAAAAAGCTGCATATGGGTTAAAAGCAAGGTATTTGATGCATACTTTGAAGAAATCTGCCGATGTAGATGCAGATATGACTAATATTTTAGATTATATAAGCAAATCATTTGCCGATCCTTCTGAAGAAATGATTTTTGACCACTATGATGGTAATAGTAATATAAACCCTTTATTTGGATATTCAAATGCAAGGGACGGTCTCGGGGCAAGTAAAAGTCTGATTGAAAAATTTCAGGCGCTAAATGATCCCAGGGGTGAACAGGCTTTTATGAATTATGATTTTGAGCAGCTTAACCTAACTGATGTGCTGGATTTATCGGCTCCTAATGGAGACCCTGTTCAGCAGCAATACGTTTATCCTATTTCGATGGCAGAATATGCGACAACAGCACCTACTTTGCTGTTAAGCTATCATGAGTTAATGTTTTTAAAGGCAGAAGCACTCGTAAGACTTGGCCAATTGGAAGATGCTAAAGATGCTTTAAAGGAAGCAGTTGTTTATTCATTTGCCAATTTGGAACGCTCTTTAAATTCTACAAACGATTCATATGATCTAGGCGCATCTATTGATTTATCAGAAGATGTGGCTGTGGACTATTTTGATAATGAAGTGGCTTCCAGGTTTGATACAGATCCATTGAAAGAAACCATGTTGCAAAAATATCTTGGATTCTATGGCGCTTCCGGAGAAGCTACAGAGTTTTTCAATGATTACAGGAGATTGAAAGCTTTGGGTGAGGATGGATTAATTGGCCTTCAAAATCCATTAAATGCATCTAATAAGTTTCCATTAAGATTTACCTATGGAAATTCAGATGTGTCTGCAAATCCTGTTGTTAAAGATGCTTACGGAGATGGCTCTTATGTATATACTGAGAATGTTTGGTGGGCAGGGGGTAGCAGATAAAGTTAGAGACTTGTTTTGTGATGCAGATATTGAATAAAAAAAATCAGGGGTAATCCCTGATTTTTTTTAATTATCAAATTCCAAACAATTTTTCGAAAGTATCCTCATTAGTTTTATCCCTAATTCTTGCAATACCGGTGATAAGCAGCAGATTTTAACTGCAATTTGTCTTTATTATGAATCAGGTAAGAAGTTTAACAAAAAATTGTTTTTTGTAATTCTTTTTATATTTGGTGCTTCATTTCTAAAAAAATAAACATGAGAAAACTTGTATCACTCTTTGCAGTGCTGATACTATGCATTGTATCAGCTTACTCGCAAAACAAAACCGTTACCGGTCAGGTAACAAACACTGACGGGAGCCCTATCCCTTATGCAACTATTAAAATCAAAGGCGAAAATACAGGTGTCGCCGCCGATCAGAATGGTAATTTTAGTATTGTTGTAAACCCTAAAGCAATACTTACCATTAGTGCTGCCGGTTTCGAATCGCAGGATATAGCAGTAGGCAACCGTTCAGCGATAGCAATAAGCCTGGTGTCATCTGCCAATCTTCAGGAAGTAGTTATTACTGCATTGGGAGTAAAAAGAAACCGTAATGACTTAGCTTATGCGGCACAATCTATTAACTCTGATGCAATAGAAAAAGCATCTCAGACGGATGCGCTCAGGGCGCTATCCGGCAAGATTGCAGGCGTTCAAATTACTTCTTCTACCGGAACTCCGGGTGGTGCTTCTTATATCCAGTTGCGTGGTGCCAACTCTATTACAGGAGACAATCAACCTTTGTTTGTAATTGATGGGGTGCCTGTTGATAATGGACAAAACTATTCAGGTGACCCTTCCGATGGAACAAATAATGTATTATTTGGTGCAACCAATACTAACAGGGGCGCCGATATCAATCCCAATGATATTGAAAGTATTACCGTATTAAAAGGGCCTGCAGCTGCCGCCTTATACGGTATTGGTGCTGCTAATGGTGCTATAATTATTACTACAAAAAGCGGTAAAGCCGGTAAAATTCAGGTTGAATTTAATTCAACAGTATCTTTTGATAAAGTAAACAGATATCCGGGTATACAAAATCAATGGGTAAAAGGGTCAGGAGGCTCAATTGGGACATTCCCTTCATCCAATCGTTATTCCTGGGGAGCAAAAGCTGATACCCTGATGTGGACTGGCGTTCCAAATGATTTTGATATCCATGGTGAGTTGGTGGGTAAATCTGACCCAAGGGCAAAAATCCCCTTTACTCCTTATGATAATATGAGGAATTTTTTCAGAACTGCTCCATCTTTTACTAATTCCATCTCATTTTCAGGAGGCAATGAAATTGCTACTTACAGAATGGGATATACTAATCTGTATCAGAACTCAGTTGTTCCTACACAATTTTTTCAGAGAAATTCTTTAAGTTTTGCCGGGTCGTTGAAAATATCAGAAAAAATAAAGGTATCTACAAACATCAATTATACCAGGAGTAATAGCACACAGCCTCAAAACGGAAGCAATCTGTCGGGTATAATGCTTGGACTTACCAGAACACCTATAAATTTTGATAATTCTAACGGTGCAACAAATGCCGAAGATCCAAAAGCATATATGTTTCCGGTTGGTTCTGACTATGCGGGATTACAAAGAGCATACAGGTTTAATGGCGCCGTAGCTATTTATGATAATCCATACTGGACAATAAACAAAACCCCTTACACAACCGACCTTGACAGGATTATAGGTAATGTCCAACTTGATTACAATATTGGAGCAGGGTTTAGTGCTCTGTATCGTTTAGGTACAGATATTTATCAGGATAACCGCGAGCAGTATTACGATATAGGATCAAGTGCTTATGGTGGCGGACGTATTTTCTATGACCGATATACCTACAAGAGCTTAAACTCAGACCTTATTTTGTCATATTCAAAGAAGTTTTCTGAAAACTTTAAGTTTGACGGTAAAATTGGTCAAAATCTGCATAGTAACAAGTTAAATGAATTATATACTCAAGGTGATGGATTGGTAGCTTCCGACTATAATAATATGGACAATGCTACCGTGATAAAATCATCCAATTTTGTTACTCCCTACAGGAGATCTGCTGTATATTTTGACCTGAATTTTGATTATGCTTCAATTTTATTTCTTGAAATAACAGGCAGAAATGACTGGTCGTCAACTTTACCTGCTGATAAGAGATCGTTTTTTTATCCATCGGCCAATTTAGGTTTTGTATTTACCCGGTTGGGGGGAATGCAGAATGGTGTGCTTAATTACGGTAAATTAAGATTATCGGCAGCTCAGGTAGGTAAAGATGCACCGGCTTTTGCATTAAGTAGCTATTATTCTAAGTCTACATTTTCTGATGGATATACCTCAGGTATAACTTATCCTAATGACGGTGTTGCCGGTTTTGGTAGAGTTACAATGTTGGGAAATCCAAATTTGAAACCGGAAAAAACAACTTCTTATGAAGCTGGTTTAGATCTGCAATTTTTTAGGAACAGGTTAGGTCTGGATGCTACTGTTTATTATTCCAAAGGTCAGGATTTAATAGTAACTGCTCCATTGGCATCTACAACAGGATATATGTCTCAGGTTATCAACTCGGGTTCTATAGAGACTAAAGGAATCGAACTCCAGTTTACAGCAACACCTGTATTGTCAAAAAGTTTTAGGTGGGATGCGTTTATAAATTACAGCAGCTATAAAAATAAAATATTAAAGCTTGCTGATGGTGTTGAACAAATAGACCTAAATGGTTTTACCGGTACAACAATTTCGCAGATAGCCGGATATGGAGCTGCTTCAGTATTTGGTTATGGTTATGAAAGAGATGCACAAGGAAATATAGTTGTAGAAGATGCCCCTGGTGATGCACAGTATTACCCAATAGCGCCAGCCATTCAAAAATTTCTTGGCAATACCAATCCAAAATTCCTGCTTGGATTTGGAAATACATTTACATATAAAGGACTTTCTTTGTATGCACTCTTCGACTGGAAACAAGGTGGTGTGATGTGGAATGGAACAAGAGGTTCGTTAACTGCAATTGGAACATCAGATAATGCAAACAACAGGGGACAAATGCATTTGTTTGAAGGAGTGTTGGGGCATTTAAATGATGTAGGCAAACTTGTACACTATGATGGTAACGGCAATGAAGTAGACGGGCCGGGGGCTGTAAATAAAACTGCTGTTCCTCTGAGTGAAGATTGGTATCTGGCTAATGGCGGAGGATTTGGCAATCTGAATGAGGCATTTATAGAGGATGCTTCATATGTGAAATTAAGAGAAGCCAGTGTTTCGTATGATTTTTCTTCTGTATTAAAAGGAAGAAGATTTCTCAAAGGAGCTTCTTTGGGCGCTTTTGTAAGAAATATAATTGTATGGACTCCATATAAAGGAATTGATCCTGAAACAAGTTTGACTGGAGCAACAAGCGCTCAGGGAATGGATTATTTTAACATGCCTGGAACTTCATCGTTTGGTATGAATCTTAAACTTCGGTTTTAGTTAGGCATATTTTGATAATTTTTTCTGATTTTTTAAAATTTACAATAATGAAATATATTAATAATAAAATTTGTACAGCAAGTTTAATTTTAGTGGTACTCACACTATTTTCTTGCAAAAAGGATTTCTTTTATGAAGGCATAAATGATGATCCTACCCAGCTTAAAGATCCCACTCCTTCTTTGATGCTGGCCCCAATCTTACTTTCTTCCGGTTACGAATATGGTGGGGATGAATCCAGGTTTCCTTCTATTTTCATGCAACAGATAACCGGAGCTGCCAATCAATCTTTTTCTGCCGGTATATATAATATATCACCGGACGATGTTGACAATATGTGGAGCTTTGGATTTTATGGGGGCTTAATGAATAATACATACGATTTGATAGCCAAAGCCGAAGAGTTGGATCAGAATTATTACCATGCTGTTGGACAAATAACTATGGCCAACCTGTTGCAGCGGACAACTGATTTATGGGGAGATGTGCCATATACAGATGCATTTAAAGGGAATGAAAGCAAGAATGCAGCATTTGATTCACAGGAATCAATTTATAAACAAATATTTGATTTGCTTAATGCCGGTATTGCTGAGATTGAGGCAGGGGATGCTGGGGCAAATGTACCAGGGGTTGATGATTATATTTACTCTGGCGATATGGATAAATGGTTAAAGTTTGCCCATGCATTAAAAGCACGTTGCTTTATTCATCTTACAAAAGTTGATCCTGCTTATTATGATTCGGTAATTAATGAAATTCCTGATGCTTTTGGCAGCAATGATGATAATGCTTTTATTCCATTCAGTGCATCCAGTGTAAACTCCGAAAACCCAACATTCCAGTTTAACGATCAAAGAGGTGATATTACTTATGATGGATATTTGCAAACAATAATGAAGGATGCAAATGACCCGAGAGTAGCTGAATATTATGATGGTGATGATGATACTCAATTGGGGAGTTTTTATGGTTCGCCCAACTCTTCTGTACCGCTAATGACATTTTATGAACTGAAGTTTATTGAAGCTGAAGCCCAGTTTCAAAAGGGAGACAAAGACGCAGCGGCAGCAGCATATAATGATGCGGTAAAAGCAAATTTGAATTATACTGTAGGAAATGATGCTTATGCTGCTACAGTTGCAAAAACAGCTGCAGATATTACTTTAGAAGATATTATGACTCAAAAATACATCGCTTTGTTTTTGAGATCTGAAAGCTGGACTGATTGGAGAAGAACCGGTATTCCGGCAATTACTCCTGCCAGCGGAAATGTTACCCAGGGTATTATACCTCGTGCTTTAATTTATCCGAGCAAAGAAGTAAGATACAATACCAATACACCCAAAGACAGAACACTTAAGAGTAAAGTTTGGTGGGATAAATAAAAAATTTAATCAGTTAAATAAAAAGAGGGCACATATATTTTATATTGAGCCCTCTTTATTTTTTAAAGGAATTATTTACAACTATCTCTTTCTTCACGCCCTTTGCGATACCTTCTTCCGGCTTTTTAATGCGGTTGAAATTGCAGCCGATAAATGCTGAAAAGTAGGTTTACCATCAAATCGTTCCCCATTGATGAAAATAGCAGGAGCTCCCGTAACACCGGCATCTACTGCCTGGCTCTGATCGTCCCGAACATACCATCCAAATTTTGAATTCATCAGGTCATCCAGAAAATGCTTAGTGGTAACACCAGCTTCCCGGGCATATTCTTTGAGGCTTGTGGTTCCAAGATTACGTTGATGCTGAAGTAGTATATTGTGCATTTCCCAGAATTTTCCTTCCTGGGCGGCACCAATTGCAGCTTCGGCAGCTTTAAATGAACGCTGGTGAATTTTTGTCATGGGAAAATGCCTGAAATTGTATTTTACTTTTCCTTTGAATGCTTCGAGTATCTCAACAATAACCTTGTGTATTTTGGCTGTTTCCTGACTTTCATAATCGCCATATTCCACTATAAGTACTTTAGCATCGGGATCACCTACTATCACTTCTTTTGGAACTATAATTCTTTCTTCAACTTTTACCTTCATAACCTTTCTGTTTTTACTATTATGATTTGTCAAAACAAATGCCATTTCATATGGACTTCTAAAACCTGTATTTTTTAATGATCCTAACTGCGGTTTTTTATTGATGTTATTTGATTATCAAATAGTTATAATTCAGTGATTAGACAATGACATATTGTCTTAAAGTGTTGTTGACTGAATCAAAAAAAATCAGGTAGGTTTGGATGATAATAGTATCAACGTTATGACAAAAGTTTCAAAGTCAGAAATAAAGTTCTTAGAAGGTCCGCAATCCCGCTGGGAAGAATTTAAATTTACTCTTAAGGTTATCAGAGAATTTATCCGGGGATTTAGGGCATTGCATTTTGTAGGACCCTGTGTTACCATTTTTGGATCGGCCCGTTTTAAAGAAGATCATGAGTATTATGCTCTTACCCGAAAACTTGCCGGAGAAATTGCAAAACTTGGTTTTACTATAATGACCGGGGGTGGGCCGGGTATAATGGAAGCTGCAAACCGTGGAGCTAAGGATGTAGGTGGTAAGTCAGTGGGATGTAATATTATTTTACCTCACGAACAAAATCCTAATCCCTACCTTGACAGGTGGGTCAATATCCGCTATTTTTTTGTACGGAAAACTTTATTGACAAAATACTCTTACGCTTTTGTAGTAATGCCTGGCGGATTTGGGACACTTGATGAGTTTTTTGAATCGCTTACACTTATACAAACCCGGGTTATTGAATCTTTCCCTATCATTATTTTTTGCAAAAAATTCCATCAAAAGCTAATGGAATACATAGAAACATTAAAAGAAGCGGGAACTATTTCACCACCAGATCTTGACCTGGTATTGCTGACCGACTCAATTGAAGAAGCAATACAGCATATTAAGTCGCAGAGTATAGATCAGTTTGGGCTTACATATGCGAAACCTGAACCACAGGCATGGCTGTTTGAAAAAGAATTCTTCTGGTAGAAGATAGCGCAACCTATGATACCGGTTGCGCTATTTACAACTAAACTAAATCATTTCTTTTTCCAGAAGATATTCTGCAATCTGCACTGCATTGGTTGCGGCACCTTTGCGAAGGTTGTCGCTTACAATCCACATATTAAGTGTTTTGGGCTGGGTTTCATCACGCCTCAACCTGCCTACAAATACTTCATCTTTTTCATGTGCATCTTTCGGCATGGGATATATAGCATTGGCAGGATCATCTGTAACTACTACACCTGGAGCTTTTTCAAGAATTTGCTTTACTTCATCCAGGTTGAAATCTTGTTCAAATTCTACATTTACGCTTTCGCTATGCCCACCAACAACCGGAATCCTGACGGTAGTTGCAGTTACGCGTATGGAATCATCACGCATAATCTTTTTTGTTTCATTCACCATTTTCATTTCTTCCTTAGTATAGCCGTTATCAAGAAACACATCTATCTGGGGAATTACATTCAGATCAATCGGGTATTTGTATGCCATCGGGTAGTTACCTTCGCCACCGTTTAATTCTTTTTTCCTTTCACCAAACATTTGATCTACTGCTTTCACACCAGTCCCCGTTACACTCTGGTAGGTACTTACTACAATTCTTTTTATACGGTATTTTTTATGCAGTGGGTTCAGTGCAACTACCATTTGAATAGTGGAGCAATTAGGGTTGGCAATTATTTTATCGTCTTTAGTCAGTGCATCAGCATTTATCTCCGGTACGATGAGTTTTTTTGAAGGGTCCATTCTCCAGGCTGAGGAATTATCTATAACGGTAATACCTGCAGCAGCAAACTTTGGAGCAGCTTCAAGGGAAGTGCCTCCTCCCGCTGAAAATATGGCTACATCAGGTTTAGCGGCAATAGCATCAGCAATACTGATTACTTTATATTTTTTATCCCGGAAAGTAACCTCTTTACCCACTGATTTTTCTGAGGCAACGGGAAGGAGTTCTGTAACGGGGAAATTTCTTTCGGCGAGAACCTGTAACATTTTGGAGCCAACTAACCCAGTAGCTCCTACTACTGCAACTTTCATCTTTTGTTTGTTTTTTTTGTTTTTGATATGCTTTTGTTAATCAAAAAGCCTTCCCGTATCCGGAAAGGCTTTGAATATATTTGGTCATACAATACACCCGTCAACCCTTCCCCTGCAGGAACTGTTTCTTTGAGGTCTTTGTATGTTTTATCATTTTTATCATGAACGGCGGCAAAGTTAATTTGTGTTTTGGATTCTTCCAAAAAATATACTG
>JBDHYJ010000013.1:0-69642 GCA_039811345.1 Chitinophagaceae bacterium
AATGTCGTCCGAGATATCGTCAAGATCATCTGTAATAAGATAAAAGCCCATTAAAGCATGCCAGCCATCAATGAGTCTCTTTTTGGTGTTGTCATCAAATTCAAAAAAACAAAGCGTAAACATATAGGTATCTACCCGGTTTAGCGCCTGATAAGGCATTCCAAAAGAAATACCATCTATTTCACGCTCTCCTTCAAAATATCGTTGTAATTGACTCATCAGTTGTTCATTTCTGCAAACCGGGCGAGTAATTTCTAGGCACTCTCTGACATGCTGTTCCTGGGGAAGGGAATCAAATTCCTGCTTCGCAATACTATGCATAATGTTTTCCATTAAGCGTATATGATCCTCATTAAGCAAATGAGCTTTGGGAATACCGAGGCGATATGCAATATCAGTATAGGCAGGAATAAAAAGATAACCAGGCATAGGGTTTATATATAGCAACCTGTTTTTCCAGTAAAGATTATTTTCCGGAACTTTTCTGTCAACAAAAAACTTTCCTATCTCCATATCAATACCATAGTTAAGTTTGAGCTCTTCTTTACTGGTAAACATACTTTAGTGTTTTATAGTTTAAATAAACCGCAACTTTAATTATTGAGATTCAAATGCACCCATTGAGTATATATCGCTACGTTTTCTTTGAGCCTTAGCATCAAGGGCATCCATCAGCGATTTATATATTTCGGGATGAGATCTGTAAAAATCATAGCTTTTCTTAAACTGCTGCTCAGTAACATTATGCAGATAAAAAATTTTCTCATATTCCCGTTTCATTTCAGTTTCCTTATTCTTTGAAAGATCTTTCAATATATAACTGTTAACGAATTCCTCTGCCATATTTGCCTCGAATAATATTTTCTCCATTTCTTCAGGAGGAATTACTGAAGGTGGTATCTCATCGTTTTGCCTGCATGCAAAAACTAAAAGACAAATTAGCAACCAAACATTTCTCATTTTAGTTCCTGTTTATATCGCTCTGCATTCGAAATATCTAAACGTTGCAAGAGTTCTGAAGCCCGAGATTTTTCCTGGGGTGGTGACTTCTTAAAGATCTTTGCAAGTTCATCAGATTTGCCAAGAAAGAAAAATTGTACCCCCATTAGGTTTGGATTATCGGTATTAATAGTATTCAGTGCATTCAAAGCATTTACTATTTGCGGTCGTGCCTCATTTTCATTCTCATACATTTTATCCATCCCCTGTCTGTAATAGGTAAAATATACATCATGGAGCAGAGTATATTTATTATTGGTAAAATTTTCTGCGAGCCAATACCTGTTTTTTTGTCCGTCAAAGGCCTTCCAGCCACTTATATTCCTGCCATCAGGGGCGCTCGTTACAATACGTTCTGCTTTCTTAAAATACTGGTCCCCTCCTCTTGGGGCAAACGAATCGTAATCTAACCCAAGAATTATGTACACATAATAAGCAAAGACTGCTGTAAGATTTGCAACAAGCGGATCAGTACCGGAAACACTATTCTCATTAAAATCCAATTGCTGAAATTCGATGTATTTAAAAGTAACTTCATTATCCTGAAAATTGACAATTGGTGACATATACGAGCTGTTATATATAGGCCGTCCTGCCTGTATGGTAAGTACAGCACCATATACATTTGGCTCTACCTCCTTTGTAAGATTCAACAAAAAATTGCAGACAATTTTTTCCTGTTGCTGAAATGCATCCTGCGTCCATTTACGATTATTCAGAAAATTCATCAATGCTGTCTGAAGTGTTTGAAATACTTTCTTATCAACTGTACTTCTTATTTGACCCGACATAACAGTAACTTTCGCATTCAATTCCTGCGAATAGCCGGAGGAAAACATAAATAGTGTAACTATCAATAAAAAAATTCTACGCATTTTGGTATTCAATTATATAGTCCACAATATCTCTGGCAACATTTTCCTTAGATTTAGTTTCAAATGCCTTTTCATTACCCTCCCTGCTGAAAACAGTAACCTTATTGGTATCTTTACCAAAACCTGCAGTTTCATCCTTTAATGAATTGAGCACTATTATATCTGCATTTTTTTGCTTTAGCTTACTTATCGCATTCTCCCTTTCATTATTCGTTTCCAGTGCAAAACCTACCAATACCTGGTTGTCTTTCTTTTTGCCTCCCAGGTGCTTCAAAATATCAGTAGTTTTCTGTAAGTCCAGTGTCAATATTCCATCATTCTTTTTAATTTTCTGGTTTGCAACTACTGCAGGTTTGTAATCTGCTACCGCTGCTGCCATAATCATAAAATCCATTGTATCAAAAATAGAGATACATGCATTCAGCATTTCCTCTGCATTATGTATATGCACAACCGATAATCCTTCAAACGAAAAAGTTGTTTGAGTTGGTCCCAAAATCAAAGTAACGTCTGCTCCTCTATTTTTTAGTTCCCTCGCAATAGCCACTCCCATTTTCCCGGAAGAATAATTACCAATAAATCGAACAGGATCAATTTGCTCGTAAGTTGGACCTGCAGTTACCAATGCTTTTTTACCAATTAATGTATTTCTGTGAGCAAAATAATTGTTCAAATATCCAACTATTGCTTCTGGTTCAGCCATTCGCCCTTCGCCAATCAAACCACTGGCAAGTTCGCCATTTTCAACAGGAAGCAGTATATTCCCCCGTAATTTTAAGGTTTCTATATTTAGCCTAGTGGCTTTATGTTTCCACATATCTTCATCCATGGCTGGTGCCAGCATAACCGGACAGGTAGCTGATAGATAAACAGA
Source organism: Chitinophagaceae bacterium (assembly GCA_039811345.1). GTDB lineage: Bacteria > Bacteroidota > Bacteroidia > Chitinophagales > Chitinophagaceae > Agriterribacter. The sequence goes on from JBDHYJ010000013.1 coordinate 2,749, forward strand.
CATCAAAAGATTATCGCAAAATCCGGTTGCCATCTTGGCAATGGTATTGCAACTTACCGGTGCAATTACCATACAATCAGCCCATCTGCCAAGCATTACATGATTTGCCCAGGAATCATTTTTATATATATCAACAAGTACTTCATTCTTTGAAAGCGTGGAAAGTGTGAGTGGTGTAACAAAATCTTTCGCTGCCGGAGTCATTACAATTTTTACTTCGGCGCCTGCTTTTACGAGTAATCTTGTCAATAAAATCGATTTATACGCAGCTATACTACCCGTAATTCCCAATAATATTTTTTTCCCCTGAAGCATTGCAGCAATTGAGAGTCAAAATTTTGAATTAATACAATCTCATCTATAAAAATACAAAATGCGGCAATGTAAATATTGCCGCAACAAATAAGGTATCCTTATCAATTCTTTTAACAGACGATTAGCTGAAAAGATCGTTGTCTCCTTTTCTGAAATAAATTTTATCATCAAGAAATTCTTGTGTAGCCAGCAAAGCCGGGTTGGGCATTTTTTCATATGCCTTTGAAATTTCAATTTGCTCTTTATTTTCATGAATTTCCTCAAGACTATCGGTATGACTTGCAAATTCCTCAAGTTTATTATGCAATTCTTCCTTGAGCGCAATATTTATCTGGTTAGCTCTTTTGGCTATAATGGAAATAGATTCATACAAATTTCCGGTTTTAGCTTTAATATCAACTACATTCTTGGTCTCAACCACATTAGCTGTAGTATTTGCACCCCATTGTTTTCTTAATCTGCTCATTGAGAAATGGTTTTTAGATGATTTTGCGACAAAGTTAAGTAACGTTCTGCTTCTTTCATTAGTTTACTGTCAGGAAATCTGTCCTGAAAATCATGTACTTCATCTACCACCTGCTGATAGCGTTCAGGCTGTTTATCCAGTACACTTAGGGTAGCATACTTATAATAAGATTTCACCACCCATAACTTAAACTCATCTGCATTAGGTGCATCCGGATAACTGGTTAGTAATGTTGTGAATGAAACAGCGGAAGCCCGGTATTGACCCAGATTATAGTACAACTCTGCACTTGCGTAATCCTTGGCAATCAATTTACTATAACATTTTGAAATAATTTCCTGTGCTTCCTTATTTCGCTCGGATCCCGGATGTGTATTGATAAATGTCTGCATTTGCCCCATCGCTTTAACAGTATTGCTTTGATCAAGTTCAGGTCGCGGAGACTGTTTGTAGAAGCAATAAGCACGCATAAAGTCTACTTCTTCAGCCTTAGCGCTGTTTGGAAAGTATTCAATAAAGCTTTTGAACAGGTTTTCCGCACTTAGGTAATCCTTTAAATTATATGCGCAGTATGCAAATTTATAATGAATATCCTCAAACTTATTAGATCCCTTGTATACCGGGAAAAGATCTTCATATAATTGCTGGGCAAACCGATATTTTCCTTTTACAAAATATTGGTCTGCCATCCGGAGCTTATACTCATAGTCCTTGCTTTTCATCACTTTAGCAAATTTGGAACATGATGTAAAAGCAAAAACTGAAACAAAAAGAATCAACAATAATCTGGTTACTCTCATAAAAGGCGGGCAAAAATAGCTGTTTTAAAACATAGTTTAAGAAAATAAAAATAATCTTATAGGATTTAGCAGAGCGTTAAGGGATTTATAAAAAAAGCAAACTCTAAAAATATAGAGTTTGCTTTTATAAAAAGTGTCGTTTGATTAAATTATTATCCTCTTCTTCTGAGGTTAGGATGAGGTGCAGGTACTGTATTAGGACCTTCATCACCTGTTTCAGCTGCTCTCAAATCTACAGTATTGCAATCTCCACCTGTTTCTCCATATTTAAAGATGAGGCGATCAGAACTAATACCCTGTTTCTCAACCAGGTAATTTATTACTGCATTTACCCTATCCCAACTTAGCTGTTGTGAAGATTTGGAAGGTTCGCAAGTATAGCTGGTTACAACTACATGGCAATTTGGATTCTGACGCAACCTGTCTGCAACATTGACAAGTACAGCTTCTGCATCTTTGGTAAGCTTAAATGTCTTCTGATTGAATGAAATACTGGGTAAATCACCAATTCCACAATCCCCTGCTCCGCCTTTTTTCATCATATATCCTTCAAAGCACGACTGATCAGGACATGGGCACTTACCAACACCATCAGCATCTACCGGTTGACAAATAGTTGGAGTAATCAATTCTTTGTCTTTGTAATCAGGAACACCATCTCCGTCTGTATCCCTGCTTACACCATGGCTGTCAACAGCAGCGCCTGCAGGGGTATTGGGTTCCATATCAAACTGATCAGGTACACCATCGCCATCTGCATCATCCAAAACTGGTTTGGGTATCTTCATGTGCTTGGGAGAATTCAACTCACTATATGCATAGTCGAGCGGATTAATCCACCAGAGAGGCTGAACGGCTTTAGAACCTAAATTAATATTCAGACCAATACTGGCCATATTATAAAGGTCGTAATCCGGAGTTAATATATGACCGCTTGCATTTTGATACCGAACACCATCAAGAAGATCATCTTTCACGATGGTAAGCCTGTCTTCAATTGCAATATTAAGTTTGTCACTTAATTTAAATGCCAGCCCAACGCCAAAAGTTCTGGAGAAACGAAGGGTTTTTCCAAAAAGTTTGCTACGAGCATCACCATCATTCTCAGCTTCTACATTATAGCTACCAGCTTTCAATAAATTTTTTACATCTTTTATAGTTTGCCTTCTATCCTTGTAAACATTGCTGTTCGTAATAGATCCAAAGTTGTATGGTGCACCTGCGCCGGTAGTGACGTTTACTTTTGTATCATAGAATGTGGCTCCAATACCAGCAAGTCCATATATTAATACCCCAGTCTTCGATTTATGAAACCGGATATTGTTAAGTGTAATAACGCCTTGAAGAGACAGATCCTGTACTTTTGATTTATAATTGTCAAAAACGCCTGAAGCACTAGGTAAGTAACCAGCGTCCAACCAATGTTGGGCATAACCATTTGTTCTTCTTTTCCAGTTAACACCGCTTGCCATTCCGTAAATGTACTCACCACGTAATGAAAACAGGTAGCCTAATGCTTTTCTCACATGTATACCAAATCCCGGTGTAGGGAACTGGGAATGAACATCTCCAAGAATATTGAAGGTACCCACTTTAACACCTACTTCCCATTGGTTCCTGGGTTTTGCAGGATAATTGTACTGGTTGTTCAGAAATTCATTATGCTGTGCCAGTCTTTTTGAAGGGATTAATGAAGAATCTCTCCAATCATAACTACCAGTAGTGGTGGTTTCCTGGGCAAACAAACATGAGTTAAGCAAAGCAAAAAAACCCATGAATAATAAAAACCTTTTAACTGCCATAATTTTGATAATATAAAGTGAGTAATACGGAATTTCTAGGGTGAAGGATATGCAAAAGTATCAATTGAGTATTAATTACCAAATTTTTTAAAATAATAAAATTACGCTGGTATCTTGCATTGAATTTGGGGTTTCCTTTACTGATAAACAGGAGGTTATTACCATATATTTTATAAAAATGAATTTAGCCGGGAAAATAATATCTGAAGAATTAAACATTTTTGAGACCAAATTCAAAGCGTCCGTCAAAAGTAATGTACCCCTGCTCGACAGAATAATGCAATATATAGTTAAGAGAAAGGGTAAACAAATAAGACCAATGTTTGTATTACTCTCAGCAAAATTAAGTGGGGGAATTACAGATACTACTTACCGTGCAGCTTCATTAGTAGAACTTGTACATACCGCAAGTCTTGTACACGACGATGTTGTAGATGAGGCATACGAAAGAAGAGGTTTTTTTTCTACTTATGCTCTCTGGAAATCAAAAGTTTCCGTTTTAGTAGGTGATTATCTGTTAAGCAAAGGGCTTTTACTTTCACTTGATGGTGGTGATTACAGGATTTTACAAATTTTATCTGATGCAGTCCGTAAAATGAGCGAAGGAGAACTCTTGCAGATAGAAAAGGCAAGAGGATTAAACCTCGATGAATCAATTTATTTTGAAATCATTAAAGCAAAAACAGCTTCGCTTTTAGCTTCTGCCTGTGCAGTAGGCGCCTGGTCGGGATCAGAAAATGAGGTTTTAACTGAAAAACTAAGGCAGTTTGGAGAATGGACTGGTATTGCATTTCAAATAAAAGATGACTTGTTTGATTATGGGACAGACGCAATAGGTAAACCAACAGGAAATGATATTAAAGAAAAAAAGCTGACGCTGCCTTTGATTTATACACTCAATAATATCAACTCCTCCCAACGCCGTGAACTAATTTATATCCTTAAAAATCAAAACCGAATTAAAGAACGCGTAAATTATGTGATTGAGAAGGTAAAAGAAGCAGGTGGTATACAATATAGTATAGGAAAAATGAATGAATATAGGGAAAAAGCTATAAAATTATTACGCGAATTCCCTGATTCCGATACAAGACAGGCGCTCGAAGAATTAGTAAATTATACTACAAACCGTAAACACTAACCAGATTCGGGATGGAAAAACGATGGACAATTCGTGAAACTCCGGCAGAGAAAGCTAAACATTTAGCTGAACAATTAAAAATCCATCCCGTTCTTTGCAGTATACTTGCACAAAGAGGCATAGATACTTACGGAACAGCTAAAGCATTCTTTCGCCCTCAGCTTACCGATCTTCATGATCCTTTGCAGATGAAAGATATGGATAAAGCTGTCGCTAGATTAACCGATGCTTTTAGAAAAAATGAAAAAATTCTGGTTTTCGGTGACTACGATGTTGACGGTACTACTGCTGTTGCTATTATGTTTCAGTTCCTTCAAAAAATATATAACCCGCAAAATGTTTACTACTACGTTCCCCATCGTTACCGTGAAGGATATGGTGTTTCAAAACAAGGAATTGATTTTGCCTATGAAAATGATGTAGCGCTTATTGTTTCATTGGATTGCGGAATAAAATCAACGTCCCTGGTAGATTATGCAAGGACACTAAATATAGATTTTATCATTTGCGACCATCATCTGCCCGACAAAGATCTTCCAAAAGCAGTTGCAATCCTAAATCCCAAACAGCCAGATTGCCATTACCCCTATAAAGAATTGTGTGGATGCGGAATCGGTTTCAAATTAATTTCTGCACTTGCCAACCGGCTTGGGCTATCGGAGACAACATACATCAGTTACCTTGATCTTGTCGCTACTGCGATTGCAGCAGATATCGTTCCTATAACCGGTGAAAACAGAATTCTTGCATATTATGGCATTAAGCAGGCAAACGAAAATCCTTCTGCCGGTATAAAAGCGCTTATACAGTTAAGTGGTTTTCAGAAAGGCATAATTCATGTAAATACCCTAGTATTTGTGATAGCTCCTCGGGTAAATGCTGCAGGACGTATGGACGATGCAAAAAAAGCGGTACAACTATTCATTGAACAGGATTATGAAAAAGCGCTTGTACTTGCCGGATTGCTCCACAATGATAATGATGACAGAAAAGAAGCTGACAGCAGCATTACAGAGCAGGCTTTAAGCATCATAGATAATAACCCCGAATTGGTGAAACGATATTCTACTGTAGTATACCAGCCCGGGTGGCACAAAGGGGTTGTAGGAATTGTAGCATCAAGGTTGATTGAAAAATACTATCGCCCTACTGTAGTACTTACACAAAGCGGAGAAATTGTTGCAGGAAGCGCCAGGAGTGTACCCGGTTTCAATCTTTATGAAGCAGTACATGAATGCAGGGAATATTTATTAGGTTATGGCGGACATTTTGCTGCTGCGGGAATGACAATGCTGCCGGAGCAGGTAGCGCCTTTCACCATGAGATTTGAAGAAGTAGTACGGTCGACAATAGACCCACAGCAACTCATCCCGTTAATTACTATTGATGCCGAATTGAATATCACAGATATTAAATCCAGTTTTTACAATATCATTTGCCAAATGGAACCTTTTGGCCCCGATAACCTGCGTCCTGTATTTATTTGCAAAAACCTGGCAGATACCGGCTACTCACGAATTGTGAAAGAACAGCATATAAGGTTTTCGCTTCGGCAGGGAAATTCAACTATTACTGGAATTGGATTTCAGATGGCAGGGAAATTCCCTTTGTTAATGCAAAAGAAAAACATTGATATCGTTTTTACAATTGATGAAAACGAATGGAACGGAGAAAAAAGCCTTCAAATCAAAGTGATTGATTTTAGAATAAGTGATAATTGAGCAAATGGATTGACTATATAAAATTATTCTGGTATTTTGCCATAAACTGGAACCTGCGTTTAGCATTATTTATTTTATTTCATGAAATACGTGGTGAGAAAAAGTACAGGCTCAATACATCATTTCCTTCAGAACTTGGCAGGCTTTCAATCCGTAACGGAGACATTTCCAGGTCATCCCGTTATGAAGCAGTCAATTATTACATACTTGAAGCATTACTTCAACGTATAACCGAAATAGAAGAGAACAACACATTCACTGATCTGGGTTGCGGCAAAGGGCGTGCTATGGCGGTTGCAGCACACTATGGTTTTACTACTATCCGGGGTGTTGACTTTGCAGAAGAACTCTGCAAGGCTGCTGAAGAAAATATGCGCAATCTCAACCGAATATTTCCATCAGTACAATTCAAAGTATTTTGTGAAAATGTAGCAGACTATACAATACACACCAATGAATCAGTGTTTTTCATGTTCAATCCGTTTGACGATACAACAATCAGAAATTTTCTTAAAAAAGTAGAAGACTCATTTGAACTCCATCCAAGAGACATTTATTTTCTCTATGCAAGTCCAAAGCACATTGAAGTTTTCTTTGAATTTGAATATGAACCGATTTACCGAAAAAGAAAGCTGAAATGGCTGGATGGCGTAATACTTAAAAAGGAATTTAGTATAAATAAAGATTCAGTATAAATCAAAAAAAATGCCCGGTATATACCAGGCATTATATAATCTGAAATAAATTCCCTTTATGATTCAAGAATAATCCTGCTTTTCTTTCCGTCTCCCATTAATTCAACGCTTCGATTAATAAACTCAGTAAGATTATTCCCTCGTAAAAGCCCCTGTGAAAGCAAAGCAAGATCTGCAAGATTATGAATAAATTTACCCTGCTTATCTTCATCATTTTCACTCAGTATATTTTGAAAGATCGGGTGGTTCCCATTAACTGTTAACAGCACTTCATCGGGCATATTGGCATAAAATGCCGCCATCCCTCCACCTACGGCAGCCATATCTTTCATACGACGCATAAACTCTGGTCTAGTAGCTACAACAGGAGGGGTATCCGGACTTAACCCTTTTACTTCCACAGTCATATTTATTTCCGGTATTTTAAGATCAAATAATCCTTTTAATTTTTCTTCTTCTTCTTTATTGAGAACGGTTTCTCCGCCTTCCTGTTTATCAATAAGATTATCGGTAATATCTGCATCAACCCTGGTGAAATGTACATTCTCCCATTTATGTTCAACCTGGTTTATGAAAGCAGCATCTACAATAGTTTCCATTTTCACTATAATATATCCTTTTGCTTTTGCCTGCTTAATATAGGCGTCCTGCTGAACTGGGTTGGTAGTGTATAAAATCACCAGTTTACCATCTTTATTCACTTGCAAAGCCCCTGCTGCAGTGCGATATTCTTCAAGAGTATAGAATTTACCATCCTCTACATCTTCAAATATGTGAAACTTGTTTGCCCGCTCCAGAAACTTATCATCAGTCATCATTCCATACTTCACAAAAAGTCCGATATGCTCCCATTTTTCTTCAAATTCTTTCCTCTCTTTATTGAAAATTTCTTCCAGCTTATCTGCTACTTTTTTAGTGATATGATTGTTTATCTTTTTTACATTAGGGTCGCCCTGCAGATAACTACGGCTTACATTTAATGGAATATCAGGTGAGTCAATCACCCCCTGTAACAGTATTAAAAACTCGGGTACAATATCTTTTACTTCCTCAGTTACAAATACCTGGTTGCTGTAAAGCTGGATTTTATCCTTTTGTATTTCATAACTCTGTTTAATCCTGGGAAAATATAGTATACCTGTAAGGTTGAAAGGATAATCCACATTGAGATGAATCCAGAAAAGTGGAGTCTCATTAAACGGATACAACTCTTTATAAAAATTCTGATAATCTTCAGTAGTCAGCTCAGATGGTTTCTTAGTCCATGCAGGAGTAGTATTATTGATTTGTTTTTCTTCAAAGAATATAGGAACAGGCAGAAAACGACAAAATTTTTCAAGTATTTGTCTTATTCTTCCTGCCTCTAAAAACTCCTGACTTTCTTCATTTATATGCAACACAATATCTGTTCCCCTCTCTGCTCTTTCAGCAGTTTCCAGAGTAAATGCCGGGCTTCCGTCACATTCCCATTTCACAGCATTTTTATCTGACTGATAAGATTTGGTTATTACTTCAACCCTGTCACTTACCATGAAAGAAGAATAAAACCCCAGACCGAAATGACCGATAATATTAGCATCGTTTTGTCCCTTATATTTCTGCAAAAACTCTTCTGCTCCGCTGAATGCCACCTGGTTAAGATATTTATCTACTTCGTCCTCAGTCATCCCAACTCCGCGATCTGAAATTGTAAGTGTTTTAGCCTCTGCATCCAACCTTATGTCAATCTTCAATTCACCCAATTCCCCTTTGGCTTCACCAATTGATGAAAGGGTTTTAAGCTTTTGAGTTGCATCTACAGCATTACTAACCAGTTCCCTTAAAAAGATATCATGCTCGCTATATAGAAATTTTTTAATTATTGGAAAGATATTTTCCGTTTGTACACGAATGTTTCCTTTTTGCATAACAATTTTTAATTATGTATGTAAATATTATAATGTGTAATCAAGCCGGACAAATAAAATGCCATTAGATCTAATTATGACAGGTTGACAAAATACATTCAGTATATTTTGAAACCGGGTTGATATTCTCTTTTAAATCTTTTATTTTCTTAATTCAAACACCTACCTTTGCACCCCATATTTTTTTAAACCAAAATTCAGGGTAATGAACAATTATGAATTGATGGTGATTTTTACCCCTGTTCTGAGCGAAGATGAATTCAAAACTGCTCAGAAAAAATACACTGATCTTGTAGCCGAAGCAGGCGGCGAGATCGTGCATTCAAACCCCTGGGGGTTGAAATCACTGGCGTATCCCATCCAGAAAAAAACCACTGGTATTTACTGGGTTGTGGAATTTACAGCGCCATCCAGCTTCAATGAAACTTTGAAGATTCAATTGCTTCGTGACGAGCAGGTATTACGTCACATGGTAACAAGGTTAGACAAATACGCCGTCGCCTACAATGCCAGAAAGAATAGTGGCGTAAGTTACAAAAACGAAAAAGCGGAGGCAGAATAACATGGCAAAAGCTAATGAAATTAAATACCTGACGGCTATCAAAACTGAAAAGCCAAGGAAAAAATTCTGCCGCTTTAAGAAGTATGGCATCAAATACATTGACTATAAAGATGTTGAGTTTTTAAAGAAATTTCTGAATGAACAGGGTAAAATGTTACCCCGTCGTATCAGTGGAAATTCTTTGAAATATCAGCGCAAAGTATCAGATGCTATAAAAAAGGCACGTCAAATGGCGCTATTACCTTATGTAACTGATCTTTTAAAGTAGGAGGGCAATCATGGAAGTAATCTTAATAAAAGACGTAGATAATTTAGGTTCAGCCAACGAAAAGGTTAAAGTAAAAAGTGGTTATGCCCGCAATTTTCTTATTCCTCAAAAGTTTGCAATAGAAGCTTCTCCATCAAATCTTAAGCAACTGGAAGAAAAGCTGAAACAACTGAAGAAGAAAGAAGAGAAGTTGATGGCTGAAATTAACCAGGTAATCAGTAAACTGAACGAAAGCCCACTTAACATTGGCGCTAAAACCGGTACTTCAGGCAAAATATTTGGAAGTGTAACTACTGTGCAAATTGCCAGAGCCATCCGGGACCAGAAAGGTTATGAGATAGACCGCAGGCGTATTCATATTCTTGAAGAAGTAAAAGAATTGGGTACCCACAAAGCCAAAATTGACTTTGGCAATGGAAACGAAACCGAAGTAACCTTTGAAGTGGTAGCCGAATAAAATGAAAGAATTATTAAAAAAAGGAAGGGGTTCAAAGACCTTCCTTTTTTAGCTATTATTTGTTTACAATTACCTAAATCGGGTAAATTAATAAATATAGCACGATTTGTATGCTATTACTTTAGAAAATACTACCTTCACATTTGAAGTAATGCCCATTAGTTCCTATACTGGCTGGTTTAACGGCTAACCTCCGGTTCCAAGATCATTGTAGCAACTATGTTTTCATTACTATTTTTTCAATTTTCACTTATTTAAATTTGTTACAATGAATCTGTATGTAGGCAACCTCTCCTGGACAATGACAGAGGACGACCTTAGAAATCTCTTTGAACAGTACGGAACCGTTAACTCACTGAAAATCGTTAAAGACCGGGAGACCGGAAGAAGTAAGGGTTTTGGCTTTGTAGAAATGGAAAATGATACCGAAGCACAAAATGCTCTTAGCAGTCTTTACGATAAGGAATTAATGGGTAGAAAAATTGTTATCAATGAAGCTCAGGAAAGACCTGCAAAATCCGGCGGTGGCGGCGGATTTAAGAAAAGGAACTTCGGTGGCGGTGGCGGTTACAATAAAGGCGGTGGCGGTGGATACCGCGATCGTGACCGTGGCGGATACAACAAGAGAGATTACAATAATGAGTATTAAGAGATAATAATTATTTTATAATCTTTAAATCCCGAAGACTCTTTCGGGATTTTTTTTTAATATCCACGAACCCAATCGTTTAATTAAAATTTACTTTACTCAAAGCATCATAAATATGATAGTGTAATTTATCTAACAAAAGTTCATGGAAAATGGTTACAGTCATCATACCGGCATTGAATGAAGAAAGTACAATCGCAAATGTGGTTAACTTTTGCCGAAAGCATAGTTTCGTAAATGAAGTAATCGTTGTAGATGATAATTCGGAAGATCAAACAGCAACAGTAGCAGCATCATCAGGGGCAAAAGTTATTCAAAGCAAGGTTCGTGGTAAAGGAATATCCATGAAAGACGGAATACAAAATGCATCCAATGAAATAATTGTATTTCTTGATGCAGACATTGATCCTTACCCTGAAGATACCATACATCAACTTTGCCAACCCATACTCAATAACGATGCTGATTTTGTTAAAGCTAGCTTCAGCCGAAATGCCGGAAGAATAACAGAACTGGTTGCCAAACCACTTCTTAGCATATATTATCCCGGACTGGCAAGCTTTTCGCAACCACTCAGCGGTATGATAGCAGGCAGAAAACAGTTATTTAACAAGATCAATTTTTTTAATGACTACGGTGTAGACATTGGTATTCTGATTGATATGTATCTTATGAAAGCACGTATAGTTGAAGTGGAAATCGGTTATATTGAAAACAAAAGCAAACCCTGGGAAGGTCTCGGGAAAATGAGTAAGGAAGTATCCCGGGCTATCATTTCGAAAGCGCTGGGTGTGCAAAAAGATGAATCAACTACAATTGAAGATATTACATCAATTGAAACCATTCAGAGGGAAATGCACAATACCCTTAAAGAAAATCTGTCTGATTATAATAAGATGATCATTTTTGATTTAGACAATACGATATTCAATGGCAGGTTTATTGATTCATGTGCTGATAAGTTTGGGTTTGTCCGTGAATTAAATGATCTGCGGTATAATGAAAAAGATCAAATCATTTTAACCAAAAGGATAGGACTCTTACTGAGAGGAAAAACTATGGACGAATTGCTGCATGTGGCAGCAAGTTTAAAAAAAATACAGGATATCCACTCAGTTGTTCAGCAATTGAAAAACAAAAAATATATAGTTGGCATTATAAGTCATAGCTATATGCTTATCACAAATTATGTAGGGCAAAATATTGGTGCGGATTTTACTTATGCTAATCAGCTTGAATTCTTTGAGGGAAAAGCAACCGGTGAAGTAAATCTTCCCTCCTATTTTTTTGCTTCTCCCGAAAGTATCTGCGGGCATTCATACTGCAAAACAAATGCACTACAGTATGCTTGCGAAAAATATAATGTACCCCTTAAAAATTGTATTGCGGTTGGAGAAGATATTGACGACAGGTGTATTATGGCTCATGCCGGAAAGGGAGTAGCTTTTTGCAGCAAAGATGAGCTATTAACTAAAATTGCATATAGATCAATTAAGGAAAAATCATTTGAATCCTTGCTGAAAATTGCTTAAATTAAATGTCCGGAAAAATCCTGCTCCCTGAGAATATTTTATTTAAAACCATCAAACCATATAACTATGCAAAACGAGTTGTACAATATTCTTGTTCCGGTGGATTTTACCGGCAAAAACAAATGGGCAATTGCCAAAGCAATTGAACTGGCTAATAATTTTAATTGCAATATTCACCTCGTCCACGTGGTTTTTAAGCCTGTATTCCCATTAATCAATATTGATATCAGCAATTATACGCCCTATGCTTCACATATAGATATGCAGGCCGGCAGAGAAAAATTATCTGCATTAAAAGCAATATATAAAAATCAATTGTGTGGTAAAGGTCAAATTGAAATCAGTCTTTTGCAGGGTTATCCGCAAAAAGAACTTAGAAAGTATATAGAAACATATAATATGGATATGGTAGTAACAGGCTTGTCAAAGTTCAATTTACTCGAAAGAATAATCTCATCCATCTCAATAAGCCTGCTTGCGAAGAAAATAAATATTCCTATTCTTGCTGTTCGATCAAGCGGACTTGTTAGTCATTTCAAAAAAATCGTTTTACCTCTGCACAATGACATTCCCGTTGAACGAGTTAAGCTTGCCGCAATGCTTGCGCGATCTTTTAAGTCTACTATTTATCTTGTGTCACTGAGACACGAAGTAAGCAAGTGTGAGTCGAATATAGTAGATAAAACATTAGAACTACTTCAAAGTGTTTCCACTATTCCTGTACAATGTTTTTTGCTTGAAGGTAAAAACCTCGCAAAAAGCACACTCATTTTTTCGAGCAGAATAAATGCAGACCTTATACTGGGCCAGTCTAAAAAAGAGTTTCGTATGCCTGGATTATGGAATAAGTTAACCAATAAGATAATTTCTTACTCATCAAAAATCCCCGTATTAACTTTTGACAAGTCACCTGAACCTGAGCAGGCATAAATATATTTTTACCTACAGATATTAATAATTATTCTGCCGGTAAAAAATTGTAATTACCGTTTGCCGAGTTCTATTATCTCACAATCTTTTATTGCATTGCCGTCAATTACCAATCGAATAAGGGATCGTACTTTTTGCCATCCCTGCTTACCGGCTGCACCTGGGTTGATATGCAGGCATTGTAATGCATTATCGTAAATTATTTTTAATATATGAGAATGCCCACTTATGAAAAGGTTGATTTTATGAGATATTATTGTATCTTTTACACCAGGGGCATAATGTCCGGGGTAACCCCCAATATGCTGAATAAAAACCCGAACATCTTCAATTTCAAAAAATAACTTTTCACCGAATTCTGCTTTGATATCATTACCGTCAATATTTCCATACACGCCACGTAAAGGTTTTATTGACTTTAATTGCTCCACAACTTCATATGAACCAAAATCACCGGCATGCCATATTTCATCACAACTTTTAAAATGCTGTATAATCTTTTCATCAAAATATCCATGCGTATCTGAAATAAGTCCAATCTTTTTCATATGATAATGTTCAATAAAAAAAATCAGTCTTATATGGATATCTAATTCGGTAAAGTGATCTTATCTTTTCAGCAATGGCATTTCTCAATTCCGCAATATTTTGTTTCTCTGTTGCAGAAATAAAAACACAATTGCCTCCTGTTTCATTTATCCATCTTTGCTTTAAGTCATCCATCAACTGATTCCTGATTTCATTGTCCAGCCATTCGTCAAAAGTATTTTTAATATAAAGATCAATTTTATTAAATATGGTAATAACTGGTTTGTCATGGCAGTTCAGTTCCTGCAATGTTTTGTTTACAACCATCATTTGTTCTTCATATTGGGGGTGGGAAACATCTACTACATGGAGCAGAATATCGCTCTCCTTTACTTCATCCAATGTACTTTTAAAACTTTCTACAAGATGATGCGGTAGTTTTCTGATAAATCCCACAGTATCACTCAGCAGGAACGGAGTGTTATCAAAAACCACTTTGCGTGTTGTAGTATCCAATGTTGCAAAAAGTTTATTTTCAGCAAAGACCTGGCTTTTACTTAGCAGGTTCATAATAGTTGACTTACCTACATTGGTATATCCAACTAATGCAACCCTAATAAATTCCCCTCGTTCTTTTCTTTGAGTAAATGCCTGTTTATCAATTTCAGTAAGTTTTTTTCGTAATAATGCAATTTTATCTCTTACAATACGCCTGTCTGTTTCAATTTCAGTTTCTCCCGGGCCTCTTGTGCCAATACCACCCCCGAGTCGCTCAAGATGTTTCCACATACCCCGAAGTCGTGGCAGAATATACTGGTATTGGGCAAGCTCTACCTGGGCCTTTGCCTGAGCAGTTTTAGCTCTTCGAGCAAAAATATCAAGAATCAGATCGCTCCGGTCAATAGTTTTTACTCCAAGCGTTTTTTCAATATTTGAGATCTGGGCACCCGTTAGTTCATCATCAAAAATCACAACATCAATATCTCCTTTCTCACGGATATATGTACTAATTTCTTCAAGTTTACCTTTACCAATGAAAGTCTTACTATCCGGATGCGGTAGTTTTTGATAAAAACTTTTTACAGCTTTTGCACCTGCTGTTTCAGATAGGAATGCAAGCTCAGCGAGAAATTCCTTTAACTGTTGTTCCGTTTGCTGTTGATATACCAACCCTACAAGAATCGCCTTTTCTTCTCCTGTAAACTTATTTTTCTTTTCAATCAATACTAATAAATTTTGAAACGCAAAGGTAAATTTTCCCAAATACAAAAGGGAGTGTATTGGGAGATACTGAAAGGAAAGATGATTGCTGAACTCTTACTGTATAAAATATTATAGTCCGCTAATACACAGGCCAATTGTGTAGGGCCTTACGTTTGGCCCATAACCTTCTTTTACAAAATTATTTATCTGATATGTGCCAAAGACAGAAAATACACCATAACCTACCCTCAAAGTAGCAGCAAGACGTGTACTGTTAAAATTTCTTCTGTCTCTTACCTTAAGTGTATATCCACCATTTCTATTACCGTCAGAAGAAACTTTTGCTTTAGTATGTGCATCAATCATAGTTCCTACCTTCATTCCTAATGCCACCTTAAATGATTTATTAAAATTCGTTGGATTTGCTGCATACCTTAATTCAACAGGAACTTCAAGAAATCCAGTTGACAACTTATATTTCTTATAAGAATTGATCGTATCATTATCGAAGGTTAGTGGAGACTTTGTTAAGTCAATTTTAGTTTGCTTAAAATACATATTATCTGTTCCCAAACCAACACCGGCTGCTGCACTAAAATGAGGGTTTGATTTAAAAGGAAAATCAAACATGAAATATATATTGAATGTCCTGCTAAGCCCTTTAGTCTTTATCAATCCAGTTTCTCCGGCCCATCCGTTATAACCAAGCTGAAGCATAAAATGATCTGCCGAACGTCCTGAAAGCTGTTCTTTACCCCAATTCTTTTTTTCAGTGGATGAAGACAAAGTATCTTTATTATTTTGAGCAAAACCGTAGAAACCAGCAGTAATAAAGGAAAAAATCAATAAGAAATGCTTCATAATTTTAATTGAGTGACAAATGTATCCTGCAACAGGTTAATAAAAGGTTAAAGCGGGGTAATACATTAATGCAGTAATTCTTTTGAAATTTAATAATAGTACAGGAAGATATTAATATTCTTTGACGCCTCAGAAACTTTTGTGGACCCTGCCCCGATCGAAATCGGGGCGACCCTTTTTGTGGACCCTGCCCCGATCGAAATCGGGGCGCCCTTTTGTGGACCCTGCTGGGCTCGAACCAGCGACCCTCTGATTATGAGTCAGATGCTCTAACCGGCTGAGCTAAGGGTCCATGTAAATCATATACTATTTAAAAAAGAACTATTAAACTGATCCCTCATTTAAGAGGAGTGCGAAGGTAGAAAAAAAGACGAATACACATCATTTTTACTGAATATAAAATGAATTTTTCTAAAATTTATGCAGCAAATCCATCAATTATCCACTCCTATCAAAAAGAATTTTAATTTTATTACTTAAGTTTTTCAGTGTGAATGAGCTCCATGAAGGATGATCGATTAAAAATATGGCAACAACGTATCTCCTGTTTTAGCGACCAACAGGCTTACAACGAATTGTTTTTACATTTCTACAATTCGCTTCACCAGTTTGCATTTTCATTCCTTAAATCAAGACAGTTAGCCGAAGAAGTGGTATCCGATGTCTTTGTTAAAATTTGGGAGAAACGAACTTCACTAGAAAATGTAACCAACCTTAAACTTTACCTTTTTACCAGTACCCGCAATACTGCTCTCAATTATCTTAAAAAGCAAAGTATATTACATCACATTTCAGTTGATGAATATTTGGTAGAATTGAACAGTGTAGTATTAAACCCAGAAGAATTAATGATCACCACTGAGATGATTCATAAAATCCAAAAAGCAATTCAAAAACTTCCTCCTAAATGTAAAATGATTTTTAAGCTTACTAGGGAAGAAGGTTTGAAATACAAAGAAGTCGCAATATTGCTCAATATTTCTGTAAAGACAGTTGAAAATCAAATGGCAATAGCTTTAAAGCGAATTAGTGCTGAAATGGAGGTAAACATTTTTCATTCCATTTCACCTACTTCAAAACCCTATTAATTATATAAAATCACCTGTCAACACTTCCGACTCTGCGACACTATGTCTTATTTTAATGTGAATAAATAGGTTTTTTACCATTAATCATGGCATAATTTTGGCTAATTGCTATGAGGATAGATTTTCGCAAATTACATTTGTCTTTCCCCAATATTCATAGTAAAAGACCTTCACAAAGAATTAAGAATTCGGTAATCCCTGTGTATCAACCAATTATTTTGTACCCTCTCTTTTTGGAATCATTATTGCAAATGGGGGGCAAACCAAAAAATTGAGTTATATGTTTAAGATGATCGCTAATAGCTTTGGTTGTGCAGCATTAATTTTTTTAGGATCTTTTCAATTACCTGTATTGAATGGTTTTGGGAATGAACTTAATAAACTGCCGGGAACTGATACAATTATTGCTTCAACTTCCTCTAATTCAGGTATAATAGTGGCTGATGCCGGCAATATTCCGTCAGCAGAAAGTATTGTTATACTGGCAAAAGAAAAAGAAGCAGCCAAGAATATAAACCTGAAAAAGACTATAACACTTCGGGAGAAGATGTTTAAAGAGTTGCATCCAATGTCAATCGCTTTTGTTCAGGCCTATCAACAAAAAAATGAAAAAAAGCTGGAAAAAATCAAAATTAAATATGCCACTCAATTCGATCTTATTGATAATATTTTATTAAAATATGAGCTTCCTACTAATTTAAAATACCTGGCTGTAATTGAATCTGAGTTGTCCAATTCAGCAATTTCTCATAAAGGAGCTGTAGGACCATGGCAGTTTATGGCATCTACCGGTAGACTAATGGGACTCACAATCAACCGTCACAGAGACGATAGGAGGAACCTGGTAAAAAGCACTCAAGCTGCAGCAAAATATCTTAAAAGTTTATACGATTACTTCAATGACTGGTTGCTGGTAATTGCCGCATATAATGGTGGCGCTTCACGTGTGGATTATGCAATCAAAAAAAGCAACAGCACCGATTTTTGGAAGCTTCAGTATTACCTGCCTGCTGAATCAAGAATGCACGTAAAGAAGTTTATTGCTACTCAATATGTACTTGAAGCAACTGATGAGTTAATTCCTCTAATGAATATTCAAAAACTAAGTGAAGAAGATCTGGCTAATACTGTAGTAGTAAATATCAATGGTAAGTATGTTGCTGAAGTAATTGCAAAATACCTTGAAATGGATGAAGCTACATTCAATGCATACAACCCATATTTTAATATAAATGTTGTTGCGAACGGGTATGATATGCGGCTTCCCAAAAATAAAATGGAGCTATTTAATAAAAAACGGAAAGAAATATTGAACGAATCAGTTCAGGTTATGATTAGCGATAAGAAAGAAATTATAGCACAGGAGAATAGTAGCAAAGACTACCCGGATGCCATATCACTTCCTAAAACAAAAGCTGCACAAGCAGACGAAGCGGGAAGAAACAGCAAAAAGAAAATTTTATAAATAATACAGGTAACGGTTTTAAAAAAGTGCTGATTATCCATTCAGCACTTTTTTTATTGCAGCAGCTTTCAAAAGGCATTCTTCATATTCATTAATTGGATCACTGTTATATGTGATTGCAGAACCTGCCTGAAATGAAAGATATTTATTGCCTGCATTGAATAAAATACTCCTGATTACCACATTAAAATCCATATCCCTTTCAGGAGAGATATATCCTACTGTCCCGGAAAACAACCCCCTTTTTGTACGCTCATACATATCTATCAGCTCCATCACTCTTTTTTTAGGAGCACCGGTCATGCTCCCCATAGGAAAAATTGCTTTAAAAATTTCAGATGGAGTTACACTTGTATCTACCAATCCGCTTACAGTAGAAATCATTTGATAAACTTGCGGAAATCCATAAATCCCCATTAGTTCATCAACCACCACACTGCCCTCACGGCATATTTTCGACAGATCATTTCGGACCAGGTCAACAATCATAATATTTTCAGATTTCTCCTTTGGATCATTTGACAATAATTGCCGATTACGATTATCAGCCTCTGCATTATGTAAATGCCTACGTTTTGTACCTTTAATCGGTTGGGAAATAAGCTTTTCTCCTGACTTTCTTACAAATCTTTCAGGGCTGGCACAAAGCAAGTATTTATCATTTAATTTATAGAAGCAGGCAAATGGGTTGGGCGACTCTGCATTTAGCAACCTATATAAATGATAGGGATCAATAATTGTATTCAATGCATAAAATTCCTGACAAAAATTAATTTCATAACAATCGCCACGGATAATATGCCCCCTTAGAAAATCAATTGCTTGCAGGTAATCTTCGCGGGAAAAACGGTTTTGTATGATACAGGTACATCTTTCGGCAGCAGGAGGTATTTGCCACGATATAACAGATTTTGCAACTTCTTCGGCATCTTCTGAAATCACCCCAATATTCATTGAATACCGGCTAAGCAAAATAATAATACGTGGAACGAAAAAAAAGAGATCGGGAAATTCAATATTATCAGGGTTATTGGATTGCAGCGATTCGATCTCATTCTTCACATCATAAGAAAGATGTCCAAAACACCAGTCATTATTAACTTTTAGAAAATCATCCAATGCATTAAATACATTTCCGGCACTAGCTGATATGGCAGTTTCAGCATCCACAGCGAGCATGCATTCAAAAAAACGCCCGGGGATCTGATACTCGTTATTATCCAAAAAACAACAGATGTTGAATTGGTTTGCCCAACTCAACATCTGCCATTTAGTTTGAATAAAATCATTAACAGGAAAGGAACGAAAAGTTCTTTTCACAACAGGTAATTAGTAATCATCATCGTCATCGTCATAACGGCCACCATCATCAAACAATCCCATGTCCTTAAATTCATCATCAATGCCGAGGTCATCATCATCATCACCCTTTCTTCCTTTCTTTGATGAAGAACCTCCTGATGATTTTTTGGATTTTGACTTGGGAATATCAAACTCATCGAAGTCGGGGTCCCAGTTGTCATCTTCATCCACTTTTTCCCAATCGTCCTCTATTTCATCTACATCGTCGTCGTCGTCATCGTCATCTTTGTTTGATGATCTGGAAGCCGAAGGTTTACTTCCTTTTTTAGAGGGCTTTTCATCAAATTCAAGATCATCAAAGTCGTCCTCATCTTCGTCTTCATCTTCAAATTTCTTCGCCTTAGGTGAAGGTTTTTCGGGTTTAGATTTGTTTGCACCCGTAGTTCCTTTTGCAGAACTTTTTTTTGGTTTTTCAGATTTCGCCATAGTCTGAATGTATTAACAACGTAAAATTTCTTCTTGTTTTTTAAATCGCCAAATTATTTCAAAAATAAATTTTATTGTATAAAAATACAACATTTATAAAGCCGGAATAATCTGATCGCGGCCCGGACCATTGGATATATATTTAATATCTACACCCAGGTAATTGTTAATATAAGACACATAATTCTTCATCGTAACCGGTAAAGATGCATAATTGTTAAGTATGCTTGTATTTGTGTTCCATCCCTCAGCCGATTTGTAAACAGGTTCTATAGCCACTTTTGTCATCTGATAAGGTACTTCCTGTTGTTCAACTCCGTCAACTTTATATGAGTTACACACTTTAAGCTCATCAAAAGCATCAAGAACGTCGGCTTTAGTCATCACTAACTGTGTTACACCATTTATTATACAGGCAAATTTCAGAGCAACAAGATCTATCCAGCCGCAACGACGGGGTCTACCGGTAGTTGCACCAAACTCATTACCCACTTTCCTGAGTTTTTCTCCCGTTTCATCATTTAATTCGGTAGGGAAAGGCCCTCCACCTACTCTTGTACAATAAGCTTTGGTAACTCCAATTACTTCTTTAATTTTCTGAGGAGCCACACCTAATCCGGTACAAACACCTGCTGAAATGGTATTGGACGAAGTTACAAAAGGAAATGTACCAAAGTCAACATCAAGCATACTTCCCTGGGCCCCCTCTGCCAGCACTTTTCTGCCCTGAGAAATTTTATCGTTGATAAAATACTCTCCGTTTACAATCTTAAACTTCCGCATAAATTCAATTCCCTCAAAAAACTCATCCTCCCATGCAGAGATGTCTTCCTGGAAATGCATACTATCCAGAAGTTTCTGGTGTTTTAAACGCAGCTTGATATACTGAGAAGTGAAATTTTTGTCGAGCAGGTCTCCTACACGCAGTGCATTACGCCCCGTCTTATCCATGTACGCCGGACCAATCCCTTTAAGCGTTGAACCAATTTTATCATTGCCTTTTAAACTTTCTGAAGCTTTATCCAGAGCACGATGGGTTGGCAGAATAAGATTGGTACGTTTTGAGATATACAGGTTCTTAGTATAGTCTACTCCAAATGAAGCAACTGTCTCACACTCTTTTTTAAGTGTAACCACATCAAGAACTACTCCGTTCCCAATCAGATTAATCGTTTTGTCGTGAAAAATTCCCGAAGGTATCTGGTGCAGTACAATTTTTTTATCTTTTACATACAGTGTATGTCCGGCATTGGGCCCTCCCTGAAAACGGGCAATTATATCATAAGAGGGAGCAAAAAAATCTACAATTTTACCTTTCCCTTCATCGCCCCATTGGAGGCCTAAAATTACATCAACCATTTAACTACAATTTAGCAGTGCCGCAAAAATATATGAATGCAGGCAATAAGGAAAAAATATTATACTACATTGATAATATGAGATTGAGATCAATCCCAGCTATTATTTTTTAGTGGCTCAAAATTACAGCCCTTATCTTTGGGCAATAAACTTCAGGTATATAAATGACAGCCACACAAATCTCTTATCTCACTTTCGGAATCGTTCTTCTGGTAGCACTTATCTTTGATTTTGGGCTGTTCAGCAAAAAAAATACGGTTGTCACTATAAAAAGTGCATTTTATCAAAGCATATTCTGGGTGGCTATTTCGCTTGCTTTCTGCATATTTCTTTTTTTTGAAGACGGTTCAAAAGTCGCCACCAAATTTCTAACTGCTTACCTGATGGAGAAATCCCTAAGTATTGATAACATCTTTGTGTTTATCCTGATATTTGCTTCTTTCAAAATAAAAGAGTCAGATACGGGGAGAGTTTTGTTAATCGGTATTCTGCTTGCCATCATTTTCAGAATTATTTTTATCGCCATAGGCATTGAACTCATTGAGAGATTTCACTGGATCCTTTATATTTTCGGAGTATTTCTCATTTATACAGGTTACAAGCTTTTCTTCAAAAAAGATGAGGATGAATTCAATCCCAGGGAATCTAAACTTTACCGATTTATCCGAAAATACCTTCGGCTCACTACCGTTGAACCCAATGGGAAATATATTATTAAGCGTAGCGGGAAAGTATATTTTACCACTCTTTCAATCGCTGTGTTTATGCTTGCCGCTATAGATATTGTTTTTGCACTTGACTCTATCCCCACAGTGGTTTCAATTGTACGCGAACAGGCTCATATTCCTTTTTCACCCGATGATGTACTGGTCATTTATTCTTCTAACATTTTTGCTATATTGGGACTTCGTGCATTATTCTTCCTGCTGAAAGGAGCTGTTAACAAATTCGATTTCCTGCAACAGGGAATTGCCGTGGTGCTTGTATTTATTGGTATTAAAATGTTGATTGAATATTTTGATATCCATATATCAATTTATATTTCATTAGTCGTTATTGTAGTCTGCCTGGCAGTATCAATCATTTACTCTATCTACCACGACCGCAAAAAACCAGAGATAAAACCCAATCAAATAGATTAGATTCATTGTATGATACCTGCCTATACCATCAGCCAGATAGCACAAATTGTTCATGGAAAGCTGAAGGAAAATGCAGTTGCTCAGCCTATAGAATACCTTCTTACAGACAGCAGAAAGCTTGTTGATTCCGGCACATCCCTCTTTTTTGCATTAGATGGATTGCGGAGAAGCGGAAATAGTTTTGTTGAAGAACTTTATCACAGAGGAGTACGTAATTTTATTGTAAACAACTCGTTTGACTCAAGTACCTATACCGACGCTAATTTCATACTTGTAATTAATGTATTACAGTCTCTGCAAAAACTTACAGCATATCATCGTGCCAGGTTTAATATCCCGGTAATAGGAATTACAGGTAGCAATGGTAAAACAATTGTAAAGGAATGGTTGAATACGCTTCTCGAAAAAGAATATACAATCGTCAGAAGTCCCAAAAGCTACAATTCACAAATAGGAGTACCGCTTAGCATTTGGCAAATAAACGAATCGCACACACTCGGAATTTTTGAAGCTGGCATTTCCCAACCGGGAGAGATGCAACATCTTGCCGATATTATTCAACCCACCATTGGTGTTTTAACTCATATTGGAGATGCCCACAGTGAAAATTTTGCAAGCATAGAGCATAAGATTGCAGAGAAATTAAGTCTCTTTTCTAATGTGGAATGGATAATTGCAAACGGAGATGATGAGCGGGTAAGGACAGCAATTTTTAATGCCGGTTTACCTGTTGTATTTTTCGGGACAGCCGAAGATAGTGACTTCAGGGTGTTAAGTAAAGAAAAGAAAAAAAGCAGTACTGTAATCAGATTGAAGAAAAAAGAGACAGGGAATAAGGAAGATATAAAAAATCATCAGTTAGATATTGAATTACCATTTACAGATGACGCGTCAATTGAAAATGCAATAACATGCTGTTGTATTTTAATGAAATTAGGCTATGACAATAAAAGGGTAGCTGAAAGAGTATTATTGCTTAGGCCGGTTGGCATGCGTCTTGAAATGAAAAAAGGTGTAAATAACTGTTCAATTATCAATGACAGTTATATAAATGACCTTAGCTCACTGAGAATTGCGCTGGATTTTCTTGATCAGCAAAAACAGCACAGCAAAAAAACTGTTATTCTTTCTGATTTAGTAGAAACCGGAATAGTACCTGAGAAATTATACACTGAAATTGCAAGTTCTCTCGGACAAAAGGAGATAACAAAATTTGTAGGAATTGGCGAAAAAATAAACGCACACAAACAATTTTTTGAAGCTGTTTGCAAAGAATCTGTCTTCTATAAATCCACTGACGAATACCTTGCACAATTTCATAGTAATGCATACCGTGATGAAACAATCCTGGTAAAAGGTGCAAGGTCATTTGCATTTGAACATATAATTAATTTGCTGGAGCAAAAAGCCCATCAAACTGTGCTTGAGATAAACCTGACTTCAATATCTCAAAACTTAAAAAAATTCCAGGAATTGCTGGCGCCAACTGTTAAGATAATGGTGATGGTAAAAGCATTTTCGTACGGAAGTGGAAGTTTTGAAGTAGCAAATATTCTTCAATTTCACAAGGTAGACTATCTGGCAGTAGCATATACAGATGAGGGTGTTGAATTGCGTAAAGCAGGTATTACTTTACCTATTATGGTGATGAACCCCGAACTGGATAGTTTTAATGCAATAACAGAACATTATCTGGAACCAGAATTGTTTTCATTTTATATTCTCAAAAAATTCAAAGATCATTTAGCTGAACAAGGACTAAGGCACTACCCGGTCCATATAAAAATAGATACCGGTATGCACCGGCTCGGTTTTGATCCCGACAACAGAAAAGAACTTGCCACTCAATTATCAGAAAGTTCACTGCTAAAGGTGCAATCCGTTTTCAGTCATCTTTCAGGAAGTGAGGATCCTTTACTGGATGAATTTACACAGTACCAGGCAAATCAATTTCTTACTGTTTGCCATGAAATAGAACATTCGCTCCCTTATCCTTTCCTTAAACATATAGCCAACTCAGCGGCCATTATACGTCACAAGCACTTGCACTTTGACATGGTTCGGCTTGGAATAGGATTATACGGAGTGGATAGTAGCGGAGAAAATATACACGGGCTAATTGAAGCAGCAACTCTGAAGACCACCATTGCTCAAATCAAATTTGTAAAGTCTGGTGACACCGTAGGTTATGGCCGTAAAGGAAAAATCTTTCGGGAGAGCCGTATAGCCACTATTCGTATCGGGTATGCAGATGGATATCGTCGCAGCTTCAGCAACGGAAATGGATATGTTCTAATACGTGGGCAAATAGCGCCAATAATAGGAAATATTGCAATGGATATGACAATGGTAGACATCACAGACATCAAAGGTGTTACTGAAGATGATGAGGTTGTAATTTTTGGGAAGGCACTGCCGGTATCAAAACTGGCTCAATGGGGCAATACCATACCTTATGAAATTATGACGGGGATTTCGCAGCGGGTATTAAGGGTATATTATGAAGAATAGACAGAAAAAAAATTAATTGATACTATATTATGAGAAATATTTTCTTAGTGTTTACATTATTGTTGAATGGCTTTTTTATTAAGGCACAGGATATTGACAAAATAATCAATGAAAAAGCAGTAAAAAAAATTGAAAAAAAACTTTCTTCCGATAAAATGGAGGGCCGGGGATTGTTTTCTCCGGGGTTGGACAAGGCCGCGGATTATATTGCCAAACAATTTTCAAAAGCAGGATTGGAACCACTGAAAGGCAACAGCAGCTTTTTCCAGGAGTTTAGAATGATTGATGCAAAACAAACAGATGCAACAGGTATAATTGATGGAGATACAATTACGGCACATAATATTATTGGTTTCACCTCTAAAAAACATTTGCAGGTTGATAATACTTCAGGGTTTGAAACGGTTAAAATTAATACCGGTGAGAAATTTTTATATACTGCCTACAGGTATTTGCAGTCGGGAAAGAATTACATAGTGTGGATAGATTCGGCCCAGGTACAGAACTTCAGCATGTTGAACAGGTTAAAAGGTCCCGGTTTCCCATCTGACAACAGTGTAATTTTTGTTTTGTCTTCACCCCGGGATAAATTTTCTTTTACCATTGATAATGAAATTTCGGAAAAAAAGTTGAAGAATATTGCTGGCATGATACCTGGCAGAAGCAGAAGTGACGAGTTTGTAATCTTTTCAGGACATTATGATCATCTTGGAATCGGTAAACCAGATGCTAATGGAGACTCTATATACAATGGAGCTAATGATGATGCAGCAGGCACAACGGCCGTAATTATGCTTGCCCGGTACTTCAGTAAATTGCACAGTAATGAAAGAACTTTAATCTTTGCAGCTTTCACTGCAGAAGAAAGTGGTGGCTTCGGATCACAATATTTTTCAAAACAATTTGATCCGGCCAAAGTAATAGCCATGTTTAATATTGAAATGATTGGCACAGAAAGCAAATGGGGTAAAAACTCAGCATATATTACCGGTTATGAAAAAACAGACATGGGGAAGATATTGAGCAAAAACCTTGCGGGAACAGAATTTACATTTCATCCGGATCCCTATCCTGATCAGCAACTTTTTTATCGTTCGGACAATGCAACACTGGCAAGACTTGGAGTACCTGCACATACTATTTCAACTTCAAAAATGGATAGTGAGCCTTATTATCACACTCTCGATGATGAAATAAATACACTTGATATAAAAAATATGGCGGAAATTATAAAAGCTATTGCCATTAGTTCTACAACTATTATTAGTGCTTCAGACACTCCCTCAAGAGTGGATACAAAACAACTAAGATAGTTTACAACAAAGACATACTAATTTACTTTTGAAAGTTCACCGTTTAATTGCTGTAGAATATAAATCCTTTTATTTTCATAGTAATCAGGTGTTAAGCTTGTTTTACTTTTATAAATTGCTTTAAAATCAAAATCAGTTAACACCTGGTATCTTTTTTCAGGTACAGCATACCAGATACTATCATTACCATGATCCTTCAGCATGTGAGAGAAAAGATACATTAGTTCAAATCCACGGAATGCAAGTTCAGTGGGTGCCACGTAGGTATTACGTGCATATTTTTGAGTAAAATTTGCCACCCATTGATTTGAACTATCCGGGTTGAAAAAGGTGGAAGAATAAATCACCTTCATGCCGGTTACATCTATTCGACCTATTTCCGGAAAATCGCCCCAGGTAGGCATTCCTATTAAAGTGATCTTGTAATTCACGGCAAGTGCTGAAACGTTAGCAATCAAACTACGAGCAAAATTGTCATCAAGGCTTCCGCAAAGAATTATATTTTGCCTGTTCCTGTCAAGAGATTTTACAATATCCTCTGCTTTAAAAGGTGTGTTCAGTGTAACGGTACGTAAATTTAATACTGAACCTGAAGAAGAATTATTCAGTGCCTTGAAAACACCCCCAACCCTGTCATCAGCACGGTTTGACCTCCTGAACATAAGCAGGTTGTCAGTTCCAAAATTGTGAAGTATATAATTGTATAAAGCCTGCAAATGAGTATTAAGCTTGGAATTGACAACAACTACATAAGGATTATTACTGATTCCGCCGTCATTGGGATAACTGGCTGAAATAAAAGGAATCTTTTTTTCTTTTGCGATTGAGGCAAGGTCAAGATATTCGCTGCCACTTACTGCACCAAGAATAAGGTCAATACTATCCAATGCCCCGCTATCGGCAAGCTTAAAAACGGAGCTTCCCGCTTTTTTTGAGTCAAATATTTTCACACGCAATGATACTTTTTCTTTGTCGAGTGAATCCATAGCCAGCATCACTCCTTCATAAAATTCAATGCCAGGTGCTATATATCTTGGAACCGGCTGGGTTAGCCGGTAATTACCCATAACATCAAAAGCAGAATCAAGATAAAATGGAGCAAATACAGCAATACCTGGAACATATTTTTCCTGTTCTTGTGCAGAAACAGTACGAATCAGCAATGCTGTTGTTAAAAATAAAATAAAGCGAAGTTTAGTCATGCATTCAGCTTTATCATAAGATGCATCATTCCCATTCTATAGTTGCAGGTGGTTTACTGCTGATGTCATAGACTACCCTGTTGATACCTCTTACATTGTTAATAATCTCATTTGAAATATGTGCAAGAAATTCATAAGGCAGATGCGCCCAATCCGCCGTCATACCATCTACTGAAGTAACAGCCCTCAACGCAACTGTATATTCATAAGTTCTTTCATCGCCCATAACTCCCACACTCTTAACAGGCAGCAAAATAGCACCTGCCTGCCAAACCTTATCATACAATTTAAAATCTTTCAAAGCTTTAACATATAATGCATCTGCCTCCTGCAAAAGCTTAACTTTTTCTTCAGTAATTTCTCCCAATATTCTAATAGCCAGTCCTGGTCCTGGAAACGGATGACGATAAAGCATATTATTTGGAATGCCCAGTTCAAGTCCCACTTTTCTTACTTCATCTTTGAATAAATAACGGAGCGGTTCTACCAGTTCAAGATGCATTTTTTCAGGCAGTCCACCCACATTGTGATGAGATTTTATTGTTACCGATGGGCCATGCACTGATACGCTTTCAATTACATCAGGATAGATAGTACCCTGTCCAAGCAACTGTATACCTTCAATTTTATGTGCTTCCTGATCAAATATTTCTATGAAAGTTCCACCTATTATTTTTCGTTTCTCTTCAGGATTTGTTTTTCCGGCAAGTTTTGTGTAAAAATGTTCCCTGGCATCAATACCTTTTACATTCAGTCCAATTTGCTTATAAGTTTCAAGCACCTGTCCAAACTCATCTTTTCTAAGTACGCCATTATCTACAAAAATACCATACAGCCCATCACCTATGGCCCGGTGAATCAGGGTAGCCGCTACAGTAGAATCCACCCCACCACTAAGTGCCATAATTACTTTTCTATTTCCGATTTTCTCTTTCAGAATATTGACAGTATCACTTACAAAATGCGCCGGTGTCCAATCTTGTTTACATCCACAAACTCTGACAAGAAAATTATTGATAATTGTTTTTCCAAACTCAGAGTGATATACCTCTGGGTGAAATTGTAAACCGTAAATAATATTTGCTGAAGTATTATTTCTTTTGAAAGCTGCAACCGGAATAGATTCGGTTGTACCCAATATTTCAAAACCTGCAGGTATCTGCAAAATGGAATCTCCATGACTCATCCACACCTGCGACTCAGGTTTTACATCTTCCCACAACATATCCTTTTGAGAAAGCCGAAGTTGAGCTCTTCCATATTCCCTCTTTTCAGAACGTTCTACTTTACCACCAAAATTTCTTGCAGTAAGCTGAGCACCATAACACACTCCTAAAACAGGTACTTTATTTAATATAGCTTCAACATCAATATCAGGTGCATTTTTATCATTCACCGAAAAAGGGGAGCCCGATAAGATAACACCTTTAAGTCCCGGAACAAAATCTATCGGTTTATTGTATGGAGTGATTTCGCAGTAAACATTTGCCTCACGAACGGCACGGGCAATAAGCTGGGTATACTGAGAACCAAAATCTAAGATGAGTATTTTTTCTGTCATTTGGCTGCGAAGGTAATAAAATGCAGTTATTTCAGTTGCAGGTTCCTAACCCTTCAAAGATTGGAAACCCAATGTAAAAGCAGTATTTTTATTTAATGGAATTAAGAGAGCCTGCCGTAGCTTACGGCAAACAAAAATTCACCATTGAGGAATATCTTGCAATGGAAGAAACCGCCACAGTAAAGCATGAATATTACAAAGGCAAAATCTTTGCAATGTCGGGCACTAAAATGCCGCACAACACCATTTCCGGAAATCTGTTTATTGAATTGGGAATTAGACTAAAGGGTAAGGGGTGTCGCCCATATAATAGCGATACGCGGATACATATTGAAGCTAATACGCTTTTTACCTACCCCGATATTTCTATTATTTGCGGTGAACCTGAAACCCTGAACGATGATAACTGGAATGTTCTCAATCCTACAGTAATTATTGAGACACTTTCCCCATCCACAAAAAACTACGACCGCGGTGAAAAATTTAAGTTGTATCGTGATATATCTACATTGAAAGAATATATACTGGTAGATTCTGAAAGCATACATATTGAAATATTCCGCCTTAATGCAAACCACCATTGGGAACTCGAAGAGTACAACGCTGTGGAAGAAATGCTTTTTATCCAAACGATCAATGAACATATTGGTTTGGCGGATATTTATGCCGGGGTTAAGTTGGCAGAAGCTTAAAAAGGACTTCAATTCTATAAGAGGTTGAGAATCCTCCTACAAAAACTTCCCGGTAAAACTCTCTTTCACTTTTTTTAAATCCTCCGGAGCTCCTGCAAAAACCAGACTCCCACCCAGGTCTCCCGCTTCAGGACCAAGATCAATTATCCAGTCAGCGTTTTTTATTACGTCGGTATTGTGTTCTATAACCCAAATAGAATGTCCCTGGTCTATCAAAGCATTAAATGAAGCGAGTAATTTATTGATATCGTGAAAATGAAGACCTGTAGTTGGCTCGTCAAATATAAACAATATATGACCCTGCGCTTTGCCTTTACCTAAAAAAGAAGCAAGCTTAACGCGCTGGGCTTCACCACCCGACAAAGTATCACTCGATTGCCCAAGTTTCACATAACCTAACCCCACATCTGCCAACGGCTTCAGTTTTGTATATATATCCTTTTCATCTTCGAAAAATTTCAATGCATCATCAACACTCATTTCAAGCACATCATAAATATTCTTCTCTTTATAGTTTACCTCCAATACCTCATCTTTAAATCTTCTGCCACGACAAACTTCACAGGTAAGATGCACATCAGCCAGGAATTGCATTTCTACTATTTGTTCCCCTTCACCCTTGCATGCATCGCAACGCCCGCCATCCACATTAAATGAAAAATGCTTTGGCTGAAAACCATTGATTTTACTCAAAGGCTGCTTTGCGTACAAATCTCTTATTTCGTCATACGCCTTAATATAGGTTACAGGGTTGCTGCGGGAAGATTTACCAATTGGATTCTGATCTATCAATTCGATCTGGGTAATGTAATCAAGATCACCTTTTAGGGATTTATGCAAACCAACTTTTTCAACATATTCACCCTTTATTTTTTTTAACGCGGGATATACTATCTGTTTAACCAGGGTAGTTTTCCCACTGCCGCTTACACCACTGATAACGCAAAGCACATTAAGTGGCAATTCAACTGTAATATCCTTCAGGTTATTTTGTCTTGCACCTTCCACTACAACAGAACGCTTCCATTTTCGGAGATGAGAAGATTTGTCAATTTTCAATTCACCTTTCAAATATTTTCCTGTGAGGCTGCTTTTGTTATTTATAATATCATTGTAATTCCCCTCTGCAATTACCTCGCCCCCAAGATGACTGGCGAGTGGTCCCATATCTATAATATGATCTGCTTCCCTCATCATCATCTCATCGTGTTCAACTACTACGACTGTATTATTCAGATCTCTGAGCTCTTTTAAAACTTTTATCAACCGAAGTGTATCCCGGGAATGTAGTCCTATGGAAGGTTCATCAAGTATATATAATGAGTCAGTTAGATTTGAGCCCAGGCTCCTTGTCAGTTGTATACGCTGGCTTTCGCCACCGCTAAGAGTATTGGCTAATCGGTTTAAAGTAAGATATCCAAGACCTACATCCAGCAATACCTGCAATCTTTGCCTGATTTCAGTTAATATTCTTTTAGCTACCTGCTTTTCATAGTCTGTCAAAGTGATTGCCTCAAACCATTGCTGCAAAGCAGTTACCGGCATTTCACACAATTCACCAATATGTTTTCCTCCAATCTTAACGTAAAGCGCTTCTTTACGGAGACGATACCCTTTGCACTCAGGGCACAATGTTCTACCCCTATACCTCGAAAGTAATACCCTGTACTGAACCTTATATAGATTCTGCTCCACTTCCCTGAAAAAATCATTGATACCTTCTGCATAACTGTTTCCTTCCCATAGCTCATTATATTGTCGACTTGAGAGTTCCATTATGGGCTTGTGTACTGGAAAACCAAAATGTTTTGCAGCTTTTATAAACTGGTCTTTCCACTGACCCAGCTTCTCTCCTTTCCAGGGAGCCACCGCACCTTCATATACACTTAAACGTGGGTTAGGAATTACAAGTTCCGGATCAATTCCCAAAACCTGAGAAAAGCCCTCGCATACCGGGCAGGCCCCATACGGGTTATTAAACGAAAACAAATTGGGAACAGGTTCTTCAAATTTTATTCCATCCTTTTCAAACTTGCTGGAGAACCTGATATTGGTTTTACCACTAATTTCCAACATCATTTCACCTTCGCCTTCAAAAAAAGCAGTGTTAATAGAATCTGCCAGACGATGCAAATCATCTTCGTCAAAGTCCTTTACCAATATCCTGTCTATTAAAATGTATATATCGGTATCCTGATTCTGATTAAATTTCTTCTTTAGCTCCAAATCCTTTTCTTCCAATGCGTCTTCTATCCTAAGTATCTCACCATTATTTTCTTTGGATATAAAGTAGAGCCTTGAAAACCCTTTTTGCAACAATATGTTTAATTCTTCCCTGATATTTCTTTTACCCTGTTGCTTAAAGGTTGACAATATCAGTACTTTATCTCCTACCTGCATATTCGAAATGGTCTGCACCACATCATTTACATCATCCTTCTTTACTTCTTCACCACTTACCGGAGAAATAGTACGACCTATCCTTGCATAAAGTAATCTCAGATAGTCATATATCTCGGTCATACTTCCAACAGTGGAACGCGGAGTTCTTGTAATTACTTTTTGTTCAATAGCTATTGCGGGACATAATCCTTTAATGTAATCCACATCAGGCTTATTCATCCTGTTAAGAAACTGGCGGGCATATGCACTCAGGCTTTCAGCATACCTTCTCTGTCCCTCGGCAAAAAGAGTATCCATTGTAAGTGAAGATTTTCCTGATCCCGAAACTCCTGTAACAACCACGAGTTTATTCCTGGGAATTTTTACTGAAATATTCTTCAGATTATGCACCCTTGCACCTTTGATATAAATAGCATTATCATTGTTGTGCTGTAACGATGACTTTTTTTTCTTTGGAGAAATAGTTGCTTTCATAAAATGAGCAACGAAATTAATACTAAAATGTTTAGCTTAATCAATGCGAACGAAATATAGACACAGGTAGCAAATGTTATTATTGTATGTAGGAGTAATTATTTAATATTTTGTCTTTTATCGAAGATTTTCAAATGTTAAGCGAAATTTATTTAACAAAAATTTGGTTAGATAAAAAAAAACTATATTTTAGCAGTCCCAATATCGTACGAAAGAAACTAGAATTAAAACATTACCGCCTATCTGGTATTACTTCTACTTCTTTGCAGTTCTGATATTGGGATATCAAAATCCCAACCATTAAAAACCGTAGAAGTTTATGAATCCCCTAACCAACGTGCCTGATCAGCAATTGATCAATCTATTCATGAGCGGAGATGCGTCTGCTCTCGAAACACTTATCGTTCGTCACAAAGACAAGATTTACACTTCCATTTTCCTGCTGGTCAAAGACAAGTACCTGGCAGAAGACATCTTTCAGGATGTTTTCATCAGAGTAATTGACACTATTCGCAGTGGGCGCTATACGGAAGAAGGTAAGTTTCTGCCATGGGCAATGAGGATTGCTCATAACCTTTGTGTAGACCATTTTCGTAAGGTGAAGCGTACTCCCACAATCAAAACCGGTGATGACCGCGACATCTTTGAAGTGATTAATTTTTCTGAAGATGGCGTTGATCGCCGTATGATGCAACGTCAAAGTCATGATCGTGTCCGCGAAATGCTTGATCGCCTCCCCGAAGATCAGCGTGAAGTGATCATACTGAGACATTACGCAGAATTAAGTTTTAAAGAAATTGCCGCTATGACGGACTGCAGCATCAATACTGCACTTGGCCGTATGCGTTACGGTTTAATCAATCTGCGTAAAATGATGCAGGAAAAACAAATTGCCTTGTAAAACTCTATATTCCAAACTGAAAGGGGTTGTATAGACATACAACCCCTTTTTATTTTCACTATTAAATCTGTACCTGATTGTTTAACCTCCAATAGCAACCTTGAAATTAACTTCGGAAGGAGGAAGACATTTTTTATCATCGCAAACCATAAACTCTACAGTGCCGCCTATATTAGTCTTCACTTTAGATTTCAACTGCACCGTTTGCACAAAATCAACTTTCTTTTCAAAAAAACTTACATCACCACCCCAAACTTCTTCATGTTTCCTGATTATTTTACCCACTTCCTTTGGTTTACCATTTAATATCACTAATGGATTTTTGGCAAATGTAAAAGTCGTAGGTACCGGACCATCTATTCCAAGATTCTGAGCATACATGTGGAAATTACCGTCGATGGTAGCTGTAAATCGAACCTCATATGTTTTATCATTTATCTTTTTTGAAGAAAAATCCCATTTAACCATCCTTGCTGAACCATCCTGAGCTAATATTACCCCTGTTACCATCATCAGCGTAAATGCACCTAAAAATCGTTTTATCATCATGTCAAAAAATTTCAAACTTTATCAATAAACGAAAAACCAGTCAGGAAATACTCAGTACCCTTCTTAAATTTTTGCTAAACTTCATCCCCCGTCAGGCAGGGACTACTTTTTCTGAGAACAATAAATCTTTTAAAACTTTTGCCCCATCAGTATTTCCAAGTCTCACATTACATGCTCTTTCAGGATGAGGCATCATTCCGAAAACATTGCGGGTAGCATTACATATCCCCGCGATATTCCGGCAACTGCCATTAGGATTTGAGCCCTCATCAACAATTCCGTCTGCATTACAATATCTGTAAATTATCTGACCATTGCTTTCAAGCGCATCAAGAGTACTGTCATCTGCATAAAATCTTCCTTCACCATGAGCCACAGGTATTTTCAGCACAACATCATCACTACCTTTTATGTAAATATTTTTACAAACAAATTTCATGTTCTCATTTCTCAGCAGAACACCAGGTAACAACCCGGCTTCGCATAAAATCTGAAAACCATTGCAAACCCCCAGAACTTTTCCTCCCTTATTGGCGAAATGAATTACACTCTGCATCATTGGACTGAACCTGGCGATTGCGCCACAGCGTAGATAATCGCCATAAGAAAACCCACCGGGTAGAACAATGCAATCATCCTGAGTAAACATACTTATATCCTTATCCTTATGCCAAAGTGTTATAACTTCATAACCAAGGTCTTTACTCAGCGCATCTATCATATCTCTGTCGCAATTGGACCCAGGAAAAACAACTACACCGAATTTCATAATTAGAGGGTTTTATTTTGCAAAGGTAGGTTGCTGCAACCGAAAATTGACCATTTTACCCAGGAGTTTGGAAAACCAAGCGTTATAAAAAGTAATTACTAAACTTTGGCAGCAGGTAACCACACATTAATTGCAACTATAAAAGCAACAAACAACCAGTGAAGTACAACGGGTATCCATTTCTTTTCAGCATAAAAATAAGTATAGGCATGAAAGGCTGCGAAGGGAAGGGCGCATAATATCCAGTATTCAAAGCCAGGTATAACATTTATAAAAGGGATGAGCATGCTGATAAGCAGGTATATGAGCATTAGGCTCCAGCTTTTTCTCACCTGAATCAACATCCGCAAGATATTTCCCTGAATAAAGAAAACACTGATCAGGAAAGGAATAATTATTAAAACGATAGCTATCCATGCCCAGACGTCCTGTTGAAACTGAGGAAGGCTGACTGACACTGAAGGCAAATAAGTAAGCGGATTCCAGTCTTTGGTAAGAAACAAGTATGAAAACAAAAAATAATAAGGAGTAAACACACCTAACACTGCTATCAGCCATTCACTAAGTTGAAATGGCCGCATTATTATCAGAGCAAAAAAAATCAGCAATATATATCCTATAGCCGGGAAATACAGAAAAGAAGCAATTCCTACAGCAAGTCCGGTATTATATACCAGCGCTTTGGGTCTTGAATTATTAAACAAATCGCTTAGGGAAGCCCAAACCCACACCAACAAGGTATTAACAATTAATGTTGAAGACAACTGCCACCATTCAGGGAACAAAGCAGTAATAAATACATAAGCCATTGCAGGAAGAAAATTTGGCTTTGGCAACAGTTTATGTTTGTTTAATAAATTACTGAATATTATAGCCTGGGTGAGTACCAGCACCAAAACGATAAACGGGTAAATTACCGGTGCAAAATCACCTACAGGTTTCAGATATTCAAGCAATTTAAAAAAAACAAAACCATCAGTAGCCTGTGCAACAGGTATATGCGGATGCATAAATGAATACAGCTTCAACAGAAAAGCATATACAAGTAATAAAAAAATATTTACCGGGGAGTTAGTTTGGAAATACCTAATCACAAAAGTTTTATTTAAAAATCAATTTTAGCAAAACAAATATAGTTCCTGTACATACAAGGTATCACTACCTGCCTTGCTCCAACCTGTTTGCCATATTTAGGTAAAAATTCATAATCCTTATCAAGATTTTTAAGTGTAGGCGCCCGGTCTAACTGGCCATTTGGACTAACACTCTGCTCTGTCAGCAATTTTACCCGACGTTCCTGCTGATTATACAGGAAGCTGATTTCACTGCCTTTATTGTATACCATATATGATAAAGAATTGTCAGAGTCATCATCAAAATCGCTTTTGTGCAATACGTTACTCCATTCTATAGTTGCATTTTGATCAAACGAAAAGACAGTAATATTTTCACTGTAATAACGGGTATTATTTCCATAATACCTGTTCCACGGGTTACCATATCCATAAGGACTCCAGTAATAACTACTGTACGGCGAGTAAGGCGAATACATATAAGGACTGTATAAATAATCATACCTGTTCCATCCACCACCTCTTGAAGTAGTGAAATACAATTCACAAACTACAATAAAACCTCCGTCACGCTTAGGCATTATTTGTCGTATGAAATAATCGTTAAACGCTGTTTTAGCTGATGTATTTTCCGACTTTGCATTTTCTCTAAGCTCATCACTAAAAATATTATAGCTCTCAGCATTAATGCGATTGTTTGCCTTATTCCATACCGCGATATATAACCCATCCACATTCCCTCTTCGCTGCTTGTAATAAAGTGAACTGATAAGGATATTTTTATTGATATTATCTGCCTTTATTTTCACTTCATCAAGGAAGTTCTTATTCAGGGGGAGATTGTATACGCTGAATGTATCCGCCATCGCAGGTTTTATCATCAGGTCTACAAAAGCAATATTATCACGACTACCGTTTCTTCCACATTTTGCAAAAACAAAATCTCCATCATTATCTACAATAAAATCGCTGAATACGGCATCTCTCTGCTGCATATTCACAGGCAAACGTGTTTTCTTTAAAAATTCCATTTTATCGTTATACAGCAGAGTTGTAAAGAAGTAATTTTTTTCACTCCTTTTATTGATCTTAAAAATTATTATTTGTTGTTTGTTTTCGCTGTAAATAGTTGAATATATTTTATTATCTCCATTCCCTGTTTGGGTAGTATCAATTTCTACCGGTCCAAGCATTTTATTTCCTTCTGCATCCATCTTAACCACGTTGCAATGAACCACATTCCTTTTCTGATACTGGTATATCATATAAAAAAAATCGGGATATTGAACAAAATCCACATTAATCAACCTGTCAGGTAAGAAATCAAGATTAATTTTATTTTTCAGTTTCATATCATTATCAAAAATTGACAGATCATTTTTAGACCTGTAATTTTTATAAATGAGTATATTATTATGAAGCTTGCCAATAATTTCAAAGTTTACCTGACGGTAATCATCCCTTTCGGGTTCAGAATAATGTATCCGTTGGCCATTGGCAAAAAAAGGCAGTGCAAAAAAGAGTAACGGAACTATCGTTTTATATATCTGCATAACCGGTATTACCATTTTGTGAAATAAAATTATTATTCTGCTGCAAATTAGATGCTTTTTTGAGATTAAAGTGTCTTACATATTATTTTAACCAATTTGTAATTTACTTATACCTTTGGCGTTTTCTTCGGAGAATTGTAGAAAATATTAACCAGCAATCAACTGTGGGCAAACAACTTAATAAGGTTACTTTAGCCGGACTAATTATAGCGCTTGGCATTATTTACGGAGACATTGGTACATCACCCCTATACGTATTTAATGCGATCATTACGGATAGAGCCATTACTGAGAACCTGATTATCGGAAGCCTTTCCTGCATTATCTGGACACTTACCCTCCAAACAACTATTAAATATGTGGTGCTGGTATTGAGGGCAGATAACAAAGGTGAGGGTGGAATATTTGCCTTGTATGCCCTGGTACGCAGGCGACGGAAATGGCTGGTGGTTCCAGCCATGATAGGTGGCGCTGCTTTGCTGGCTGATGGTATGATCACCCCTCCCATTACCATTACTTCAGCTATCGAAGGTTTACAGAAAGTACCTGTATTTCACGATATCAATCACTATATTATTTATATCGTCGTTGGTATTCTTTGCTGCTTCTTTCTGTTTCAGCAGTTTGGTACCGCATCAATCGGTAAGTTTTTCGGACCGGTAATGACTATCTGGTTTAGTATGATAGCCATTTTCGGAGCCATCCATCTTGCTGATGATCTATCAATTCTTAGGGCATTCAATCCTTACTATGGTATTAAACTACTTTCTCACAATCCAGGGGCATTGTGGATTTTGGGGGCTGTCTTTCTGTGTACTACAGGGGCAGAGGCATTATATAGCGATCTGGGGCATTGTGGAAGAAAGAACATCCATATTTCCTGGATTTTTGTAAAATCCTGTCTGTTGCTCAACTACCTGGGGCAAGGTGCCAGTTTGTTAAAAAACCACCTGGACGTTCCCGGTGGGCCTCATGACAATATCAACCCTTTTTATGATCTCATGCCGGATTGGTTTGTAATCCCGGGTGTAATTATTGCAACGGCAGCGGCTATTACTGCCAGTCAGGCAATGATCTCAGGTTCATTTACACTAATTGGAGAAGCAATACGGCTCAACCTGTGGCCACGACTAAAAATAAGATATCCTTCAGAGGAAAAAGGACAGCTATTTATCCCCTTTTTGAATACTTTCATGTTTTTCGGCTGTCTTGTAGTTGTACTATATTTTCAAACTTCATCGCGCATGGAAGCAGCTTATGGATTAGCAATTATCGTTACCATGCTGATGACAACCATCCTTTTTGCCAATTATCTTGTAAGCCACAGGGTAAAATCAATCTGGATATATACCTTCCTTATCGGTTATTTGCTGATTGAAGGAGTCTACCTTTCAGCTTTATTATTAAAATTTGCTCACGGCGGGTATTTTACGGTAATCATAGGCGGTTTGATGTTTATGATCATGTATATTTGGTTTCGAAGCCGGAAAATTAAAAACAGGTATGTGGAATTTGTGCGATTGGAAGATTACCTTCCAATGATTCAGGAACTGAGTAATGATCCATCCGTTTCTAAATACGCAACCCACCTCATCTATCTTACCAGTGCAAATAACCCAAAAGAAATTGAACATAAAATCATCTATTCTATTCTTAACCGCAAACCCAAGCGGGCAGATATATATTGGTTTGTTCATGTAGACACTTTAGACAACCCTTATACCTGTGAATATGAAGTGCAAACCATTATCCCTAACGAAGTAATCAGGGTGGAGTTCCGGCTCGGATTCAGGGTAGAACCACGTATCAACATCATGTTCAGAAAAGTGGTGGAAGATATGGTTGCCAATAAAGAAGTGAATATTACCAGCCGGTATGAAAGTCTTCAGCGTAATAATATAGCCGGAGATGTTCAGTTTATTGTAATTGAAAAATTCCTTAGTGTAGACAACGAACTACCTTTCTGGGAATCGCTTATTATGAAAGGATATTTCTGGATAAAAGAGATCAGTTTATCAGAAGAAAGAGGTTTTGGGCTCGACTCCAGTTATGTTACAGTCGAAAAGTTTCCGCTTATTGTGGCGCCGCTTACCAGGCTCAACCTGAAAAGGATTCATAACGATTAGCCCTCACTGCAACAATCTGCTCCGCTTTCATTACTTTCATACTACAAACATTTGTAACCATTGCTTGTAACTGTTTTATATATAGCAGGGGGTATTGTGATATTACTTGTTATACTCTACTTTATCCAGGAAAAATTTATTTTTAAACCGGAAAAGCTACCCGCCGACTTTAAGTTTGAATATGATGCACCTTTTGAAGAATTATTTTTTAATATAGAGCCCGGGGTAAGCATCAATGGATTACATTTTCATCTCGATAACCCATTAGGACTGGTATTGTATTTTCATGGCAATTCGAGGAGTATTAAAGGATGGGCAAAATTTGCAAAGGATTTCTACAGATACAGGTATGATGTTGTACTGGTCGATTATCGTGGTTTTGGTAAAAGCACCGGTAAGCGAAGTGAAAAGAATATCATGTCTGACCTGCAATATGTCTATAAATCTTTGGCTGATAAATACCGTGAATCTCATATTATTGTATATGGACGAAGTATCGGTAGCGGATTTGCAGCAAAAATTGCTTCAGACAATCGCCCACGTTATCTGATACTTGATGCGCCCTATTACAATTTCCAAAAAGTTGCAGAACGATTTTTACCGTTTCTTCCGGTCAGGTATGTACTGCGATACCACCTCCGTACAGATAAATGGATCAGGAAAGTGAATTGCCATACCTATATTATTCATGGAACAAGAGATATGCTTATCCCCATTAAACACAGTGAAAAACTTCAGCAACTGAGTCCTAATAAAATAACCCTCATAAGAATATCCGGTGGGGGACATAATAATCTACCTTCGTTTCACGAATACCACAATTTCATCAGAGATATCTTAAAATATGATTAGTGAAAACCCAGTCCGAAAATCAGGAAAAAGAAAATGGTTTCGTTGGTTAAATATATTACTCGCCATCTACCTGCTAGGTGGCGTAGCCATCTTCTTTTTTCAGGATCGCATTTTATTTCACCCTGAGAAAAAAGCCAGGAATGCAAATTACAATTTTACCATTCCCTTTAAAGAAGTGAATGTTGCACTCGACGGTAAAGATAATTTGAATATAATCCAGTTTATACCACCGGATAGTTTACCCAAAGGTGTGGTACTGTATTTTCATGGCAATAAAAAAAACATATCCTGGTATGCCGCTAATGCACCTCTATTCACCAAAAACGGATACGAAGTATGGATGCCAGACTATCCGGGGTATGGAAAAAGTACGGGGACTTTAACTGAATCCCGACTTTACGAGTATGCCATGCAGTTATATATAATGGCAAGATCAAAATACGATGCCGACAGTATTGTACTATATGGAAAATCGTTAGGTACCGGTATTGCATCCTGGCTTGCGTCTAAAAAAAGCTGTCGGCAAGTGATATTAGAATCTCCTTATTACAGCATGACTTCACTTGCTGCACATTACTTTCCAATATATCCAGTAAGCAAACTATTAAAATACAAGCTCCCTTCTTACGAATATCTGAGTATAGTAAATGCACCAATTACTATATTTCATGGCACAGCTGACAAGGTAATTCCGTATTCGAATGCATTACAATTAAAAAAAGTATTAAAACCAACTGACAAATTTATAACCATCACTAATGGCGGGCATAATGATCTTCCTCAATCACCTGTCTTTATAAAATCTTTAGACAGCTTATTAAATCATTAAAAAGTTAATGCAATAAGGCAATTACATCTAATAGTATTGGGTTACAGGAAAACAGAATCAACATCAACCAATAGATAAAATATTCGAAGATTTATTCTTTCGGATCTTTTCGGGCAAGGCATCCATAATTGATCTTTTCAAAGCATCAATCAAGCGCTTTTTGATATCGTTGCGATGTACTGCAATACTCACCTCCCGCATTGGGGGCGGTTTCTTAAATCGTCTTATCAACTGTAACTGGCGCCCGGGCATATCCAGCGTTGCCAGCTCGGGAAGTATGGTTATTCCATCATTCAGGTCAACCATTCTCCTCAACGTTTCTATACTGCCTGTCTCATAATCTAAATAACTTCCGGCACGGCTCATCTTTCTTAATTCGCACAGGTTCTCTATCTGCGATCTGAAACAGTGCCCTTCTTCCAGCAGCCAAAGTTTGTTGGGATCTATGTCACCGGCAAGCACATAGCTTTTCTGATACAAAGCATTATTTTTTGATACATAAGCCATCAACTCTTCATAAAACAAAACATGCTCCGTAATACTTTTTTGTTG
This sequence comes from Chitinophagaceae bacterium, assembly GCA_039811345.1. Classification (GTDB taxonomy): domain Bacteria; phylum Bacteroidota; class Bacteroidia; order Chitinophagales; family Chitinophagaceae; genus Agriterribacter. The sequence continues at coordinate 44,788 of JBDHYJ010000013.1, forward strand.
CAACGGCGTTACCAATATTCCTGCGTCAAGAGAGCCATCTTTCAATGCATGCACAATCATATCGGTAGTCATTTCGCTTATCACCAGCTTTACCTGGTCATACTTCGAGGTAAAACTTTGAATAAACAATGGCAGCAGATAAGGTGCAAGTGTAGGAATAATGCCAAGTTTAAGTTCACCTGTAAGTATACCTTTCTTATTCTGAACCAATTCCTGCAACACATTCCGTTGCAAAAGTATATTCTTGGCCTGTGCAATAATTTCTTTACCTGCCTCAGTGGGAACTACAGGCTGTTTACTACGGTCAAAGATTATTACACCGAGTTCTTCCTCAAGTTTTTGTATTTGCATACTGAGGGTAGGTTGTGTAACAAAACAATGCTCAGCGGCTATGGTAAACTGACGGGCGGCGTCCAGTGCAAGAATATATTCTAACTGAGTAAAAGTCATGTGTATACCAGAGATAAAAACAGCACAAATATAAAAAGCAGGACCGGGTGCTGGGATAAAAAAACCCAGCATTAGAAAATGCCGGGCATCTTGTGTAGATTTTTTCTATACCCTTTATCTATTTAGATTCCAAAGTTAAGGATTTACTTGTTAAATAATACCAAAAGAACCGTGTTTCTGAAAACTTATTCCCTAAAGATTTTCTTCAAAAAAGCACGTAGGTTTGTGATGCTAAATAATTCACTATGAATGAAAAATTGACGGAGCGCATCCGCAGAGAGTTAGAAGAAATCCGCCAAAACGGGCTTTACAAAACAGAAAGGGTTATAGAGAGTCCGCAGGGAGCTGATATAGCAGTTAAAATTCCGGGCAAAAATGGGATTAAACAGGTAATCAACCTGTGTGCAAACAATTATCTCGGGTTATCCTCACATCCGGAAGTAATAAAAGCAGCAAAAAAATATGTTGATCTCAGAGGATATGGGCTAAGCAGTGTCCGGTTCATCTGTGGTACACAGGATATTCATAAAGAGCTTGAGCAAAAAATATCCGCTTTTCTCGGTACAGAAGATACCATTCTATATGCTGCAGCTTTTGATGCAAACGGGGGTGTTTTCGAACCACTTTTCGACGAAAAAGACGCTATTATTTCTGATGCACTCAATCATGCTTCCATAATTGATGGTGTGAGGCTCTGCAAAGCACAGCGTTTTCGTTATAACCATAATGATATGAACGACCTGGAAACTAAGCTGAAAGAATCTCAGGCTTTGCGTAGCAGAATAATTGTTACAGACGGATCTTTCAGTATGGATGGCACCATTGCCCAACTTGATAAAATCTGTGAACTTGCCGACAAATACGATGCTGCAGTTATGATTGACGAATGTCACTCCAGCGGCTTTTTGGGCAAGACAGGCCGTGGCACACATGAATACAGAGGCGTGATGGGCAAAATAGATATTATTACAGGCACTCTTGGCAAAGCACTTGGTGGTGCATCCGGAGGTTTTACCAGCGGACGCAAAGAAGTGATTGATATGCTGCGTCAGCGATCAAGACCTTATCTTTTTTCAAATACGCTTGCGCCGAGTATAGTAGGCGCTTCAATTGCAGTATTAGATATGCTCAGCCAAACTACAGCGTTGCGCGATAAGCTGGAATGGAATACCAAATATTTCAGGGAAAAAATGACTGAGGCAGGGTTTGACATTAAACCTGGAGATCATCCTATAGTACCCATCATGCTGTACGATGCGGTGCTGGCACAAAATATGGCGGCACAGTTGCTGGAAGAAGGCATTTATGTAATAGGATTCTTCTACCCGGTTGTAGCAAAAGGCCAGGCCAGGATCAGAGTGCAATTGAGTGCTGCGCACGAAAAACATCATCTTGATAAAGCAATTGATGCATTTACCAAAGTGGGTAAATCACTGGGAGTACTTAAAGCAACTGTATAATCTTTTCCATTTATATATCTAATAAAACAATCAATTTACATTTAGGATAACTGATGAAACAAAAACAACTGATCGTCTTTTTTTTAATGATCTGCGGATTCGGAATTTATTCCTGCTCCATGAATAACGTAAGTGAAGACACTTCTCTGAAAAAATATTTTGATGAAAATAAGGTAGACGGATGCTTTGCATTGTTTGATAACGGACGGGGAGAATTTAAAATTTATAACCTCAAAAGAGATACGGCACGGTTCCTGCCGGCTTCTACCTTTAAAATTGTCAACGCAATGATTGCCCTGCAAACCGGTGTGGTTACAAATGAAAACACCGTTATTAAATGGGATAGTATTAAGAGAAGTAACCCAAAATGGAACCAGGACCTCAGCCTTACAGATGCTTTTAAAAATTCTTCCGTACCACATTTTCAGGAATTAGCGAGACGGATTGGAAGAGACAGCATGCAAAAGTGGGTTGATAGTGTTAAGTATGGGAATATGAAAATAGGCCCGGCTATTGATTCGTTCTGGCTGGACAATTCGTTACTAATATCACCGGATGAGCAACTGGGATTGGTAAAAAAACTATACTTCGAAAAATTGCCATTCAGAAAAGGAGTGCAACAAACGGTAAAAGACATGATGCTGCAGGAAGATAATACCAACTATAAACTCAGCTATAAAACCGGCTGGGGATTCAACAGTGCCGACCGTGGCATAGGGTGGATGGTGGGATGGATAGAAGAAAACAGGCATCCGTATTTTTTTGTATTGAATATTGATGCAGATCATAATGCCGATATTGCCTCAATCAGATCAAATATTCTGAAAGGAATTTTGAAACAATTGGGATTTTTTGAAGGGAAGATGTAACCTGTCGCAAACAGGCTAATAAACAAACTATTTTGGTCAGGTTTGAACATATTGAATATTTATTGCTGCTTTTTGCTGCAATTGCACCTGTGCTGCTTTTCAGGTATGTGCTTTCCTGGAAAAAGAAAACGGTAAAAAAAATTGGTGATGAAAAATTGGTTGCCAGCCTTACCAGAAGTTTTTCACCCCGCAGGTATTTAATTAAGTTTTGTTTGATTACCGGCGCACTGATTATCCTGGTTTTTGCAGTGGCCAACCTGCAATCGGCAACACAGGTAGAAAATACCAGCCGCAAAGGGATAGACATCATGATAGCGCTTGATGTGAGCAAAAGTATGTTGGCTGAAGATGTAAAACCAAGCCGGCTGGATGAGGCAAAACAATTGGTCAACAAATTGATGGAAAGATTGCAAAACGACCGAATAGGACTGGTAATATTTGCCGGGAGGGCCTATTTACAAATGCCATTGACGGCAGATCATAATGCTGCTAAACTTTATATAAACAATGCAAGCCCAGATGCCGTACCCACCCAGGGCACGGTAATAAATGAAGCGCTACAACTTTGCAATACCGCATTTAATTCCAAAGACAAAAAATATAAAACCATCCTTTTAATTACTGATGGAGAAGATCATGGTGAGGATGCCCTGAAAACTGCCAAATCATTAGCAGATAACGGAGTAGTGATTAACACTGTTGGAGTAGGTACAACCAAAGGCTCACCCATACTTAACCCAATAACCTCAGAAAGTAAGCGTGACTTGCAGGGTAATGTTATTATCTCAAAACTCAACGAGCAGGAATTAATGAATATTGCCAATGCTACAGGTGGTATATATCAGCAGTTAAATGATACAGATACTGTGGTGGATAAGTTAATTGAGGAGACTAATTCAATGGAACAGAAAACTATAAAAGACAACAGCCTGCTCAATTTCAGAAGTTTCTTTCAATGGTTTCTTGTTGCAGCACTGATTGTACTTATTGGCGAGATGTTTATTTCCGAAAAGAGAAAAATATCTGCCGTATGAAACCTGAAAAAAATATCTTGAGTATGGAAATAAAAATACTTATACTTTCCTTGTTATTTATAGGTACAGGAAGCCTCTATGCGCAGCAAAGTAATAAGTTGATCAACAAAGGCAATGAATACTACAGGCAAAAGGAGTACGACAAAGCCAAGTCGGCTTATGAAAAAGCGCTTGCAAATGAACCCGGAAGCACAATAGCTGCTTTCAATATGGGCAATGCATTATTCAGAGAAAAAAAATTTGATGAAGCAGCCAGGACTTTTGATGAAACAATACAAAAAACTAAAGACAAAACATTAGAATCGCAGCTATACTATAACAAAGGTGTTGCACTCACACAGCAGAAACAACTTGAGCAAAGTATAGAAGCATATAAACAGTCGCTGCGGCTTAACCCTTCTGATTCACTGGCAAGAGATAACCTGCAGCGTGCCCTTAATGAAAAAAAGCAACAGGAACAGCAACAACAGCAGCAGCAAAATAAAAAACAGGACAAAAAGAATCCACCACCTCAGCCCAAACAAAATAAACTGAACAAACAACAGGTGCAGCAATTGCTGAAAGCACTGGAAGAACAGGAAAAGAAATTACAGGAAAAAATAATGAAAAAACCTCCTGTTGCCGGACAACCTGACAAAGACTGGTAAGTTTACTCCTCAGTAGTTTTCATATACTTTGCCAGGTTGACCAGTAATACTCCGCCTAATATAACAGCAAGCCCTGCTATTTGTTTTCCGGAGATTGTTTCTCCTGCAAAAAATACACCAAGCATAACAGCAATGACCGGGTTTACATACGCATGTGTACTTACCTGGGTAGCCGGTTTTACGCTTAACAGCCATACAAAAGCGCTATATCCCAGCAGCGAGCCCATTGTAACCAGATAGGCAATGGCGCCCCAGCCTGATGGAGAAATATCCTGCCAGTGAAAACTGCTCCAGTCACTGCGAAACATTCCCGTTAATGCGTATGCAATTCCTGCAGCCAGCATCTGCCAGCCGGCATTGAGCGAGCCTGAAAAACCAGTAGCCTTATATTTACCGTATAATGAACCAGCCGCCCATGACACAGAACCAATAGTGAGCACCCCCAGCGACATTAAAGCCCATTTACTATCTTTTGATTCTGAAGAAAATGTGTGAGTAAGATTATCACTAAAGAGTAATAGTATACCTACAAAGCCAAGTAAAATACCTGCAATTGTTCTTTTGCTCGAAAAATTTTCTTTCCACTTACTAAAATCAAGTAATACAAACCACATAGGAGAAGAAGCTACAAAAACTGCAACCAGCGAACTTGCTAAAAACTGTTCAGACCAGGCAACAGCGCCATTGCCTATATATAACAGGAGCAATCCAGTAAGAACTGCAGGCAATATATTTCTTAGTGTCCACAAACGTTCTCCGTTAAAGAAACACCAGCCAAGCATAATTATACCGGCTATAGTAAACCTAAGCGTACCCATAACCGTTACAGGCATAGTTTGCACTGCCATCCTGATAAAGAAAAATGTTGAACCCCACACGATATAAATTACAGCAAATGCAGCGATTATTTTTGCAGCAGAAACTGAAGAAGAGCCTCCGCCTTCCGAACTATTCATAGTCTTTAATAAAATTCATTTATGGTAAACTACCCCAAAAGTCAAACTAAAGGAGTGCAAACTTATTCTAAAATTCAATGCAAAAGGTTTCTAATGATACTCAAGAAAGAACCAGTTGCCATTTTCATTCATTGCTGAAGGCAATCCATTTTTATTGTAGATATACCCAACCATGGTCTCTGCAGGTTGCAAGTTAACGGCCAGTTTGCTATAATCTGTAACCTTCGTTTGAACTACATTATTCCGGTTAACAGAGAAAGGAATATTTTCAACAGAAGTGTATATTTTTCTGTAGGGATTCAATCCGCTATCATAAGTATATGTGACTTTGGAAGCAAGAACCGGTGTAGGATTCAATTCATTGATAGAATAAATCGAAGCAGATTTTACATTCCCATCCTTATCATATTCGTATATACTGTATCCTGTAAGCGCTCCATCAGCAGTATATCTGTTTTCCATAACAGGTAATCCCTGTATGTTATAAGTAAATGTAGTGAAAGACTTCAATTCTAATTGTGTGCCGTTGTACTGGAAATAGTTTTTCTGAATCACTTTTCCTTCAGCATCATATTCTAATACACTCCTGTTATGTAATGGAGCATCGGAGGAAAAAGCAGATCCGTAATTTGTTTCTTCCTCAATATACACAAGTCTGTTATCTTTATAAATATATTCCGCTTTGGAACTTACCAATCCAGAGGTATAGTCCTTATAACTTATGCGTGTTTTGACTGTACCATTGTCATTATAATCAATAGTATTAAGAATGTTTTCCTCACCACTCAGTTTTGTTTTAATTACTGATAAAGAAGCGCGGTAATCAGGCTTAGTTTTCCGGGCAGCTCTATCCTTTTCGCATGATGCAAGTAAGATCAGCAAAACCAAACCCGATAATATCCTTCTCATTCCAACCATTTATTCCAGTAAATTATTTCCCTGACATGGATTGCAGGGGGAACGTTGCACCGGGAATCTTTTCTATTTTTTCTGCAAAGAATATCTGGCGACCCGGTTATATGTTCATATCCCTTTTCAAAATATCATTAAGTCTGCCTTTAATTGTATCAATATCCGAATATCCTTCCGTTAGGCTGTACATTTTGTTTTCGGAAACCTGTAGCAATAATTTGGGAAAAATTGTTGCATTTAGTCTGCGACACAGCGCAAACTCATCAAAAGCTAACTGTTTACTTGTTTCGCTATGAAGTGTATTGTAAAAATCTGTGGCAGGTATATTATACTTTTCCAGTAAATGACGGTAAGCCTCATCATCACATAAATCGCGCCCTTCAAAATGCAGGGCATACAGCAAGTCGCAGGCAAATTGAACAGAAAGAAAGGGAAAGTAAGTTTTAAAAACACATAAGGCAATGGCAGGTTTTTCGGAAGAGGGAAACCAATCGCTTCGTTCGGGGTTTTCAATATGCCAGAGATAATCGGAGCCATATTTCACTCCGGTTGTGGAAATCACTTCGGTTGACAAACTTTTTAAAAAATCTGCTAATACAACAATTGGCTTAGGTTGCTTAGGCAGGATCATACCACCAGAAAGCACTTCAATATTGATCCGTCCACGGTATTCCTTCTCCAGCCTGGTGATAACAGAACTAAATCCATAACACCAATCACAATAGGCGTCATAACAATATATAAGTAGAGGATACATTACTGCTTTTATAGCTGAGCTGCAAAATTAAAGGTGCAGGAAATATGTATAAGAAGAAAAAAGCTGCTTAAAAAAGCAGCTTCACCTCAATTATCCAGGATTTACCTGGCGTGAACCAAAATATCTAAATTAATCTTTACTGAATAATTACTTTTCCTGTTGCCACAGCAGTACCAGTACCTGTGAGTGAAATGATATACATTCCTCTTCCCAGATTATGGCTATCTATCGAAATGCGCACCGGTTGTTCCGCAGTAATATTTCCAATATTTTGTTTTGAGATAATTCTTCCACTCAAGTCACTGATTGCTGCCATTGCATTCCTCACACTATTGCGGCTTTTAAGTGTAACATATCCATCTGATACAACGGTAGGATAAAATGAAACAGCTTCGCTGTTCGCCACCGATAAATTTATTGTCAATGTCTTTGAGTAGGTGATCACCCCGGTAAGGTCGGTAATTTTTAACCTGTAATAGGATATACCACTAAGGGGGGATTTATCAGTTGCAGTAAAATTTGTTACCGATATATTATTTGATGATCCTACAGTCATTATACCCGAAAACTTTGTTCCATTGCTGCTGCGCTCCACTTCAAATGATTTAGGATTGCTGCCAGTCGAAACAGACCAGTTTAGAATTACATCTTCATTTTTTTGAACTGCTGTAAATGATTCCAGAGAAACCGGCAATAAAGAAAGAGTTCTCATAGAAAATGTCACTCGGTTTTCACCAGTATTTTCATAAAACTCAAGCACCATATTATAGCTACCACTCAATGTAACAGTAGAAGATGTAGTAGATGTATATGAATGTAAGGTCCAGTTATTAATAAGCCAGGTAGCTCCGCCGTCAATACTAAACCTGTATCCATCGTCACCGCCCACTGTAAAATTGTAAGTACCGGCAGCAAAGGATTTGGTAAGACGATACCTTACACTATAGGTTTCGGTCTGCACGCTACATCCGCTTGTAGTATAGGAATTATTACTTCCACCAAAGCTTTCATCAAAATCCGGATTAGTTGCAGTTCCTTCGTTTACCATACCCATATAAGTATCGAAATTGATTCCATCATATACATATCCATTCCATATATTACCTGTTCCATAAATGGAAGTATTTTCTGTACCATTACAATTTGCAGCTACTGCAAAACTGACCCTGTTCGCCCCGGTATTTTCATAATACTCCAATACCATATTATATGTACCGTTCAAGGTGGTAGTATAAGTTTGGGTCAAATATGAATGTCCACTCCATTCATTAATCACCCAGGTAGCTCCCCCATCGAGGCTCAGCCTGAAACCATCATCCCCACCTACAGTAAATGTATATGAACCATTCGCAAAGGTTTTGGTCAACTTGAATCTTACACTAAAGGAGGAGCGGGCAACCGGGCAACCATTAGTTCCGAAGAAACCAATGTCACCACCAAAATCATTGTCAAAATTTGGACTTGCTGCGACACCTTCTGTAATATAACCTTTGTAACCGCTAAAATCCGTATTATTGTAGGCATATCCAATCCACACATTACCCGTACCATAAGTTGTTTCATCACCTGCCGGAGTACACCATTGACTATAGCTGGGAATCATATACCCAAAAACCAAAATAATAAAAAGTAGAAATTTTTTCATAATCATTTGCTTTTTGATTTTCATGCGCATATTAAACGGGAAACAATAAGTGTTATTACCTATTATTATTTCACAATACACCTATTATAGCATAGGCAATATTTCAGCAATAACATAAATGCTTTACCAATACAGAATAAGTGTAACCGTGAAAATCAATGTCTTAAGAATCGCTGTATTATTTGAGTATCCTGATTCTATTGCAATAAATCAACTCCTCACCAGTTACTGAGGCTTTTAAGGGACATAAAATGAGAGTTGTATTTTCGGCAAACCGCCTAATAATGCAGATGAATTTTCCTGGTTTGAGAAGCTCAAAATAACAATAATGCAAGCTTTTGGCACCAAATTCAAAACCACTCATATCTTTATATATAATATAATTTAAATAGTATGGATTTTCTGCTGACTAATATATTGTTTGTGGTGATCATTGTGCTTATCATAAATCAACGAAAGAAGATACTGGCTCAGACCAAGAAACTGGAGCAGGAAGTAAAGTTACTCCGAGAGCAAATTACACATAGCGATATCTCTGCGAAAACACCGGATAAAACCGCTACCCCACCGGTACCTGATCTTTACGAAAAACCTCTTGAAGAAACCCTTTTTGTAATTCCCGAAGAGGAACATAAAGAAAAAGAAATACTTCGGCCTCACTCACAGCCCCGGCAAATTCCCGATAAGCCCAAAGAGGTTATAACCCCACCTAAAAATATTGAACCCGTTATACCTGTATCAAAGCCCGGCTTTTTTGAGAGGCATCCGGATCTTGAAAAATTTATTGGTGAAAACCTTGTCAGTAAAATTGGTATTGTGATACTGGTGCTGGCAATTGCTTTCTTTGTAAAATACGCGATTGACAATGACTGGATCGGACCCGTGGGTAGAGTTGGCATTGGCATCATCTGTGGAGGAATTTTAACAGCGCTGGCGCACAAGCTCAGAAAATCCTATCATGCTTTCAGCTCAATACTTATAGGCGGAGGACTTGCTGTGTTTTATTTCACCATCACACTTGCCTACCAGGAGTATAAATTATTTACTCAACCCACCACTTTCATCATCATGGTGATCATCACTGCTTTTGCGGTGTTGCTGTCTCTTTTATACAACAGGCAGGAGCTTGCTGTAATTGCGCTCGCAGGCGGATTCGCCACTCCCTTTATGGCAAGCAGTGGCAGTGGAAATTATATTTCATTATTCATATACTTAATAATATTGAACACCGGGCTTTTGTTTATCGCTTACCGAAAATCGTGGCGGTTACTCAATTTGCTGGCTTTCCTGTTTACCATAATCATTTTTGGCTCCTGGTTAGCTATGCTCACTTATGATACAAAATATATAGTGTACAGGAATGGTTTCGTTTTTGCAACAATTTTTTATATACTTTTCCTTGTTATCAATATTGCACATAATATCAAAGAACATAAAAAATTTATTACCTCCGATTTTGGAATTCTACTGGCAAATACCTGCCTTTACTTTTCCGGCGGGTTATATATGCTGAAGCAAATGGAAGCCACAGCCTGGCAGGGTGCGTTTAGTGCTGCCATGGGTGTTTTTAACCTGGCGATTACTTTTATTCTTTTCCGCAATAACAAAGTGGACAAAAATATTCTGTATCTCTTAATTGGTATAACACTCACATTTGTTTCACTTACAGCACCTATACAATTAAAAGGAAATCACATCACATTGTTCTGGGCTTCTGAAGCGGTATTGCTTTTCTGGTTGTCACAAAAATCGCAGATACGTTTAATTTATATATCCTCAGTGCTTGTATGGTTAGCTATGGCTGTGAGTTTGTTCTTAGATTGGCTCAATATATATGTAGCGTCAAACAATATTATTACCATCATAGCTAATAAGGGATTTATCACCACACTGTATGCATCCTTAAGCTGCTTTGCATTGTGGTATATGAAGAAGAATGTTGCAGCGGAAAAACCTGGGTTCATAGATAAAATCGCCACAAAAAATATTCTCCTTGCTGCCGGATGTTTGTTATTATATGCCAGTGGTGCTTTCGAAGTCAGTTACCAGTTCGCTACCCGTTATCCTGATATTTCACTCAACTGGCTCTACCTTCTGATGTATTCGATTGCTTTTGTAGTCATTTTCGATATAGTCAGCAATCGAACTAACCTGATTAAAAAGCCGGCATATATGCTTTCACTATTTGCAGCTTGTATCCTCTGGTATTTATTTTCAGCCGGATATACTTACCACATTCAGCATATACTCCAGGAGCAAAAAAACCGCAACATACATTTCCTTGCTCACTGGGTAAGCGCTGTGCTTATGATTGTAGTCTTTTTGCGTTTGATTCATTTGTGCAGATTTAAAATAAAAGGCAGTAATCTTAACAATACCATACTTACTTCACTAATAAGTATTGCCATTGTTATATTTTTCAGCATCGAAGTACATCTTGTATCCAATGCAGTACTTTTTCCGGCTACACCATGGGAAGAAATCCGGAGGGTATATATAAAAGCCGGCCTTCCTATTGTATGGAGTCTCTGCTCATTTGCAATGATGTGGCTCGGTATGAGCAAAAAATTCAAACTGCTCCGGATTATTTCATTGATATTATTCAGCCTCACATTACTGAAACTGTTTTTATTCGATATACGCAATATCCCGATGGCAGGTAAGATTGCTGCATTTTTCTGTCTTGGTGTTATCTTGCTTATAGTTTCATTTATGTATCAGCGGTTAAAGAAAATAATTATTGAAGATGAACAAAAAACCGGCACTGTCTAATATATTCCTGATTTGTCTTACTACTATTACCCAAACTGCATTTTGCCAGTTTGCTTACAAAGCTGACATTGGTGAGGTAAATCAATCCGGCTATCATAAAATTGCAATCACTCCGTCAATTGCTGCCAAAAGCAAACCAGATTTTTCAGATATCCGAATCATGGAGGATTCTGGAAGATATGTTCAGTATATCCTTCAGCGAGATCAGCCTGTCTTTAACAGAGAAGAACTCAGGGAAATACCCCTGATTTCAACACAGAAAAACCAGGATGGTAATACAGAACTCGTTTTTGAATTAAGCCGTGACTCAATTACCGCTAATCTGCAGGATAGTTACAGCCTGGCATTGGTGATGAAGAAAGCTGAAGCTTACCGTAATGCATCTGTAAGTGGAAGCAGAGATATGAAACAATGGTATGTGTTAAGCGACAAAAAAATTTTGGATGCCCGAAGTAGTCAGCCGGGTAATGAAACTACACAGGTGTTATTGCTTCAACCTGCCGGTTATCGCTACCTCAGGATCGAAATGCACGACAAAAAATTAACACCATTAGAAATTGTAAGGTGCGGATATATACTCACTAAGAACATCTATGGTACCTACTCCAAGATTCCCTCCCCGGGTATTGTGCAAAAAGACAGCAGCAATCACAAGTCATATATAGCCATTCATTTTAATGATACTTATCCTGTAAGTAAAATTCATTTTACTGTAAAAGGTCCGGCATTGTATAAGCGGGATATAATTGTATACGATAGCTCCGTCAGTTCCGGAAGGATTTTAGCAGATGGTGTAGCAGCGCCGGGGATGGACAGCCTTATACTGGCAGGAGAAAAAGTAAAGGATCTGATAATGGTAGTTGATAACAACGATGATCAGCCCATCAGGTTCGACAGCGTGTATGCCTATCAGTTACAGCACTTTCTAATCGCTAATCTGCAGCATGGCAAAAGCTATAGTATCCTTACCGGGAATATTGGAGCAGTGGCGCCTGTTTATGATCTGAGCTATTTCAAAGACAGTATCCGTTTATCATCTGATGAAATAATCCCGCATGATCTCCAGCCTAACCCGAATCTTCAAACAGAAAAAAAGGTAAAGCGAAATACAACTGCCATGCTTTGGATATGGATACCTATAGGCATTGTATTACTTGCGCTGATATGGTTGAGTTTCCGCCTTATCAGGGACATTTCAAACAAACAACAATGATTGTATATAATATTACCACTAAACTAACCTGGGCAATTGCAGAAGACTGGCTTGCATGGCAAAAACAAAAGCATATTCCTGAAATGCTGAACTCGGGTTTAATTACGGAATATAAAATATTCAGGTTGCTGGAACAGGATGAAGAAGAAGGACCAACATTTACTATGCAATTCTTTTTTACCTCATGGGAAAACTACGATACCTATATACGTGTTTTTGCAGCATCATTAAAAGAACAGGCATTGAGTTTGTGGAATGATCAGTTTATTGCTTTTAATACTGTAATGCAACTTGTTAACTAATTGTGGAAAACAAACATCCCACAGTATATCCGTATTGATATTTGTAGTATATTCCCTTCAAACCCTTTCCTGTATTGCTTTCCACCATATACATCCTGAAATGCAGTGCTGTAGCGGCTTGCACGCCAATGAGCAGAATCATTCTTCATATTTGAATTATCTTAGGATCGTTACAATCCTTACCCAATGCGGATTGCAGGGCATCGGAAGAATGCGTTAAAATGATTAAAAAAAATTTGCTGCATTTAAAAAGCATATATATTTGTCAACCAATTAAATTTCTAAAACGCTCTATCATGAACAAAGCAGAATTAATCGCAAAGATTGCTGATGATGCCGGCATCACAAAAACACAGGCTAATGAAGCACTTGATTCTTTTATTGAAGCAGTTACCAAAACCCTGAAAGGCGGTGGAAAAGTAACACTCGTAGGTTTCGGTACTTTCTCTGTGTCTAAACGTGCTGCACGCAACGGACGCAACCCTCAGACTGGTGCAGTTATCAAGATTAAAGCAAAGAAAGTTGCGCGCTTTAAAGCCGGTAAAGAATTATCTGCAAAATTATAATAGCAGGTTAACTAATTTCGTAAGCAGGATGCACTTGTGTATCTTGCTTTTTTTTTCACAGAAAATATATATTCATCCACTCAATCAATTTTGAAATATGGGAAGAGGAGATAAAAAAACAAAAAAAGGGAAAATAGCAATTGGCTCTTTTGGTAAAAGCCGTCCGGCAAAGTCGAAAAAGAAAGCAGCCCCTAAGAAAAAGGCTGAATAATTTTTTTGAAGTTGAGTAAGCAAAATTGTCTTACTCAACTTTTCTTCATTTGTATTTTGTGTAACAAAATTACGGAGCCAGCCTCTCACGTTTCCATTCATTATTATCCTGCAGGGTGTACTGCAGTCTGTCGTGCAGGCGGCTTGGTCTGCCCTGCCAAAATTCCATAATTATAGGACGAACAATATACCCACCCCAGTAATCAGGTCGTGGAAATTGTTTCCCTGTGAGGTGCAGCCTGTTTTTCTCATAACGTTCGTCAATCCATTTGCGGCTTTCAATAATACGGCTCTGCGGTGAAGTAATTGCGCCAATCCTGCTTTCTTCCGGTCTCATATTAAAATATTCATCACTGTCAGCGACACTTGTGCGTTTTACTAAACCGGTAATGCGTACCTGACGTTCCAGTTCCTTCCAAAAAAACACAAGACAGGCCCTGGGGTTTTCTTCAAGTTGGCGGGCTTTAAAGCTTTCGTAATTCGTAAAAAACATAAATCCGTTCTCAGAAAAATCCTTCAGCAGCACTATACGGGCAGAAGGAACGCCATCGTTTGAGGCTGTTGCCAGTGTCATTGCATTTACTTCTTCCAGTGCAGCATCTATAGCTTCTTTCCACCATATTTCAAACTGCACGAAAGGAGATGCAGCAGCTTCCTCCTCCAGCAGTACTTTTTTTGCATAACGCTGTCTGATCTCTGCTATGTCTTTATGTATCATAAATAAATTCTGATATGGTTTATTACTATCATTTCTTTGATACCACAAAGGTAACTCCAAATCATTTTCTTAACCCAATATCAGTATTTATTGTTCATTCATTACTTTGCATTTTTTAAAACCTATTTATTTTATTAATGGATCATTCATCCAGACCTTTAATGCTTTTATCACCCTGGCAAATAACTGAAGGTGTAACTCCGATTAGCCTTTTGTACATTATTAAAATGAAAGGAGTGCATGATTATATTGCAGAGCCTTTGCAGGGGACACATATAAGAAAAGTATTCAGAGATTTTCCTAAACCCTGCAAAGACCTACTGATAAGTTGCTCTGCTGAAACTTTAGAAGAAATTATGCAGCAGGTAAAACAAATACCCCAACTTCGTAAGTCCGCAACATTCCAGGATAATTTTCTGCTGAAAAATATTATCCAGCACTGGCACAAAACCTTTGAAGCATTTAAGCCGTATTTCCCGCTTTTTAAATGGTATCACAGAAAAAGGCAGGATGGTAAAAAGAGTTTCTTAACGGCTCCCTGCGTATTCAGCAGATTCAGACCGGAACTTTATTTTGAAGTAACAAAGACAAATGATGTACTTGGACTGGAAACATTGATTTCTATTCAAGGCAAGCTTTTCTCACTTAAAACATTCCAGCGTACTCATTTTTTACTGGAAAGCAAAAATGAATATTTTATTCTGAACTACCGGGATTACCGAACTCTTGAAAAACTATCCACTATTAACTACGATAAATTTTGTCATGACCCGGAATTATTCTCTGCCGAAATATTATCGGAACTGGAAACTAACTACAAAGTTGAAAGACACGATTATTTTCCTAAAACAACAATTTCGGTAGCCCCGGTCAACCGTATATTGTTAAGCGAGCTTAATAATGCATTTCTGATGCTTACTCCCCAATGGATGTACGACGGAAACCTTGCCGAGGGAGAATGGAAACCCAGATTCGAAGTAATAAAAAATGGTACCACCCAAACTATCGAAAGGAGCCAGGAAGCAGAGTCCGCATTTATCAGCACGTTAGTGTCATTGCATCCCAATTTTTCATCGCAGCGGAATGGTTACTACTATTTATCATTTGCGGATGCACAAAAAAAACAATGGTTTCTGAAAGTATATCACCAGTTGCTGCAGATGGATATTGAAATTGTCGGGATGGATATGCTAAAACATTTTCGATATTCTCCACACGAAGCGGTTACACAAATGAAACTGTTACATGAAAATGAAAACCACCTGGTATATGAAATGGAAATTAACTTCGGTAAAGAAAAAGTTCCCTTACCCGAACTCCAGAAAATGCTGCTGGCAGGTCAGAAAGCAGTCTTGCTAAAAGATGGTGCATTGGGTGTACTTGGAGAATCCTGGATGCACCAATATGCAACTATAATAAAGCATGGAAAAGTGAGCAGTAATGAAATTGAAGTGCTGCGCTGGATGGCAGTAACAACCGACCAGAATGATGGAGAAAATATTACACTTAGGCAAGCTGTTCGGAAAAACTGGTGGCAACAATGGCAGCAATGGCAACAGGAGGACAAGCATATATTTAACCCACCAGCATCATTAAAAGCGGAACTTCGTCCTTATCAGCATAAAGGATACGAATGGATTTTGCTGCTGAATGAGATTGGTGCCGGTGCCTGCCTCGCAGACGATATGGGACTGGGCAAAACACTGCAGTCAATTGCTGCTATCACAGCATATATTGCTAAAAAACCTGAATCAAGAAATATAATCATCTGCCCGTCTTCACTTATTTACAACTGGCAACAGGAGCTTGAACGATTTGCTCCTTTCATCCGGGTATTGGTTTATCATGGCCAAAACAGAAAAAAAGAGGATCTGACCAGTGATGGCACACAGGTGCTAATTACTACATATAGCACTATGCGAAATGATGCCGATATTATATGCGAACAGGGTTATGGTATAGCGGTGGTAGATGAAAGCCATAATATAAAAAATCCTTCTGCACAAATAACGCAGGCAGTAATGAAGTTGAGGGCTGAATTTCGCCTGGCCCTAAGTGGTACCCCGGTAGTAAACAATACTTTTGATCTTTATTCCCAACTCAATTTTGTTGTACCGGGTTTGTTTGGCGGCAGGGAGTTTTTTAAGAGAGAATATGCCGACCCTATTGATAGTAAACAGGACGAAGAGAAAGTGGCTGCACTAAAAAGAATGACCGCACCCTTTATTCTGCGCCGTACAAAAGAACAAGTAGCAAAAGACCTGCCCGACAAAACAGAAATTGTTTTATGGTGCGAGATGAACGGACTGCAGCGCCAGGTTTACGAAGATATTTTACAGCAAACCCGTAAAAGCATTTTCCTGGAAGTGGAGAAAAACGGATTTTCAAAAAGTAAATTTTCGATTTTACAGGGTATGACAAAATTGCGGCAGGTATGCAGTTCACCGGTATTGCTACCCGAAGAAGATCAAACAATAGTTTGCACTGAATCTATAAAAACACAGGTGCTGATAGATGAACTGGCAAATATTTTACCTTCACATAAAGCGCTGGTATTTTCTCAGTTCAGTTCCATGTTGCATGTATTAGCAAAGGAATGTAAAAAAAATGGTATTGCATTTTATCATTTCGACGGACAAACACCACCGGATAAAAGAACAGAAATGGTAAATGCCTTTCAGGATCCCGATAATAAAGTACCATTATTTTTGATTAGCCTTAAAGCAGGCAATACCGGGCTTACCCTAACTGCAGCGGATTACGTCTTTCTGTTCGATCCCTGGTGGAATACCGCCATTGAAGACCAGGCTATAGACAGAACGCACCGTATTGGACAGACAAAAAATGTATTTGCCTATAGGATGATCTGCAAAGACAGCATAGAAGAGAAAATTATCAACCTTCAGCAAAAAAAGAAAAAACTATCGGAAGATCTGATATCAGCAGAAGAGGGTTTTGTAAAATCACTGACCGAGGAAGAAGTGGAATACTTGTTTTCCTGATGAAGGGAAAATGTTTTTTGTGGCTATTCTCAAACAGATTATAATTAATATCTGCATTTAGCATAGGAAGTAGATAAATGCATTTCTTTATCAGCCTGACCGAAAGTCAAATAAGATTCTTTATCCCTTTACCAAAGTACCCACCCTGTCGCCATTAATCACCCTGAGCAGGTTTCCGGGCTTGTTCATGTCAAAAACTATGATAGGCAACTGGTTTTCCATGCAAAGAGTGAATGCCGTCATATCCATAATCTTCAGGTTTTTATCAATACACTCTTTAAAAGAAATTGTATCGTATTTAGTAGCCCCTGGATTTTTTTCAGGATCGGCAGTATATATACCGTCTACCCTTGTGCCCTTTAATATAACATCGGCTTTAATTTCAATGGCTCTAAGTGATCCTGCAGTATCTGTAGTAAAATATGGATTACCGGTACCGGCGCCAAATATCACTATTCTCTTTTTTTCAAGGTGCCGTATTGCCCGCCTGCGAATATAAGGTTCTGCTATCTGCTCCATTTTTATTGCGCTCAACAATCTAGTAAACAGACCTTCCTTCTCCATCGCAGCCTGCAATGCCATGCCATTAATCACAGTAGCCAGCATACCCATATAATCGCCATGCGCTCTTTCGATACCGGTTTCAGATTCGTTCATTCCCCTGTAAATATTTCCCCCGCCAATAACAACAGCTACTTCTACCCCTGCATCGTGAATGCTTTTAATTTCCCTTGCATATTGTTTTAATACATCAGGATCTAAACCAAAACCACTGTTGCCAATTAAAGATTCCCCGGAAAGTTTTAGAAGTACCCGTTTGTATTTTTCTGCCATAGCTTTGGAAATTTGCGCTGCGAAGATACGGGATTCATAGCAACGAAGGAGTTTGTCCCGATGTGAATATCACCTGCCCTGAGCATCATTATACTAATACAGTCAAAAAAATAAAACCGGTTTATTCAAAACCGGCTCTTTTGCAATTATCTGAGGATGAAGAATCTCAGTCGACATGTTTCGCTGAAACTTTTCTGTTGGGTGATTTCTTTTTCCTTTTTAGCTGTAATTGTGTTTTACGGATACGAAGCCTTCGTTTAGCGGCTTCTGCTGCTTTTAATATCGCGTCTTCAAAAATGTAAGACCGTGTTTTAATATATTCATCCTTACCCGGAATACGAATATTTAGGGTGCAATTGACAACCTCATTTTTCCCTTTTACTTCATTAATCAGTGTTACTTCTATTTCCTGAATATCTTTATAATATCTGTCCAGCGAACTTAGCTTATCGGTTACAAAAGTTTTTAATGACTGGCTGGCCCGATAACCGGGTGTTTCAATTCGAAATTTCATAACTCAAAATATGTTTTTATGATAGCCAAAGTTAAACCTATTGACATAATTTAAGAATAATTGAAAGCAAGAACCCGGATGATTTTTGTCAGTTAATTAGTTTCTTTCAATATCTTAAAATGTTTGTTCTCTGATACAAGGTAATTGGCACGTCCAGCTATTGCACAATCTATATATTTATTGTCATCTTCATCAAGAGTTATCCTCCGCCAAACAAAACAAACTTTATAAAAACTTAAAATAACGACGACTTGTAAAAAATATGATATAGTATATAGGATCAAATTCTACAACCATATCTACATTAATTATACAATGTACTAATAAAATCAAATGTGTTATGTGCAAATATTAGCAACAGTAAAAGTGATATTTCATGATTGAAACAATTATGGAAAACCTGTTCTATTGCATTTTCACGAGTCTGTAAACATCCACTCCTCCATTTCCATAACTCCGGGTAAATATCAGGCTGTCGCTATTTTGATGCAACAGGTAGGAACCGTCAAGTATATACGACCAGTCGAAGTTGGCTGTCCATGGTGTTTTATTTTCAAATCTTATCACTTCATTATCTATTATACTGACAGCACCATTACTAATTGCAGGGTAATATTGCATATCACTATTGCCCGTCCATTGACCATCCTTAAACTGAATGGTGACATTTGCCGTTTTATCCTCTGTAATATTGAATCGTTTAAACGACCCTGTATAGCTGCCGTTCAGCGAATACTCCGCCGGTTTATTGTTGTTTGATTTTGAGCAGGACAGCATAGTTATTCCCGCAATTGCAAAAAGAATGAACTTGTACATCAAAGATTTTTGATACCTGACCCGTTTACGAAATAAAACGTTGCAATACAAAAATTAAAAACAGAACTGATTAAAATGTTTTTAAACCACTACAAAACTCAGGAAACCTTACTGGTGAATACGCATAGCATTAAAACTTCTCCAGTATTTTTTCCATCTGCTTCACAATTTCTGCATTACACAAATTTCCAATGCTGCCCTCATGCGTATGATGTAATTGCTGTTTATAGTTGAAATTAAATTTCCCCTGCTCTATGTCATTACCTACCTGCCGGTAAGCATCCCTGAATGAAATTCCTTTATTTACCAGTTCATTCACAGCTTCCACACTAAACAGGTAACGGTATTTTTCATCGTCAAGGATATTGTCTTTGATACTGATATTACTAAGCATCAGCCGTGTCATTTGTAAACAGGCTTTTAGTTCTTCTATTGCGGGGAATAAAATTTCCTTTGTTAACTGCATATCCCGGTGGTAGCCCGACGGAAGATTATTGATAAGCATGGTTAGTTCATTAGGTGTAGCCTGTATACGGTTGCATTTTGCACGGATCAGCTCAAATACATCAGGGTTCTTTTTATGGGGCATTATACTGCTTCCGGTAGTCAACTCATTGGGAAAGGAGATAAATCCAAAATTCTGATTGATATATAAGCAGGCATCCATTGCCAGCTTACTCAAAGTTGCAGCTACTGTACTCAATCCCATCGCAACAATCTTCTCCGTTTTACCACGACTCATTTGCGCATAAACCGAATTATAATTCATGGTTCCAAACTCCAGCAGTTCCGTAGTGAGCGTACGGTTTAGCGGGAAAGAAGAACCATACCCCGCCCCGCTGCCCAACGGATTTTTATTAGCAATATGATAAGCTGCTGCCAGCAATTCCATATCATCGGTTAAACTTTCAGCATAAGCTCCAAACCACAATCCAAAAGATGAAGGCATAGCAATTTGCAAATGAGTATAGCCGGGAAGTAATTTGTCTTTAAATTTTTCAGACTGACTAATGAGGAGATCAAACAATTCTTTAACCTCATTTTTTACAGCCAACAATTCAGCCCGCAAATATAATTTCAGGTCAACAGCCACCTGGTCGTTTCGGCTCCTGCCGCTATGTATTTTTTTACCGGCTTCCCCAATGCGTTGGGTGAGCAGATACTCTACTTCAGAGTGAACATCTTCT
This sequence comes from Chitinophagaceae bacterium, assembly GCA_039811345.1. Classification (GTDB taxonomy): domain Bacteria; phylum Bacteroidota; class Bacteroidia; order Chitinophagales; family Chitinophagaceae; genus Agriterribacter. Next base: position 65,652 of record JBDHYJ010000013.1, read on the forward strand.
ATACCTTCTTCAATTTTAAATTTACCGTCAACAATTTCTTTCAAAATAGCTTCCAGTCCATTCACAGCATCTGCCGCATCCTGCCCGCTCATCAAGCCTGCTTCTTTCAGCATTTTTACATGTGCAATTGAACCCTGCACATCATATTTTGCCAGCAATAAATCAAATTCTTTATCCCTGCCTACTGTAAATTTTTCTATCAGTTCATTCACTGAAGAATTGTCTTTCTGCCAAAGCTTCATCTTGTATCTTTTTACATTTGTTTATATAGCCCGCAATCAACAGTTTTGATAAAAGAATTCACGGGAAAGTCTCATTCCGGGCTGCAAGATACAAGATTCATTGGATTGGTATAAGGTTGAAAACCTTGCCAATGATGTCAAACTATTTATCCCACCACAAATGATCGGTTAAGCTGACCTCGGGAATATTATTTCCGTTTCTTGACAGCTCATCATTTGGATAATTCATCCTTCGGATAAATGTATTAAGTAAAGCTCCATCAGGCAATGAAAAATCCTTGTAGTTGTAATCCATTCTCCGAAGATCATCCCAGGTCACAGGGCTCAGGAAGCACGCAATATATTTTTCTTTCATTATCAGTCCCAGGGTAAGGTTATCTTTCCCTACACTTACTATAGGATCATTAATATAAGTTGCTGCAGCAGTCACTCCTATTTTATTCATATTTGCGGCAATACCGGCAAGATAAGCATCATAAGCTTTTTGCATATCGCCATTTCTGAAATTGGCTTCCGCTTCAATAAATTTTGTTTCAACGTAAGTAATAATCTGCAGTGGTGAAGAAGGGCTCGAATACCATTTATCCGAAACCAGGTAACATTCCTCATGGTCAATACCGGTGCCTATACGACCTTTACCATTATCGGTACCCCTGTAATCATCAAATTTAGTTTTATCTGTAATATAAGGAAGCCGGGGATCAAACAGCCCGTAAGTATTACCGTTAGCTGCATTCACAAAATAGGTAGACAAAAAACCATCAAGGTTGAGTCCCTCATTTGCAATAGCAACCGAGCACCAGGGGTTTCTCACTTCAAACACCGACACCTGTGCATCATCGTTATTAGAACTGTATGCCTGCGACAGTTCGCTCAAAATTTCTGTTTCATTATATCCCGATGTTTTGCTAAGCTGATTGAGCATACGGGCTTTCAAAGCATGAGCAGTTTTAATCCAGGCAGCAGCAGTGCCGGCGTGAATAAAATCGCTTTTCTCATCAAGCTCACCTGCAGCATCCGGCTGCTGGAGTGCTGCGATTCCTGCATCCAGCAAATTCAAGCAAGTGTCCATCAGCGACTCCTGGTTGTCAAGAACCGGAGTAAGATTTTCTACGCCCAAAAATGCCTGCGTATAAGGAATATCGCCCCAAAGATTGGAAGCCATATTGATATGAAGCGCCATTAAAATATCTGCCACTCCTATATAAGCATTCAGCCCCTTTGCCGCTGCAAATTTTTTCATATCGTACAGATCAGTCATTACATTATAATAACCTTCGTAAGTAGTGCTTGCATCAATATTATCATATACATCTGCTGCGCCATTGGCATTGGGAGATGCCAGGTATTGAGAGTAATACGAAGTAATATCACTGGTGCGAAAAATATTATACGCCGTATTATAAGTAGTGTTGGCCAACAAGCCATTGATCGGGGGTTCATCTGCTGCATTAGGGTTGGTATTAATGTCGAGGAACTTCTCGCAGCTTTGAAAACTTACGGAAGCTAATATCATAATCAGGTATATACATATCTTTTTCATGGTATTAAATTTAAAAGCCAAGATTTAAAGTGAACATAAAGCTGCGGATTGCAGGGTAGCTGAATCCTGCGAATCCATTGGCATTGCTGCCGGCAGGCGTGGAGCTGGATTCAGGATCAAACCCTTTGTATTTTGTAAACAGCAGCAGATTATTACCGGTAACTGCGAGGTTAATATTCTTGATAAATGAATTTTTCAATACCTGGGCGGGTATGCGGTAAGACAGGGTTGCCGTACGCAATCTTACCCAGGATGCATCTTCCACAAAATTTTCAGCAATTCCCCTATAAACGGCACGGTAATATCCCGCAGATCCATAATCAATACCATCTGGTCCCACACCCTGCCCCAGCCAAACTGCTTTCGTATTCTTTGAACCATCTGCAAGAACACCATCAAATACTATTGTCTCTTCACGATTGGCAGTTATTGCAGATTCACCAAAAGCAGCCAGGAAATTGCTGAACTGATCATACTTTTGCAATCCCTGCCTGAAATCCCAAAGAAAGTATAAGTTCCAGTTTCTATAAGCAAACGTATTACCTATGCTACCAATCCATTTGGGATAAGAATTACCCAAAATACGCTGGGTAGAATAAGGAGTGAGTTTGGGGAATCCGTTACTATTGATAAGCAGAGGCAAACTTTTATCTGAATATAATGAATTGGGGTCATCACCATAACGCGACCAGGGTGTACCATATATATCTCCTACTGACTGCCCCGGCACATATTTCATTGTAACTGTGGAATTAGAATACCCATATTGATCAGCAATAAAAATTTCAGTTAACCCCGGAGCAAGGGAAAGAATTTTGTTGCGGTTTGCTGAATAATTGACTGTTATATCCCAATTAAGATCTTTCGTTTTCACCGGTGTCCCGTGAAGCGTAAGTTCCACACCTTTGTTTTGAATCTCACCCGCATTCAATGTGATGGTGGTAAAGCCTGTGGATGGAGTAACTGATACCGGTAAAATCTGGTCGCGGCTATTTGATTTATACCAGGTGAAATTTATACCAATCCTGTCCTGGAAGAAAGAAAGATCAGTTCCAATTTCAAAGGTCGTTGTGCGTTCAGGTTTTAATGTAGCAATACCCGCAGCTCCCGACCTGCTCCATCCTATTACATCGTTCACCGGCTTATCAAAGGATGGTGCATATACCACGCGGGTGCTATAAGGCGCTGCGTCCTTACCAATTCCAGCAAGGGAGGCGCGCAACTTACCATAGCTGATCCAGGCCGGCAGCGACCTGATATGCTGAGTGAAAAGATAGCTTAAACTGGCTGAAGGATAAAAGAAAGAACGGTTCTCTTTCTCGAGTGTGGAAGTCCAGTCGTTTCTGCCGGTTAATGTTAAGTACAAAAACTTATCGTAACCCAGTGTAAAATCACCAAACAAACCAGCAATCCTGTATTGCTGTTTGTATTGTGCTATTGAAACCTGTTTTGCATTGCTCAGCGAAAAAAGATTATATACATCTAATTCATCTCCTTCCGAACTTACTCTGTCCAATCTCCTGTCAAGTATATCATTCCCAATCCGTAGAGTGGTCTGAAATTTATCTGCCCAGGTTTGATCAAAGGTTAAAAGAAGGTTTGAATTAAGCTGTCTGTAATTTAGTCTGTATTCATGCACAAACCCCAGTCCGTTATCTTCGGCTATAATTTCATCCGGCACACCTTTAGGCCCGGGTGCTGTTGCAGTACGAGCATCAGTATACTGGTCCATACCTAACATATAGGTTGCCGTAAACCAATTGACCGGAGAATAAGATAAATTGATATTGCCAATCACATGGTCTACTGCCGATTTAAATTTATTGGTAGCGGCATAGTAAACAGGGTTGCCGTTACCATATGTTTTTAAAGTACCATCGGGTTTTATATAGTCACGTACATCCCATCTGGGCGCCCAGTATATCAATTCTTCATTATACCTGTCGGCATCATAAAAATTGCCATAAGTATTGGCATAATACAAGGATGTTCCCATTTTAAACTTTTCACTGAATTTTAGCTGTCCGCTAAGTTTTGCCGTAGCATTCTGATAGAAAGTAAAAGGTATGGTACCGTTTTGTCGCATGTAAGAAAATGCAGAGGCAAAAACGGCTTTATCATTTCCGCCAGAAAAACTTATATCATTTTTATATTGGTGCCCTTTGTCATATGCCCTTTTCCAGTTGTTCCATAATTCAGCAGGATG
>JBDHYJ010000014.1:0-66151 GCA_039811345.1 Chitinophagaceae bacterium
TTTAAACCTCACATAAATTCCATTTACAAGATTCTGTATTGCTCCATTATTCTTTCCAATAAAGACTTGGCCATAAGCGCTGATGTCAAAGTTTTCGGTGAGCGAATAACTCATATTAGGCATCAGGAATAAAAGTAAAGGCTGAGCCCCTGTCATTGCAGAAAAATCAACATGCCAAAGAGGAGTGATGTCTTTTGACAGTTCAGCAAAAAACGACCAGGCTGTCGGCATCATTCTTTTGGAGGAGAGATTGCTCATAAATTCATAAATCAAAATATTGGGGTCTGTAATTTTTTCTTTGATGGAATTGTATAAAACGGCGCCCTGCACATACCAGGTACTGGCAGAGCGATAATCAAAAGATACTGTTGCACTCATACTGCCTGTAGAATTGAAAAGATTTTCTTTAGACTGAAACCAGCTTCCTTCTCCCCTGAATCCCACGCTTCCTATGTTGCCGGCCCAACCTAAACCTAAGGCTGCATCATCCCGGTACAAACCACCCAAAATCTGAAAGTCGTAATTCCATTTATTAAATCCATAACGCAATGCAGCTACAGTTTGGTTTTTATATCGCCCCGGACTAACAGCAACATCAATTACTGACATGCCTGTAGGATAATAGCGGATTCTCGCTGCATCAGATCCGGGCCGCTCTATATAATCAAAATCGGCATAATTAAAAGTATTGAACCAGTCATTAGGATTCCAAACTAAAGTTTTGCCCCAGTTAATTCTTTGTCTGCCGATACTGATATCCCATTTATCTTTTGCCCAGTTTGCGTACAGCCGGTCAATAGTAGTATTAATTATCAATGAAGGTTTGTCAACCCAGGATTTGGAAAGGTTTAACAGGCTTCTGTCATTGTATATATCCACCTGGTTTCCGAATCCCGGCAGTCCCGGCATTGGATTTCCAAAAATAATCCTGTTGCGGATTCCACCATGAAATGAAAGATGATTATTCGGCGTCCATTGCAGGTTGAGACGGTTGTGAATTAAATTGGTAGCCAGCATGCTGTCAATATTTTTAAAAGCTACTACCTGCATGTCAGTTACATAACCGCTAATCTGAAATTTTTTTTGAGTAGAGTCCTGTGCATATGAAACATTAACGATTAGAAACAACCCTAAGAATAATGAAGTATAGTGTATGATATTCTTTTTGTCCATTTTTCTTTTTCATTTTCCCATTCACAATTCACTTTCCCCCACTTTCAACTACCTTTCCATCTTCCAGCATAATCACTCTTTCTGCACGGTCTATTACACGCTGATCATGTGTGGAAAACAGGAAAGTCATTTTTTCTTTTTTGTTTAAATCATGCATCATATCTAATAACTGTGCGGTTGAATTAGAATCAAGATTAGCCGTGGGTTCATCTGCCAGAACGAATTGTGGTTTGGATGCAAGTGCTCTCGCCACAGCGACCCGCTGTTGTTGCCCGCCCGACAATTCTCCCGGACGATTGTGCATTCGTGTTTCCAGCCCCACCATTTGTAGCAGTTGTTTTGCCCTTCCAATTCTTTCCGGTTTTGGTCTGTTCTGTAGAAGCATAATAAATTCTACATTCTCCTGTGCACTCAACACCGGTATCAGGTTATAGGCCTGAAATACAAAACCGATATGGTGCAAACGAAAATCAATTAATTCATTTTTACTCAAATGGGAAATGTTTTTACCGCCAATCCAAACCTCTCCTGAGGTAGGATGGTCTAATCCTCCGATGAGATTTAGCAAGGTCGTTTTCCCCGATCCCGATGGACCTACTATCGCTGTAAATTCTCCTTCTTCAATTTGAATATTCACCCCATCAACGGCCTTTACCGGCACCACACCTTCATAGACTTTAGTTACATTTTTCGTTTCAATTACAAACATGCTTTACAAATTTGAATACTTTATTATCAGTTTTTGTTTTGTCGTTTTTTGTTTATTATTTTTTGTCTCCTGTTTATCGTCTATTGTCTCACGTTTTCCGTGTTTAATATTATATTGCATTCTCTTTCTGTCATACTGCCCTCATTGCTTCAACTGAATTTAGCTTCAGGGCTCTAATAGCCGGATAAAAAGATGCCAGTAAAGTACCCGTAAAAATGAAAACAGCTATTACTCCGTAAACAGATGCTTCTAACTCTGGATATACCATTTTACTAATGCCATAAGAAGATAATCCCTGGGCAAACAGTGCAAGGCTGATTCCATATTTTCCGGTAAGCACAATCGTAATATATGCTAATAGAAGCCCTATAGGTGTACCAACTAATGACAGATAAAATGTTTCAGTCATAATCATTCTAAATAATTTCTTTCTGTTCATTCCTATAGCCATCAGCATGCCTATTTCATGTGAACGTTCTAATACGGCCATCAGCATGGTATTGACTATACCAAATACAAGTGCCAATACAATTATCAAAATAAACATGTATAATGTTTCATTCAGTGAATCTACGGTGAGTGCCAGTTCCGGGGCAATTTGTTTCCAGTCTTTCACCTCATATTCCGGAATCAGGGTTTTTAACTTAGAGAGTACAGCAGGTACATCTTTATCATTTTTAAGTAGTATGGCAATCTCAGAGGCTTCGCCATCCATTTTCAGTAATGCAGATAAATCGGAATCCCGGAGGAAAACATTTTGTAAATCGAATGTGCTGTTATTCATTTTAAATATACCGGTAACCCTGAATGCTGCCGAAACCATATTTCCCTGTACATCCTGAAAAGTAAATACAATCTTGTGTTTAAGTTTTAAATGCAGTTTGTCAGCAAGCTCTGAACTTATAAAAGCCGGGAGAGTGGCACCTGACAAATAGTTGCCTTCAATAATATTTTTGCCTATACCGGTAGTATTATTCTCATCCAAAGTGTCAATACCTCTAAGCAGGACACCGGTTGAGGTGGAAGTGGTTGCCGCCATAGCATTTACAAGCAGTCTTGAAGCAATGGATTTTACTTCCGGTATTTTTTTTATTTGGGAAACAATCTTGTTTACATCCGGGATACTTTCAGATAACTCCGGATCATCCAAATATCCTAATGCATGAACCTGGATATGCGATACTTCACTATGAATAGCCGTCTCTACATACCTGTGCCGCATTCCAGAAGAAAAAGCAGCAATAAAAGTAGCAGCCCATATACCCACCGCCACCGATGCAATGACCACTAAGCTCCGCACTTTATTGCGCCATACATTCCTCCATGCGATTTGTGTTATCATGTATATCTGTCATTTATCGTTTTATGTTTATCGTTCTTTTAAGACTACACCCGCATACTCTCCACCGCATCTATCCTAAGTATTTTATACCAGGCATGAAGGGATAGCATCACACATATAATCAACACTACAATTCCCTGTGAAATAAAAATATCAGGGCTTGTGGAGAAAGGGAATATCGGTTCCAGTCCAAAACGTTCATAAGCTTCCGCTGCCTGTCCTGTGATACGAATCGGGTGATATTTAAAATAAATAACCAAAGGGATGGATGCGATGATACCCGCTAATACACCTAACAGTACCATTAGCACCAATTCTGAAAAAATCATCCAGCCCATCTTATATGGTTTCATACCAATAGCAGTCAGGATACCCATTTCATGCTGACGCTCTGCAAGCATCATCAGAATAGTTCCAAAAACACCAAATGCAATTACGAGATATAAAATACTGATTATGACTAACCCACCGGAACTATCTAATGCAATGAGCTGTTCTAATTGAGGTATCATTTGTTTCCAGTCCATTACTTCCAAGTTATTCTTATCAAGTTTTTGGCTCAGAGATGTTGCCACACTTTCTGCTTCCTTTGGTTTGAACAGATTAAGCGTAATACTGGTAAGGCGATTTCCGACTGAATAAAATTGCTGAGCAGTTTGCAATGGAATAAAAACCAATTCACGGTTCAGATCGGGTGTGCCGAAATGTATTAACCCTTTTATTGCATATTTACCGGCAGCCGTATAGCCATGATATCCCTGCCCTAATAAAACAAGCGTATCATTAACTTTTAACTTCAGATTTTTAGCTAATTCATCACCTATTAATACAGCGTTTTCCCCGGCAGAAAAATAGGCGCCCGATGTTACTCTTTTATTTAATTGTGTAAAAGAAGATTCTTTTAAAGGATCGGTACCAATTACAAGTGCTGTTTTAGTTTGATTACCAGATGATGCCAATGCAAAAGATTCAAGGCGCGGTACTACTGTTGAAATTCTTTGATCTGATTCAAGTGTTCTCAATAAGTTACTGTCAGGAGTAAAAGTATTGTTCAGACTTTTATCATTCCAATACCCCTGATGATGCACCTGTACGTAACCGAGATACATTCCGACTGCATTACGTATCATATTGTCGTATGCACCATATTGCAGAGAACGCATGAGTACCGCTAACAACACAGCAAAGAAAACCGATGCTGCAGTGATGATTGTACGCCTTCTATTACGCCAGATATTTCGCCATGCCAAAAGGAGATACATCTATTACTTAAGTTTTAAAAAAATATTTCATTCTATATACGATAGAAATTTATGGTTTGGGGTTTGGGGTTTATTGCTCCGCTTCAATCTGTATTCACTTCTCATCTCTCACTTCTCACCATTCACTTCACACTATTTTATCCGCTGCATATTTTGTATGGTAAAGAAAGATTCGTCAACAGGTTTATCAAACAGCAGGTTTTGGTAAATCATAATTGTCTTTTGCCCGGGTTTATCCTGCGGTATCATTTCCAACTTTGCGGGAAGTGTTCTGCCTCCGAGAGTCTTAATATCTGTCGCATTCATGATATTCACGAGGTAACCATCCTCGTCAAAAAATTCAAGTCGCAATTCCAAAAGATCTTTTTTACTGATAAAGCAAATTACTTTCCCCCAAACGACACCGGCATGCGGCTTGGGCAGTAAAGTAATTTTATAGCAATCCCTGCCTTCTATAGTAGAATCGCCAGTAATAGCAGAAGAATAATCATTCACATAAGAATCTTCCCGCACCAGATCGCTGTTGGTAAAGTCTGTGCCCATCCACGATTGTTGCATCATAGACGGCGGCAGCTTGATGGTACGTTCTATGGAAGGAACCCAGTTCCACACTTCCTTCTTTCGTTTTAAAAAAACAGTTCCCTTATCATGAGCCGGAGAAGTAATCAGGATAATGGCATAATCATTTCCTTTACCCCAGGCCTTCATAGACATATAACGCTTCCAGGAGGGACGAATGATTTGAATATTTACTTCGCTGTAAGATGTATTACCCCTTACTTTTTGCTCGGCTTCTTTCAATATATTTTCAGCAACTTGTGTTTGTGCGTATTGAAATTGCAACAGGGAGCAAACGACAAATAATAAATGTTTCATAACCCATATCTTTCTTCAATCAATTTTTTGATTTTCTTTATAGGATAATCTTCTCCTAAAGCAAGATAACCCATCCCCACACCATCGAACATTGCTCCAAGTAAATAAGCTTCTGCTTCAGGTTGTTGAAAATTCAACTCTCTAAACATTTTTATCATAACACCAATCCATAATTCCCTGGCATTATCTAATTCTTCCTTTAATCCTTTCACTACCTCAGGTTGTATGGCAATAGCAATGAGCAGCCGGTTTAGTTTTGCCTTATTGACTATAAAATCAAAGGAATAATCAATCAGGTTTTTAATAGCCTTATCCGGGGGTATTTGATTATTTTCATTCATCAACTGGCTACCCTCTTCCATCAAAAGTGCAAAAATACCTCTGAGTATATCCTGCTTACTTTTGAAATAATGATAAATCAGCCCCTTCGATATTTTTGCCTTCTTCGCAATACTATCGGTAGAAGTGGCAGCATACCCTTTGCCGGCAAACAGTTCAAGAGCAGCCATCAGGATTTTATTCCTGCTGACTTCCTGTATTGCTTTATAATCCTCTTTTTTTCTTGGTGCCATTGCGTGATTTGATAATCAGAAATTAAACGATTTGGTAGTTTATTATTTGATTCATTTTAGACTGACCAGTCAGTCAAAGCTAAATAATATTTTTAAATAATCAAATTCTTTGGCTGTATTTCAAATTTTCGCAACAAATTTATAGGAAGTACTGGTCCAAATAACTCTAACTAAAAAAACCTTATGACCTTAGTATATCTGTATAATCATAAAATAAAAACCTTATTAACTTATTTGGACCTATAAGATTAATAAGGTTTAGTGATAGACGGATATATCTTTCTACTAAGGTTATATTTATGAGAATGTCACTAAACTCTTTTGATAAGAGTGAAATTACTCAGCGAAAATTTGAAATGCACTCGTGTCACCACCCGGCTTGGAAAATATGCTATATTTTGTGCATAACCTGTTCTTTACTCAGCAATTTTGCGTAAATCCGGTGCATAATTATGTGCGGAGCCGGTGCACATTAAAACAGGAAAATATTTGCAAATCGGGTACCTGGTGATATATCTTTATACCACAAACGTTATCAAAAATCTGGAAACAGGTATGAGATGACAAGAGAAGTAAAAATCCGCAAGGAAATTTGAACTTCTCACGAAAGCATCGGGTTATGTAATTGCAAGGCGAAAGCCGGAAGTTATAAAACTTGATGCTTTTATTTTTCTTTAGTGGTATCCACTTCCCAGTCATCTGTACGGAACGGACAAACAGGTAAACCTTCACGATTGAATATATTGCCAATAGCAGTATTGCCGTAAGAAAAGCGAACAGCTACAGGATTTTTAACCAGTTTACTGGAGAGTACCAAATGATCGCCTTCTATTTTTACGTCGGCAGGCAAAAAGTTTTTATCATCGCCGGCAATATAGAATTCGGTAGCTTTTTTCTCCGGTCCTTTAAGAATTAAACCACCGGCAGCATTATCAAAATAAATGGTGGCCTTATTTTTATTCACTTCCATATTCCTATACATTGGGCTTTTATATACCAAACCCTCTTTGTGATAAGTTTCTGCTAACGCCCAACCTGCCAGCCTTTTACTTACCTCATGTTTTTTTCTCGGGTGAATATCTTTAATATCATCCACCAGGTCGGTTATCACTACCATTCCGGTATTGGGTACAGACATTGTTTTGGTTTGAGCTTCTCTTAGCAATGCTCCAATATTTTTGTTTTTGTAATTAAAAGGAGCGATTTGTACGTAATAAAAAGGGAAGTCTTTATTCCAGGCTTTACGCCAGTTTTCAATCATCGTAGTCATCAGTCGCTGATAAGTAGAAGCAGTACTTGTATTGGATTCTCCCTGGTACCAGATAGCCCCGGCTATATTGAACTGGGTTAAAGGAGCAATCATTGCATTATAAGTAGCCCCCGGAGTTGTAGGCCACCAGTCGGTTTTAGTCATCTTAGCAGCCGCCTCTTTCAATATAGGATCATTTTCAACAGCTTCTTCAGGTGTCCATACTTCTGCGGGTGTTCCGCCCCAGCTTGTGTTGATCAATCCAATGGGTACATGAAGTTGTTGTTCGAGTTCTTTTCCAAAAAAGTATGCTACAGCGCTAAAGCTCTTAAGCGTTTCAGGTCCGCATGTCTTCCAGGTACCAGGACAATTGTCCTGCGGATAGTTTGAGGTAGTTTGAGGTATCTGAAAAAAACGGATATTGGTTTTTGCTGCAGCTTCCTTCAGTTCAGGCTCCATTTCGGGCAGATTGTTATTATAGCTCCATTGCATATTTGACTGACCGGAACAAACCCATACTTCTCCGAGCATTACATTATTGAGCACAATTGTGTTGCTACCCTTGAAGGTAAGAGTATATGGCCCACCGGCAGCTGGGGTTTGAATGGTTTTCTTCCAGTGTGCATTTCCGTTAGCTGTTACAGAATCTGTAATATTATTCCATGAAGCGGTTATATATATTTTTTCACCAGGTGCTGACCAGCCCCATAATTGTACATCAGCACGTTGCTGCAGCACCATATTATCAGAAAATATTGAAGGGAGTCTTATTCCGCTGTAGCTTTTACATGAAATGAAAATTAAAAAGGATAATAACAGAGTTGGAAATACATTCAGCTTTTTCATTAATTTTTTTGAGGAAGATAGTTAAGAAAATCAAAATAGCAAAAGATTGAATATGAGAAATGATGGGAATGAAAATTGAATAGAACGCTAAACTGTAAACCATAAACCATAAACTGTAAATTTGCATCCTATTTCTAATGCAAAAAAACTCTAACAACTATGTCCTTAGGCACTGCATTTACAGCAGAACTTAAACACGAAGCAGCAGGTACAGGAAAATTACTATCAGGTATACCCGAAGATAAATTTGACTGGAAGCCTCACGAAAAAAGCATGTCGCTTGGTCGTTTGGCCTGTCATGTGGCGGAACTGCCGCAATGGGTAAAAATCATTCTTGAACAGGATGTTTTCAATATGATTCCGGGAGCATTCAACAGGATCAATGTAAGTACAACCGGTGAACTATTGAATCAATTTGAAAAATGTATCCAGGATGCTGCCGACTTACTTTCTGTAGCTACTGATGAACAGTTTCAAACAAAATGGACATTTGCAAAGAATGGCAAAACAGTATATGAACTACCAAGGAAAATTGCGGTCAGGCAGATGGTACTGAATCATATCATACATCACCGTGCCCAGTTGACGGTATACCTCCGCTTACTGGATGTGCCTGTGCCGGGACTATATGGGCCTTCTGCTGACGAAATAAAATCTGTAGTATAAGGATACCTACGTCATTGATTGTGAAACGTGAAATATTGAGTTAAGGTACGATGAGTCAATGTTGAAATTATTACTCACAGTGATTCAAGAAATTTGATTAGCGCATTTCTTTCATCCGAAGTCATGGCTTTCACTTTATTACGGGCATGAAGCGCTTCACCACCATGCCACATAATAGCCTCCATCAAACTTCTTGCCCGGCCATCGTGCAAAAAGTTATTGTGACCATTTACTTTTTGAGTTAATCCGATCCCCCATAGCGGAGCTGTACGCCATTCATTACCTGAAGCCAGATAATCAGGACGATGATCAGCAAGACTATCGCCCATATCATGGAGCAGCATATCGGTATATGGGTGTATGAGCTGATTACTTACATCAGGAAAAGCAACATTTACAGCAGTTCGCATAGAAGGGATATGACATTTATCGCAACCTGCACCCGCAAACAATTGTCTCCCCTGCTGTACTACAGGATCGTTAACATTCCGCCTTCCGGGAACTGCAAGAGTCTTTACATAAAATTCAACACTGTGTAATATACTATCCGTAAGTTCAGGGTCATCAGACAATCCATCATATTGTGGTTGTCCTATTGTACTTTCATTTGGGAAAACAGCATTGGTTATTCCAATGTCCTGATTGTATGCTGCAGCTACCTGCTGCAATAAATTAGGTTGATTGGCCTTCCATCCAAAACGTCCGAGAGTAGTGGATTTAGTCGTAAAATTCCATACATAATTAGGTTTTCCACTGATACCATCACCATCGCTGTCATTTTCATCAGCCCTGGAAAGGACATCAGCATCACTAACCGCTTCCAGCAACCCTAGGCCAAAAACAGGTGCAGCCACCCTGGGAGAAAGCATAACATCTGCCGGAAACGAAGTATAAGTGTTGGTAATCTTATAGGTTGGGAAACGCAGGTTATAAGGTGTACCATCTTCGAAATAAAAAGTTTCATCATGATAGGAGATTTCAACATCCCCTTCTTTTTGCACTCCTATATTGGAACGGTTCTGCAACTGATCCCCATACCCCGGAACTGGATTGGGTCCGTCATGCTGATCATTCCCTTCCCTGCTTATCCTGAAAAGCATGAGTACTGAAGTTTCACCTGCACCGGGAACTTTTCCACGCCCATCGCCTATATGACATGATGCACAACCTACATTATTAAAAATCGGCCCCAGTCCCGGATTTACCTGAGCCGGCGCCGATACAAACGTTGCTTCAAATTGTATATCACCTACTTCGTGTACACGTTCCAAGGTTTCGGATAAGGTAGGAAAAGGATGCCCAAAAGCTTTACTGCTCTGGTCAAAAACCGTTTGTTTGCCCCCGCTTCTCCACTCATCATCGGGATTGCTGTATCCTGTATCAAATTTGTTGCAGGCTATCAATACTGCAGTAATAGAAATTATCAGGAAGAAACAAAACTTATACGTTGCACGAATCCTCATCAATCACTCCTTATTTTTTGTATTCAGATTTCACAATAGCAGAAAATTAATTACCATATTGCTGTACAAATGGTTTCAGTTTTTCTTCGAGTGTTGTTGCCAGGTCGTTAATCTTGTCCATAGCGGTTTGCACCTGCGATTGTTTCGTCAGTATTGCTTCACCAAAAGGAACAGTGATTGCCTTCAAGGCAGCTATTGCTGTACTATGTTTTGTTTTAATCTCATTGTCGAGAGAAAGGTTATATGCACGAACCAGGTCTTCGAGCCCCTTTCCGTCTTCAGCAAATTTACCCTGGTAGATTTCCATTATTCCAGTGATATTATTGGTAAAATCTGTGATAGAATTTTGTGCAAACGGACTTTCTTCCAAATTGGGATCCTGAGCATCAAAAGGATCTTTCATTTTGCCATTAGCCACTTCATCGCAAATACCTGCCATAGCATCCACAATAATTTCAAAAGCCACTTTACGGGATGGATATTCGGTGTTACCCGATGCCCCTGCTGTAGCTAACAGGTTTGCATAACCGCCGGACCAGCTTGTTTTTACTTCATCGGCAAGAGTTTTAAGGTTCTGAGCGAGAGCAAGCAAATATTCCTTTTCTCTGCCTGTAAGTTCGGAAGCAGTTTTTTCGCCATCCTGTCCCCATAATAAATATTCAATAGGATGAAAACCTCTTAAAGCATCATGATCCTCATTTAAGGATGCTATATATTCTTCATTCAATTCATCTGAACTGGCCAATACCGTGTTCAAATCATTAAAGTCAACCGGCCAGGTATCAATCCTTGGATCAATTTTATCAACATCTACCGGCCCAAAAAGCCAGGCTTCAGACTTTTCCCAGGTTTGACGGATAGATTTCCACAAATCACGGCAGGTATTAAGGTTGCCATCAGTAGTGGTAGTATTTAAAGTATTTACCGCTGTAAGCAACTGCCCGGCTTTTGCTGAAAGGTCTACATAGCTGGCTGCACATACATTGGAAGCTGTATGCTGTAATATTTCTGTGTTAAGAGCAGTAATATCAACTTCTCCGTTATTATCATCTTTAGTACAGGAGAAAATGGTTACAGCTCCTATACTCAAACAAAGCGGCAGGTATTTTAATCTCAGCATAATATACAATTTCAGGTTAAATGAATAATAATATTGTTACTAATAATTTCTGTATTGAATTTTTTCAAAGGTTTCAGGGCAGGTTCTTTGAGCACATTCCCGTCAAAATCAAAAGTGCTGCCATGAGCTGAGCAAACAATTCTTTTGGATGTAGGTGTGAGACCATACCCTTCGTGGGTACATTTCAGATTCAGCGCATTAAAATGATCTTCCCTTTTCACCAGCAGGATATCATTTTCCAAACCGGCAGCCCTTACAACCACCATATTCTTTCCATCAGAAAATTCACTAACTGGGACGGATATACTATTGCTTTGGGTATTAGTTTTAAACAATTGAACTGAAGTGCCACAACTTTCCAGCAGCATGCTTATGCCCAGCATACCGGCACAATGTTTACAACCCGTTCTTATAAAATCTCTTCTGCTTGTCATCTCTAAAAATTATAAGCTACGCCAAGGTTCACAAATCCATTACTCGTATAGTAAGGGACTGTTTGCGGAAAAGGCGTGATGATCAATGCCGGGTTAGGTTCTCCAGTAACACGTTGCACATAATCTGCTTTAATTGCAATACCGCGTATAGGTTTATACGTTATTCCGGCCACGATATAGTGCTGACGGTTAGCATCATTTTTTATTCCGTTATAAGGGAGTTTTGCTCCCAGATCAAGATATTCATAGCGTCCAAATACAGCCAGTGTTTTCGC
Source organism: Chitinophagaceae bacterium (assembly GCA_039811345.1). GTDB lineage: Bacteria > Bacteroidota > Bacteroidia > Chitinophagales > Chitinophagaceae > Agriterribacter. Next base: position 11,988 of record JBDHYJ010000014.1, read on the forward strand.
ATCTTTGTGTTTTGCATACAATAAATTGTATGCTGCTTCAGCGTACCCCCCATAAATTGCAGAGGGTGTATTGTTTGCATAAGCAAGATTGATATTTTTAGCATTTGGAATGTTTATACCTGAAACAATTGCTCTGAAGCTCCATCCACTATTGCTATACTGTCCATTAATCTCTCCCAGCATTACTGGGTTACCAAAAGGTCCTGAGTTCAATTGCAAACTATCTGCTACTCTTTTTTCAACAGCTGTAGAGCCACCGATATATGCAGAAGCCTGCAGCCGGAAATTATTGATATAATATAAGAGTGAACCTGAAGCACCTAATCCAAGTCCCGTAGCAGCAGAACCTAACTGACGGCCCCCTCTGATACCGGATCCATTGCTAAAACCCTCGGAATTGAGACCGTTAGTAAGCGAAAAACTGTAATTAAGTCCGGGAACACCTTTAACCCCACCATATATCCCCATTCCAACTTCACGCCAGGTAGAGGGAATAATAAATTCTTCCACAAAAGGCCGGTCTACACCGTTAAATGTTGTTGGTAAATGATTTTCATTAATAAAACCAACCCTGGGAATAAATAAGCCTGCTACAAGGTAAGTAGTGGGGGTAAGATTAAATTTCAGGAAAGCTTGTTCCATGCTGATTCCACCTTTGCCTACCCCGGCTTCATCACCCTGTTGCCCTACAACCAAAGCATCTTCCAGTTCCAGTTCTGTAAAAAGAGATATCTTATTATTAAACTTATGACCTACAAATAATACCACCCTGCTCAATGAGGCTTCAGCATTTTTACGACGGGTATCCAGGTTATACCTTGCTTCACCATAACCCGACAGAATGGTAGACTGTTCCCTCGTTACCAAACCTGCATACAAGCTATCTTCTCCGGTAAGTACCTGACCGATGGATGAGTTGCAAAAAAGGACTGCACTGAAGAAACTCAGCAAAAAAAACAGATGGGAAAATCTCATAATCAATATAATTCGCCGCAAAATTATGGGCAGATGGTACAACCTATTGTTACGAAATGCGGAAAACCGGTTTTCTAAATACAGAAAAAGCCCGTCTTCCGACAGGCTTTAGAAATTGTATGTCAATATCATCAGGGTAATAATGCTTTTATCATTACCGGTTGATGGTCTGAAGGGTAACGCTGGTCTTTTGCATCGGTAAGTACCCCATATTTGAGTACTTTTATTTGCGGGCTGACAAAAATATAATCTATTCTATGCTTCATGGGAGCATCAAATTTGAATGCATTAAAAGTTCCGACAGGTCCATAAGGCGGTATTTCTGTAACCTGGTAAGCATCGTTAAGAATAGTTTGCATTTCTTTGATCTGCTCTGTTTCGGGAGTGGAATTAAAATCACCAACACAAATAACAGGTGCATTTTTTGCAATTTCCTTTATCTTCTTTACCATCAGCTTACCCGATTCACGACGGGCTACCACACCCTGGTGATCAAAGTGTACACAGAAAAAGAAAAACTCCTTTTTTGTTTGTAAATCTTTGAACTTTCCCCATGAGCAAATACGGTTACAGCATTTTGCATCCCAGCCTTTACCTGGTTTGTCAGGGGTTTCACTCAGCCAGAAATCACCCGATTCGAGTAGTTTAAACCTGTCCTTTCTGTAAAATATAGCAGAATGTTCTCCGGCTTCTTTGCCGTCATCGCGCCCCTTTCCTGTATATGCATATTCAGGTAATTCTGCTATACCCTTTATCTGGTCTATTAATCCTTCTTCCGTGCCGAATATATCAAATTCATGAAACCGGATAAGTGCCTTTACATTTTCTTTCCGGTGGGGCCACGAATTCAAACTATCACCCGGATTATTGTAACGTATATTGTATGTGGCAAAAGTGATTGGTATATTTTTTTGGGCAAAAGCAAACTGAATGGACATTATAGATAACAAGCAAAAAATAATCTTATTCATCATTTTCTTTTTAGGGTTTATTAAAAAATTAGGCAACCGTTGTTATATAACAAACGGTTACCTAAAAATAATATATACAGTCCAATAGGTTAATCCCATCCGGGATTCTGTCCCAATGCCGGGTTCATGATTCGGTCTGTTTCGGGTATCGGATATAAATATTTTTTATCCGACCATTCCCTTACACCCGGATTCCACAAAATCTCACCTGATGTACCATTAGAAAGTTGAATGCGACCTACAGCTGTAGAGGGACTTACATCAACAAAAGCAATAGCAGGGTTAGAGGGCGTGGGCTTTGTCCCCTGATAAAACACAACATCATTGATACCATCACCATTCAAATCGTATTCTCCCAATGCAGGTACATACATACCGTTCATAGGTGCATCTTCAAAGAGTTCGCCAATATGCCACCTGATTAAATCGTCAGGACGTAGTCCTTCAAATACCATTTCCACTGCACGTTCCCGCATCACTTCAAGCAGTACAGGATTGGTGAATTTATTGTCATAATAGCTCACCAGGTAGGGATCTGCAGCAGTAGGCATAGTAGTAAGAGTTGCCCCGGTAATTCCGGCTCTTTTTCGCAAAGCACCGATGGTTGCTGCCCAGTCAGCATCTGTCATTGTCCCTAATTCTGCCATAGCTTCTGCTTTGTTAAGCAATACTTCAGCCCATCTCATAATAATATGGGCATTATCATTTCGGCTTTCATCATCGTAGGGGAAACGTTCATCATAACACCATTTAATTGGTTGATAACCTGTAAACGTCTGGTTGAAATTTGGAGGAGCTGCAACTGGGACACCATTTTCTGTTCTTTGGTAATTACCTAGACGGATAGTTTGCTTTAATCTCAGATCGCGGTTTTGTACTTCAGTTACAAACGGTGTGGTTTGATAACTGGGATTATTAGTAAAAGGTGTTCCATCCAGATTGAGATAAGTATTTACAAAATGCCGGGTAAGGCTCGGGCGATTCCCATAAGTCGGGCTAATAAAACGACGGTTTGCTGAACTGAATACCTGCAAATCCGTACTAAGTACAACAGCCAGAATAGTTTCATCGGTATAAGGATTCTTGGTAATAAATAATTCCCGGTAAGAACGTTCGTCTGTTGCGCCTTTATGCAGCGTAAAACCTGTAATATCATTAGCAGCACTAACAACTTCCTGATACCAGGTATTGGCAGTACCTTGCTTGTTATAGTTAGTATGATACTTCCGCAAAGAAGCTTCGTACAGGCATATCCGAGTTTTATAAGCACGTGCTACATTTTTTGTAATTCTGGTGCAGGAAGGATCTGAAGTAAGATCAATATTGTCAATTGCATAATTCAAATCCGCGAGTACTTTATCCATTACATCAAAACGACTTGTACGCGGTGCTTTAAGTGTTACACTGTCTGTAAAATCTATTGTTTTATCTACCCAGGGCACATCGCCAAAACGCTTAACCATATCGAAATAAAACAATGCCCTGAAAAACCGTGCTACACCAATATAGTTTTCCTTTCCGGTTACAGTACTTTTTTCAGCATTTTCTATGAAGTAGTTGATATTGCGAAGATTGCCCCACGACCATCCGGAGCTTGTTACGGGGCTTAATACTCCTACTGCTAAAAAATCTCCTACACCGTTGCGTGCTATCAGGTCCGACTCATCGTCGTCCTGAAATACGCCCACATCGGTATTGGGAAGTATATCATAAAATGAAGTAGTGTACAACTCCATACCGCTTGCCGATCCGAAGATCGCCTGGTTGCTGGCTGTAGATACAGGAAGTTCCTGCAGATCGCATGCTGCAAAAGAAAATACAGCAGATGCTATTGTAAGAGAATATAATAATTTCTTCATAATATATTTAATATTAAGATTAGAAGGTTACTGTTAGCCCTAATGAAAGTACTTTAAGCATGGGATAGTTATAACCATCACCACTTGAACCACCGCTCAGATCGCGGTCTGACCCATAAATATTAGTTACATCTGTATCTTTTGTCCATTTATACATAGGCGACCAGGTCCAGAGATTTTCTGCCGAAAAATAAACTCTCACATCATTGGCATGTATCCTTGAGATCAGATGCTGTGGTAGGGCGTAGCCCACCTGCAAATTGCGAAGACGGATATAGGATGCATTCTGAAGATATCTGTCATTTGGCACATTAAGTGCACGACCTGTACCCTGGGCAATATATCCCACAAGCCTTGGCAGGTAAGCATCAAAATTCTGAAGATCTTCGCGGAACATGTTGTCTTTGTGCCAGGCAGGGTATGAATTATATGGACGATTATATTGCCCCCAGAAGCGAGCTTCAGGCGAAGGATAATAATCCTGCTTCATTACACCCTGGAAGAATGCTGATAAGAATATCCCGTTCCAATCACCATTCAGGCTTAATCCATAGACATACCGGGATTCTTTATTACCGATAATGGTTTTATCACCCGAATTGCCGACACGGTTTAACCCCTGGTAAATTTCATCATCTCCATCAAGGTTTTTAAACTTGAGGTCGCCAACATAGTTTTTCCTGGTGTTGGTATTAGGGATATTTTTTTGAGTAGGGGATTTGGCTATTTCATCATCCGACTGGAACAGTCCCTCTACCCTGTAACCCCATATCTCGCCAATACGCTGACCCACATAATAATCTGTAAGGTTCTTATCAGGGTTATTATACTTGGTAATGGTGGCACGATAGTCAGACAGGATAAACCTTGCATCATAGTTAAATGGTTTATCGCCAACCATAAAATCATCTGCCCATCTGAATGATATTTCCCAACCCGTTGTTTTTAAATCTGCATAATTACCTTTAGGAACTGAAGTGCCGTATATTGCAGGTACAGTAGGTCCTACAGTAAACATATTTTTTGTCCAGCGACGGTAAAAATCACCAGTGAACTGCAGCCTGTTGTCAAGGCTCGAAAAATCTAAACCAATATTTCCTGTAGTAGATGTTTCCCAGGTAAGTCCATTGGGTACCACATTAGGCTGACCGGTTTTTTGCGGACGGTTACCATTAAGAATACGCCCCGACTGGGTGATAGAAAAATTTTCGGTAAATGAATAAGGAGCTATATTCCCGTTACCCAAAGATCCGAAGGATGCACGAAGCTTTACATTTGACAGTACCTTTGGACTTAACTTCCAGAAAGATTCATCTGAGACTCTCCAGCCGACTGATGCTGAAGGGAAAAAGCCCCACTGCTGGTTAGAAGGAAATTTTGATGAACCGTCATACCTGCCATTTATTTCGAGCAGATAACGACGTTTGAAGTCATAATTTATCCTGAAGAATCCTCCTGCTATTGCCCATTTTTCGTACCCGCCTGTCATTACTACACTTTGACCGAAAGAAAGGTTAATATCATCAGCATCTGCATACACAATTCCATTGCGCCGGGCAGTCAGGTTCTTATACAATGATTGTTCATAGTTGTATCCAACTAATAAATGAAAATTATGTGCCTCACCAAGTGTCTTTACATAATCTGCATACACATTTGTGGCTATATAATTAGTTGTTTGCCTGCGTTCCTGCAAATCATTTGTATTTGTACCTGTATAACCAATTACACCCTGGTATCGGCTATAGGGCACTTGTACCCGTTTTTGCTGGGCTTCTAAATCGGTGCTCTGGAACGTAAAATCACTGCGAAGTGTAAGGCTTCTGTCAAAAAATTCAGCTTTTGCCGATATCCGGTTTTTGAGAAACCGTTCTACATTATTGATCCCGTTTTTACCGAGGTAATAGTCACCTACTGTGTAGGCAGCCGGAAACGACAAAGTTCCATCAGGATTTAATAAGGGAGCCAGCGGATGACCTTCATCTGCCATATTTCTCCATATACCGCTACCCTCGCCCACATTCAACGGCTGATGGTATGTCATTCTCGAATATTCCGTATTATTCTCTACCTGCAACCATTCAGTGAGGCGAACACTTCCTTTTGCCCTGAGATTGTACATTCCGTATTTATCTGAGTTGTACCGAAAGAGCCCATCTTGTCCGTTATAACGTCCACTAACATAAAATGTAGTTTTATCATTACCACCGGATAAGGTAAGGTTATGATCCTGGGCGTAAAATTTATCTTTATACAATTCTTTATACCAGTCCGTACTGTAGTAGTATTCATATTGCCCGGTAGAAGGATTCACTTCAATTCTTGGTAAAGTAGGATCTTCCCAGCGTTTCTTGATTTCCGCAAGGTAAGTTTGTGAAAACGGCAAGGTTTTATTTATTGCTGTTGGTGTTCTACCATTATCGTTCCAGCGTGACCATGCATCATTAAAGTTTTGTGCCCAGGGATAAGATTCTGTAATATTATCCGGAACAGTAGTGGGCTTTTTCAACGAAATATTCGTAGTATAGCTGATAGATGTTTTGCCTTTGGCTGCAGATTTAGTAGTTATTAATACTACACCAAAAGCGGCACGGGCACCATATATGGAAGCAGAGGAAGCATCTTTCAAAATAGAAATACTTGCGACATCATTAGGATTCAGCATGCGTGGGTCCCCTTCCACACCATCTATCAATATCAGCGCACTGCCTCCCTGTCCTATAGAGGTTGTGCCGCGAATATTAAAACTCGGAGACTGGGTAGGTTTTCCATCAAGCATCCTTATGTTCAAATTAGGAGATGCCCCAACCAATGCCTGGGAAATATTGCTTACAGGCCTGTTTTTTAAAGTTTCCGGAGTTACCTGGTCTACTGCACCTGTAAGATTTACTTTTTTCTGAGTGCCATAACCCACCACTACTACTTCTTCCATTTTTGAATCTACCGGCTTTAAAACAATGTCAAACGAAGTGCGTCCGGCAACGGGCATTTCTGTTTTAATATAACCGACGTATGTAAATTCAAGAATACTATTTTCAGGGACAGACAAACGAAAGAATCCATTAATATCTGTTTTAGTGGCCGCACCGCCACCTTTTACCTGCACGGTTACGCCTACCAGGTATTCGCCTGAACCGTTAGTTACCCGTCCGCTTACTTCTACATTTTTGTACTCATCAGAAACAGTAGGTGCGTCTATATCCGCAACATTCTGATTATGCGATGCAGAAACTGAAATTAAATTCTTACGAATTACTATTTTATCTTTTGATACAATATAGTTGAGCATATATGGCGCAAGTAATTCTCCAAGTAAATCCTTAAGGGGTATCTTCTTGGCAGTAATATTTACTTTTTCCGATGGGTCAATTATATTAGCTGCATAGAAAAACTGGATATCAGCCTGCCGCCTTATCCTTTCCAACGCATCAAAAAGAGATTCATTTCTGAGCGAAATAGATATTTTTTTATCTAACAATTCCTGCCCGTTTGCATTTTTTGCCAGCAGGGACATAATAGAACTGCACAATACAATTACGACCAACAGTGACAATCGCATAAGCTTTAGTATTACAGGCACAGTCCTGCCTATACCATTTTTTTGCATATTTTTGAATGATTATATGTTATAAATGCGTAGTACCCGTCTGCTTCCCACAACTTTCGGTAATACTACAATTTTGAAACTGCGTATAATTCATCCCCGGGTATATCCTTACCCGGGATTTTTTATACTCATGTGGGATGATAAAATAATTGATTCATAAGCTTGTTACCGGTTTTATTTTAGAATAGTATTTGCTTAATTGTCTAATCCTATACCTATAATTTTTATTTTGGACATCCTTTTCCAGTAATAAAAAACCCGTTATTTTTTTTCGAAACATTGCCATTTATAGACAGGGCAATAGGTTCCAGTATTTCCTGAATATCCTGTTTAACATAAAAATTTGCCATCACTTTACATTCCTTTATTTCCGGGGCAACCTTTATTTCGATGCCAAAATATTCTTTAAGATCGTCAATTACTTTTTGCAAACGTTCATAAGTATATACGAACATTCCGTCTTTTCGCTTCAGCATATTCGGAGCATCCCCCGCGTCGGTATTTTCCTTTTCCAGCCTAGTAGTTTGTCTATGAAAAACGGCACGTTCATTGGCAATGAGTTCAATATTTTCAACTTTTGTTTTGTTTGTAACATTTACTTTTCCTGTAACAACAGTTATCGAAATATCATCCTGGTTTTCGTACGCCTGAATATTAAATGAAGTGCCTAAAACTTTTGTTTCAATATTACCGCTATGAATTATAAATGGATGCATTGCATCATGCGCCACTTCAAAAAATGCTTCCCCGGAAAGATTTACCTCCCTTAAATCACCTGTAAACACTGCCGGATACTTAAATGTACTGGATGGACTAAGCCAAACCCGGGTACCATCAGCAAGCCGAATGTTTTTCCATTGACCGGTAGATGTACCGGCAGTTAATAACCGACTGGTATTGGCAACTGACACAGTTACATCAGAATTCTTATTCTCATCCTTAACGGAGAAAAAATAAACGATTGTAAATAAAAAAATAACCGATGCAGCAGCTATACTCCACCAGAGTTTCCGTACATATACACTATTGTGTATTTCCTGATTAGCAGTTTCATGCTGGGAAGGATCTTTTATAATAGTTTGTAGAATTTTTAAGCCTGACTCCTCAGGGAGTCGCAACTCGTTACCTGTCGTAGCTACAAGATTATCCAGAAGATTTTTCAATTCACCATCAATATCTTCGGTGTCAAGGAGCCTGAACAACTCTGTTTTTTCTTCAGGAGTACATTCCCTGCCTATATACCTGTTAAATAAATATGCCAATCTCGATTGGGACATACGAAAAAGTACTTTTTAGTAGTAGAAGAATAACCTCCGATTTATTAGACTCACTCAACAAAAAAAAAGGTTAGCCGAACAAAAAATTAATTATTTCAAAGCTGAAAACAGGAGAATCAGTATGGCAGGGTTATCCATGTGGGTTAAGCAATAAGCACGGATATTTTTTATTGCTTTTGAAAGATGTGACTTGACAGTTTCGGTTGACAGATTGAGGCGGGAAGCCACCTCTTCCTTTTTCATTCCACTTTCTTTGATAAGCCGGTAAATTTTGTATTGTTGCGGAGGCAGAGTATACAGCGCTTTCTCCAGGAGCTCTTCGGTTTCTTTTAATAAAATATGCTGATCAGCATTATTATAAATTGCAGGGATTTTATTCGCAAAAGCAATTTCACGATTTTCTCTTGCAGCCTGTTTTTTTATTAATGAAAAAAGATGATTGCGAATAATGGTATTAAACCACGCACTAAAATGTTCCACTTTAGAAAGCATTTTACGTTTTATCCATAGTTTCATAAAAATATCCTGCACAACTTCCTCAGATGTGAACGTGGAACCAGTCAGCTTAAAAGCAATAGTATATACTTTGTCTTTATATAACTGAAAGAGTGCTGAGAATGCTTCAGTATCATCCTGTGAAATAAGGAGCAGTAATCTTTTTTCATCATGTATGTAAGCAGTCAGCAATTGATTATCATTTTAACAATGTAGGTAAAAGGATTTTGCTAATTACACACAATATTAATAAACATAAATATTGCTTTGTAATTTTATTTATCATCGCAAATCTCGCCAGGTATTATTAATTGAATATTACCAAATAAAGAACCTTTAGTTAAAACAGCCCCCATTCATCTTCATAATCGTCCCTGACAAATGTTGCCACCCAGTCTCTGAATAAATTACGAAAAATTTCCATTTCTCTTTCTATTGCTTCTGCATATTTCTCCTCACCCGCCCCCACAATAGCAGTGAAACTTATCTGCTCCATCATCTCGCGACAGTTGTTGCGTACAATGGAAGCGTTTTCCATTTGAAGTACATACGTTGCAGCACCGGCAGCACCAATAATTTTGGGTGCAACAATAAATAAATTCTGCCCGATCAATTCCTTATTTTTTTCTGCATGGTCATAGTCTGCCGAATCCTGCAGGGTTTCGCAGTAAGATTCTACCAGTACAAAAATCTCCCGCCATTTATTATATAGTTTTTCAGCAGCTTCAAACTGAGGACGCAGTTTCCACTCTTCCCCCTCATACCTTTTTTTCAACATGCGGTGATCATCCCACTCCGGCAAACTATGCATGTCATTAAAATCCATAATCCTTTTTTGATTTGAGGTTGGGTTTGGGGTCTTTGGTTTGAGGTCTGAAGTTATGATTACACCATAAACCATAAACTGCAAACCGTAAACTCAAAACCGTAAACTACAAAAACTTCTCTGCAACTTCCTGCCAGTTATTTATCCTGTCATAACCGGTTTCATCCTTATTAAGAATAGTACTGTAAAGATATGGCTTCCCTTTAAAATGAACGAGATTGCGCACATGGTCATCAATCATATAGTCGCCTGATATCATACGCTTATCTCCGCAAAGCACCAACTGCCGCCAGGATAAAAATGGAAAATGTTCATTTAACCATTCCAGTTTATCTCTTAGAGAATTCGGAAACTCTGTTGCCGCCGACACTATGAATACTTCGTACTTTTTATTAAGCTCATCCATTACATCCACGCAGCCGTCCATCACAGGGAGATGACGAAAAAAACCTTCACTGTACAACAGTTCACGGGCCGCAGTTTTGTGATCTTCAGGAATACCGAGCATCCACGAACCCTTCATCTTTGAATAGTCGAGCGGTTGTTTAAAATTTTTATAATACCATTCAAACATCGCACCCATGGTATCTGCCATCACTTCATCCATATCAATAATTATTCTTTCCATGCTTTAAGTTATTTTAGAATTAATGTTGGTTTAGGGCTATCAGCGGTCAGCTTTGAGCTTTGAGCTGTGAGCTTTGAGCTGTGGGCTGTGGGCTGTGGGCTATGAGCTATTTTACTATTTAAAAAAATGTAAACAATAAACAAAAATCTGTATAAAAAATGACAAGATGTCAAAAAACATTTAGTCAGCAAAACTGCATGCAAAAGATAATGCTATTTTAAAAAAGTAAAGAGGGTAAGTGAATTGCTATCTTTGCTACATGCGAAAATTAAGTATGGATGAACTGAACCGTAAATCGGTTGAGGAATTTAAGCGGTCAGAGAAAACTCCAATAGTGGTCGTTATGGACAATATACGAAGTATGTACAACGTAGGGAGTGTATTTCGGACTGCAGATGCTTTTTTAATTGAAGGGATACACCTATGCGGTTATACTCCGCAACCCCCGCACCGTGATATTCATAAAACCGCACTTGGTGCAACTGAAACTGTAAACTGGAAGTATTGTTCATCAACAAAAGATGCGGTGCAACAACTCCGCACAACGGGCTTTAATATATGGGCTGTGGAACAGACAGAAGGAAGTCTTTTGCTTGGTAATTTCGACTGGCAAAGCCTAACAGGAAAATCAGCAGTTGGAAAAATTGCAGTTGTTTTTGGAAATGAAGTAAGTGGTGTATCGGATGAAGTGCTGCCCTTATGTGATGGATGCATTGAAATTCCACAGGCTGGCATGAAACATTCTCTGAACATCTCTGTTGCAGCAGGTATCGTACTTTGGGAACTGGTACAGTTGATCAAAAAATTATGAGCAGCAGAGGCTTTGTGGAAATGAAATATAGTTTATCTTTTCACATCTCCCCTTTCTCCATCTCCCTGAACTGCCTTTTGTATTTTGATGGCAGCAAATAAGGTTTCAATAGTTGGTCCATTCTAAAAATTGAAACGATCTTGTATAACCAAACAGCAGCAGGTACAACCGCAGAAGATTTTAAACCCAGTAACCTTCTTACTTCTTCCGGAGCAATACGACCCTGTACTTTCAATAAAATGATATACCGCAACAACCCAAGGTGCTTTCGGTATTGCTTGTAAAGATCGAGAGTAAAGTTACTTTTCTCAATATCCAGAGTTAATTGTTTCCTGCGGTCTGCGACCCATTCGTCAAAAGTGTTTGCCAAATCTGAAAGTCCCATTCGTTTACCCACAGCAATGAACACACGAAATACTTCTCCCTTTTCTTCCTTTGTAAGTCTGCGCTCTAACAATTCGAATGAAGTGATGGAATAATAAATGAGCATATACAATACATCGCGGTATGCCCATTCTGGTATAGAAATGCCTCTTGCCCCTTCCACAGTTGTATGTACCTGCCTCATTTTATCTATAGCACCGAGTGCCGTTTTCTCTTTAAAAAAAATAATTTTCCTGGCATAGCTAACGGTAGAGAATAAACGTCCTATAGGATCATGAGGTAGTTTCCCGGTAAAATACAGCCAGTCTACAGATTTGTTGAGTGAGAACTCTGCAGCCGCACCTGCAAAAATAAAAAGTACGGTTTCTGATCTTCCCCATATTTTCCTTACGATAGAACCAGTGGGTACAAAATACGTTATATCAGTTTCCTCAGTTAACATTATATGCCTCATGTATATTATTACAAAGTTAACCCTGTTTATAATCAATCGTATTGTTGGACGTATCCCAAATTTTCGTTGCTATATTTTCCCCTCACCACTATATTTTTCACTAAACTTGAAGATGTGAAACAATAGTGCTAAAAATATATATAACCCCATGCAGAAAACACCAGAAACAAGAACAAATAAAAGACTCTGTAGTTGGCAAATCGGGAGATTGCTTCCCCGCCGTTACATGCATTAAATTAAATGCAACTTGCTGGCGGGATCGCAATGATGGTAACGGGCTGATGACTTTGGAAATTTCGTGATAATTCCAATTTACAAATAAATGATACGCCATCTGTTTGCCTATTCAATAGCAAGGCTGTACATTTGCGGGCAACCAAATTTTTAACCTAAAAAAAAGGGCATGGCGCAAAAAATAAAAGTAGCTAATCCGGTGGTAGAACTGGATGGGGACGAAATGACAAGGATCATATGGAAATTTATTAAAGACAAACTGATCCTGCCTTATCTGGACATTGACATTAAATATTATGACCTGGGTATCGAGCACAGGGATAAAACTGATGACCAGGTCACCGTAGATGCAGCCAATGCCATAAAAAAATATGGCGTCGGAATAAAATGTGCTACCATCACCCCCGACGAAGCCCGGGTAAAAGAATTTAACCTGAAGCACATGTGGAAAAGCCCCAATGGCACCATTCGCAATATATTAGACGGAACAGTATTTCGGGAACCAATTGTGATGCAAAATGTTCCCCGTCTTGTTACCAACTGGACTGCTCCCATAATTATAGGCCGCCATGCTTTTGGCGATCAATACCGTGCTACAGATACGGTAATTAAGGGCAAAGGAAAACTCACTATGACTTTCACTCCTGAAGATGGCAGTGCACCTCAGACTTTTGAGGTCTTCAACTTCAAAGGTGATGGTGTGGCAATGACAATGTATAATACGGATGAAAGTATTAAAGGATTTGCAAGAAGTTGCTTCAATATGGCGCTCAGCAAAAAATGGCCACTTTACCTATCTACCAAAAATACCATCCTGAAAAAATATGATGGCAGATTTAAAGATATTTTCCAGGAAATTTATGATAATGAATTTAAAGCGCAGTTTGAAGCAGCAGGTATCACTTACGAACACCGCCTCATAGATGATATGGTTGCCAGTGCGCTTAAGTGGAATGGAAACTTTGTATGGGCATGTAAAAATTATGACGGTGATGTACAGAGCGATACCATTGCACAGGGATTTGGTTCGCTGGGTTTAATGACTTCGGTGCTGGTAACACCGGATGGTAAAACACTTGAAGCGGAAGCAGCGCACGGTACTGTTACCCGCCATTATCGCGATCATCAGAAGGGTAAACCAACTTCAACTAATCCTATAGCCTCTATCTTTGCCTGGACAAGAGGTTTAGCTTTCCGTGGGAAACTTGATGACAACCAGGCACTGATTGATTTTGCCAATGCACTTGAAGCCGTATGTATTGAAATTGTAGAAAGTGGCAAAATGACCAAAGACCTTGCAGTATGCATCCACGGCAACAAAGTCAACCCCGGGGAACATTACATGTATACTGAAGATTTTCTTGAAGAAATAAATAAACACCTCGTTGCCAGGTTGAAATAAATATCCAAATCTTTAGGAATACAGCATCATCTTCTTCCGGTGATGCTTTTTTATTTTCAAAATGTACACAATCGTTTTCTCAAAATATTAAATATTGATTCACAATGTTTTTTGAAAAGATGTTTTTTAAATAAAAATAGTTCAGAAATATCTTTTAGTATCTCTGTTAACTTTTCTGCAACTATACATGTTGAGGAAATGGTTACCTTTGCGCACCGCATTGGTACTCCGCATTTATTGAAAAACTAATTTTTTTATGGCAGATATTTTTGAAAGACTGGTAAAAAATTATGGTCCACTTGGTCAGCATCGTGAAAGGGCACACGGATATTTTGCATTCCCCAAACTTGAAGGTGAGATCGGAAGCAGGATGTCGTTCAGGGGAAAAGAAATGATTGTATGGAGCCTGAATAATTACCTGGGGCTTGCAAATCACCCTGAAGTAAGAAAAGCAGATACAGATGCCGCAGCACGTTTTGGACTTGCATTACCTATGGGTGCACGAATGATGAGTGGTAACTCCGACTATCATGAACAACTCGAAAGTAATTTAGCCTCATTTGTACATAAAGAAGATACAGTATTACTCAATTACGGCTACCAGGGTATGGTAAGTATTATTGATGTGGTTTGCAGCCGGCATGATGTGATTGTTTATGATGCTGAAAGTCATGCATGCATAATAGACGGAGTACGTCTGCATGCAGGTCAGCGTTTTGTATTTAAACATAATGATATTACCGATCTTGAAAAGCAACTGCAGCGAGCAACAGCGTTGATTGAAAAACAAGCATCGGATGGTGGTATACTGGTAATATCGGAAGGAGTATTTGGCATGGCGGGTGACCAGGGAAAACTGAGAGAAATTGTTGCTTTAAAGGAAAAATATCAGTTCAGATTGCTGGTAGATGATGCGCATGGCTTTGGTACGCTCGGTAAAACCGGTGCGGGTGCCGGAGAAGAACAAGGTGTGCAGGATGATATAGACATTTATTTTTCCACTTTTGCCAAGTCAATGGCATCAATCGGTGCGTTTGTTGCCGGTGATAAAGCCATCATAGATTATATACGTTATAATATCCGCAGCCAGATATTTGCGAAAAGTTTGCCTATGCCCTTAGTGATTGGCAACTTAAAACGTCTTGAACTGTTGCGCACCCATCCCGAATTCAAAGAAAAATTGTGGAAGAATGCTTTGTCGCTGCAAAAAGGATTAAAAGAAAAAGGATTTGATATCGGCAACACTAATAGTGTAGTCACTCCCGTATATATGAAAGGCGGTGTGGAAGAGGCAACTGCCATGGTGATGGATCTTAGGGAAAACTATGGGATATTCTGTTCTATAGTAGTATATCCTGTCATCCCCAAGGGACATATTATCTACAGGCTGATCCCAACTGCCACACATACACAGGAAGATATTGACAGAACTTTAATTGCATTTGAAGAAACCAAGAAAAAATTAGACGCCGGTGCTTACCAGGTAGCTGAGATACCCGCAATGGCGGATGCATAAGTTGTTGCTTTCGGGTAGACAATGAAGATTGGTGTGTAGATTGTCAGTTTTAATTTAAGTAAGTTGTTTTACTTCTTTTTTCAAATCTGTTCTGTAGACTCTTATCATTAAACATTGATGCTTGCTATAGTTTTCTGTCCTGTGTTTAGCTTTGTCAGATATTTATTCTTTTGAATATTATTTAGGTACCCATAGACCGATAAAAGGTAAAGACATTCGATTTAGTACATTCACACTGCGCAATGAAATATTTCTTAACCAACCTATATGATTATAAGAATTAGTCTGGCATTGAATATAATGATTGTTGCAGTATGGGGGTGCAATAGTTCTCAGAAAGTACATGAATTTCACAACAAAAAAGAACAGTTTTTCATAAACGATCTTCCCCGCAGGATTTACGTTGAAGATGGAAATTTCCATGTGCAGGGAGTTGTTGTGGATATTCAACGGGGTGTAGCTTATTTTTCGTTTACCACAAGACTGATAAAAACAAACTTAAAGGGAGAAGTGATCGGTAGTGTTGATGGTTTCATCGGACACCTGGGGTGCTTAGCTATGAATCCCGAAGACGGACGTATTTATGCTTCTCTGGAATATAAAAATGATAAAATAGGCAAAGGCATCTTAAAAGGACTGGGAAATAAATTGAAAACAGATCAAACAACAAATGCTTTCTACATCGCAATTTTCGACGGGGATAAGATAACACGTCCAGGCATGAATGCAGAAAAAGACAATATCCTCCACACCGTATATTTAAAAGAAGTGGTTGATGATTTTAATGCAAAGACGATAAATGGAGGTAAGCAGGTAGAACACCGTTACGGGTGCAGTGGGATAGATGGTATTGCATTTGGTCCACAGTTCGGTCAAAAGCATGGGAAGAACTTATTAAACATAGCATACGGCATATATGGAGATACCTCCCGCACCGATAACGACTACCAGGTGATCCTGCAATACGATCCAAACGAACTCAGACAATACGAAAATCCGCTCTCACAAAGCCGATTTAATGAAAGCGGTCCTGACAAACCACTGAACAAATATTTTCTTTATACCGGCAATACCACTTATGGTGTTCAGAACCTCGAATATGATGCCAACACCGGGTATTGGTTTGCTGCCGTTTACCCCGGCAAAAAATCAATATTCCCTAATTATAGTCTGTTTGCCATAGATGGCGCTCAAAGCCCGGCGATGCAAACATTAATAGGATTTGATAGTACAGAGAGCGGCAACGTGCTGCAGTTGGCAAAAACCGGTATACACGATGAAAAGAGCAACACATACGGCTGGCATTATACTTTGGGCTCAACCGGCATTTATTCTCTCGGCAACGGCTATTTCTATATATCCCAAAACGGGATGACTGAAAATAAAAAGCAATATTGCAATCTGCAGCTTTATCATTGGGCAGGGGATGCTGAAAAGCCTTTTGACGAGGTGAAATAACAATAGTTGCAATTCAGTCTTTCGTAAACAGCTATCAATTATTTGAATGATATAAGTACAGGTTATTGATTTATTGCCAGAAAAAGATTATTTAAACAAAAGCCTGTAAGTAATCTCACAAAAATTTATCTTTATTAAAGCCTAATTACAAAACAACTGTTTAATTTGTTTTAAATGAATCTGCTTTATTTAAAGGTACCTTTATTGAGTATTACCTGTACCCTATTATTTTCTTTTGCAAAGTCGCAGGAATCTCCATTATTCAGACAATTATCCCCTAAAGAAACAGGTATTCGGTTTAGTAATGATATCCACGATTCAGAAAATCTGAACGTTCTGGCTTATGAGTATTTTTATAACGGTGGTGGAGTGGCTACAGGAGATATAAACAATGATGGTTTGCCTGATATTTTCTTTACAGCCAATATGGAGTCGAACAAACTGTACCTGAATCTTGGGGATATGAAGTTTAAGGATATAACAAAATCGGCAGCAGATGGATTAGCAGGTAGGCCCGGAGGCTGGAAGACAGGCGCTACAATGGCAGATGTAAACGGAGACGGACTATTGGATATATATGTTTGTTACTCCGGAAAAGTCCCCGACGATCAGCGCCGGAACCAGTTGTTCATCAACATGGGCAATCTGAAGTTTGAAGAAAAAGCAGCAGAATTTGGACTGGATGATAAAAGCCATGGTACACAAGCGGCCTTTTTCGACTTTGAGAATGATGGCGACCTTGATGTTTTTTTACTGAATCACAGTACCAGGAAAATTGATAACACCGAATTATCAAGATACCGTGCCGAAGTTGATGAATTAGCCGGCAATAAACTATATGAAAACAGGAACAACCATTTTGTAGATATTTCCCGGCAGGCAGGCATAACACAAAACCCGCTTACGTTTGGACTTGGTATTACCATAACCGATATAGATAAAGATGGCTGGCAGGATATTTATGTAACTAATGACTACAATGAACCCGACTATCTTTATATCAATAACCACAACGGTACTTTCACAGAATCTTCCAGGCAATACTTACGGTATCTTGCACAGTTTTCCATGGGTGTGGATATTGCTGACTTCAACAATGATGGCTTTCCCGACGTATATTCTCTTGATATGTTGCCTGAAGACAATTACAGACAAAAGACTTTGCAAATTCAGGAGAAGTATGAACACTTTTTGTTAATGGTCAACCAGGGGATAACGCCGCAGTATATGCGCAATGTGCTGCAGTTGAATAACGGTGACAAAACTTTTAGCGAAATTGCACAATTTGCCGGCGTATCAAATACCGACTGGAGCTGGTGCCCGCTGTTTGCTGATTTTGACAATGACGGGTTTAAAGATATCCTGGTAACCAATGGTTATTTACGGGATTATACCGATAAAGATTTTTTACGGCATTGGGGCGATTATAAAATTCAGAAAGCAATGAAAGCTGAGCCGGTTCAGTTGATGGATCTTGTAAATGCAATGCCCGAAACCAAATTAAACAATTATATATTCAAAAATAACGGCAATCTGACTTTTACAAATCAGGTCAAACAATGGGGATTGGAACATCCGGGTATTTCATCAGGAGCTGTATATGCCGACCTGGATAATGACGGTGATTTGGATATAGTAATAAATCAACTGAACGATCCTGCACTGATATACAGGAATACCAGCAGGGAGAAAGGGAACAGCAACTTCCTTTCGCTGGAGTTAAAGTACAAGCCTGCGAATATACATGCATTGGGCGCTAAAGCTTATATTTATTCTCAGGGCATGATGCAGTACCAGGAAGTAAATCCCAGTCGGGGCTACCTGTCATGTTTGCCCACAATTCTACATTTCGGACTGGCAAAACATAGCATCATAGATTCTGTAAAAATTATTTGGCCGGACAATACCATGCAGGTTATTAGCAATGTAACTCCAAATCAAAAGCTAACCCTGCAGTATGGAACAGACAGAAAGCCTTATAATATGGAAGAGAAAAAAAAGTCCTCCCTTTTTCGAAAAGCATCTGATTATATAAAATATAGCAACAAAGCGCTCACTGAAAATGATTTTACCCGCCAACCGCTAATGATGTTTATGTACTCAAAGACTTCACCTGTTATAGCTAAAGGAGATGTTAACAAAGATGGTTTGGATGATCTGTTTATCAGCGGGCAGGAGACACAGACCGGAATACTTTATATCCAAAATGCAAACGGACAATTTAGTACGGTTGAGATTGGTGATGAATCTCAATCCGCCATTTCCGCAGCAGCATTTTTTGATGCAAATGGCGACGGTTACCAGGACCTGTATATAGCAAAAGGGGGATATGCACAATACGAACCTGAAACAATATCGTTGCAGGATGAATTGTATATTAATGATGGGAGAGGAAATCTTTCCCTGGCAAATGGAAATTTACCGGTGATGAATGAATCATCAAAAGCTTGTGTACGACCTCTTGATTTCGATAATGATGGAGATGTAGATGTATTTGTAGGTGGAAGAGTAATACCGGGAAAATATCCGTTAGCTCCCAAAAGCTATTTACTGGTGAACAACGGGCAGGGAAAATTTACAACTGCAGAAATACCTTTCTCAACTGTGGGCATGGTGACGGATGCGGCATGGGTAGATGCTGATAGTGATGGGCGAAAAGACCTTGTCATTTGTGGCGAATTTATGCCGGTCATGTTATTCCTGAACAAACCGGCAGGTTTTATTGACGCAACCGAAAAATATTTTGGAAAAAAAGAAACCGGTATTTGGTTCAGTCTGCAGGTAGCCGATCTTAACGGAGATGGAAAGGAGGATATAGTCGCAGGAAATATTGGTCAAAACTCACCAATACATGCATCGTCAAAAGAACCGGCAACATTGTATTATGCCGATTTCGACTATAATGGGACGTTAGATCCATTTTTGAATTTTTATATACAGGGAAAAAGTTACCCGTTTGTAAGCCGTAGTGAACTGAACGATCAGATTCCTGCGATGCGGCGCAAATTCATAACATATAAGTCTTATGCAAATGCCACAATGGAAAATATATTCAGCAAAGATGAGCTTGACAGAGCAACAAAACTTGAGGCAACAGAATGCAGGTCAGTTATGTTTTTTAGCCGTAATGAACATTTTGAAAAAAAAGCACTGCCCCCGCAGGCACAATTCTCGGTGATAACCAGAACTCTGATAAAAGATTTTAACGCAGACAGCAAACCTGATATATTATTGATGGGAAACCTTTCAGATAACCGTTTAAAAATAGGAGCGATTGAAGCTAATTATGGTTGTGTACTGCTGAATAAAGGCAATGAGGTTTTTGAATATCTCCCGCAAAATGATTCAGGTCTTTCCATAAGAGGAGATGTAAAAAGTGCCGGATTAATGAAAATCGGCGGAAAAAAGATACTTGCTATTGGGATAAATAACAGTAATCTGCTATTTTATGAATACTGACCTTTAGACGGGTACAGATAAGAATTTATTAAATAGTTTAGCAATTGTTAAAATTATTAAAACATTTGTTGTAACTTTAATTTGATTGATTGCACTTAAAACTACTGTTATGATACCTTCCCATTGCTCTTCTACGGGGCTCTTTCTTTTAGTATATACAAATGGTTTTCACCCCAGCTTCTTTAGCCCTTAATACGGAGAAAACTCCACCTGATAATAGAGGAATCAATAATTCAATACCCATCATACAGTTATTTTATTTGCTTTCATACTTCTCTTAGTGTAAAAGAGAGAACTTGTTTATTAACGTCTATTTTTTAACCAAACCGACAAAAAACAATTATGATCATTGTCATTAAACAGTTACGTATGCTTTGCTCCATGCTATTGCTGCTTGCCCTAAGTGTTGGAGCTTCTGCACAGAACCGCACTGTTTCCGGAAAAATAACGGATGAGAGCGGTGAAGCAGTTCCTGGTGTGAATATTACCGTAAAAGGTAAAAAAATCACCACTACTTCCCAGGTAGATGGTGTGTATACAATTCAACTGCCAGGCGGATCAAATACTTTGATCTTTTCTTTCGTTGGATATGCTACACAGGAAGTTCAGGTTACCGGCAGCGACCTGGTAAATATTACTTTAAAAAAAGACGCACAGCAACTTGAAAATGTTATTGTGACTGCATTAGGTATAGAAAGAAATGCAAGGCAGTTACAGTTCTCTGCCAGTAAAGTTGGAGGAGACAATTTTACACAAGCCCGAGAAAACAGCGTTGTCAACGGATTAGCTGGCCGGGTTGCCGGGGTAAATGTATCCAAAATCGCCTCTGGTCCGGGAGGTTCTACCCGTATTGTTATCAGGGGTGCAAAAACACTTGGTTCTAATCTCAACCAACCGCTATATGTTATTGATGGGGTACCCATGGATAATACCAATGCCGGGCAGGCAGGTATATGGGGTGGCGCTGATGAGGGCGATGGAATGAGCAGTATTAACCCCGATGATATTGCCTCCATGACAGTATTAAAAGGGGCCGGCGCTGCTGCTCTATACGGATCAAGAGCCGCCAATGGAGTAATACTTATTACCACTAAAAGAGGTTCGGCCCAAAAGGGTATAGGTGTTGAGTTTAATTCAAACTATGTTTTTGAAACAGTAAGGAATCTTACTGATTTTCAAAAAAATTATGGTACCGGGGGCTATGTAGGTGCCTCCTTACAAACTTCTGTTGCACAAAAACCAGCTTCATTTGATGACCTATGGGCTAACTGGTGGGGATTAGATGCATGGGGTCCAAAATTTGACGGGAGCCAAGTCGTGCAGTTCGATAGTATTAGCCGCCCATACTCCTATTCAGGAGATAATTGGAAACGATTTTATAAAACAGGTAATACTATTACTAACAGTATTGCATTAACAGGAGGTAGCGAAACTCAAAACTTCAGATTTTCTGCAGCTCATATGAAAAACAATGGAATTATTCCGAATTCCGGTTTTGAAAGAATCAATCTTACGTTAGCAGCAAATTCAAAAATGGGTAAAAAACTTAGTTTCGGTACCAAGGTGATGTACTCCAACGAAGAAACTAAAAACAGACCAAATTTATCTGATTCACCGGATAATATAGTTAATTCTCTCTATTATCTACCAGGCGATATGAATGTACAAAGCTTGATTGGCAACCCCGACAAACCCGGGTCGGTGCCAACACTGCAAATGCAGCATGATAAAGGTATTGCTATTGGTGATAAGAAATCACCCGGTGAAGAATTTCAAATGACTAATAATCTTTGGCAGCAAAACCCGTACTGGGTGGCTTACCAGGATAGAAACTCAGACACAAGAGACAGGGTGATTACCACAGGTAATGTTAGGTATGATATAACTGACTTTTTGTACGTTTCCGGTCAGGCAGGTATGGACTGGTACACAACCAAAGGAAGCAGATTGGTTGCACAGGGAACCGGCCACAACCGTGGTGGGTTCATTCAGGAATCTGAAATCAGGCAACGCGAAATCAACTATCAGTATATGATAGGGTTTGATAAAGATTTCGGGAAAATTGGCGTAAATGCATTTTTTGGGGGTAACCGCATGCGTCGCTTTTATGAGAGAATAGAAGCAAACGGTAGTGGATTTAATACTCCTTTCTTTGCTGCTATCAACAATGCGAGAGACAAATCTTACGGTTATGGCTATTCAAAAGTTGGTATAAATTCTTTGTTCGGTTCTGTTGAATTGTCCTACGATAAATTCCTGTTTTTAACCGGTACTGCAAGAAAAGACTGGTTCACGGTATTGAACCCGATGAGTAATAGTATTGTGTACCCATCAGTAGGGGCAAGTTTTGTATTTACCGATGCCTTCAAAAACCTGCCACCCTGGTTAAGTTATGGTAAACTGCGTGGTGGCTGGGCTCAGGTAGGTAATGTGAACTCAGTTGGTGCATATCAGACAATCATAAGTTATTCTGCAGGTACTACTCATGTTGGTGAACCACTTGGCGGATTTAATTCGGGTACTAACTATCCCAACCCCGACCTGGTACCATTCTTGTCTACTGAATATGAAGCCGGTTTGGAAGCCCGGTTTTTCAACAACAGGTTAGGTATTGACTTCACCTATTACGATCAAACAACTACCAAGGATATTTTAAATGCAACTATCTCAAGAGCATCAGGTTTTGCTTCCACAACTGTAAATCTTGGTAAACTCACCAATAAGGGTATAGAATTTTTGCTTAGTGGTACCCCGGTAAGAGGTGATTTCAACTGGGATGTCTCGCTAAATTTTGCTAAAAATAACAGCAAGATCATTTCCCTTATTGAAGGACAAACTGAAGTGCTTGGTGAAGAACCCCGTACCAGAACTGTATTTATTAAACATATTGTGGGTCATCCTTACGGTGTGATCACGGGGCAGGTGCAGATGCGCGACCCTAAAACCGGTTTATTAGTGTATGATGAAGACGGCGCGCCTCTTACAGATGGTTCTTATCAGATTATTGGTAATGGGGTACCCGATTTCACCGGTGGTTTAAATAACTCTTTTTCGTGGAAAGGATTAAATCTTAGTTTCCTGATTGATTTCAAATCAGGCGGCGATATTTATTCCGGAACTAATGTAAGGATGACACAGTCTGGATATACCATGCAAACATTACTCGGCCGCCAGGGTGAAGCTCCCCTGGAAATAACCGGTGTTACGCCAGATGGAAATGGTTACAAACCATTCAGTAAAACCCTAACACCCGGAGAGGCACAGAATTACTGGAGCAAGCTCGGAGACAGAGCCGCAGAGCGCTTTTTATATGATGCATCGTTTATAAAATTGCGCCAGATCACTTTGGGTTATACCCTGCCGTCAAGACTGTTCACCAATACACCAATACGCAGCCTGATGGTTTCTTTTGTAGCACGTAATCTAGCAATTCTATATAAGAATACGGAGAACATTGATCCCGAGTCGAGCTATACCAGTTCCAATTCACAGGGTCTTGATTATTTCGGGATGCCATCAACCCGTACGTTTGGTTTTAACCTGAAAGCTACATTTTGATCATTTTAAAAAAAGTTTATTAATATGAAATATATAAACAGATTGATTTTTATTGTCGCGGCAGGTGCTGGTTTGCTTACGGCATGTAATAAAAAAGCATTTCAGGATATTAATATTGATCCGCAGGCACAAAATACCATTGACCTGAACTTCCTGTTCACTTCTGCCCAGTTAGGTGCTGCATCGGGAGGTTCATCCGGGGACAACAGGTATATAGACTGGAGAACGAATATTGGTATCGCCTCCACAGCTATTCAGCAAATGGCATCCATTAGTGGTATCCCGAACACAGGCGACAAATACCAGGATAATACAGAAGCCACCAGTGCGCCTTTTGATTTTATTTATAGCGACCAATTAAAAAACATTGGTGCTATTCTTAAAGAAACCGGTCCCGGCGGATTTGCAGAAGGTAAAAATGCCAATTTAGTGCAGGCAACAAGAATTCTGAGAGCATTTTTGTTTCACAGGCTTACTGATTATTATGGAAGTATACCCTATACTGATGCATTGCAGGCTTCAGATAAAGTGTTTTTCCCGCATTATGATAAACAAAAAACGGTTTATCTCGATTTATTAAAAGAACTGGACGAAGCTACCGCTGCTCTTGGATCGCCGAATCCCTCTGATGGATTTGGAGCAGCAGATTTATACTATAAAGGAGATATTTCTAAATGGAAAAGATGGGGCTACTCACTGATGTTGCGACTGGCAATGCGTTTGTCAAATGTGGATGCGGCAACAGCTAACACTTATGTGCAAAAAGCCGTAGCCGGTGGTGTATTTCAAAGTAATGATGACAATGTAATTGTGCCAATGGCAACAGCGCCTAATATGTGGGTTAACCAAAATGGTATATCCCGTGCATATATGCCCGGTGACGGCGGTGAAGGTTCGTTTCTGAGTAAAACCTTTATTGATATGCTGAAAGGCCCCAATGCAGGCTCAGTTGCGGATGACGACCCCCGGTTGATGATTATTAGCGGAGGTATCGGTGTCTGGGTTAAAGAAGGGCTTTTTGAAGTATCAAAAGGAAATCCGCTTGATCAAAAAGGCATGCCTAATGGAAAAGATATCAATATGCTGAAAATAATTGAGGGGAATCCTAATCTTAATGTTGATCAGACCTATTCCAAACTCAATACGCTGATGCTCGACAGAGATGAACCCTACATGCTGATGAACTATGGTGAAGTAGAACTGACGCTGGCAGAAGCTGCACAAAGAGGAATTGGAGGACTAACAGCTGCCCAGGCTAAAGCACATTATGATGCAGGTGTAAAAGCCAGTATGCAGATGTACACCATTTACGATGCATCTTTAACTGTATCTGATGCTGCTGTCAATACGTATTTAACTACATTTCCTTATACCCCTGCAAATGGTTTGGAAATGATAGGTAACCAGTATTGGATAAATCATTGCCTCAACTGGTGGGAAGCCTGGTCAAACTGGAGAAGAACCGGATACCCGGTTCTTACACCTACCAATTACCCGGGTAATGTGACTAATGGAACAATACCCCAAAAATTGAAATACCCCAATACTGAAGTTGCAGCCAATCCCAATTTTGCCGACGGAGCAAGCGCCCAGGATTATACAACAAAAGTTTGGTGGGCAGGCGGTCCAGAATAATTAGTACCCAGTTGGTTTTATTTTTATAAAATAAGGGTCGTTGAACATTCAACGACCTTTATTTTTTCAGAACTATTTTTTGTTTTTTTCAAACATCAGCACTTTATCATTATTTCTCGCAACGATAAGATGATGTTTCTCTTTAGTATTAATAATTGCTGCATCCCGTACCTCACCTCTTACCTTTATCCCGGTTTGTTCAGGAGCCACATAAACAAATTTGCCATTACCGGTACCTTTCAAAAAGATTCCATTGCTGGCATTATGCCTGCCTGCCTGTGGTTTAAGGGCATAAAAGTTTCCACCAAGCCAGATATCGGTTTTCCCATCCTCATCAAGATCATTTACGGTTATAGAAAATATTGGTGCAAACTGTGCCTGGATGGGTAAGGCTTTTAATTCATAATTCCCGTTGTTATTATATAAAATGGCAGACTGCAGGTAGTTTGTCTCATACCTGAGCGATTTATCACGAAGCTCCTGTGAAAATAACTGATCGTATTTTTTATCGCCATAGTCTGCATACTTCGAAATCTGGCTTCTTAATATAGCTATCTGTGAGGTAATTTCAGGCATTGTAGCAAACGGATAGGCAACTGAATCCAGTGGCGGATACCAGTTAATAATACCTTCTGCTTTCCCATTCCTGTCAAAATCATTTACAAACATTGTCAAAGGATGTTCGGGGCTCGCTTTAAATTTTGTATTCAATCCCCAGTTGCCCAATACAAAATCCATGTCACCATCATTATCAATATCTGATGCTGCTATCCTGTTCCACCAGCCATTGCTATTTGGTATAGTTTGTTTCGTTTCAAATTTTCCACCCTCATTTTTATATATGGTTACCGGCATCCAGTCGCCAACAAGTATTAAATCTTTATCACCATCGTTATCAGTATCAGCCCAGGATGCATCTGTTACCATTCCCGCATTAGCCAACCCGGGGGGAGTAATATTTATCCAGCTATCCTTATTATTGATCAGTAAATAAGATCGTGGTGGCAGTCCATAATTTCCGGGTACATTTCTTGCACCAAGAAAAACATCTTCATCACCGTCTCCGTCTATATCACATATTTGCAAAGTGGAGAAATTCCCAATCACCCTGGGTGCAGCATTGAGATTAGGACTAAAGTTGCCTTTACCATCATTGTTATATAACCGTATAGTAAAATTAGAATGAGGCATCCGCGCTTCATTTCCTCCGGAAGCAATCATTAAATCGTTGTCGCCGTCTTTATCAAAGTCAAACAATGCCCCGCAAATACTTTCAAACCCGGCATCATTATTAAATGCGGGAGTAGCTTTGAATTGAAAACCTCCGTTAGTTTTTTGTACAAATAATTTATCCGCTTCGCCTGCAGCACCGGGTAATACAAAATCAATCAACTTATCATTATTTACATCCCCCATTATTAATCTCGGCCCTTCAGTTGAAAGCATGCGTACCAGTAATAATTCATCGTTAAAATCATTATACCTGTTTTCTTTATGAACGGCATTTCTGTCCATTGCCACATTGGTTATATCTGTATACCATCCCTGCGGGGCAACAACATTCTTCACAGCATCCAGAGTAGCATCACTAATGTTGAGCGTAAGCGCCTGATCTGCTTTAATATTTTTTATTTGCTGCATTTTACCATTGGGCCAAACAACCTGCATAGAATCTATCACTGTTTCTTTGCCGGTACCAAATAGAAGGTTGGGTTCTATACTGCTTTGAAAACCCCTTGTATTATAGTTTTGCAAAACCTGTACCCCACCTTTACTCCAAAGGCTTACTTCTGCACCAATTCCATAAGGATTTTTCCCCTCACCTTTGAATTTTAATTTAAGGAAATGATTTTTGTCATTTTCACTAATATCGTTGCGGTAAATGAAACAGGGTTCATTATTGTTATTAACAACAAGGTCAAGGTCCCCATCATTATCAAGGTCTCCATAAGCTGCGCCATTGCTATACGATAAATCTTTTAAACCGATACTGCCTGCAACATTCTTAAACTGCAAATCGCCTCCATTAATAAATGCATAATTCTGCAACGCCTGAGTAGGCATTTTCGCAATCAATTCTTTGTAATTGGATTTTAGTTTACCCTTATTAATTTGTCCTTCCAAATACTTTAAGAAATCCATTGACATTAAATCTCTCAAAATTCCATTACTAACGAAAATGTCTTTTTTACCATCATTTTCAAAATCAAAGATCAATGCACCCCAGCTCCAGTCTGTTGCATCCACACCTGCCAGTTGACCGATCTCTGCAAACTCTCCAAATCCGTTATTAAGATGAAGACAATTTTGTGTAATCTGGTAATGATAATTTTCTCTGTACTTCATGTCCTCGAGGTGATAAGGATCAAATGCCATTGTAGTTTTTAACCGGAAATTATCTGCGGGAAGCATATCTGTGGTGAAAATTTCAGGTGCGCCGTCATTATTAATATCAGCAATATCGGCTCCCATACTCGATGTAGAACAATAATTAATCCTGCCGGTGAGCTCTTCCGAAAACTTCCCATTCCCTTTATTGATATACAGGTAGTCCCTCTCCCAAAAATCGTTGCTGATATATAAGTCGGGCAGGTGATCACCATTGAGATCAGCAACTGAAACACCTAATCCAAAAGCAACATCACTGCCATAAATGCCTGCTTCAGCAGTAACATCAGTAAAAAAATTGCCATCGTTACGCATTAACTTATGTCCTCCGGGTGTAGTTTGTTCCCTCAACCTTTTATACAATTCAACCCTGACCGGGTCATTAAATCTGTCGTTTAATATGTAACAGTCAAGATCTCCGTCCTGGTCATAATCAAAGAAAGCTGCATGAGTAGAATAGCCGTCATTGTCAAGATGATATTTGGCAGCTTCTTCAGTAAAATTTAGATTGCCCTGATTGATAAAAAGTTCATTTTTTCTACGATTGCTATTTACATCACCTGAGTTACATACATAAATATCGAGTAACCCATCTCCGTTAATATCTGCCATCGTTACACCAGTACTCCAGTCCATCTTTCCTCCCACTCCGGCTTTTTCAGTAATATCTTCGAATTTGAAATTCCCTTTATTCAGATACAATTTGTTGCTGTGCTGGTTTGAAGTAAAATATAAATCAGCTAAACCATCATTATTAATATCGCCAATAGCCACCCCGCCGCCATTATAAAAATTCCTGTAGGTAAGTGCATTGAAATTTTCTTTGTCTTCCACTGTATTGGTAAAACCAACACCGGTAATATCTGCTTTGAGCAAAGTAAATTTCCCCTGCATAGCTATTCCCGTGTCATTGTTTTCCGTCTTGTTGCCTTTACAAGAAAAAACCAGGACAGTGAGAACCACCAGCCAGGTCTGCAATTTTGAAATACCCATAATACTGCTTAAGTAATAAATATTAACTGCAAAATTCTATACAATCAAATATCGTATAAAAAACAGGATTAATAAATATAGGTATATTCCATTTCTATAACTCAGGAAGAATATTTCATCTGAAAAAAAACATAAAAACAAATTGGCAAAAGGTGCTGTTTATGATTAATGAAATAAAGTGATCGGTTGTTTGAAAACATAGAAACTTATCAATGCCATTATTAAAAAACCAGTAACCTGAACAAGCGGAAAAATTATGATACCTGTAAAAAGAGTGGCTCTTAAGTAACCCGAAAATCTTTTAAACTTTGCATAGCCTGACAATTTATTTTGAAGCATTATTCCCGTAAATAAAATTGTAGGTATATGGCAAAAAAGAAATGATGCGAATATTGTTTTATAAAATGCTGACTGGTCGGGCACCTGAAAATTTACTAATGGAATATCCACATTTTGTTTTACCAGGAAATAAATAATCAGCCCGATTAATAAACTTATTGACTGATAAAGCACCGTTGTTGTAAATAAAAGTTTAAATGCTTTTCCAAAAGTCAATTCAGGGGATTTCGGTTCAATACTTTGTACGTATAACTTTAATATTATAGCAATCACAAGAGCGGATATTGCAGAAGTTACAGCTATGGGTATTAAAATTGCCAATGTAATAACCCACCCGATTACATTTCCTTCACCTCTTTGTATCCATCCGGTACCATTACAATAAATACAAAGATGCTGGTTAGAAATATTACAATGATAGCATGGTATGCTGTCGTGTCCGGTCATATATGATAACTTATAAAAAGCTCTTTACCATAACGGTATTATTAGAAGTCCATCATTCCAAATAGAAAAATAAAGATAATAGCGTGCATACTACGTTCAGATTTATTATTTGCAGGATAGTATTTATTATTCGATGATTATACAAACCTGAATATGATTTATTTCTATAAAAAAAGAGCCGACTATTAAGTCGGCTCCTTTATATGCTACGGTTTTCCATCTCTATGGTATCATACATTTTCCAGTCCGTACTGCTTCAGCACGTCAGCCGGAACACCCTCCCATTTATTGGGAACGTTCCCCACATAACCGAGGTCTTTTATTCCCATTTCACTGGTGAAGAATCCTGAGGCTGTGAGGTCGCGCATACGGTTGAAGAAGGCAACACCCTGTTGCATTTCAGGCTTTGCCAGTTTCGGATAAGCAATCTCATTTACTATTTCCAGTTGCTGATCTTTTGTTGAGTCTTTGAAAGTAGCATTATAACGATTGAGGCACTGCACATCCAACCAGCGCAGACCGCCACGCATAGGCACCTGGTGTGAGGGTATATCTTTTACAATAAACTCAATGAATTCAGGAACTTTTGCATCTGTGGCACTACCCGATTTCTCGTCTTTGGGTATGATAATATCAGCCAGAATAGCAATGGTGGCTAATTCATGTTCCGTAAAGAATTTCTCAGCATTCAGCTTTTTATTTCTTTCTATTTCAAAAGGCTCTCTTCCGTCATTCATGCCAATTGGCTCTGATGTGGTTTCAGCCGAAGTCTTTGTTTCCTTAGTATTACAGGCATTCAGTAAAACGCCGGTGGAAACGGCAGTTAATCCAAGTGCCCTGAGTGAGTCACGTCTGTTCATAACAAAAAGATTATTAGTTAAACGTTGCCTTTTTTTCTTTGTTCAAGTATATATTCTGCTGTGCGCCATGAGAGGGCAAGTATTGTCCAGGTGGCATTCTTATCGCCCTGCTGCACAAACGGAGCGGCATCTACCACAAAGAGATTTTTGCAATCATGTGCCTGGCACCACCTGTTGAGGGCTGATTTTTTAGGATCGTCGCCCATACGGATAGTTCCCACTTCGTGAATAATCCTGCCCGGCGCTTCAAGTCCCCAGTTATCATGTTCACCGTGCGGCGATGAGGTAATTATCGCGCCCATAGTATGCAGAAGTTCCTGAAAGGTTTCCTGCATGTGTTTTGCCTGTTTAATTTCAGCATCACTCCAGGTATAGTTAAACCGAAGAACCGGAATTCCATATTTATCCACCACATTCGGATCAATTTCACAATAATTTTCTTTTCGGGCAATAGCTGTACCACGTCCCGCCATACCAAGAGTAGTGCCATAAAAACGGCGATAGTCATCTTTGAGTGAAGCCCCAAAACCACCAGCTTGCTTGGGTTTCCCATCCTTGCCCGGCACCAGTCCGTTCATCCTGTGCATTCCGCCACCAAATCCGTAGGACGGCATACGCATTCCGCCACCATATTCAATATGATACCCGCGGGGGAAATCCAGCTTCTTATTATCAAGCCACCAGGGCGAATATATATGGATACTTCCGGTACCGTCTTCATTGAAGCGTTTACGGTCTAACAACTGTGGAAGGAAACCACCCAGGCTCGACCCGGTAGAATCATGCAGGTATTTACCAACTATATTACTGTTATTTGCCAGCCCATTAGCATGTGCAGATGATTTGGAATTAAGTAATATACGGGCAGATTCGCAGGCGCTTGCACCAAGTACCACAATTTTTGCGCTTACCTGATATTCCTGCATATCTTCTTTGTTGATATAAGAAACACCAGTTGCCATCCCGTTTTTATCTGTCAGAATTTCTCTTACCATTGCATTGGTAATCACTTCGAGATTACCTGTTTTAATAGCAGGTATTACAAGACAGGAAGAAGCAGAGAAGTCTCCATATACTTTACAGCTTCTTCCGCATTGACCGCAGTAAAAACAAGGTTGCCTGTCTTTGTTGCCGGGTAGCGCTTCGGTCATCACAGAACCCCTGCCTGCAATCACTTTTACGCCAACGGATGCAGCCGCTTTTTTGATAAACAATTCCGGCAAACGGGGTTTGGGGGGTGGCATAAAAATACCATCAGGCTCATTTTCCAGTCCCTCCACTGTACCATACAGCCCAATCAGCCTGTCCACTTTATCATAATATGGTTTCAGTTCATCGTACCCAAAAGGCCACCTTTCCGTGATACCATCCTTAGGTTGAAAATCATCGGGGCCCATGCGCAGAGATATCCTGCCCCAGTGATTGGTTTTACCGCCAAGCATTCTTGAACGAAACCAGTCAAATTCAGTGTTATTGTTTCTCGTGTAAGGCTCACCGTCAATTTCCCAGCCACCATAGGCTGCATCAAAGTCGCCAAAAGGGCGAACTGTACCTGCACCCCTGCGCGGAGACTGCCAGGGCCACTTCAACTGATGTGAATCTGTTCTCGGATCAAAATAAGGCCCCGCTTCAAGCATTAACACTTTAATGCCTGCCTGAGCCAGAACATAACCAGCCATACCTCCCCCAGCTCCCGAACCGATGACAACTACATCGTGTACGGTGGGAGATTTCTTGATTTGTAAGTTTCCCATACCTGATAAAATGAATATTTAGCAATCGAATTTTACAAAATGTTATACAATTATCTATGTATCCGGTATATAGAGCCATAAAAGACAGAAAAATACCTAAAATATTGAAAAAACATTTACCTGTATATTCTTTTCGAATAAAATCAGACTACATATATGTTATCCGGAGCATATGAAATAAAGTTTCAATACACTATTAACCCTTAACGCATTTAGAATTTCATTTGCGTTTGTCAGTTGTAAACCCTCAATCAGATTTCTATATCTTTATTATATGAAGGCTTTAATCGTAGATGATAACAAAATTGCGAGGACAACTATGCGGCACCTGGCAGGTCAGATAAAGGATTTAGAAGTAACCGGAGATGTGGATAGTGCCATTGCTGCCTACAACTTTATACAGGAACAACCTGTTGACATCCTGCTGCTGGATATACAAATGCCCGGAATGAATGGACTGGAGCTTACCAAAAACCTGGGCAACCACCGTCCTGTCATCATTTTTACAACTGCTATTAAAGAATATGCGGTAGAAGCGTTTGAACTTAATGTTGCTGACTACCTGGTAAAACCGGTAACACCTTCCCGGTTTATTCAGGCCATTGACCGGGCAAGAACCATTATAGAAAGCAATAAAGAAGAAGTGAAGTTGAACAATGATGAGTTTATTTTTATCCGGGATTCGAATATTGTGAAAAGACTGAACGTAGATGATATTCTTTTTGCCGAAGCAATGGGTGATTATGTGAAGCTGCATACCCCTCAAAAATTCTTTGCTGTTCATGCCACTTTAAAATCCGTTGAAGAACGCTTGCCGGAACATCAATTTATAAGAGTACATCGCTCTTATATTGTTGCCCTGCACAAAATAGATACCATACAAGATGGGGCCATTGTCATCGGCAGCAAATCCATACCTGTGGCAGATGCCTACCGCTCACAGTTAAACCGAAGAATGAATATTTTATAACTATCGCATCTTGCACACAAAAGGTTTCAGCGACAGGAAATGCCTGTTGAACGTTTATTTCACTGTTCCTAAAGTATTCTTTCTAATTTTATAAGGAAAGTATTCAACAACAGATATGACTATTAAACAGATTATATTTTTCGTTGTGCTAACTATACTGCTCATCGTATTTTCTTATGGCCTGCTGGATGTAATAGACAAACATTTCAGCTATAAACTGATAGCTTTGCTGAGCTTGCTGGTAATCGCAGATATAGTTACAATGACCGGTGTATTCAGGCAACATATCAAATCGTCAAATCACCGGGAACCCTAATGCTTTGGTGAATAGTGAATGGTGAATAATGAATAGTGAGGGTGAGAAGTGAAATGCGAGAAGTGAAAATTTGAGACTCACTAACTGCCTTGTGCTGACAGCCGATAGCTGACAGCTGATAGCTGACGGCTGATAACCCAAAACCCAAAGCCAAACTACAATGAACCGTTATTTCAAATACTTGCTACTGGCTATTTTTATTTTAGCCATTCTGTTGATAGTTTTTCTCCAGTTCAATTCCAACAGGAGTATCAATAAGCTGATACAGGGGAATGAAAATATGCTGAGCGACCTGGAGATTAAAACAAATCTGCAGCGGCTTCAAACAGATATCATCACACTGGAAAGCAAAATGAGGGGAGCGGTAATCAGCGGACATTCTACTGATCTATGGCACTTATTTGAAGAAATAAACAGTGTAAATGAATCCCTGCAAAAACTGGACATCCTTGCTGATGATAAAAATATTCAACCTTTACTTGACAGGCTCAACAGGCTGGTAGATTCGAAAATATCATTCAACAGGGCAGTACTTGATACATTCAGAACTAAAGGTAAATCGCAGGCAGAAGAACTCATCAATACTCAATTAGGTAAAAAACTTACAGATTCCGTAAAAATAGTTTGCTCCGGCATTGATGCCTTGCATCAGCTTACAGTAACATCGCTCATTAAGGAAGCCGATACCAATGGACAAAGAGCCAGGATACTTGGTTCTATTATTGCCGTCATTGCGGTGATTGTTTCGCTTTTTGCTTTTGGCTATGTTACCTATGAACTTCGTCGCCAGCAACAACTTATAGCAAGACTGAACATTTCGGAAAAAAAGGCGAAAGAAGCAGCCACTATAAAAGAAAATTTCCTGGCAAACATGAGCCACGAAATACGGACTCCTCTAAATGCTATTCTTGGTTTTACCAATCTTTTGCAGCGAAAGGAAATTGACGGACAGGCAAAGGAATATGTTCAAACAATCCAACGGTCGGGTGAAAACTTAATGACCATTGTTAATGATGTACTCGATTTATCCAAAATAGAAGCAGGCATGATGCGGATTGAATCGGCCCCATTCAGCATAAGGGGGTTGGTGCATTCAATTACTACAATGTTTACCCCAAAAGCTGCCGAAAAACAACTCCTGCTAACAACATCTGTAAGCGATGATATACCCGATACATTATTGGGCGATGCAACAAGGCTTACGCAAATTCTTGTAAATCTTATTGGCAACGCTATAAAATTTACTCCATCAGGAAATATTGATATACAAATAACCAACCAGGGAATTGAAAAAAATATTATCAATACAGGTATCAGGGTAAAGGATACCGGTATAGGGATAGAGAAAGAAAAACTAAATAAAATTTTTGACCGGTTTCAACAGGCTGAAGATGCTGTAACGCGTAGGTATGGCGGTACAGGTCTTGGACTTTCTATTGTATACGAATTAGTGTTACTGCAAAATGGTAAAATTGAAGTAGACAGTGTCCCCGGTGCCGGAACAACTTTTAACATCATCATCCCTTATTCCATTGTTTCAGGTGAGTCCATCATACCTATTGTAAAAACTTCTGATCCTGTTGTTTCAAATCTAAAAGATGTAATGGTGCTGGTAGTGGAAGATAACGAAATTAATCAAAGTCTTGTCCGGCATTTGTTTGCTAATTGGAAAATTCCCTTCGATATATGCTCTAATGGTAAAGAAGCTATTGATAAGCTAAAACAAAGTACTTATAGTATCATTTTAATGGATATTCAAATGCCGGAAATGGATGGCTATACTGCCGTGCAGGAAATACGGCAAACTCTAAAACTGGATACACCGGTTATAGCAATGACTGCTCATGCCATGCCGGGGGAAAGAGAAAAATGCCTGAGCTACGGAATGAATGAATATATTTCAAAACCAATAAAAGAGGAACAATTATTAAACCTGATTACAAAGTTTTCCGGTAGCCGTATTGCAACAAAAGCAGAACTTCAAAATACCATCAGGATAAGCAACAATAACTTTCACTATATTAACCTGGAGTATATGAAAGAAATCAGCCAGGGAGATATTGAGTATGAAAAGACAGTGACCTCCCAGTTTTTGGAGATGGTAACGGAACACCTGAGAGATATAGAAAAATACTGGCAGCAAGAAAATACATCAGCATTAAGGCAAACTGCTCACAATATGAAAACATCTGTATCCATCATGGGGCTTACAGAACAGTTGTTACCATACCTCGATGCATTGGAATACGAAACTCTTTCTGAAACATCTTTTCAACAGTATTTTTGTTCCCTGAAAGAAATTTGCACAAGGGCTGCTGATGAAGCCAAAACATTTTATCAGTCGCTTTAAGCGATTTTATTTAACCTAAAAGACAATTGGAAATATATTCCTTCCTGTAGTATTATTGATGCAGGACACAACTTCAGTTATCTTCCTCTTCCTTATTCAGATCATCTAATAATCCCATTCCTTCATCACCCGATGAAGCCACTGTAATATCCATCATTTCGCGGATGCGGGGTGGGCGTATATGCTCCTGCCCCGGAATGTCCTTCACTTCAGGCATTTCAAGATTGATCTCTTTCTGTATGCCCTGCTTCGGTTTTATTTTGTTGTTCATAAACAATAATTAAAATCACTAAACAACTCAGGGATTTGACTCTTTTAAGTTACGAACTTTAATTGTTAAAATAAAGTAATGAAGAAAACAAATTGTAGGTAAACTGAAATTACCGAGTTTTCTGTTTAGCTGCACTCCTGCCCGGTTTCAAATTATTTTTCAGCAGTAACAATTGTGGAAAGTCCAGTACACCTTTTGATATCAGCTTCCTCAGTTCATTTATATTATGATAATATGAACCCAGCACAATATCTATATCCCCATCACTATCAAAATCACCAGTTTCCATAGTGAGCCATTTGCCATCAGCAGCCGCAGTGGTAATGGATGCATTGAATTTCAGATTGCCCTCATTAGAAAGGTATAAAAATCCCTGCTCGGGATGATCAAGGTCTGCATAAAAAGATATGGCAGCAATATCAAGGTCACCATCTTTATCAAAATCTTCTGCCATTGCTTTGCTGGCACCATACACTGGATAAAACCATGTTTCCTTAAAATTATTATGACCATCATTTAAATAGATACGGATTCCATGATAGTTTTTATGGATGGGAGAATAATCCCAGTTGTCGCCGTTTGTAAGTAAAATATCCTGGAAACCATCTTTGTTAAAATCAGCAAGTTCAAAATAACTTACGCCAAATACAGGGGGAAATTCCAGTAAAATCTTTTCACTAAACTGACCATTGCCTTCATTATAAAAAATACTCAGTTGCTCTCTCGCCTGCGCCATCAGCGCCATTATATCCGGCTTTCCATCCCGGTTAAAATCATAGACCACTGATTTGCGGGCGCCGGGCATTGGACTTAGTATATGTTCTTTATCGGTTTGAAAATTATCGTACCATGCCAGCTTACCTTCATTATTTCCAAAAGCACAGACAATTAGATCTTCTTTTTTATCCATATTCAAATCAGCAGTTGCAAACTGTACCGGGCGCTGTAAAGATTGAATATATATATCTGTTGCAGCAGGTGTATCAGCAGAATCCAGAGAATACATTTTTCCCTTCTTTTGATCTGAAGGGCTAAATTCTCCTATTGTAAGCAACCTGGGAAAAGCATTTTTCGGAAAATCAATATCAACAGGCGGACTATCTGCATACCAGGTATAATGCGTATTAAAATTACTATCCAGCACATACAATACTTTTTGTGCATCCCCTACATACAACTGATGAGCTAAATGATTAAACTTGAGTAAAGTTGTTTGAGGGAGCGGTTTATCACCAGGAGATATGCTGCTCACTTCAAAAAGACTAAGTTGCCTGGCAACCGGAGCTACTTTTTTTTGTGGCAATGGATCCTCAGGTGCTTCAGCGGCATAATAGGCAACAATTTTTGTCCAGTCTTCATTGGATACCGATTGTGTTTCCGGATAAACACCCAGTGCATGAACAATAGCTGCTTCTTCGGGCAGCATATCAATGAAGGGGTTGGTGGCAGAATCTCTTATACCCAGTCTCCATCCCATATTAGGCAGCACACTGCCTAACCATGTTTTCTTATCAAGCAACGAAGGATCAGGAAACAGGTGACAGGTCTGGCAGTACAGGTGTGCAAGTTGTTTTCCGGAAATAACTGTGTCTGTCCGTACATTCACTGCATTAGCATCCTCTTTTATACTTTGAGGATGGAAAGAAAAAATTAATACAACTGCAGCAATTCCTATACCCAATACAACCCTGACAAATAACATGAATTAAACTTAAGTACAGCATAAAATAAAGGAAAAAATTGCAGAGTGCTTTCAGGTATTGATTTCAATATAAAAGAAGGAGTTAAATTACTCCCATCTGTGCAGCCATCCTTACCAATGAAGCGGTGTTTTTAGCGTCAAATTTATTCAACAAACTTTTACGATGCGTTTCAACTGTGGTAGGACTGATAAATAATTGTTGTGCAATTTCATTGTTGGTTAGTCCCTCTGCCACCAATCCCAGCACTTCTTTTTCACGGGAAGTAATTAAGGGAACAGTTGATTTATCCGGTTTTTGCAGCGTGGCTGCAGCTTCATTGCTCAAAAAGATTCTGCCTTTCTTCACTACATTAATCGCTTCTAATAATTCGTCTAAGCTGGCATTTTTTAGTATATAACCACTGGCTCCATTGTCCATCATTTTCTGTATAAAGCTTTGCTGGTTAAATGTACTGAGTCCGAGAATAAAAATTCCCGGGTATTTATCATGTACTTCTTTACAAAGTTCAATCCCGCTTTTATCCGGAAGATTAATATCCATCAATATTATATCCGGGTGTTGCTGCTGCAAAAAAGCCAGGCAGGATGCGGCGTTCATAGCATGGCCCATCCATTCTATAGCAGGTGTGTTTTGCAACAAAGACCGAATGCCTTCAACCACCATATAGTGATCATCAACAATGAATATTTTTGTCATAACTATACTTTCAATTCAATTAGAACAGAAGTCCCTTTTCCTGCTGTTGATTTTACATCAATTTCTCCTTTTAAAAATTCCACCCTACTCTGAATATTGCTCCAGCCCATTCCTTTAGATCCCTGCAAAATGGCTGGATCAAATCCACGACCGTCATCTTCTATAGTAAGTGTTATCACTCCGCTTGCCTGTACTGCCTGAACAATGGCAGAACGCGCAGCCGCATGTTTTATAGTATTATTCACCAACTCCTGTACAATTCTATAAATTGAAATAGCGACAGATTGATCAAGCGCAACCTGGTCAAGATTCGCGGAATGGTAGCTGAGCTGCAAGGCGCCACTTTGATTGATATCATTACAAAAATCTCTTAATGCCGTATCTAAACCAAATTTCACCAATGCTTCCGGCATCATATTGTGCGCTACCCTGCGCATTTCTTTAATGGAACTGTCCAGCATATCAATGCTGCGTTCAAATGCCTGATGGTTCTCAGGCGTCATTATAAGGTTACCTTTCATAGTTTGAAATGAGTATTTAATGCCTGACAACATGCCTCCCAAACCATCGTGAAGATCTTTTGCCAGGCGGGTTCGCTCCTGTTCCTCACCTTTAAGTACCGCTTCAGCGGCAGCCAGTTGTTTTTCGGTTTCAAGTTCATCAATCCTAACCTGCTGAAGCTTTTGTTTTTGCCGGTAATTTCGGTAAGAGATTAATGAAATAACAAGCAGGGCAACGGTACTGCCGGCAAAAATATAGTTATAGGTATTTTTCTGTTTCAGGTACAGTTGCTGGATTTTCTTTTCATCCTGCAACATCTTTATTTCATTATTCTTTCCTTCAACTCTAAACCTTGTTTCCATCAAAGCAATTTCTTCTTTGCCATCTTGGGTATTAAGCGTATCTGAAATCTTCTTAAATTTTTTGTGATATTCATAAGCTTTCTTATAATCATTATGGTTGGCATACCATTCCGAGTACAAATCTGCTACTGTCTCTCTATAAGTAATCAGCTTGTTTGAATCGGCTAAAGCGCTCAACTTATTTAGGGTAATCAAAAAATCTTTATGGTTTAAATCCAACTGAAACCCCGCTAAAGATTCAAGCGCAGAACTTTGCTGCAATACATCTTCCATCTTATGGGCATACTCATAAGACTTATTGTAAT
This sequence comes from Chitinophagaceae bacterium, assembly GCA_039811345.1. Taxonomy (GTDB): domain Bacteria; phylum Bacteroidota; class Bacteroidia; order Chitinophagales; family Chitinophagaceae; genus Agriterribacter. Next base: position 51,792 of record JBDHYJ010000014.1, read on the forward strand.
ATTCAAGTGCTTTCAGGGTATCCTTTTTATAATAAGCTTCTACATCCCCTTTATTAAAATAATAAATACAGAAACTTTTATCATTGTCCAGCTTGCTCACTACCGGCCAAACGCTTTGCAACAGTGAATCAGCTACCTGGTAATTATTCTCATTCATAAAAATTAATGCCCTGTTCATTACAAGTGATGCAAACAAACGATTGTCGTCAAACCTGCGGGCAGCGTCAATTGCTTTTGCTGAGTACTCCAGCGCTTTGTCCTGCATATTCATTGATATATAACAGTTGGCTATTCCGTTATATGTATTCGCAATGGATTTATGTTTCACAACCTGAAATATTTTCTCAGCAGCGAGGTAATCTTCAACTGCCTTAGAATAGTCTCCGATGAAATAATACAGGTTACCCCTATTGGTGTGCACATGAGCCAGGTTTCTCCTCAGGTCTGCAGCAGTATCGTTTTTTATAACCATTTCGGCTGAGTCCCCATAGTCAAGTGCCTTTTCGTATTTTCCTGAATTTTTATAGTAGGACAAACCCAATATATAAGCTGTACTCAACCCCCATTTGAAATTAATTTTTTTGCTCAGGCTAATCATTTCTCTGATATAGGGTTCAAAGTCTGAAGTGTTATTGTTAAGCATTGCTTCCATATAGCTGTACAATGCTTCAATACGCAAACTGTCGGTTGGCGCTTTATTGATATTTCCCCTCAGGCTGTCAATTCTTGCCTTCTGTGAGAACCCGGGAACAGCGATGAATAGAAAAAAAAATAGTCTTAAGGTATACCTGAGTAACATGGCTGCCTTTTGAAATATTCTCTCCAAAAAATTTAAAATGTTATGTTTTGTCGTTCACAATTTACTATATCAATTTACAAACTAACTTATTTCTTAAAGAAATCTATATCCCCTTTTTCCATGATTTTCAGCGACCAGAGAGTTACCAATGAAAATTATCTTTTGGGAGAAAACTTAGTTTCACCTATAGTCATTTATCAAAAAAAATCAGTTGCACCTGTCTGCATTATGGTAATCAATAGAGTCCACTTTATTTAAAATCTAATTAAGTATAAAAGGTAAACTTTCCTGCAGTTTTTTATTTTACTGTTATATGTAACCAGTATTTCTGAATATTTCATACATTTAAAAGAGTTAATATAAACCTGACTACAATGAAGAAATACTTGCTTTTTGTACTTGCATGCTTCATCTGTGCCTATAGTCTGCAGGCACAAAGCTTCGCAAAAGCTGATACAAAGAATATTGCCTTGTTTCCCCAGCAAAATGATTTTCGCAATACTTTGAATATTTCGGGTATCTGGAAATTTAAAACAGACTCATTGGGGATTGGCGAAAAAGAACACTGGCAAAATGGTTTAAATGAAAGTATACCAATAGCCGTGCCAGGTAGCTGGAATGAGCAATATGAAAATATCCGGGATTATATGGGCATTGCCTGGTACGAGCAAAACACGTTCATCCCCGATAGCTGGAAAACACAAAAAATATATTTACGGTTCGGCTCTGCAAATTATGCGGCAAAAGTATGGCTCAATGGAAAACCAATAGGCAGCCATGAAGGAGGACGCCTGCCATTTGCATTTGAAATAACGAGTGATATAATCTGGGGTGCCCCTAACAGGATAACTGTTCAGGTGGAGAATATTTTAAAACCCAATCGTGTTCCACCAGGGGGACTTGCCGGTGGCATGTTTAGCAATAACCCACCTACTAACTATGATTTCTTCCCTTATTGCGGTTTGGAAAGGCCTGTGTGGCTGTACACTGTTCCCAAAAATAATGTGAGTGATATCACAGTAAAAACAACTATTCGGGATAATAACGGTATTGTAAAAATTGACGTGAAAAAAGAGGGTACGGTAAAACAGGGAAAACTAAAACTGGAAGGTGATGGAAAAGTTTTTGAGTCAGCATTTTCATTCAGCAATAATGATGCAACGGCAGAGATTAACGTTCCCGGTGCCCGCCTGTGGAGCCTGGATGATCCATACCTGTACAAACTGACTATTACCCTGCAGGATGGTAAAAAAACAACCGACAGATATATGCTGGATATTGGTATCCGCACCGTGTCTGTAACGGATAAACATATACTGTTGAATGACAAGCCGGTTTTTCTGAAAGGTTTTGGCAAGCATGAAGATTTTGCTGTATTTGGAAAAGGAACCGCCCCACCAGTTATTGTCAAGGATTATTCATTACTGAAATGGATAGGCGCTAATTCATACCGCACTTCTCATTATCCTTATGATGAAGAATATATGAATATGGCCGACAAAGAAGGTATACTAATTATAGATGAAATTCCCGCGGTGGGTTTGTACTTTGATAACAACCTGCAATTAATTAATGAACGCAAAGAAATGTGCAAACAGCAGATACACGAATTAGTGACAAGAGATAAAAATCATCCTTCAGCCATTATGTGGAGCCTGGCAAACGAACCTGTGGTTAGCAGGGGCAGTTTTAGCCTGTCTAATAAAGCTACCTCAGATTCTGTTTCCTTAAATTTTTTCCGTGAATTATTTCAAACGGTCAAAGCGCTGGATGATACCCGTCTTGCTACCATTGTAGGGTTGCAAAGCGGACCTGATGACTGGCTTGGATTATCAGATGTAATCAGTATTAACCGGTATTATGGATGGTACACACAGAATGGAGATATTGCTGCCGGAGCAAAAAAACTTGATGCAGAACTGGATCATTTGTATAAAACATTTCACAAGCCGGTAATGATTACAGAATTCGGCACGGATACCTACCCCGGTATGCACGATTTTCAGTCTGAAATGTTTACCGAAGAATACCAGGTGCAATTTATTAAAGCCTATTTGGATGTTGCCGCTACCAAAGATTTTGTTACGGGCATGCATGTTTGGGCCTTTGCCGATTTTAAGACAGCACAGGGAGTTATCCGTTTTGGCGGTATGAACTGGAAAGGCGTTTTTACAAGAGACAGAAAGCCAAAGGCGGCCGCATTTTATTTACGTTCGCGGTGGACGAAGCAATAATTAAAAAATACATGAAACAGGTAGTAGTGTTTTGTGGCTCCAGCGCAGGAATAGAAAATATTTTTTACCGGGAGGCTACTGAGTTAGGGGCTACACTTGCCAGGGAAGGTATAACTATAGTATATGGCGGTGCAAAGGTAGGATTAATGGGCGCCGTAGCCAGTGGTGCACTGCAACAAGGTGGAACAGTAGTTGGAGTGATTCCACGTTTTCTTCAGTCCAAAGAAATAGCCCATCCGGGATTATCAGAACTCATACTGGTAGAAAGCATGCACGAACGCAAAAACAAGATGAATGAGTTGTGCGACGGTGTGATCGCATTACCCGGAGGATACGGCACTATGGATGAATTTTTTGAAATGCTAACCTGGGCACAATTGGGGCTGCATCAAAAGCCTGTGGCATTGCTTAATACAGCCCACTTTTATGATCCGCTTATTACAATGGTGCATTCTATGACGGAGAAAGGATTCCTTAAACCAATCAACAGGGATATGCTTTTATACAGTGATAAAATAGATGAACTATTGCACAAAATGAGAAACTATATCCCACCGGTTGTGGAAAAATGGATTACTAAAGAAAAAACATAGAGGATGATTGCGATGGTGAAACTGAAAAACCTGACACCTGATAGCTGAATGCTCAAAGCTCAAAGCTCAATGCCCAAAGCCCAAAGCTCAAAGCTCACAGCCCACTCCCCCCTACCCATTTTTCCTCCGCAAATAAAGATCTGTATGATCGGTTAAATTGAGTAATGTATCCATTGCCGATTCATTAAGATCTTCAATTTGTTCTACATCTTTTATACGGCTCACATTAAAATTGGAGAAAAGATATTCAGTAAATCCCCTGGGGTCTTCATATAAAAACGGACTGTATTCAATAATCAATTGCAGGTTTTTATTTTTGGCAATAGTTTGTTTCATTCCTTCAAATACAAATGGCTCCGCTCCCTCAACGTCCATTTTTATGATGTCAACTTTTTTAATATCCATTTCCTCTAAAAAATGATCAAGAGTAGTTGTTCTCACATCAATAGAAGTTTTAGGTACAATTAACCTGTCGGTCCTGTCTACAATACTGGCTTCACCAAACGACCCTTCTGGTATTTGCAATTGCAGTATTCCTTCTTTAGCGGCAAGTGCCAATTCCGCAACTTCAAATCCCGGACCGTTAACACCAGCCGTTAAGCGAAGCAATTTTGCAATACCGGGAATAGGTTCAAATGCAATAGTTCGGCCTTTATCTCCGGCAAGTGCTGACATCAGAACTGAAAAATAACCCACATTGGCGCCAATATCCAGGCAGGTATTACCAGGCTGTACAATCTTTGCCAAATATTGTGTAAGCCATGTTTCCCAAAATCCATCCATAATTAAATGTGGAGCAATACCCCTGTCGCGGGTATCAACAAAAATTTTAAATTTTGTAAGTACTCTGCAAAGTGCAACATGATCTTCAAGGTATGCATAGCTGGCATAATGCCGGCATGGAGACTCAAATTCAAAACCCGGTAGCGATGCTATTCCTTCTATTCTGAAAAAAGGATTCATTTATTATTCATTTTACTTTAACGACAGAAAATATAAACAATATTTTATTTAGGTTACATCAATGACTGATATACCTTCAAATATTGTGCTGCACTTTTTCTCCAATCAAATTGTTTACCACGATTGACAACATACTGCGACATATTCTCTTTGCAGAATCGCTGCATCCCTTCTTTAAAAACAGCCTGCATATGTTCTGCATCAAAATTGTTGAAATAAAAAGCAGCATCACCACCAATTTCAGGCAGGGAAGTAAGTCTTGATAGAAACAAAGGTTTACCAAAAAGCATAGCTTCCACAACAGGCGCACCAAAACCTTCGGCAAGCGACGGGTGCATGAATGCCATACAGTTATTCAAATACCATCCCTTGTCATCTTCAGATACCGGGCCTGCAAGATGCAGGCGATCAGACACACCTAAAGCCAAAGCAGTTTTCTTCATCGCATCTACATAATCCGGCTCATCTAACCTGCCGGCAATAACCATTTCCAGGTCAGGATTAAATTTCAACAATGGCAGTAAAACATGATAATTTTTTTTGGTATTCACATAACCCATCCCAAATAGAAAAGGACGATCAATTTTTCTTTCAGGCTTTTTATCCCGGGAAGGGAAATTAACTCGATGAATACCATTATGAATTACATATAAAGGCTTACCCTGGGTATTGCAATTTTTTAATACATCTGATTTAGTAAACTCAGAAATACATACTATCGCATCACTCCGGTCAATCAATGACTGTGTATGTGAAATACTTTTTTGTTGCTCTTCTGCGGACTTTCCTTCATGCAGTGGGTTAAGGTCATGTATGGTGAGTAAGACTTTAATACCCGGATACTTTTTTTTATCGGGCAATATACGCCCGGATTGAAAAGGAGCATGCCATACCCTGCATCCCTGCAAAAATGGTTTCCAGTAGCGGTGCCATTTTTTTTCCTTCACTATACTCAAACTTTTATCCAAACAACCTTTGTGCTCTTCCGGTATATACATTTTTAAATTAAAGTGGTCCTCATTATCCAGGTGTTTCTGCACCTCCAACCCCAGGTTTAAACAATAATGATACAAACCCGAATTTGGGAAACGCATTAAATCGCAATCTAAAATTACCGACGACATATGTTTTAATAATTGTATTGCAACACATAGCATATAGCTTGCCACATATTGCATTTATAAAAAATAAAAAAAAATTGTGCAACGTATCTGCAACCTGCATTGTCAGCATAAAAATTTTCGCAACTACATTAAGTGAAATGACATTCTAAAAATCACAAACGTTACAACTATGGTCACTTTTTTTATTAATAAAGGAATACACTGAGTTGGCAGATTGAAAACCATCATGTATTTTCTCTGACTTTTGCATTATTATAACAAGTACCACAAAAACAGAGTAGGAATTTTGTATAATCAGAAAAGAATTTCAATCAATACATAATGACTAAACGACTTTAGTCAATCCCCATCTCTACATCCAACGGAAGTAAATGCCATTTTGAAACATACAAAATAAGGTATGAGGAATATTATTTTTGATTGTGAAAGGATGAAATATCCTAATACAGGACTATACCATTATTGTCTAAACCTGGGACAACATATTCAGAAGAAACTCAAAAATTCAGATTACGAAAAATTGAGTTTTTTTTCACCATTATCTGCCCAACCCGTATTAGGTGGCGATGCACCGCATATCACCCAGCACTCTTATCAAAAATTTCTGATGCCATCTGTCAAAGACTTTGATATATGGCATTGCACTTATCAGAATTCACACTATGTACCCAGACGCAACAAAAAAATTAAAGTAGTATTAACTATACACGATCTCAATTTTCTTTACGAAAACAAATCCAATTCCAAAAGAAAAAAACATTATCAGCATTTACAGGAAAATATAAACCGGGCAGATGCCATTGTTTGTATTTCCGATTTTTGCAGGCGTGATGTAATGCAACATTGCAATGTGGGGAAAAAACCGGTACATGTAATACTGAATGGCACCAATCATTTACCGCCCCCCGGGCTTGCATATGATTCTTATAAACCCAAAAAGCCTTTTCTCTTTTCGTTGGGAGTGATCTGTCCTAAAAAAAACTTTCATGTCCTACTCCCTTTATTAAAATTAAACAGGCATCTTGAACTACTGATTGCAGGAAACACCCACGACAAAGGGTACCTCGATTATATATATTCATCTGCCCGAAAATTGAGGGTAGATGAAAACCTGAGATTGCTGGGTAATATATCTGAAAAAGAAAAATCATGGTACTACAGAAATTGTTATGCTTTTGCTTTACCATCAATTGCCGAAGGTTTTGGACTTCCGGTAACAGAAGCAATGTCAGTTGGGAAACCTGTTTTTCTATCTTCCCGGACAGCCCTTCCGGAAGTAGGGAGTAATATGGCATTTTATTTCCAGGATTTTTCAGAAACACACATGCAAAGCGTATTTACAGCAGGTATGGAAACTTATCGTGAGAAAAAAATGAAACAGGCAATTGTAAAACACAGTGAAAATTTCAGTTGGGACAAAGCAGTGGAGCAATATTTAAATGTTTACCGGTCGTTGTATTAAGGTATCAGCTATCAGGTATCAGTGTCTTATCACTTACCACTTACTACTGCATTACAATTAAACTATTATGAACACTTACAGAAGATTATTTAACTACACCAGGCCTTTAGGAAAGTTCATCCTGCCGTTTTCACTATTTACAATAGCGGCAGCTTTTTTCAGCGTGTTTCAATTTGCATTGATTATACCCTTGCTCAACTTCCTGTTTAACCCGGTGGATATTGCAGATGCAGCAAAATATACAGCAGCACCTGAGTTCAGCCTTTCTGCCAGCTTCTTCAAAGAATATTTCTATTACCTGATCTATAACTTTAAACAAACCAACCCTGTTCATGCTTTATATTTTTTAGCAGCCATTATCGTGTTATCTGTAATTCTAACCAATATTTGTCGCTATATGGCACAACGCTGCCTTGTCAATACAAGAACACTTTTGGTAAAACGGCTGAGGGAAGCATTGTTTGAAAAAATCAATCACCTGCAACTGGGATATTTTACCAAAGAACATAAAGGTGATTTAATATCCCGGCTCAATACAGATGTATATGGAGTGGAGAGCGCTGCTTCCAGTTCTCTCGAAGTATTGTTCAAAGAGCCATCTTTGCTCATAGGATATTTTATCGGATTGTTTGCTATATCGGCCAAGCTTACCATTTTTACTCTAATCATCATCCCGATTTCAGCTTTTGCGATTGCGGCTATTACAAAAAAATTAAAAAAAGAAGCCAAGGATGTGCAGGCATCTGCAGGAAGATTGCTTACTATGATTGATGAGACCCTGATGGGTATGCGCATTATCCGTTCATTCAATGCTACCAGGTTTATATTAAAAAGATTCAGCCAGGAAAATGATTTCTACCGGCAGGCCAGTCTTTCAAGTTTTAAGAAAAAAGAATTAGCTCCTGCATTTTCAGAAGCTGCAGGTGTAATGGTGGTTGCCTGTATTTTAGTATTTGGCGGTGGATTGGTTTTATCAGGCAATGGTAATCTTCAGGCAAGTGCTTTTATTGCTTTCATAGCAATATTTTCACAGGTAATCCGGCCTGCAAAAGCTATTGTTGTAGCACTTTCCAACATTCAACAGGGGCAGGCAGCAGGCGAAAGGATTCTTGAAATATTAGACAGACCTGTAGAGATTGCCGACCGGCCAGATGCTGTTGAATTAAAAGCATTTAATCATGCGATAGAACTACAAAACGTTTCATTTGCTTATAATGAAAAGCAGGTGCTGAAAAATATAAATCTGGTCATAGAGAAAGGAAAGACCATTGCCCTTGTTGGTCCGTCAGGTGTAGGAAAATCAACAATTGCTGATCTGATTCCGAGATTTTATGAAGTTACCGCCGGCAGCATATTAATTGACGATCGTGATGTAAGAGAGTATACTATGGAATCACTGCGAAGCCATATGAGTTTTGTAACCCAGGAAATTATTTTGTTTAACGATACCATATTCAACAATATAGCACTTGGCGCTCCCAATGCGAGTATGGAAGAAGTGATAGCTGCTGCTAAAGTGGCAAATGCACATGATTTTATTATGGAAACGGAAGAAGGTTATAACACTGTTATCGGTGACAGGGGAATTCGTTTATCGGGCGGGCAACGTCAGCGCTTAAGTATTGCCAGGGCAGTCTTTAAGAACCCTGCTATCCTGATACTTGATGAAGCCACTTCGGCACTTGATACTGAAGCAGAGAAAACGGTGCAGGATGCCCTGAATAACCTGATGCAGGGAAGAACAACATTGGTAATAGCTCACAGGCTCAGCACTATTATTGCCGCAGATGAAATCATAGTAATGCAGGATGGACAGATTATAGAACGTGGTTCTCATAACGATTTAATAGAAGTAGAAGAAGGTGTGTACAGGAGACTTACACAATTGCAAAAAATTGCATAAAACAAAGAATGAAATTCTATACACTCAAAAAATAAAAAAGGTACAGTTATTACAATCAACCATACCTTTTAATTTTGACGCCTCTCATGATCGTCATTCGGTTTTCATAGAAAAATTAAGTATTGTTGTTTCAGCTATTTATTCTTTTGATTTCTTCATTGCCGGTATTGCAATCACCACTTTAGTCCCCATCCCCTTTGAACTGGTAATCTGAATTGTAGCATTATTTCTTTGTAATAACTCACGACAAAGAAGTAATCCCAGTCCTATTCTTATGCCGGTTCTGTCAGTAGGGTCTGTTTGTTTGCCGGTCAGCATTTCCAATTCTGATTCTTCTATACCGATTCCATAATCAATTACAGATAACAGGACCTGATCTCCTTTCTTTTCTGCATAAATAGAAACCGGGAACCCCGGAGCGTTATACTTTACGGCATTTGCCACCACATTTCTTAGCACCACATCCAACATATTGGGATCTGCAAAAGCAGCGAGATTATGTTCAATATTTGTAACGAAGTGAACATTTTTCTCCCTGGCAATATGGGTATACAATTTTATTACTTCATTAATGGCAGAATTAATATCCACCAATACGGGTGAGGCCAGGTTGTTATGAAATAATGTTTTACTCCACTTTAGCAACCGTTGTAATAAGACTACTGTATTTTCAGTTTCTTCTTTCAGTAATGGTACAATCTCATTTAAGAAAGCACTACTATCATCTGTATTTATTGCTATATCAAGGTTGCGGTTAAGGCTATAGATATTATCTTTAAGATCATGAGCGACTACAGAAAACAAAACAGTTTTTATCTGATTCAATTCTGATAATGAATTTACTTTTTGCTGCAGCTCAGCTACTTCCTGTTCAAATGCTTTAACCCGAAATTTCCTATCCCTGCCTTCAACTGGACTATTTGCATTATTTGTACATAGTGAATCTGTTACAAGATTGGAGGGAGTATATGACCTGACAGCATCAAGTGTAATATATAATGCAAGAAATGCTGCAATGTTCACAAACAACTTAGGTAAATAATTGGGGTATTGATCATCAGTAATCATAAAATGACCCGCAATAAAGCAGGACATTATATATAAGAAAGTGAGATTGATATACTGCTTTTTTCTTATCAGGAAAAAAGCAACCAGACATAATATAAGCAGGTACACTTCAACCAGTATATTTTGAGTTACAACGGTCAAAGCCACAAACAAAGGAGGAAATAAAACAAAAGAAATACTTACCGAATACCTGAACTGACCATTATGCAATAGAATCCATGCAACTGCGGCAATTAATATTATAGAAAAACTAACAAGTAAAATACCCAAACGAGATCCAGTCCCTTTTGAGAAAAACAAATACAGCAATCCATAAACTGCAATCAATATAGTGAGTACATTAATCCAGTTAAATACAACTCTTTTTTTGATTGCAGGCAGAGACATCCCTTGCTGTACACCTACATTCGACACATGCTTCACCCAGGTATTTATCATAAGAAATATTGGCATTTATTTAAGGAAATTAAACTAAATACTGGCAGATTGGGCACAAGATATGAAGCGCGAAACTAATACAAACCTTATACAAAGATGATTGCTGTTTAGTCAAAAAAAAAGGCTGTTTAGTCAAACTACACCCCCAAAACAGAGGTGCAATAATTTATAAATTATCCGCCAAATGCCGGATCTTTCCGGGTTGTATCTTAAATTCCTGTTTAAAGTTCCGGGAAAAATTAGCCAGGTCTTTAAATCCCAGCTCATAAGCGGTTTCCCTTATAGTGTTACCTTCCTGCAGTAACTGCAATGCTTTATCCATCCTCATTTTCTGATAATACCTGTACATGCTCATGCCGTATACAGCTTTGAAAATATATTTAAGCTTGCTAACACTCATATCTGCAATGTCTGACAGTATTTCCTGTTTGGGCGGTAATTCATTAAGATGTGCAGTAATAAGCTTTTCCACCTCTCTTACTTTTCTATAATCCTCAGCGGTAATATTGATCTTTTCATTATAATTACTATATGCAATGGCATTAAAAAAATATTCTATCAGCAACAACGAACGGTTAAAATATTTCAATGTCTTTCCCGGATCATTTTCTTGAATATCAAAAGCCTCTTTTACCAATTGTTTCATCTGCCTCGTGGCAGGAATTATTCTGTCCTGATCAGTGCTGTTTGTAATAGAATTCATTATCAGGCTGCTTTCATCAGCAAGCCCGGTAATAGTCTGAATAGTCTGTCTGCTCAGCCTGAGACTGATCCCTTTTGCCTTTATACCTTTAACTGCTTTGTAGGTAAGAGGATAACCGGCATTATTGAGGTAGATATAAGACCGGACAGCATTATTAAAAAGAGGTGAATCATTTATCAGAATCTGCGTCGGAGCAGATTCTTCCATCATTTCAATCCTGAGATTGTAATAATCATTACCAGCTTTTCGTCGAACCAGTTGCACATCATCATGTAATGCGAAATCAAAAAGCATGAGTTGTATATCCAAAGGGAGATTGATCAGTTGAAAAAAACCAGTCCCAATAGGTTGCGGAAATACCAGTCTGTTATGATCCAGCCTTGTACCCAACAAGGAAGACAATGTTTGCAGAAAAACCTCGTTACGCTCTCCCGGATAAGATAGGACCAGCATTACCGTAGTTTACAAATTACAAATTCTTAAATGCAGCCATTGCAGATCGGCTGCTTCCAACCTAAGTTACACAAAAAAATAAAAGTAAAAACCCCTAAAAGATACTTAGTAAAATTGCTATACTACCATAAACAAACAGGGTAGCATGACTGCTACCCTGTTGCAATGTCTTTAGTTGACGGTTCTGAGGACATTTGCTTTTCACTGGTTTGGATTTGGGATTCTGGTTTTTCAGGTCATCGGATTTTAAAGGCAGGCGTTTTCTAAGGTTGGGTTATACTTTCAATACATATTGGATTTGTTAACCAAAGAAACTCCAAAATACAATGTGGAAAAATAGTGCATAATAGGATTGTGTTGTAATGATGTTACGACAAGCGAGTAAAACTACGCTTTTTATATACTAAGAGAATACCCCAACAAATAATAGGAATAAACCCAATGAGTTGAAGAGTGAAACAAAAATGTAAAACGAAAACAACTTTTATTACCGGTCTGATAACATCTTTTAAGATTGTGTTAGCATATATAGTCATTACCTTTGTGTCAGATAATTAAAGAGCAATCTTTCCAAAGAAACAGATAATACAGTAAATTTTCTCATAAGCAGTTAGTTTTGGTTACGGCCCCTATTTCTATAGGGGCTTGTTTATTTAGCATCAAATTTCGGGTCAACAAATTCCCACTCCCGTATGGTTGCCATTTGGTGCTCCTTTTTTATAATATCATCAAATATTTTCAGCAGTTCGGGATGTGAAGCGGCAAGATCAGTTGTTTCATTACGATCGTTTTTTATATTAAACAGCATCCAGGGATTTGTAGGGTTCTGCTTTACATTTAATCTAACCCCCTTCCACTCTCCCATCCGCACAGCCAGTTGACCACCTTTTTCGGGATATTCAAAATAAAGATACTCATGCATTTTCTGCATTTGCGGTTTTCCAAGAAGAGTGGGAAGAAAGGAGATGCCATCTGTTGAGCCTGCATTCTGTCCGGTAAGTTCGGCAAGTGTAGCCATCAGGTCATATTGTACTGAAATAAGATCTGAAACTGAACCTGCTTTTATTTTACCAGGCCAACGAACTATAAATGGCTCCCGTATTCCTCCTTCAAATACATCCATTTTCAAACCCCTTAATCCACCCACACTATTAAAAAAGCCTGCATTTACTCCTCCATTAAATGTAGCGCCGTTATCGCTCGAAAACATAATGACAGTGTTTTCGTCCAGCCCAAGTTTCCTTATCTCATCCATAATAATTCCTACCTGTGCATCAAGAAAGGTGATCATACCCGCATAAGTTGAATAGGGAAACTTCGTTGGGGCATATCCGTTTTGTCCATAATATACAGGCTCGTCAAATTTTCCCTTATACATATTCACATACTTATCGGGCACCTGCAGGGATACATGCGGAATTGTATAAGGCATATATAAAAAGAACGGTTTGTTTTTATGGGCTTTAATAAATGATACTGCTTTCCTGGTCATAAATTCTGGTGCATAATCATTGCCCTTGTAATAATCAAAATCTTTATCTGTTGCCGTAGCTGAATCAAGTTTTTTGTGTACAACAATGTAAGTATTGTTCAGTGGAGCTATTCTGTCATTTTCCCATAGATGTGTGGGGTAATAATTGTGAGCCTGCTTTTGGTCAAGATAACCGTAATAATAATCAAATCCCTGCCTCAGTGGGGAGCCTGATGAGTTGTTCATCCCAAGCCCCCACTTTCCTGTCATGCCGGTAATATATCCTGCTTTTTTCAACATTTTGGGGATGGTATATATTCCTTCCGGCAGGGGCATCTGCCCGCCTTCCAGGCTATCGGGGAACCCACCCATTTCATAGTTGCCCCGAATAAAAGCATGTCCACCATGCCTGCCGGTCAGCATCATACAACGCGCCGGAGCACAAACCGGTGTGCTTGTATAATGCTGAGTAAACTTCATCCCCTCCCGTGCCATTCGATCAAGGTTGGGGGTCTTAATTTTCTGCTGACCATAAGGACCAATTTCTCCGTATCCAAGATCATCGGCATAGATATAAATAATGTTAGGTAATCGCTGTTGTGCATTTGATGATACTGCGTAAACAATAGCAATAAACAGAAGCCGGCTTCTGATGAAATAATTTAATTTTGAGTTATTTATTTTCATGGTAGCTATATTCAGAGTGAAAAGATAATCAATCCCGGTAACTAATGCTGTAACCGCTGATTGGGATAAACAAAAAACTAAAAGCCACATGATGCAAAAAACAAAAGCTATAGTTTCTGTTTCCCTGCTGCTACTTTTGATCGCTTGTCTGTGGGCACAAAAAAACAGCCGCCCTAATATCATTGTTTTCCTGGTAGATGATATGGGCTGGCAGGATTGTTCCTTACCCTTCTGGAACCAGGTAACGCCTCTGAATAAACGCTATCATACTCCCAATATGGAACGCCTTGCAAAAGAAGGCATGAAGTTTACCAATGCTTATGCCGCACCGGTTTGCACCCCCTCGCGCAGCAGCATGCTCAGCGGAATGAATGTGGCTCATCACGGTATTACCAACTGGACATCACCGGCAAAAAATCGTAATACAGATGCCGAAGACGACCAGTTTGAAGCTGCAAACTG
>JBDHYJ010000015.1:0-65044 GCA_039811345.1 Chitinophagaceae bacterium
ATTTTTTATAAAATTATGGCATAATATAAGAATACCTTAAAATTTCAAGGGTTTCAAACAAGTAGCTCCACAGGTTTTTCAAATCATCTTTTTACTGTAGGTTTGCAAAAAAAATTATTGATGAAGAAACTTTGTTATGCCTTTTGCACTGTTTTACTTGCTGCTTGCGGGGGATCAAAACCATCAGACAATACAACAGATAAAAATATAGAAACTGCTGCTCAGGTACAGGAGAAACCAAGTATGCTTCCTGAAGCCTTTAATGCATCCTTTGATAAATTGCTGCATGAATATTATGCGCTTCGCGATGCGCTTACCGCTGATGATACTGCTGCTGCAAATACTGCAACCGTATCCCTGATCGAAGCATCAGCAGCTGTAAAGCTGGACGAATTGAAAGCTATTGATACCACTAATATTATTATCCCAACAGCTAAAACATATACTGATGGGATTAGTGCCGAGGGTAAAGGGTTGATCGGTAAAACCAAAATTGACGATAAGAGAAAATCTTTCCAGATGATATCTGCAGGGTTGTTTGACCTGATCAGAACAGTGCGTTACGATAAAGAAAAAATATACCTGCTGCATTGCCCCATGGCTTTCGACAATGCCGGTGCCGACTGGTTAAACAATGCGAAAGAAATTAAAAATCCATATTTTGGAAAAAATATGCTTACCTGCGGTGAAGTAAAAGATTCCGTAGTGTTCAGATAAGAAACCGAAATTTACTTTTCAGTTGAAAGTTCCAGTAATTTTTTATGTAATGAAAGTACCTGTGGCAGTACCGGTTGTACTTCATCGTTATGCACTATAAAATTGCAACGCTTCATTTTTACATCTTCATCCATTTGCTGCTGTATTCTTTTGAGCACTTCTTTACGGCTGATTTTATCTCTCAGCATAGTGCGTTTTATCCTTAGCTCAAGCGGAGCAGTTACTCCAATGGTATAGTTCAGATGTTTATCGGACCCACTTTCAAATATTAAGGCAGCCTCCTTTATAGTATATGCTGTGGTTTGTTTAGCCATCCATTCTTCCGCATCGCGTATGGTGGCAGGGTGCACCAGGTTATTCAGCACTGCAAGTTTTTCCTGGTTATTAAAAACTTCCTGTGCAAGATATTGCCGGTTCAGTATGTCGCCGGTATAAGCTGTCTTACCAAATGCGTCAATGATCTGCTTACGGAGTGCCGGATCAGTATGCATTAATTTTTTGGCAGCAGTATCAGCATAATAAACCGGTACTCCCAGTATTTCAAAAATACGGGCAACCGTGCTCTTACCCGAACCAATTCCACCAGTTAAACCTACCCTGATCAAAATAGAATTTTAAGTGATAATATAAACCAAAAATCCGGAATCCTCTTTGATGCTGGACTCCGGATTTTAATCGTTTACAGACTGAACAATTATTTCTTATCAGCAGAAGCGCCAGAGTTCAACTGCTTGCTCCATTCCATGCTTACTGCGCTCTTTTCAATACGAAGATAGCTGCCAGGGCTCACTTCAAGTGACAGGGTATTGTCATCATTAATCTTATCTATCTTACCATGAATACCGGCAATAGTAACAATCTTATCTCCTTTTTGCAGGTTGTTTTGAAAGTTTTTTGCTTCTTTAGCTTTCTTTGTCTGCGGTCGTATCATAAAGAAATAAAACACTGCAATGATACCGACCAGCATGATCATTTGCATCCATTGGGCGTTGCCCTGGGAACTTTGTAGTAAAATAAAATAATTGCTCATATTGCTTGTTTAAATTGTTGAACTAACTTTTTTTATTAACGGTTACAGAAAACTTAAGGCTATGAGTTTCAGGTTGCGTATTTGAAACCACAGTAATGGTCTTATGATTTAAACCCTGCTTGTTTTCACTGTTAAATATAGCTTTAATGATCCCTTCTTTTCCAGGTGCAATGGGTTCTAATGGTTTTTCGGCTACGGTACATCCGCAGGAGGGCCGTACATCTTTTATTATTAGCGGATTTTGCCCTGTATTTTTAAATTTATAGGCAATTTCAATTTTTTCTCCTTCAGTAATGGTTCCTTTATCGAGACTGGAATCTATCCATTCCACAGTTGTTAATGTTGCCGGATCAACAGCAGCAGCCACTGCAGCAGCATCAGGCGAAACTGTCTTGCTTTCAGATTGATGACAGGCTGCAAATACTACAGCGGATATCAGCAACAAAGGGAAAAAGTACTTTTTCATAAAACAAACTTTGGGGTGCAAATGTAAGTATTTTACCTGTACTACCTTATTGATTTTACTCATACATCGAGGAATACAGGTTGTTGTTTTTTTGCACAAAAAACTGCTATGATTTTCTATGCGATATCTTGTGCAGTTTATCCTGTGTAAGCAGGTCTTTATGAATGCTGTCTAATATACCATTTACAAAATGTCCGCTTTGTGGAGTACTGTATTCTTTGGCAAGGTCTATATATTCATTGATGGTAACTTTGGTCGGAATGGTTTCAAAGTACAAAAACTCGCATACTCCCATTTCCATCAGAATCATATCAAGTATTGCAATTCGTTCAGCATCCCAGTTTTTCAATTTTGGCTTAATAAGTTCCTGGCAAATTTGTTTTTTGTCAATCACAGTTTGCAGCAGATCTTTTGCAAACTTTCTTTTTTCGGCACCAAGCATATCCTGAAAATCGCAATAAGGTTTTTGCAGAAAATTCATCACAAGCTGGTTCATCATTTCAGCATCATCATCCCAGTGAATAAAATTGTCTTCCATCTGGCTGATGAAGTCGTCATTGGCCATCATCAGGTCGGTAAAAATAAATTCGAGGATACTTTTTTCCGATTTCCTGTTTCGTTCCTGCAATGCTGTATATTCTTTATACACCTCAGATTCACAAAGTTGAAGATAGGTTTTGCGGATCAGTTCGTCATTGATCCATTGCTGAGGTTTGATTTCTGCCACTGCTTTCTGGTAGGAAGGGTCACCCAGTATTTTCCAGATGATTTCATTGCCGGCTATCTTAATATTTACATTCAGGTCTTCGTAAGTGGGAAGGTGTTTGGAGGCCCTTAATTTAGCATCTGTCTCTGCATATTGACCCACACTGATAATATGATGCAGGAGATATATAAATATCTGCCTCGACTGTTCCAAATGCTTTTCCAATAATTTACTGCTTTTCCCGTCATACGCTGTTCCCTCGGTTGTTTCAATGGTATAAAGGGTTTGCATCACTTTTACCCGGATATTTCTTCTGCTTATCATTTTTAAAGAACTGTTATGGGGCGCGAAGATAGGAAAATTTAATAATGCTGGAATTCACCGTTCGCAACTGGTATAATCCGGATTTTCATTACAGTTATTTATTTGTCTCCACCTGTTACCTGCAGAATTGGCACATGGACATTATGAAAAATCTGACAACTTTTTCAATTAACTACCCGATAATATAGAAAACTGAAATTTTTTCCGCAGTTGACGCTTTGGCATATATTTCGTATACCTTTGGCAGCCTTAAAGATTTATAAAATCAATCTTTAACCAACAAAAAATCATTTATTATGTCTAAAAAGTTCAATGTAACTCCCCTTCATGACAGGGTGATTGTGAAACCCGCTCCTGCCGAAGAAAAAACTGCCGGGGGCATTATTATTCCTGATACAGCAAAAGAAAAACCACAGCGTGGTACTGTAGTAGCTGCCGGACCTGGTAAAAAAGATGAGCCTGTTAGTGTAAAATCAGGCGATACTGTTTTGTATGGTAAATATGCCGGTACAGAAATCACTATTGACGGTGCTGATTACCTGATTATGAGAGAATCAGATATCCTCGCTATCGTTTAAAACTATTTATCCAGGCAATTATGTATGAGGCTTGTATTAGCTTCATTTAAAATTTCAAATTAAAAATTTCAAATTAAATAGATCATGGCAAAACAATTATATTTTGATATTGAGGCCCGTAACAGGATGAAAAAAGGGGTAGATACTTTGGCAAATGCCGTAAAAGTGACCCTCGGACCCAAAGGCCGTAATGTGGTGCTGGAAAAAAAGTTTGGCGCTCCTTCAGTAACTAAAGATGGTGTTACCGTTGCAAAAGAAATTGAACTTGAAGATCCCATCGAAAATATGGGTGCCCAAATGGTAAAAGAAGTAGCCAGCAAAACTGCAGATATAGCAGGTGATGGTACTACTACTGCTACAGTTCTGGCTCAGTCTATCATCAGCGAAGGTTTGAAAAACGTAGCTGCAGGTGCCAATCCGATGGACCTGAAACGCGGTATTACCAAAGCTGTTGAAAAAGTAGTAGAACATCTCCGTTCTCAGTCTCAAACCGTAGGTTCCGATAGCAAAAAAATACAGCAGGTGGCTTCTGTTTCAGCCAATAATGATGAAGCAATAGGTAAACTTATAGCTGAAGCTTTTGGTAAGGTTGGAAAAGACGGTGTAATCACTGTAGAAGAAGCCCGTGGTACTGAAACCCTGGTAGAAGTGGTAGAAGGTATGCAATTTGATCGTGGTTACATTTCTCCTTATTTTGTTACCAACAGCGAGAAAATGCAGGCTGAACTTGAAAAGCCTTATATTCTGATCTACGACAAGAAGATCAGCACCATGAAAGACATCCTGCACATTCTTGAAAAAGTTGCTCAGCAGGGTGCTCCATTGCTTATCATCTCTGAAGACCTCGAAGGTGAAGCACTGGCTACCCTGGTTGTAAACAAACTCCGTGGTACATTAAAGGTAGCTGCTGTAAAAGCTCCTGGTTTTGGTGACAGAAGAAAAGAAATGCTTCAGGATATTGCCATTCTTTCCTCTGGTACTGTTATCAGCGAAGAAATGGGACACAAGCTTGAAGGCGCTGACCTTGCTACCCTTGGCCGTGCAGAAAGAGTAGTAATTGACAAAGACAATACCACTATTGTTGGCGGTAAAGGAAAGAAAAATGATATCGTGGGTCGTGTGAATCAGATTAAAGCACAAATTGATGTAACTACTTCAGACTATGATAAAGAAAAATTACAGGAACGTCTCGCTAAATTAAGCGGCGGTGTTGCTGTATTGCAGGTAGGTGCTGCTACTGAAGTAGAAATGAAAGAAAAGAAAGACCGTGTTGACGATGCATTACATGCTACAAGAGCAGCTGTTGAAGAAGGAATAGTACCAGGTGGCGGTGTAGCTTATGTTCGCGCTATCGAGTCCCTTGAAAAACTTAAAGCAAGTAACGAAGATGAAATTACTGGTATTGCTATCGTAAAAAGAGCAATTGAAGAACCTCTTCGTCAGATTGTAGTAAACAGCGGTATTGAAGGAAGCATTGTTGTACAGAAAGTTAAGGAAGGTAAAGGTGATTTTGGCTTCAACGCAAGAACTGAAGTTTACGAAAGTTTATTCAAAGCCGGAGTAATTGATCCTACAAAGGTTACCCGTATTGCATTGGAAAATGCAGCTTCTATAGCCGGTATGTTACTCACTACAGAATGTGTGATTGCTGACAAACCAAAGAAAGAAGAAGCAGCAGGACATTCACATGGCGCTCCTGATATGGGCGGTATGGGATATTAATCCTGATATATTTTTCAATTTCGATAAATCGAATCTATTATCCCGCTCCATTGGAGCGGGATTTTGTTTTTATTATATTTGAAATACAATGAATAACTTTCCTGTCGGTTGCTACCTGTAGATGTTTTATGTAAATAATTATTTTGTCTATGAGGGACTTAGTTAAATATGCCGTTTATCTGGCACTCTTCGTATTTTTTTCAAATCAACTCATAGCCCAGGAAAAAGCTGGTAAAAGAAATAAAAAGCAGAAACATAAAAAGCATATCGTCCTGCCAACTGTTACACAGGCTTTACTGGATAGTATAGCACTAAACATGGTTTGGGTAACGGGGGGAAGTTTTATCATGGGTAATAATTATAGCGAAGAAGATGAGCGCCCGGCATACGAAGTAATAATAGATGGTTTTGCAATAAGCCGATATCCCGTAACTCAAAGACAATGGACAGTCATTATGGGTCACAACCCAAGTAGCTTTCCAGGCTGCGATCAATGCCCTATTGATAATGTAAGCTGGAACGATGCACAGTTATTCATTGAAACTCTTAATGAGATTACCGGTAAAAAATACACATTACCCACCGAGGCTGAATGGGAATATGCAGCTAAAGGCGGACGTGAAGGATTATGGAATTTAAAATATGCAGGCAGTGATGATATTGATAGTGTTGGCTGGTATACCGGTAATAGTGCAGGAATACCACATCCTGTTGGGCAAAAAAAGCCCAATGGATTGGGACTTTATGATATGTCTGGCAATGTATGGGAATGGTGCCAGGACTGGTATGCAAAATTTTATTACGAACAGAACATTAGCAATAATCCAACAGGACCTTCATCAGGCTCAGGCCGCATAAGAAGAGGCGGATCATGGTTTACCCAGGCAGCAAGTTGCAAAACGACTACACGCAACAATGTTAATCAGGACTATTTTGATAATATAGGCGGATTTCGCCTGGCACAGTATCCGAATTAACTCACTGATTGGCTTTGTTCTCCTGTCTAAAGGGATGATAATGAAAGATGAATTGAAAGGTGGGAGTTGAATCGTTAAACGTGAGAAGCTAAGTAAAATGGTGAAGAAGAATAATGAAAAGTGAATAAAATTCTGCAATCACCATAACAATGCTATTATTTGTAATTTCGCCGCCTGATGAAAACAAAAACGCTTCGTAAAGATAAAGTGAATATTATCACACTGGGCTGCAGCAAAAACCTTGTAGATAGTGAAGTGCTGAGTGCGCAGCTTAAGGCAAATGATATAAATGTGGTTCATGAAAGCAGAAAACGCGATCATAATATTGTTGTAATCAATACCTGCGGGTTCATTGATAAAGCAAAAGCCGAATCAGTCAATACTATACTTGAGCATGTAGAATTGAAGAAACGCGGCAGCCTCGACAAACTATATGTAACCGGGTGCCTGAGTGAGCGCTATCGCCAAAACCTTGAAGAAGAAATACCCGAAGTTGATGCCTGGTTTGGTACACTTGAGTTACCGCAGATTCTTAAACAATTCGAAGCGGATTATAAATCGGAACTGGTTGGTGAACGTATGCTGAGCACTCCCAGGCATTATGCATACATGAAAATTTCTGAAGGTTGCAACCGCACCTGTTCATTCTGTGCAATTCCGTTAATGAGGGGTGCCCATATCAGTAAACCGATTGAACAATTGGTGAATGAAGCTGAGCGTCTTGTGCAAAAGGGAGTGAAGGAAATTATGCTGATAGCACAGGAATTGACTTATTACGGTCTTGATATTTATAAGAAGAGGGAACTACCTCGATTACTGAATGCGCTTGCTGATGTAAAAGGACTTGAATGGATAAGGTTGCATTATGCATATCCTTCTAAATTTCCTCTGGAGATTATTGATGTGATGAAAGAGCGTCCTAATATCTGCAACTATCTTGATATACCGTTGCAGCACAGCAGCGATAAGATGCTGAAAGCAATGCGTCGCCAGATCACACGTGCCGAAATGAATGATCTGATTGGAGAAATCCGAAATCGTATTCCGGATATATGTCTTCGTACAACACTTATTGCCGGTTTCCCGGGCGAAACTCAGGAAGATATCGAGGATATGAAATCTTTCCTTCAGGAACATCGTTTCGATCGGGTTGGCATATTTACTTATTCACATGAAGAGGGTACCTCTGCTTATGGGTTAAATGATGATATTGAGCAGGAAGAAAAAGAACGGCGGGCACAGGAAGTAATGGAAGTCCAGCAGGAAATCAGCTATGAAAAGAATCAGCAAAAAGTAGGGAAAGTTTATAAAGTGCTTGTAGATAAAAAGGAAGCCGGTCGTTACCTTGGCCGTACAGAATTTGATTCTGTTGAAGTAGATAACGAAGTGATTATTCAATCTATTGAAAAAGTGCCAATAGGAGAGTTTGTAAATGCAAAAATTACAAAAGCATACGATTACGACCTCGAAGCAGAAGTAGTTTCTTAGATATCGAAAAGTGAATTGCGAAAAGTGGATTAGGTGATTTTCAGATGTAAAACCTGAAACTCGAAACCTGAAACCTGAAACCTGAAACTCGAAACCTAAAAGCTGATAGCCTTCCCCTTTTCATATACATTCTTTATATTTAGTGCAAAGTCAGCCCCATGGAATATCCACATTTCAGGTTTTATAAACGACAGGATATACTCAACCTTACACGACTACGCCGCTATGAAACTAAATTAGGCGAATGTTTGCAAACCATTAATACGACTTCACTTACAGAAGCGATTTCAACTTCCAAAGCAAAATTTGTGCTGCTTGGTATACCGGAAGATATTGGAGTTACAGGTAATTACGGAGCAGGTGGGACAGATACAATGTGGATGCCCTTTCTTCAGACTTTTTGTAACATACAGAGTACCGATATCTTTACGGGAGAAAAAGTGCTGGCACTTGGACATTTCGATTTTACTGACATAAAGGCGTTGATCCATTCTAATGCAAAAAATCAGGACGAGCTGATTGATGCCTGCAGGCATGCTGTTGCCAACATCATTGATACGGAAGTGGAAGCATTGATAAAACTTATTACTGCAACCGGGAAAACTCCTATAGTTATTGGGGGCGGGCATAACAACGCCTACCCGTTGATAAAGGGAACAGCTAAAGGCTTAAACAAAGCCGGAATGATGAACAACTCTCAAATCAACATCATCAATGCAGATGCCAATGGCGGATACGGACATATAGAAGGCAGGCATAGCGGAAACAGTTATCGGTATGCTATGGAAGAAGGATTCCTGAAGAAGTACGCTGTTTTAGGACTACAGGAAAACTTAAACAGCCAACGCATGCTTGATGAGCTTTACAGTAATATAAATATTCAGTATAGTTTTTTTGAAGATATATTCGTGCGTGAAAAATTAAATTTCCGGCAGGCTGTAGTACAAGCTATTAGTTTTACTGAAGATAGTTTTACCGGTATAGAACTGGACCTCAGCTGTATTCAGCTTTTACCCGGCTGTTCTGCAAGTGCTACAGGTATTAGCATTTTGCAGGCAAGACAATATATATCCTTTGTGGCCAATTATGCACAGGTAGTATATCTCCATATCTGTGGAGGTGCTTCTCTAATAACAAATGGGCAGATAGAAACCTCATCTGCGAAATTAGTATCAGAATTGGTTAGTGATTTTATTAAGACGGGCAATGGTTGAGCTTTTAGGTGTCAGCTTTTAGGTATCAGCTATCACTCAAAGCCCTTAATCCACAGCCCAAAGTCACTCAATACCTGATCACAAAATGCTGCTTTGTTTTAAAGTCGGGATTGTAAAAAAGAATACCAATAAAAAAAAGATCAATACTGCAGGTAACCGATGGGTCTTTTCGTACTATATCCCAGGCTTCTTCCATTTCCTTGCTCCAGTGTATATCATCGAGTATCACTATTGATCCTGCATGTAAATATGATCTCAGTTGATCTGTATACCTGAGAGTAGGTTCCCTGCGGTGGTTACCATCAATAAATACAAGATCAGCGGACTTCATTTGCTCAAGTACACCGGTAAGAGTATCGTCAAAATTTCCTGTGATCTGAATTATATTGTTTAAACCAAGTTTTCTGAAGTTATATTTTGCAATCTCTGCTATGTCCGCTGCACCTTCAAGTGTATATACCTTAGCACTATTCTTGGCTGATGCAAGATAGGCTGTAGTAATACCCAGTGATGTTCCTAATTCAAGAATATTTTCAGGCTGAAAATAATTAGCAATGCGAAAAAGCAGTCTCGCATATTTTGGACTCTTCAGCGATGAAAAAGCGATATCTTTTACTTTACGTTGTTTGCCCTTAAGTCCATATGAACCTGCTCCAAAATCCACAACTTCTATAACAGCAGCGCTTGTCAGCATTTCCTGCCTGATAGCTTCAATGGGGTAATAGGGATAGAATGACCGGTTGTCATTCAATACTTCAGTAATAAATTTAAATACAAAGGGAGAATGGATACCATGACCCCTGCCATTGGCTGCGGTAATATAATAGCGGAAAAACCTGGCTGCTAATTGAAATTTAGTATACATGCAGGTGATTATACCTTTACCCAGGTTTGAAAAGAATAAGAATACGCATGCTTTTCATCGGCAGCAAAATCAAGCTGGTAAACTTTCTTCCACATGTTGGTGTCAATTGCCGGAAAGAAAGCATCCCCTTCAAGAACGGCATGCACACGGGTGATATATATTTTTGTGGCTATCGGTAAAAATGCATTATAGATCTGCTGCCCGCCTGCTATAAACACTTCTTTACAATCTTTCTCTTTTGCTTTAAGCAATGCTTCTTCCGGACTGAATGCCAGTTCAGCATTAATACGCCCGGCAAGGTCTATATGATTTCTGGTAACAACTATATTATATCTCCCGGGCAAGGGTTCACCGGCAAGCGATTCAAAAGTTTTTCTCCCCATGATAACCGGCATTGCCCAGGTGGTATTCTTAAAGAATTTCATATCATTCGGCAAATGCCACAAAAGCTTATTGTCTTTTCCTATTGCATTGTTTTCTGAAGCGGCAACTATTAGTGATATATTCATAGAGATATGTTCAGCTTTGCAAAAAAATAAAGATCAAACCGCTACAGGAGCTTTAATTGCAGGGTGCGACTGATAATTTTCCAGCTTAAAATCTTCGAACCGAAAATCAAAAATATTTTTGACGTTTGGATTTAAACGCATAGTCGGACTATCATACGGAATGCGGGTAAGCTGCAGGTTAGCCTGTTCTATATGATTGTTATACAAGTGCACATCTCCAAAACTGTGAATAAATTCACCGGCATCCAAATCGCAAACCTGTGCAATCATCATCGTTAGCAGCGCATACGAAGCTATATTGAAAGGCACCCCAAGGAAAACGTCCGCAGAACGCTGGTACAACTGGCACGATAGTCTTGGCTTACCCCCCTGTGCAGGTTCCGCCACATAAAACTGGAACATGGTATGACAGGGCATCAGTGCCATTTCTGAAAGATCGGCAACATTCCATGCGCTCACAATCAACCGGCGGCTATCGGGATTGGTTTTTATTTGCTGTATCACATCCGATATTTGGTCAATCACCTTTCCGTCTGCCCCCGTCCAGCTTCTCCATTGTTTACCATATACCGGGCCCAGTTCTCCATGTTCATCAGCCCATTCATCCCATATACTCACCCCATGATCTTTGAGATACCTGGTATTGGTATCGCCTTTCAAAAACCAGAGCAGTTCGTGTATAATACTTTTCAGGTGCAGTTTTTTTGTGGTCACCAGTGGAAATCCATTGTTAAGGTCAAAACGCATCTGGTAACCAAAACAACTGATAGTGCCGGTACCGGTTCTGTCGTGTTTCTGTACACCGGTATCCATAATATGCTGAAGCAGGTCAAGGTATTGTTGCATGCTGCAAGTTACACCAAAAGCCGAAAGCGGAAATATTTCTACTTACCTGTGATATAAATGTGAATTGAAAGTGGATATTTTGGTTACCAGCGACAGTACACCTGGCATCGTCCCTTGCGACGCTACCTTGTACTGCAGTAATTCAATTTTGCTGGTTATTTTTTATCTTCGTATCCGCTTTTCACAGTTTCTTCGGAATTTTTCATTTCAACTTTTTATTGGCTAAATTTGTTAATGACAGTTAGGATATTGAGAATTTTAAACCTTCCATTAAAGTTAGTCCTCATTTCCTGACTAATGCTATTAACAGAAATATTCAACCATAAGGATAATGCCCAAAAAATTTATATTATGCCAGCAACTACTAACATATATCTTCCCCTGCAGTTCAATCAATTGATAGAGCTAATTAAATCGCTTCCAAAAAAAGAAAAGCAACTACTTTTTGATATACTGCAACAGGATGAACCTGCTGATATTCCTGAATGGCAGAAACAGGAAGTTCGTAAACGCATTAAAAGATACAACAAGCACCCTGAGTTACTCATTGAAGAAAAACAGGCATTAAAAATGATAAATAAAATGTAATGCCCCGATATAAAATTGTTTACTCTCCTGAATCGTTGCAGGAAATAAATCGTATTGTTGAATGGTATAATGACATAAATGTAGAACTGGGTAATCGGTTTAAAAAAAATCTCCTTACTGAAATTGCAGCCATTAAACATAATCCATATACAAGATCCATCCGTTACGATGAGGTACGGTTTGCAGTAGTGAAAAAATTTCCTTATGCTGCTCACTATATTATTGATGAAGTTAATCACCTTATTAAAATTCAGGCAGTACTCAGCTTTGCGCAGGATTCAGAAATAAATTGGAAAATGAGATTCTAACTTTTAAAAATGTTTTATTTCAGTGTTTTTGACAGTTTCAACAGATAGTCTTTTGTCATATCATTATCAATCAAAATATTTATTTGTTCTAAAACTTGTGCTTCAAAGTTTACAGCCGCAATCCCATTTACAATTAATTTTAAATCACTAATAAGCCTTTGAATTGAATAAAATTCATCTTCACTTAATATAGCCAAATCATTTTTAGAAGCTCGAGTAAATCTATCATCATCCCCTTTATACTTCTCGAAAACTTTCAATTTTTCCAATGTGATCATAATTTCATTTTATCCTTAAATAATTGAACTCACCATTTCTTTTACTCTATTATCCAATAGTTTTATAATATAGTCTTTCAAGTTCTTTGCAGGGATACAGTTTTGTCTTTCTCCTTATTACCCAGGTTACTTATTTTTGCCCTATTCTTCATCATCATTTTACAATATTAAATGAAAATTTATTCCTTGTTCCTTTTTGCAGCTATGGTTTTAATAGGTAATAGTTGTACATCTTCAAAGAAATCAACAGATTCCAATATGCAGATTGCTAAAAATATTGTAGTGGCACACCGGGGTGCCTGGAAGAAAAACCACCTACCGGAAAATTCCATTGCATCACTGCAGGAGGCAATACGGCTTGGTTGCGCCGGCTCTGAATTTGATGTGCACCTCACCGCTGACGATACTTTAATAGTGAATCATGATCCTACTTATGCGGGCAAAAAAATTGAAGAGAGCAGCTATTCATCTCTTTCAGAAACCAAACTTTCTAATGGAGAAACCATTCCAACTGCAAGACAATACCTGCTTGCAGGAATGCAACAGCGCAATACTATGCTTGTATTTGAAATAAAACCATCCAGTATCAGTAAGGAACGCGGCCAGCGTCTTGCACAAAAAGTAGTAGAACTGGTAAAAGAACTACATGCCGAACCCTGGATTATTTATATCAGCTTCGACTATGCTATCATAAAGAAAGTATTGGAACTGCAACCCAATGCAAGGGTTCAATATTTAAATGGAGATAAATCACCCTTTGAGCTTAAGAGCGATGGTGTTTTGGGTTTAGATTACCATTATAGTGTTTTCAAAAAACATCCTGAATGGATTAAAGAAGCCAAAAATAATAAGGTAGTGCTAAATGCCTGGACAGTTAATAAGGAAGACGAAATGAAATGGCTGTTGGAAAATAAATTTGACTATATAACTACAAATGAGCCTGAATTGCTGTTGGATTTAAGTAAATAAATTGTCACCACTAAATTAAAATTTAAAACCCCGGACCTAATGAGAGCCGGGGTTTCCATTACTGCTATTTATTGCTAAGGCAATTAGTTATTCTCTGCCAAATGTGTACCTGGCTGAAATACCAAAGTTGCCAGCAAAAAATGAATCATAAGCTTCAGGTCGGGTGAAGAAAATAGTAGGACGGTAATCGGCACCTACTGCTAAATGAATAGCCGGTATCTTCCATTCAATCCCGCCGGTAGGAAAAAATCCAAAACCAATTCCATTAACATCACCATTACTCGCAAAATTGTGATAACCTGTAAGTCCACCACCGACAAACCATCGCAATCCGGTGACGGGTATATTAAAATGATACTGGTACCCAGCAGAAAGTGATAAAGAAAACGGATGATATTTGTCAGCTACTACAGATCTAGCTTTATTGCCAAAACCACCGTTCAACTCTAAAGCACCCTCTTCATTTAAAAAGGTTTTGTATGAAAAGGCCAGTAAATCGTAATAAGAATCTGGGGCTATTCGCAAACCCATACTGCTTTTATAATGCCTTTGTGCCAGCAGTGTACTACTTATTCCGAAAGTTATCAAGGTTAAGCACAGAAATTTCTTCATGGTTTGAAATTTTATCTTTATCCCAAAGATATTGTTTCCAATATTTAAATTATGATGCAACAGGCATTATACTTTGTTTTTAGTCAGCAATTAACAAAACAAGCCATAGAATCATAAAATTTGTGATTCAGTAATTGTGTAAATTGGTCACAGGAGTAAAAATTTATGTAGGTTTGAAAGTTTTATGAACATTTCAATAAATCCACAGAAATTCAGCTACTGGTTACTGATCATTGTTATTTGTTTTGCTAATATGGCTTATAGCCAGTCCGGGATTTCTGTATTTGACAGAGTTAATTATTATAAAATCATGGAAAGCGGTAATCTTGAAGCGATAGAAAACCAGCTGAGCTTTATAGATAAATGTGATTTTAAGAATAAGGATGCATTTACCGGTGCATTGATAATGAAAAGTGCAGGTTCGATGAAACCACCATCAAAAAAGTTGAAAACATTTAAAGCAGGGAAATCAAGATTTGAAATGGCATTCGTCAAGGATAGTAACAATGCTGAGTTAAGGTTTTTAAGGCTGATGATTCAGGAAAATGCACCAAAGATTCTTGGCTATCATCATGAGTTACAAAAAGACAGGAATTTCATTATCGCACATTTTAATACGCTACCGGAATATACACAGCAGGTGATTCGTAATTACAGCAAAAAATCAAAAATATTATCAGTGTCGGATTTTTAATCCCTTTGAAAGCATGAGCAAGAAAGTTTTAGCCATTTACTTTACCCAATCGGGGCAATTAGGAGATATTATAAACCGTTTTACCCGTCCACTTACAGATGACCCGGAAATTGTCGTGGAAACTGTGCAGTTTTATCCGGAAAAAGAATTCCCTTTTCCCTGGACATCTCCCACTTTTTTTGATGCAATGCCTGAAAGTGTTGATGGAATACCAACACCTCTGAAGGCATATACCTGCAAAGAAAATAAGTATGATCTAATTATTATTGGGTATCAACCCTGGTTTTTGTCACCAAGCATACCGGTCAGTTCTTTACTACAGCACCCAGGGTTTGTTCCACTTTTAAAAAATACCCCGGTAGTAACTATCAGTGGATGTCGTAATATGTGGATTAATGCCCAGGAGAAAATCAAAAAGAGGTTGAATGATGCAGGTGCCAGGCTGGTGGGTAATATAGCGCTGGTAGACCGGCATAATAATTATATTAGTCTTGTTACCATTCTGTATTGGATGATGGGTGGCAAAAAAGATCGCAAATGGGGGATTTTTCCTAAACCCGGTGTATCGGATCAGGATATTGAGAATGCATCAGTTTTTGGCGAAACGGTAAAACAATATATACATAAAAATGATTGGCAGGGGATGCAGGGCCGGCTTATTGAGCAAAAAGCTGTTGAAGTTAAATACCCCCTTATGTTTATAGAACGTAAAGCCGGAAAAATTTTCAGGATATGGTCTTCTATTATCCACAAAAAGAAAAACAGGAGTGCATGGCTTGTTGGTTTCAAATATTATTTATTAATCGCACTTTGCGTTGCGGCACCAATTATTTTGTTTGTTGACGCAATTTTTTTTAAACCATTTCTTGGTAAACGGATAAAAAAGCAGCTTACTTATTATGCAGGAGTAGAATTTGAAAGTAAAGCAATATAAGGGTAAAAAACTGTAAACCATTATTTTTGCCCCGTAGCTTTAAATTCAAAGAATCATTTATTTTTGAAACTATTTAAAAATCAAGATGGCATTAAACGAGGTATATATTACAAGGACAGCTTCATTTTTTCCGAATGCCCCTGTTCCGAACGACGAGATGGAAGAATATCTGGGCTATATCAATGGAAAACCTTCAAAATCGAGAAGGATTGTTTTGCGAAATAATGCAATTACAAACAGGTATTATGCCCTTGAAAAAGGCGGTAAACCTACGCATACCAATGCACAGCTCACTGCATTAGCGGTGAAAAAGTTATTTAAAGATGATGAAGAGGGTATAAAACATATTGATGTGTTATCATGCGGTACTTCATCTCCGGATCAGATGATGCCCTCACATGGCTGTATGGTGCATGGTTGGCTGCCTGAATTGGGATCTATTGAAGTTGTATCACCAAGCGGTGTATGCTGCGCCGGGATGCATGCATTAAAATATGCCTATATGGCCGTGAAAATAGGTGATGCAAAGAATGCTATTGCCACAGGTTCTGAGCGGTTTTCAGCATCACTGGTTGCACACCAGTTTGAAGATGAGATTCATAAACTGGAAGCACTTGAGGAAAATCCTTATATCAGTTTTGATAAGGAATTTTTGCGTTGGATGTTGTCTGACGGCGCTGCAGCCTTTTTGCTGACTAACAAAAAAAATGAAGAGGGATTAAGTTTAAGAGTGGAATGGCTGGAGGGGATTTCCTATGCCGATCACATGGAGGCATGTATGTATATGGGCGCCGAAAAACAAGCCGACGGTACTTTAAAAAGCTACCTCGAGTTTGATCATCATGAGATGAGTGAAAAGTCAATACTAAGTATCAAACAGGATGTAAAACTGCTAAGTGAAAATATCGTTCCCTATGGTGGTAAGATGCTGAAACATTTATTTGAAACTAAAGGAATCAGCCCGAACGATATCACTTATTATATGCCGCACATGTCGAGTAATTTCTTTAAAGACAAAATATACCAGGAGCATGTTAAACAGGGTATGGAAATTCCTTATGAAAAATGGTTTGTAAACCTGAGTACTGTAGGCAATGTTGGCGCGGCGTCGGTTTACTTTATGGTAGATGAACTATTTAATAGTGGGAAACTGAAATTAGGTGATAAGTTGTTAATGGTGGTACCGGAAAGTTCAAGGTTTTCATATATGTACGGACTTCTTACTGTTTGCTAAAACAGTTTGCAGATTGGAATCTCAAGATTCAGTAATTAATCTCAATACAAGACACATGAAAAAAGATGAAATTCCCCAGGACCCTGGCGCTTTGGGAAAGATCGCAAAGGAATTGTCTTATGTTGTAGACGAAAATGGCAATTATACCACCGGACATAGCACCGGCTGGGAAATAAAAATGAAAGCGCTGGACGTGGCCTGGGAAGATGTAGAGAAAAGAATTGCTCATGCAAAACAAAAAGTACTGCAGGGAGAAGCAAGTCCACTACTCTACTATATGGAAAAGAAACTGATGGATATTGAAATTGTAGCCGGGTACACAGGGTTTTGGAAATGGCAGGTTAAAAGACATCTGAAACCCCATGTGTTTAATAAGTTACCGGATCGCAAATTGGAAAAATATGCTAAGGTTTTTGAAATAACAAGGGAACAATTAATGCAAATATCTTAACAGAGGCCTGATTACAGACAAATAAACAGCTACATGCAATTGGAATTTAAACACATTCAGGCGGCCCACTGCGAAAACGGTGTTACCACAAGTTTATTAAGGCATATCGGAGTACATCAGATGACAGAGCCACTGGCCTTCGGAATAGGCTCAGGGCTATTCTATATTTATATACCTTTTTTTAAAGTAAACAACGGGCCGGCAATTTCATTCCGAACTATGCCGGGAATGATTTTTAAAAGAACCTGCAATTCCCTGCATATCCCGGTTTTCAGACAAAAGTTTTCTTCACCCCAAAAAGCAAAACAGGCACTTGACAACAGACTGGAGGCTGGTCAACCCGCTGCCTGCCAGGTAGGCGTATATTATCTTACCTATTTCCCAAAAGAATACAGATTTCATTTCAATGCACACAACCTCATTGTAGTTGGTAAAGAAGATGACAATTATGTCATTAGCGATCCCATCATGGAGACATTGGTTACAATGAACAGCTATGAACTGGAAAGGGTGCGTTTTGCCAGGGGACCTCTCGCACCACGGGGACAACTGTATTTCCCAAAAGAAATACAACCGGTTTCAGATGATTTAATTAAACAGGCAATTGTAACAGGAATAAGAAGAAATATCCGTGATATGTTGCATATACCGGGTAATATAGCAGGTATCAGAGGTATACGATATACTGCTAAAAAAATAAAAGGCTGGAAAGAAAAACTCGGCCCTGAAAAATCGAAAAGCTACCTGGCACAATTGGTGAGAATGCAGGAAGAAATAGGGACTGGAGGCGGAGGATTTCGTTTTATATATGCCGCCTTTTTACAACAGGCGCATGCTTATCATCCTATTGACGAATTAATGGATATTTCAAAACAGTTTACCTATACAGGTGATTTGTGGAGGGATGCTGCTGTTCAGGCTTCGGGAATTTACAAAGGAAGACTTACTTCCCAGTCAGACTATAACACAATGGGTGACTACCTTCTTAAAATTGCCGATCTCGAAAAAAAGGCTTTTAATGACCTCGCATTGGCCATTAAAAAAATGATGTAAGATTAATCAATTCAAACAGCTTTGTATTTTAATGACAGACGCCGTTCTTATAGAAAATCTGGATTTTAATTATAAAAGAAGTGCAATTCAACTTATTAGCAATCTTAATTTAAAAATAAGTAAAGGCGATCGTTTTGGTATTTTCGGACCTAATGGCGCAGGCAAAACCACCCTGATGAATCTGATGACAGGGCTCCTCACTTATACATCCGGGTCAATTCAGTTACTTGGTAATGAAATAAACAATAACCGGAAAAAAATAAAAAAGCTTCTAGGATTCGTTCCCCAGGACTTCTCTTTTTATCATGAACTTAGCCCCGTTGAAAATATGGAATTCTTTGGTGCATGGGCAGGGCTGAATAAAAAGCATATTAGGGAAAAAACAGATGAATTATTATCTATCATGTCGCTTAATCATGTACGTAATACGGCTGTAAAGAATTTTTCAGGAGGTATGAAAAGAAGGGTAAATCTTGCAATAGCTGTGATGCACGAACCTGAAATTTTATTTTTAGATGAACCCACAGTAGGTGTTGATATTCAGGTACGTTATGCAATTATGGAATATCTAAAATCGCTCAATAAAAAAGGAACAACTTTGGTATATACATCACATCAATTGAAAGAAGCTGAAGATTTGTGTAACACTGTCGCAATGATTGATGAGGGAAAAATTATTATACATGATAACCTGCAAAACCTGTTAAAAGATCATAAACAGGATGGACTGGAAGGTTTGTATTTGAATCTTACCGGAAGGGCATACAGGGATTAGAAATTTGAAATTTCAGATTTGAAATTTCAAATTGGAGATATTGAATGAAATATAATCACTAATAATTTGAAAAATAACATTTTATGAAGTTTATTAAGTATAAATTTTCATATACAATTTAGAACTGTAGTATCTCAAATTTCAAATATCAAATCAAAAAATTTTAGATCCTTTTGTTTAAGCTTTGGATTACCATATTAAAAGATTTACGGATTTTAACCCGCGACAGAATAGGGCTCTCCTTAATGTTCATTATGCCTATTGTGCTGGCTATTGTAATAACTTCTGTGCAAAACAGCACTTTTGAACTGGTTAATGAAAATAAAATTCCACTTCTTCTATACAATGAGGATAACCGCGAAGTTTCTCTTGCACTTGAAGATGCATTAAGTAAAGTGGGAATGTTCTATATAAATAAGAAAGACAATATAAAAAACAGCACTGAATTAAAAAGTCTCGTCAATACCAAAACCGCACTCGTAGCCATTGATATTCCTCCGCATTACTCAGACCAAGTATTGAGAAATGCAAATAATGTATCACAAAAAGCACTCAAAGACCTTGAAATAGTTGTTGACAGCACTCTTAAATATCCCGATTCCACTACTGGTATCACCATATACTATCACCCGGTTTTACAGGAGTCTTTCCGTAAAAGTATTGATGGTGGGGTGCAAAGTGCTCTGCAAGTTGTACAAAGTAAGTACATCGTAAAAAGCCTGTATCATCATATAAATAATGAAAATATTCCGGACAGTCTGGAAAATCAGATTGTAGTCAATCAAACTCCCGTAAGAACAATTGCTGCATCTAAGAATCATGTACAGGGAATCCCTAATGCCACCCAGCATAATATACCAGCCTGGACCATTTTCGCCATGTTCTTCATTGTAATTTCATTAGGAAGCAGTGTAGTGAGAGAAAAACTGAATGGCAGCATCATCAGATTGAGGACATTACCAACCCATTTCGGTATTGCAATTATTTCCAAACAACTCACTTATATACTTGTTACCTTTTTGCAGGCAGTCATAATTTTTTCCATTGGCAGATGGCTGTTCCCTGAAATGGGATTACCTGTACTGAATATTCCAGGTGATATCGGGGCGCTAATTATTGTTACCCTCATTTGTGGATGGTGTGCTGCATCATTTGCAATATGTGTGGGTGTATTTGCCAATACACAGGAGCAGGTAAATGGATTTGGAGCAGTTTCAATAGTACTGATGGCAGCCATTGGCGGTCTGCTGGTACCTTCATTTGCCATGCCGGCTTCATTCAAATATATTATTCAGCTTTCTCCGCTACACTGGTGTTTGGAGGCGTATTACGGGCTATTTTTGGAAGGTGGAAAATTAAAAGATATTTTATCTAATATTATACCTTTATTGACAATAACCATATTATTGCAAATACTTTCATTATACGGACTGAAAAGAAAAAACTTAATTTGATATGGAGACTACTGACAAAGAACAGTTAAAACAGCAGCTCAAAGAACAGATCATCACGTTCCTGAACCTTACAGACAAAAAACCAGAAGATATTAAAAACGATGAACCTTTATTTGGTGAAGGCTTAGGTTTGGATTCTATTGATTCTATTGAACTGATTGTTTTGTTGTCGAGAGAATACGGCATCAATATACAGGATCCGAAAGAAGGCCGTAAAGTGTTGGTAGATATTAATACCATGGCTGATTATATCGAACAGCACCGAACCAAATAAAAATTTGCATTTTGGGTAGAATTGTTGTTACCGGATTAGGAATTATCAGCGCATTAGGTGACAGTACCGCTCAAAACCGCCAAGCTCTCATCAATGGTATAAGCGGTATCTCTACACTACATTTTTGTGATTCACGATATAGCGGGCTCCGGCCCTGTGGAGAGGTAAAATTCTCAACAGAAGGACTGAAAGAAAAACTCAGAGCAACAGCGCCAGGCACAACCCGGACAGATGTCTTTGCCCTTCATGCATTTGAAGAGGCCTGCGTAGACGCTCAGTTGAATGAAACTGATATCTCTTCGGCAGAGACAGCGCTTATAGGAGCTAGCACAGTTGGAGGAATGTGCCTGACGGATGAATTGTATCATGATGCCAACAAAAAACAAGATGGCTCACCCTATTTATCCTCTTATGATTGTTCGTCATCCGCTATTTTTCTACAGCAACGCTACAAGTTAAATGGCATTGTTAACACGATAAATACTGCATGTTCTTCCTCTGCAAATGCCATTATGTTTGGGGCAAAACTTTTGCAACAGGGTTATTCAAAAAGAGCTATTGTTGGTGGTGCAGACAGTCTTGCAAAATTTACCATCAACGGTTTCAATGCGCTTCACATACTTTCTCCTGAAGCATGCACCCCATTCGACAATGACAGAAAGGGGCTTAACCTTGGTGAGGGTGCCGCATTTTTGGTACTGGAAAAAGAAGAGGATGTAAAAGATAAAAGGATTTATGCGGTGCTTTCAGGTTTTGGCAACAGCAATGATGCTTTTCACCCCACATCTTTATCGGATAATGGTGAAGGTCCTTTTTTATCTATGCAGCGTGCGATTGAAACAGCAAAACTCACCCCGGGCCAGATCGGTTATATCAATGCACATGGTACGGCAACAGAGAATAACGATCTTGTAGAAAGCACAGCCATGATACGCCTGTTTGGTACTCCACCACCTTTTGTTTCATCAAAAGCCAATACCGGTCACACCCTGGGAGCTGCAGGAGCTATAGAAGCTGTATTTAGTATTCTTTGCCTCCATCACCAGGAAATTTATCCTTCACTGAGATTTCATACACCCATTGAAAGCACAGGGTTGACTCCTGTTCAGAAATATCAACAGGTTACACTGCAACATGTAATGTCTAATTCTTTTGGTTTTGGTGGCAATTGCAGTTCACTAATTTTTTCTGGGCTGTGAGCTGTGAGCAATGGGCTGTGGGCAATGGGCAATGGGCTGTGGGCAATGAGCTTTGGGCTATGGGCTTTGGGCTATGAATTGTTAGTTATAGCTAAATAAGTTGGTATCTGAAAGCTGAAAGCTCATAGCGATAGCCCATCACCCTTCACTCATCGCTTATACCTCCAAAATCCTATTTTTGTAACAATGTATATTCACCAGCACACCTGCATATCAGCGCAGGATACTTTCGGAAATATCAATACCGATAAATTATATACTCCTGTTGATGGCAAGCTATTGGCAAGGGAACCGCAATATGATGGTATACCACCGGGTATCCTTCGCCGGATGGGTAAAGCTGTAAGGATGGGTATTGGCGCGGCAATACCAATAGTAAAAAGCCAGCCTGATTTTGATGGCATCATACTGGGAACTGCGAATGGCGGTATGGAAGATTGTATCAAATTTCTTAACCAGATTATTGACTATGAAGAAGGGATGCTTACACCGGGTAATTTTGTACAAAGCACACCCAATGCCATTGCCGCACAACTGGGATTAATGACAACAAACAAAGGTTATAATATTACCCATGTACATCGGGGACTGTCATTTGAAAATGCACTGCTGGATGCTATGATGATGCTTCAGGCAAATCCGGCAGCCAGTTATATTGTTGGTGCAGTTGATGAAATTTCTGACTACAATTATAATATAGATTTTCTTGCAGGCTGGTACAAAAATTCGTTTCAATCAGACGAAAACCTCTTTGGCAATAATACAACCGGAAGTATAGCCGGTGAAGGATCAGCAATGTTTTTGATGAATAATCAGGCCCAGGATGCTATTGCTGAATTAAAAGCAGTTCAAACCCTCCATACCAGGGATGAGCATGAAGTGAAAGTCTTTATTGAAGCATTTATAAAAAAATATTTGGCGTCAGCATCTGATATTGATGTATTAGTAACAGGTGAAAATGGTGATAGCAGGTCGTTAAAATATTATCATATTGCAGAATCAATTTTTGCAAATACAACAAGTATTGCCAGATATAAACATTTAACTGGTGAATTTCCTACATCATCGGCATTAGCTTTGTGGTTAACATGCGCGATGCAGGAAATAGACTTTTCCCAATTAATGAAAAAAGGTACTATACAATCAAATGCAAAAAATTTTCTAATCTACAATAACTACAAAATCACCCAGCATTCTTGCATGCTGGTTCAGAAGTTAAGATAACCAAAATGTCTTAGAAGAAAAAAGTTGAATTGATTGGAGTTTATCGTTAGTAGTTTGTAGTTTATCGTTTATCGTTTTCCCTCTAATCCATTACATCACATTATACCTTTTACCCTACACCTTCCCCCTACACCCTCCTCGCCCTATACCACATACTTATAAAAAATCCGGCGGTCATGATAAGTATACCCAACCAAAGCAGTCCTATATAGGGAAACTGAAAAGCTTTTAAAGTAATATACTTCATAACAGCATTCGATTCCTTTACACCAAGTTCCACCCCGTTTTGAGTTTTATTTACCTGCAATACGAGGCTTTGCGACATAACTGTATCCAGTTTTGGCATTGGCATTCCATCTTTGCTGAAGAGAGCCGGCGATGCTTTGTAGGTTCTACCGTCAGAACTATATACAGTAACATCAGCCAGCCAGGCACTGTCAACCAATGGCAGGTCTTTGTTCGTATTCTTGTTAGCTTCTATTATCTGATCAACCAGTATAAAACCTTTAGAATAAAATACGGTATCGCCAGACTTTACAGGACGGTTTTTGAAACTGGCTGTATCCTTAGTGCTCGATGGATCGGGCATGGAAGTGATAAAAGTAAAGATGTCTTTATTCCAGTAGTGACGTGAATCGGGGTTTGCAGACAAACTGGTTCTGCCCCCCTCTCCTTTCATAAGAAAGGCATCCGGATAGAGATTGAAATGTTCTTTTATTTTTCCTGTAGCAGAATCTTTTCTGATATAGTTTACTCTGAAGTATAGTTTTTCATCCCCGGGATGTGTGGAATCGCCCTGGTAAGTAACCATGTATTTTCCCATCGGAGTAGGTACGCCCTGAATCAACGTAATATTTTCCAGTCCACTGTCCTCTTTTCCTTTAGGGTCAAGCAAACCAGGAATAATTATACCGGTACGGTTAATTGAAATCACTTCTTTTTTTGAGGAAGTAATCAGTATTGCTGCAAGCACCAATCCAAATCCTACATGCGCAACAGAGCCTCCGGCTGCTTTTATTTTACCTTTCAGTCCCGACCAGATGTATGTGGCGTTGGCTATTATTGCATAAATAGAAGCAAACATAGCGAGGTGTATTGCACCAAGATAACCTATACCATATTTATTGTAAGTAATTCCTCCAAATACACTAATGGCAACTGATATTAGCAACGCAATAGCTGTGGGTGCAATAATCTTTTTGACCCAGAAAGATCGTGGTGTTTGTTTGTATCTCAGGTATTGGGTAATAGCCGTCAGAAGTCCAAGCACCACAGCAATCAATACCATCACCCTGTTGTAAATATATTCCGGGTCCTCACCTATAGCTTTGTTAGTGCCGAATATTTTGTTGATAACCGGAAGAGAAGTGTAAAAAGTAATATATGCGGCTGAAATGAAAAACACCAATGCTCCAACAAACATCCAGAACTCTCTTGATGAAATATCTTCTTCTTTTTTAACAACGGGTATATGTTTCTGATTCTTAAAATACATGACAAGAAACAATCCCGTGAAAAGGGCCATCATCAGAATAAGGTGCCAGAACAGAGAATCACCTTCGCCGGTGAATGAGTGAACAGAAGTATCGCCAAGTACACCGGTACGGGTAAGAAAAGTGGAATATACGAGTAATATAAAATTTAAAAACAGAAACCAATAGACTGCCTTTGATGAATAGCCGGTAGATTTATTCACCAGCATAACATGTATCCCGCCCACTATTATCAACCAGGGAACAAGTGATGCATTTTCTACCGGATCCCATGCCCAATATCCGCCAAAAGTGAGCGATTCATAAGCCCATGCAGCTCCCATCATTATTCCTAACCCCAGCAAAGCAGCACTAAACAAAGCCCAGGGCAAAGCAGGTTTTACCCAACCCGTATAGTCTTTTTTCCAAAGTCCTGCAAAAGCAAAAGAGAAAGGAAAAAGTGTGGATGCAAATCCCAGGAAAATAACCGGGGGATGGATAACCATCCAGTAATTTTGTAATAATACATTTAGTCCATTACCATCGCGCCAGTATTTACTGAGGTACTGCGGATCCTGGAATATTGGCGCAGTAGCAAAAGGCAGTTCATTACGTACCAGTACAAATGGATTACTTCCTATTTTGATATCAAAGAAATAAATACCTATCAGAAAACTTGCAAGAAATACCTGAGCAAGAGAGACAAGCGTCATTACCGGAGTTTCCCATTTTTTTGCTGTGGCTATTACCACTGATCCCAATACACAATGCCAGAAGTTCCAAAGCAGAAAACTACCCTCCTGACCTTCCCAGAAACAACTGAGCAGATACTTTACCGGCAGGCTGCGTTTTGAATGTTTGTATGCATACAGGTATTCAAAATAATGATTAT
This sequence comes from Chitinophagaceae bacterium, assembly GCA_039811345.1. Lineage (GTDB taxonomy): Bacteria > Bacteroidota > Bacteroidia > Chitinophagales > Chitinophagaceae > Agriterribacter. The sequence goes on from JBDHYJ010000015.1 coordinate 25,854, forward strand.
ACAGAATAATATAAAGCGAGACGAAAATAGCAAGCACTGAAAAAATCTCTATAAAAAAAGAAGTCCTCGCTAATTTCTTCCATGCATTGTGATCTTCAGGATTTGATGCCTGGGTAGCTTTAAAAAAAGAAAATGTAGCCACTAAGGAAGCTGCAAAGGATAATAGGGTAAAAAAATGTCCTATTTGTCCAACAAGTAAATGTTCGCCCTGATAAACCATGTAAACAATTAATTCTCCTGCGTTTTATATTTCAACTCTTTTTCCTGATGTGCAGGATCGTCTTTGTATTTGGAAGGACATTTGAGTAATATTTCATTACAATCAAATACATCACCATTCATTTTGCCTTTGAGTACTATTCTTTCACTCGTTTCTAGTTCTGGTGGTTTGGCGCTATGATACACAACTTTAGTATTACCCCCAAGGCTATCCACCGCATAAAAAGCAAGGTAGTTGGGATTTTCTACAGGGTTGTATTCTATTTGTTTTGATCTGTCTAATGTAGCAATCAGGTGAATATATTGCCCCTGCTTTTGGCGTGCTGAAGCAATGGTATCATAAGTGGTAAGATCTTTAGACATGGTTACCAGCATATAAGCTATTGCCGCAGCGATCATTACCAGAGAAATAATGTGTATTCTTTTCATTTTACAAATCCGGTTGAATTTCGCAAAATTACTCCAAAAAACAACTCACTTTATATATGTTTATAGTTAATATTATTTCAATAACCTATGCTTGCAACTTTATTAAGCCCGGCATCGTTCTATAACTTGCTTTGCAGGATAATAAGGAAAACGTTCCTAACTTGCATCGCTTTTGAAAAAACTGACATTTCAGATCATGAACCTTTCAAAATTTGATCCCAACTCATCCGGTAATCCTAATTACAATATTTTCGGATTACCCACTTCTGAAGAAGAGGCGCAACTGGTAATATTGCCTGTACCCTGGGAAGTGACGGTGAGTTATCTTGCCGGAACAGCCCGTGCTCCTGAACGTATTAATAAAGCAAGTCTGCATGTTGACATTTTTGATATTGACATCTGCGACGGATGGAAAAAAGGCTTTTTCCTGCGGGAACCTGATAAAAAAATTTTACAAAAAAGTGATTACCTCCGAAAGGAAGCCGAACTGTATATCAACTTTATCTCTCAGGGGGAGAACTTAGACAACAATAAATTCATGTGTAAAACCCTTAAAGAGGTAAATGAAGGTTGTGCATTTCTTAATGAATGGGTTTATGAACAAACCAAAACATTGCTGAATAATAATAAACTTGTTGGAATTTTAGGTGGCGACCATAGTGTCCCGCTTGGTTTTTTTAAAGCTATTGCCGAAAAGCATGGTGAATTTGGAATACTGCAGGTAGATGCCCATTGTGACTTACGTAAAGCTTATATGGGATTGAAATATTCTCATGCTTCGATTATGTACAATGCCCTCTCCGAGGTACCTGAGGTTATAAAGCTGGTACAAATTGGTGTTAGAGATTTTTGTGAAAGTGAATGGGAATATATTCAGAATAATAATAACAGGGTAGTTACTTATTTCGATAAAAAAATTAAAGAACTGCAATACGAAGGGCAGCACTGGAGTGCAATTTCACAACAGATTATCGAAAACCTTCCTCATAAAGTATATATCAGTTTTGATATTGACGGGCTCAACCGCACCTTATGCCCGCATACCGGCATGCCTGTGCCTGGTGGTTTTGAAGCTGAACAATTGTACTTCCTGTTTAAAAAAATTCTGGACACTGGCCGAAAAATAATCGGTTTCGACCTTTGCGAAACAGGCATCAGCAGTAATGAATGGGATGAGAATGTAGGAGCAAGGATGCTTTTCAAATTGTGTAACCTTACAGTGGCATGCAACTGATGAGTAACTCAAAAGAAAAAACCTCCGACCTGTTTCAGTATGTGCTGATTCTGAAAAAAGAAAAAACAGTTAATAGTGATTACATCAGTTTTTCTCTTTGTTTAATCTCTTTCCTGTTTTTTATATTTCTTTCATATACCAACAATAGCTTTGCTACAATACTCTTCGTGGGAAGCTTCCTGATTCCAATTTCACTGTTCTGCACATTATGGATAAGACGAAAGCAAAATCCAGGAATAACTTTTAAACATCCACTGATGATTACCGGGTTTATATGGCTTTGGGTACCTGGTCTAAGGTGGGTATTTATTTTGTTTGTAATTTTTGTCCTGTTCGATCACCAGTCGAGGCAACCCCTTGAGATAGGCGTTTCAGATGAGCAAATTGTCATTAATACCTTTTTCAGAAAAAGATACCATTGGAATGAGCTTTCGAATGTTGTATTGAAGGATGGTCTTTTTACAATGGATTTCAGGAATAATAAACTCCTGCAGCGTGAAACCGCTCCCGGTCGGGAACGTATAGACGAAGATACATTTAATGAATTTTGCCGGGAACAGTTACAAATACAGAAAGATAGCTGAGACGGAGATTTTGAGAATTTGATGTTTCGGGTTTGGGGTTTTGAGTTTGGAGTTTTGGGTTTGTTGTTTTCACCACATGCTAATATTGCCGGTTCATTTATGTTCTAAACTTCCAACTAAATGTAAACGAAAAACAACAAACGAAAAACGGCAAACGAGAAACCAGAAACCATAAAACCTGTCTCATTAACTATTCACATTTTCCACCTCTCTCCACCACTATTATTACATTTGCAAATTTCATTCATTGTATAAACCCAATCATCTAATCATGAATGTATTTGAAGAAGGGAAAGTATTACTGATCAATAAACCTTTAAACTGGACATCTTTTGATGTGGTGAGAAAAGTCAGGAATGCTGTTAAGATAAAAAAAGTAGGGCATGCCGGAACATTAGATCCGCTGGCTACCGGATTATTGATAGTTTGCACGGGAAAGTTTACTAAAAGAATTAATGAATACATGGCCAAAGAAAAAGAATATACAGGCACATTTACTCTTGGCGCCACCACACCTACCTACGACCTTGAGAGCGAACCAGAAAATTTTAAGCCGACTACAGATATTTCCGAATCAGCCATACATGCAGCTTCTCAGCATTTTTGCGGTGAAATACTGCAGGTTCCCCCAATACATTCGGCTGTTAAAAAAGATGGCAAACCCGTTTACCTGCTTGCCAGAAAAGGTGTAGAAGTAGCGCTGGAACCACGCAGGGTTACGATTAAAGAATTTACTATTACTAATATTACAATGCCTGTTGTACATTTCAAAGTTACCTGCAGCACGGGCACCTATATCAGGAGCCTGGCTAACGATTTTGGCGCTTACCTGGGTTGTGGTGCTTACCTGAGCAGTTTGTGTCGCACCAGGATTGGAGAATTCTATATAGAAGAAGCTATGACAATGGAGCAGGTTATCAATATGATTGAGCAGGAGAAAAGCAGGCAGTAATTTTTTTCAAACTTTTTTGTTGTCCACACTTACATACCCTGCAAGCAATGTAGTGCAAAATCCCAGTATTGCTATCAGAGTAAATGACCATCTTAAACTGAGTGCCTGTGCTATAAACCCTATTACCGGCGGACCAAACAAAAAACCGAGATAACCAACAGTAGAAACCGCTGCCAGGGCCACTCCCGATGCTACTTTACCTGATCTGGCAGCAGCGCCGTAAACCAACGGTACCACAGATGATACACCCATACCTGTAAGCAAAAAACCTGCTATTGCAGTTATCATATATGGAAACAGCACTGCAATCATCAAACCTGATGCAATTAGTATTCCACTCATCCTGATCATGTTCTTTTTACCAAGTTTTGTAGAAAGCTGGTCGCCAATAAATCTCCCGCCCGCCATTGTTGTCATAAATGCTGCAAAGCCGAAAGTGACATATTCCTCAGGTGCCTTCACTTCTTTAGCAAAGTATACTCCACTCCAGTCGAACATTGTTCCTTCACAAACCATGCAACAGAAAGCAATAAGACCGAGTTTCAGCAAAACACCATCGGGTTTTGCAAAAACAGGTGCATCACCTCCGGAATGAATGTCTTTTACGAGCAGGAACCGGTAAATTGCCCAAACAAGTAAATAGATTATAGCAGTAATGATACAAAAATGTAAAACAGGAGAAACCATAAACCGCACCATAAGGGCGCCAACTGCGGCCCCTGTAAAACCGGCAAGACTCCATACACCATGAAATGATGCCATGATAGACCGTTGGTAGGCATCTTCTACTCCGGCACCCTGGGTATTCATAGAGATATTTAGCAGGTTGCCACCAAAACCAAAAAGAAATAATACCAAAACTAATTGCCAGGGACTTGTTATCAAACCGAGTAAAGGCAACGTGATTGCATATAACAGTACCGCTTTAATAGCAATACTCCTGCTTCCATATTTTGCTACCAAAAAACCGGAAACCGGTAAGCCGACTATCAGTCCCACCGGAAGTGCTAACAGTACACCACCCAATTCAGCTTCATTCAAACCAAGCATTACCTTTATTTGTGGTATTCTTGAAGCCCAACTGGCAAAGCAAAAACCGGCACAAAAAAACAAAGTGCTTGTCGCAATTCGAGCCGCACGTGCAGCAGGTATTTGTGTAAGGGCAGACAGCATCCAAAATTCAGTTAACTATTAATGAAGATAGGGAGAAAACAAACGATGGGATTTAAAAATTTACTATCTTTTGTTTCTATTGCCTGTTGCCTTTTATTTTGAATCAATCATAAAATCGCTATGCCTGTTTCACAAATCGCAGATGTCATAACAAGTTTAGACGAAATTATACAGCAATGCCGGTCTTCACAAAACAGGATGGGATATTTTGCTGCGTTGTATAAAAGGATGACAATGGCTGTAAGAGACAGTATCATGCAGCATGCATTTGAAGATGGAGAGCGGATGAACCGGCTTGACGTGGTTTTTGCACAGCGCTATTTCGATGCATTTGATGCGTATAATTCCGGCAACCCCTGCAGCAAATCCTGGAAATTTGCATTTGACTGCAGCAAAGAAAATGATCTTATTGTTATTCAGCATTTACTTCTTGGTGTAAATACACATATCAACCTCGACCTTGCTATTGCATCTGCAATTGTTGCGCCCGGGGAAGCGATAAACAGTCTGTCATCAGATTTCAACAAGATAAATGCTGTAATTGCATCTCAGATTGATGATGTACAGGAAGCATTGAGCCAGGTGTGGCTGCCATTGCGGCTGCTTGGCAAAATTGCGAACGGCAGTGAAAAAGCGGTTTTGAATTTCAGTATTGATAAAGCCAGGGAAACTTCCTGGAGTAATGCATTGTTGTTGTCGGGAATGGATAAGGGACAACAGGATTTTTATATACAGCAAATGGATGAGGTAGTATATAAATTGGCACAGGGCATTCAGTCGCCGGGATTTTTGGCAGAGATGCTGGTAAAAACTATTCATGCCACCGAGTACGACGATATATCAAGGACCATTAATTTAATTGACACCACCATTGTAGAATAACAATTACCTGGGCAGTTGAAAATTTAACGGTTGTCTTCTATATGCTTTAACCAGTCTTCCATCCTGGTGGGCAGGTCTCCATTTTGGAGAATCACTTATCAATCGTATAGCTTCTTCATCAAGCGAGTATTCAATAGATCTTAATATCCGTATATCACTTGTAGTACCATCTGTATTTACTACAAACTGAAGCAGCAAACTCCCTTCTTTTTCCAGTCTTCGTGCCCGGTCGGGGTAATTGATATTTTTTTGAATATACTTAATCCAGTCCTCAATCCCGCCTCTAAAAGTTGCTTCGACTTCCCCCTCTTTTTGCTCTGGTTTCATATTCTTTTTATCTTGTTCATTTTCCGCTTTTATAGCTGCAAGATCCATAATAGTCACCAGCTTACCCATATCGTATTTTTCTTTTTTCCACAAGGTGAATGAATCAGTATAAAAGTACCACCAGCCTTCTTTCTTGCCATTGTATGCATTACCGAGAGAGTTTATCTTTCCATCTGCGCCATAATAAATAAATTCCCCGTGAGGAATAGTAGCGTCTTTATCCTTATAAGTTTCGATGGTCATCAATGGGCCCTCAAAATGATAAAAACTCCGTTCATAAGCCGTATCGCTCAGCTTTTGCATGCAAGCCAGATATTTTGCATCTTCAGGTCTGCAGCCCTTCCAGTTTTTATCTAAAACATACAAGGATACATTGTTTCTTTTACTCTTTTGGGCTTGGAGATTGATGACAGATAAGATTGACACGAGGATAAGCAGTGTTCTCATAAAATGTATTATACCGGGCAATTTAGATTTTTTATTTTAATTCCAAATTGTGATTTGAGATTCGTAAGAAGGATTTCAATTACTATCTTTACACAAGCGCTGTTTACCGGTTATTCTTTCACAAAAAAACCTCCTTATGACTTATTCAAAAATCAGGCAGTGTATACTATCGGCCATTGCCGTCATACTTATTCCGCTTCTTTCAATGCAAACAATTCCGCAAGCCGATCATTCACTTTCACCACTAAACGGTGCCTGGAAAATTGACACAGGCAATCAGCAGCAACTGTTGCTGATAGCGGACGGATATTGCATGATTTCTACGTACAGTATCGCTGACAAGAAATTTGATGGTACCTGGGGTGGCTCATTTACAGTTACAGATAAAGAGATAGTATTAAAAACAGAATTTGACAGCAATAATAAATCTAACGTAGGAAAAACAAACCGGTTTGCCTACAAGGTGAGCGGCCAAAATCTAATTACCAATCTAACCGGAACCCGTCTGGAATGGAAAAGAGCAGATGATGGTAAAAATCTGCTTGCAGGCAACTGGCGTATTACACATCGTAAACAGGATGATAAGATGGTGGAGCTTCCACTGCGGGCCCGCCGCACTTTAAAACTTTTAACCGGCAGCCACTTTCAATGGGCTGCTATTAATATTGAAACCGGTGAGTTTTCGGGTACGGGAGGCGGCAGGTACAGTTTTGGAAACGGAAAATATACTGAATACATTGATTTTTTTTCAAGGGATGCTTCCCGCGTGGGTATGTCGCTGAGCTTTAGTGATTCATTAAAAGATGGTAACTGGATACATACCGGGCTTAGTTCAAAAGGCGATCCAATATATGAGGTTTGGTCGAGAATGAAGTAAAGCTTACAATAGATAAAAGGTTTTCTAACATTCGCAGAAATCAGAAGTAAAGACCCCATTCACTGCAACTACTGACGACACTGGAATTTCCAATCCGTCTTGTAACTGCAAGATTGGCTGTGCGTCTTCTTCATCTATACCCAAAATCAAACCTTCATAGCGGGTCAACCCTTTGTTTTCATACAAAATAGATGCTTTCGACCGGGTTGAATACAAATCCCTCAACACTTTCAAAAAAGATTCCCTGTTGTTAAGTGTTATACGTGTATCCATGGTTTTCAAATTATTTCAATAACATTCAGAAGAAAATGAATTAATGCAAAGTTAGTACAATAAGGTTGCCTCTATCTACAGATATTTTTGTATATTTTATTGTTGTTCATAAAACAGTCCCCATGCTGTCAAATGCATTTCAATTGAATAAAATAAAGGCAATAACTATTATTTTGTCCTTTTTGTTTTTAGGAACTGCATCCATTAATAACACCCCTGATGAAACTGCAATTGAGCATACCCTAAAATATTTCAAAACACAAATCCCACCGCTAATCGCTTCTGCAAAGAAACTAAGAGCAACTATTGATAGCATTTCAACATGCGATTCAACTTCTGTACAAAATGCAAAAGATCAATTGAAACAATGCAGGGATTGCTTTAAAAAAATAGAGTTTTTTACTTCTTATTTTTTTGGAAAAGAAATTGTGAAACTAAACATGCCCCCGGTATATGAAGTAGAAGAACCATCCCTGGAATACCAGTGGCCGGTTGGTTTCCAGGTTATTGAAGATCTCTTGTTTGATGAAAAAGTGTATGAACACAAAAAGGAGTTGCTCGCTAATGCAGATGTAATTCTAATATCCGCAGAAGGTCTAACGGGGCTTTTATTCGGACAGACAATTACCGAAGGTAGTTTACTTGAAAGTCTTCGCCTTGAATTAATCCGGATTGCTGCACTCAATATCACCGGTTATGATGCGCCGTTTTTAAAAACAGGTATCGCGGAATCAGCCACTGCATTACAATCTTTCCGTGAAAATATACATCCCTTTCTTGCCACCAACAAAATGCTGTCGGACAGTATTTCGTTTTATTTCAACCGGGCAACCTCTATATTAAATTCTGCCCGGTCTTTTGATGAATTTGACAGGATGTTTTTTTTAACTGAAGCCATGCTTCCCCTGCAGGCAAACACCGCATTATTAATTAAGTCACTGCAAAAGAGATCACATACCGCTACATTTTTAAATTACGATGCCAGCCATTTGTTTGACAACAAATTTCTGGACATCAATTCATTTGATACTTCAAACAGCAATACCTCATTATCACTTATCTCACTTGGCAAAAAACTTTTTTTCGAGAAAAGATTGTCAGGCAATAACCGGCGAAGCTGTGCTTCCTGCCATTTACCAGAAAAATATTTTACTGATGGGTTAAAACAAAGCATCGCTTTTGATGAACAGCATGTAGTTCGAAGAAATGCGCCTTCTGTATTATATGCAGCATATCAGCATAGTAATTTCTGGGATGGAAGATCGCCTACCCTGGTTCACCAGGTGATTGATGTAACTGCAGCTCCCAACGAGATGAATGCAGATGCTGATCGAATTGTAATAAAACTGAAGGAAGACAGAAAATACAGACGACTGTTTGCAAAAGCCTTTCCCGACAAAAAAGATCATGAAAGTATTACAATGCCACATATTGCAAAGGCAATAGCAGCTTATGAAAAATCATTGCCGGTGATGACATCTGCATTTGACAAATATATGAATGGTGATAAAGCAGCACTAACTCCACAACAAATCACCGGTTTTAATTTGTTTATGGGTAAAGCACAATGCGGTACTTGTCATTTTGCACCATTATTTAACGGACTGCTACCACCACTTTATAATATTTCGGAAGTAGAATCATTGGGAATGGTGGCAAACGCTGACTTTAGCAACCCGGTAGCCGACACAGATAGCGGGCGTTTTCATATAATGCCATCGCCATTTTATATTGATGCATTTAAAACTCCCACGGTTCGAAATGCCGCAAAGACTGCTCCTTATATGCATAACGGCGCATTGAAAACACTGGATGAAGTAATGGAGTTTTATAATAAAGGCGGAGGTGAAGGTCTGGGACTGCATTTTCCCAACCAAACACTTTCAGATAAACCGCTGAACCTGACAAAGGAAGAAATTGCCTGTCTGGTGAGCTTTATGGAATCACTAACAGATGAACCTTTTTGAAATGAATCCATTATTAATTCTATAAACCGGAGGAAATTTTATATATTAGATTAACACAAATTAAAGTCCGAATTCCTTGCAAACACAAATTATATATTCACCTCTTTATTTTGTGTATGAACAAAGCAACCGGACTACTTACCACCTTTTGCCTGCTCTATATAGTTTCTGACGCACAGGTGCTGCTTCGAGGCCCTTACCTGCAAATGGCCACAGGCACAAGTATAAACATACGCTGGAGAACCGATATAGCCACTATTAGTCGTGTGAGATATGGTATTACCCCGGGTAGTTTACCAGGACTGATTGAAAACCTTTCACCCAAAACCGAACACGATCTTAAAATAACAGGGCTTTCACCTAATACTACCTATTGGTATAGCATAGAAGGCGGAGCAGGAATGCTGCAGGGTGATGGTGAAAATTATTTTAAAACACTTCCTGTAACAGGTGAAAAAAGTTTATATCGAATTGGAGTATTTGGCGATTGCGGCGCCAACAATACCAATCAATTGAATGTGTGTAACAGTGTCATCAACTATCTCGGCAGCAATTTTATGAACGCCTGGATACTTCTTGGGGATAATGCTTACTCTATTGGATTAGATGCCCAATATACTTCAGGCTTCTTCAACTATTACAAGGACAAATTTTTAAAACAAAGTCCATTATATCCTGCACCAGGCAACCACGACTACGGCACTCCATCAGGTGCAAGAACCAACCATAACAATCCTTATTATTCAATATTTACTTTACCCACTGCCGGTGAGGCCGGAGGTTATCCTTCCGGAACGGAATCTTATTACTCATTTGATATAGGTAATATCCATTTTATTTCTCTTGACTCTTACGGGTATGGAAGCGATGGTAAAACTATGTACGATGTGCCCAGTGTGCAATCTGCCTGGCTAATACAAGACCTTGAAGCAAATACCAACAAAGACTGGGTAATTGCATACTGGCACCATCCGCCTTTTACGAAAGGATCACATGATTCTGATAACTCCTCTACCGATAATGATCTCATCCAGATCAGAAGCAATTTTATTAAAATTCTCGAAGACCATGGTGTAGACCTCATACTCTGCGGTCATAGCCATGTATATGAACGCACTAAATTGCTGAACGGGTATTACGGTACCTCAGCTTCATTCGATGAATCATTATATGCTATTAGTACTTCAAGTGGAAAATATGATGCAACCACAAACTCATGTCCCTATTATAAAAAAGAATCAACTGGTAATACCGGTACACTGTATGTTGTAACAGGCTCATCGGGCCAGCGTGGCGGTGCAGGTTCGATACCCGGCTTCCCGCATCATGCCATGTATTATTCCAACAAAGATGAAGGCGGAGCTTTGATGCTGGAAGTGGAAGGCAACAGGCTTGATGCTAAATGGATTGCTGCAGACGGACTGATAAAAGATAAATTTACCATGATGAAGAATGTCAACCTCAATACCACCTATACAACAACTGTAGGTACACAGGTTACACTGCAGGCTTCATATATCGGCTCATACTTATGGTCGGACAATCAAACTACTTCGTCTATAATTGTTACCCCCTCAGCAGAAGGTACCGAAACATATATTGTTAAAGATGATAAGGATTGTCTTGCAGATACATTTAAGGTCATTGCTTCGAGAGTTTTACCCTTATCCTGGAAAACCGTAAAAGCATGGTATGACAAGGCAAACGCATCGAACATTTTGAAATGGGAAACATTGAATGAAATAAATACTGATGCGTTTGATATCGAACGATCAGATAATGCCAGCTATTTTATACATATAGCTACAGTAAAAGCTTCAGGTAATGCTGAAGCTCAATCCTATTCGTATACCGATAGACAAATCTCAGCCGGCATAAAAAAATATTATTACCGTATAAAACAACGGGATAAAGACGGGAGGTTTTCTTACTCTCCAATAGTATTAGTTAACCGGGCAGGGGAAAGCAATTTTAATATATTGATTAAACCCAATCCTGGAAGACAGGGGCAAATACAAATACAGGTTTCTTCCAACTATTCGGCACAGGCTGAGTATATCATTACTGATGCCTCAGGCAGAATGGTAATGAAGAAAGAATTACAGCTTACTCCAAATGTTCAATCATTTTTACCAGAACTGCAACGCGGGGTGTATTTTATCTGTATTCAAAATGAAAAGCAGATGGTGACCAGAAAGTTTATTGTTGAATAAACTAAAAGGAAACTATCTCTTTAGAAATTTCAACACTACCCGTCGTTCCTGGGAATCTATTTGCAGAAAATATATACCTGTTTGTAAAAAACTAACATCAATACTATTTGAAATTAAACTGCCTGGAATTACACGAATTACCCTTCCATTCATATCAATGATTTTACCTTGCGAGATATTTGCGGGTAAACCGGGTTTTAAAAACAGGTGTTGACTTACAGGATTAGGGAATACATTTATGTTGATGCTGTCAGTATTATCCGTCATTACAACAGATGGAGATGTGCTAATTGCAATACCCTTCAGTTCTCCGTCAATTGACATAGCGGAAATTTTAAACCATATACTTTCGCCTTTAGAAAGAGTAGAGTTGTTCCATACATAAAAAGTATCAGTCACTCCCTGTACAACAGGTTTAAAAGTTGTCTTATTGTCAACACTGTATTCAATATTATATGTAACCGGTCGTCCGGCATCAGGATTCAATAATTGCCACGAAATAGGTATAGCAGGTTCATATGTTCCACCCTCAGGATTTTTTATAATGAGATTCGGATGCTCATAAGAATGTAAAAGTTCCGCGAAACCAACGCCGGTGACTGACTGCCCGTTTACCGTTCCGGAAACAGTGGTTGACCCCTCAAAAAACCTGAAGGGTAATTTAACTTCACTATTATCATCTTTTGATGTGATGGTTAAATCCAGTTTATTTTTTGCAGAAGTGAGTCTCCATTTTGAAGCATAGCACCTGGAACTGTCTTCCATCCAGTTGAATGATAAACGCTCAATATTAAATTCACTTATAGTGTATTGTGTAGATTCATCTACATAAGCTGATAATATCCGGTACTTCTCATTTTCGGGAATAGTATTTTGAACAGTGAATATATTCCACAGGTTTATATCCATTCCGTTTGACAACTGCATTTGAAACCATTCATACTTTTCACTGGTAAGAGGGTTGAAAGTTCCATATTGCCGGTCAATCCAGCAGGTACCGGATACTTCTTCGGTAACTCCGTTCAGTGTTAATTTACCTGAAACAGCATTATCGGTCAGGGAATAATAATAAGTATAGTTATCATTACCCTGATCAAGATACCCGTCATTTCCGGGTAACAGAGGACGTTTTAAACTTTTACAATCCAGATTCAATGCGCCACTGGAGGATGATGCTACAATTGTATATTCAAATGGAATTAAATTGCCATTTCCGTCTGTCTTATTACTCCATTTTTCTTTATTTCTGCCATATACTGATGCCTCTATATCAAGTTGAGTGGTAGACAATGTGGTGTATTTAAGCGGTAAAGATTCCTGATAAAACTTTCCCGAAGCATCGTCCGTGATATTGAATATTCTGAAACCATCATAACCGCTTGCAGGATAATAAAAATAGGTAAGCATATAGCTATAGGTTTTACCGGATGTAGCACCTTTAAGATGCCCGGAGTTATACCACCATTCTATAGGCTCCGAAGCGTGACGCCCTTCATCCTTTGGAAATGAAACGGCACTTCCTGCAGGTTTGTAAGGAAGTATTTTCCAGTCCTGGGTATAAGCAAATTGACTTAATAAAACTGTTGTAACTAAAAGGTAAGGATTAAGTTTCATTCAAAACGTTTTCTGATAGTGTATAATAATTCAATGAATCTCAATAATTTATTGATCAGTTGAGATTTATAGCGGCTTTTGATGTGGTATTGGTTAAGGGAAAACAGGCAACTATAGTATAATAGTTAAAAACGAGTGAGTATAATAACTAAGTTTAGCCTAATTGGCGCTAAGTTACTACGACCCGGGGATATTTTTATAAAATTCTGTGGGTATTTGAACATATCCGGAATAAAATAACCTATTTCACTTATCATGTTTTCTCCTTTTTCGGTTACTGGTACATGTTTGGGAGTTTGGATATATACATAGCCAGGAGAGTATTTCGAAATTCTTTATATTCTGCGTTAGCAATTTTGGACTTGCGAATACCAAAATAGCAATACGGAAATACCAACAGAAAAAAAGTTACCAGGCCAGAACTTAGTAGCCTCACCACCTGATATATCTTCCCTGTTGCTCAAACAGGATTAACATTCATTCCGATAAATCATTACATTGCCCAATAAAAAAATTACCGGTGAAAAATATATTATTGATCGGAGCCGGAAAGTCCGCCACTGTACTTATTGAATACCTGAAAAAAAAATGTCTTGAATATGACTGGCATTTAACTGTTGCCGATAGTGATCTGAAGCTGGTAGAAAGCAAACTACAGGGGGCAAAAAATACCAGTGCAACATCTATCAATATAAATGATGAGGAACTAAGAAGGAATAAAATCAGACAGGCAGATATAGTAATTTCCATGCTGCCCGCTGCACTTCACTTTTTAGTATCACAGTCCTGCATTGAAGCCGGCCGTCACCTGCTGACAGCTTCATATATTGATCCCAAAATCCGTGCATCAGCGTCAACCATTCAGCAAAAAGGACTTTTATTTTTATGTGAAATGGGACTCGATCCCGGCATAGATCACATGAGTGCAATGCAGTTGATTCATAAAATACAAAACACCGGTGGTGAGATACATTCTTTTCATTCTCACTGCGGCGGTCTGATAGCCCCGGAAAGTGACACTAATCCCTGGCATTATAAAATAAGCTGGAATCCCAGAAATATTATACTTGCCGGAAAAGCCGGTGCAGTATTTAAAGAAGGAGGAGAAATTATTTCCGTACCCTATGAATCATTATTTGATGAAAACAGAACTATTGAAGTGCCTGACGAAGGTATATATGCCTGGTATCCCAACAGAGACTCCGTGAGCTATAGCAAGCTATACGAACTGGAACATTGCGATACATTTATAAGAACTACTTTGAGGCATCCTGATTTTTGCTTGGGATGGAAGAAAATTGTTGAACTTAAACTTACGGATGAGGATAAACGATATAATACATCAAATCTTAGCTTCGCCGGTTTTTTCAAAGAGCACCTTGCTTACCACAGTCTGACAGACAATTCAATTTCAAAACAAAAAGAATTATTGTCCTATCTTGGTTTATATGATAATGAAATCATAGGTAGAGGTTCTCTTACCGCTGCAGACATAGTGCAGATTTGCGCAGAGCAGAAATTAATGCTGCAGCCTGATGACAGGGATATGGTGATTATGATGCACGAAATCGGATACCAAACCGATGGGGTACATAAGAAGGTTAAGAGCTCTCTTGTCGTGAAAGGGAAAAACAGCCTTGAGACTGCTATGGCAAAAACAGTTGGGCTGCCACTCGGAATTGCTACGACAATGATATTAAAAGATGAAATCAGGCTAACCGGATTGCATATTCCTGTATTACCAGAGGTATACGAACCGGTTTTGAAAGAACTGAAGAATGAAGGGGTAATATTTAAGGAGGAAATAAATGGGAACTTTTGAGACTCTTCAGATTTATCGTTTGACGTTTTTCGTTTGCAGTTTATCGTTTACAGCCATCCCGACTTTCGGAAGAGAAAATAAAGTATAATGCACAAAATAACAGTTGACACCAGTACAACCGGATAGCCATACTGCCATTGCAGTTCGGGCATAAAAGTAAAATTCATACCATATATTCCAGCCACCATGGTTGGCACAGCAATAATTGCTGCCCACCCTGCAAATTTTTTAGATACTTCGCTCTGTGAAATGGAAATCAGCGAAAAATTAGCATCCAGAGCTGTATTTAATAGCTCCAGTGAATTGTCCACCATTTCATTTATACGCATTGCATGGTCATATATATCACGGAAGTAAGGACGTGTATCTTCAGCTATATAGTCAAAATCAAAACGCATGAGGCGGTTGCAGATCTCAACTAAAGGAAATACCGCTCTTTTAACTTCCAGCAGTTCGTGCTTTAGATGATAAATATACTCGGTGGTTTCGCGACTGGGTTTTTCGTTAAAAATTTTATTTTCTAATTTGTCCAGGTCTTCTTCCAGTACATTTACTACCGGAAAATACTGGTCTACTATAGAATCCATCACAGCATATAAAGCAAAGCCCTGTCCTTTGGCCAGGAGGTTCGGAGTTTTTTCGCACCTGGTTCGAACATCCGCATAGGATATTGTTGACCCATGACGAATAGTGATGATAAAATTATTACCCAGAAAAAAATGGGTCTCACCAAATTCAATTTTATTTTCTTTACTGGTCTGCGCAGTACGCAATACTATAAAAACAGAATTACCATATATTTCCACTTTTGGCCGCTGGTGTGCCCTGTGAGCATCTTCAATAGCAAGCTCATGCAAGCCAAATACCTGCTGAACCAGTTGAAGAGTTTCTTCTTTGGGTGAATAAAGACCAATCCACACAAAGCCGTTTAGTTGTTTTAAAACTTCACCTGCATTTTTTAATTCAATATTTGCTACCCGGCGTCCTTCGGAATATGCTGCACAGTTAATTATTTCTCCCATAAATTTCCCGCGCTTTTATGATTAATCAGAATATTTTGATAATAACCTGGTTAGTTCAACCACGCCCTCCGTTGCAGGTTTTTCAATTGCCACTATATCATGCACAGATGTTGTGTATGGAATCTTTTTATCTACAATGAATTTAGGAATATGATTTGGTGCATAATGAAGTAATCCCGCTGCGGGGTACACAGCTAAAGATGTACCTATAACAACAAATATATCTGCAGTTGCTGTGACCTCAGTGGCCGGTTCAATCATGGGTACGGCTTCCTCAAACCATACTATATGCGGGCGTAACTGCGCTCCATCCTCTCCCCTGTCACCAACTTTAATTTCGTCAGTAATATCATAAATAAGATGTTCATTCTTTTCACTGCGCATTTTAAAAATTTCTCCATGCAGATGTAAAACTTTTGTGGAACCTGCCCTTTCATGCAGGTCGTCAATATTCTGAGTGATGATTTGCACTTCAAAATTTTTCTCAAGAGCTGCCAACCCATAATGTGCGGCATTGGGTTTGGCATTTCTGACCTCATTTCTCCTCGTATTATAAAAGTCCAGCACCAACTTAGGATCTTTTCTCCATGCCCCAGGTGTAGCTACCTCCTCCACATTGTAGCCTTCCCATAGACCATCGCTGTCCCGGAAAGTTTTTAATCCGCTTTCTGCACTGATGCCTGCACCTGTAAGCACAACCAGTTTCTTCTTAGCCATTATCATCGGTTTTATATCCGAATATAATTTTTTTGGAGGAGTTGGGGATTTTTTATTTTCTCTCACAGATTACGCAGATTGTCGCAGATTTTTTCTTTCTGTGCAAATCAGTGGTATCTGTGAGAACCCATTTTCTCTCACAGATTACGCAGATTGCCAAAGATTTTTCCTTTCTGTGTAAATCAGTGGCATCTATGAGAACCTATTTTCTCTTACAGATTACGCAGATTGACTCTGATTTTTTCTTTCTGTGCAAATCAGTGGTATCTGTGAGAACCTATTTTCTCTTACAGTTTACGCAGATTGATACAGATTTTTTCTTTCTGTGTAAATCAGTGACATCTGTGAGAAACCATTTTCTCTCACAGATTACGCAGATTGATACAGATTTTTTCTTTCTGTGTAAATCAGTGGCATCTGTGAGAACCTATTTTCTCTCACAGATTACGCAGATTGCCACAGATTTTTCTTTCTGTGCAAATCAGTGGTATCTGTGAGAACCCATTTTCTCTCACAGATTACGCAGATTGTCGCAGATTTTTTCTTTCTGTGTAAATCAGTGGCATCTTTGAGAAACCATTTTCTCTCTGTGTCGGTTTTAAGATGCCGTAGTATTTAGAGTTTCTTTTTCTGCATCTAAAAGGAAATTATCCTGGTTGGCAAGAATAAGTTTTCTGTAGCTGTTCACTTTTACCCAATATACAATCCAGAAAATCAATGCTACTATTGAGCATAAACCACCCAGCATGGGTGCGGCTAAAAAATTATTCATTATAATACCAAAAATGTAAATAACTGTCATTATTAAACCAAGCGTAAAAGTAGGCCTGTTTTCAGGAAGAGGAATTTGCAGTCTGATACATTCATCACGAATGGAGTCGGCTATACGTCCGATCATTATAAACTGCCAGATAATATTAAAAATGGGAATAAATAATAGCCAAACCTGGCCGGGAGCCATCTTCCGGCTCTCCGTATCAATAGCTTCTAGTGTCCTTTGGAGTGAAAAGAGGTACAAAACAAATATGATAATGAATACAAGAAAGATAATCGCTGTAAAGTAGTATGCCATATTTTCCATAGTCGGAGGTTTTGAAATAAAAATAACGAAATAATCAGACTATTCTTTTATAAACGGTATGTTGATTTATCTTTATTCCTATACTTTTATGCCAAAAAATAATTAAGACTATGCAGGCAGCACACGACATTGACTATCGCATTTACGGAGAAGAAATGCAGTATGTAGATATTGAACTTGATCCGGGAGAGACAGCTATGGCAGAAAGCGGAGCCTTTATGATGATGGACGAAGGCATTCAAATGCAAACCATATTTGGAGACGGCTCTCAAAAACCGGGTGGTGGTATTATGAACAAGCTGTTTAGCGCAGGCAAACGGCTGTTGACCGGTGAAAGTCTTTTTATGACAGCATTTACCAATGTAGGGCAAGGCAAAAAAAGAGTGGCATTTGCTTCACCATATCCAGGAAAAATCATTCCTCTTGATTTGTATGCCCTGGGTGGAAAAGTAGTTTGTCAGAAAGATGCATTCCTGTGTGCAGCACGTGGTGTAAGTATTGGTATAGAATTTCAACGTCGCCTGGGTACAGGGCTATTTGGTGGTGAAGGTTTTATTATGGAAAAACTGGAAGGTGACGGAATGGCTTTTGTACATGCAGGCGGACATGTTTTTGAAAGAACATTACTGCCGGGAGAATCCCTGCGTATAGATACAGGATGCCTGGTTGGTTATTCCAAAGATATACACTACGATATTCAGTTTGTGGGTGGCATACGTAATACCCTGTTTGGGGGCGAAGGCGTATTTTTTGCCACTCTGCAGGGACCCGGAAAAGTATGGATTCAAACCTTACCCATAAGCAGACTTGCCGGTCGTATTCTCTCTTACGCTACTACTAAACGAAAAGAAGAAGGCAGTATCCTCGGCGGATTGGGCAACCTGCTGGATGGAGATGGGATTTAGGTGCTTGAAAAATTATTATTTTTCTGTTTGTTGTTATGGTTTTACACCATTTACCACATTTCTGGGTAGTCCTTTAAGGAATGCTTTTATATTTTCCACCGATTCCTGCAAAAGTCTTTGCCGGGCTTCTATGGTGGCCCAGGCTATATGTGGGGTGATGATGCAGTTTTTTGCCTCAAACATTGGATTGTCTTTAACCGGAGGTTCTGCTGATAATACATCCAATGCAGCACCGGCAATAAGATTATTATTTAGTGCATCAGCAAGATCTTTTTCGTTGATTAATGCCCCCCGGGCAGTATTTATGAGTAATGCAGAAGTTTTCATGGTAGATAATAAACCTGCGTTAACCATTTGCCGGGTATCATCAGTAAGCGGAGAATGAAGACTCACTATATCCGCTTCTGCAAAACATACCTGCCGGGACACAAATCGAACACCAGGCATATTATACTTTGCCGGATTCCGAACATTCGCTATTACTTCCATCCCAAAAGCCTGTGCAATTTTTGCCACAGCACTTCCTATCAGCCCCAATCCTATTAACCCTAATTTTTTGCCCTGCAGTTCAAACAGACCTGCATGCCCAAAACAAAAATCTTTACTTTTAACCCATGCCCCTTCATGTACTTCTGCAGAGCGACGACTGACTTTGCATACAAGCTCCAGAATCAGCGCCCAGGTGAGTTGCGCAACCGACATAGTGCTGTAGCCCGGTACATTGCACACCGGTATATTACGAAGCGCAGCTTCTTTGATATCAATATTATCAAAGCCTGTTGCCAGTTCACCAATATATTTTAAATCGGGAAGTTGATTAATAGCTTCAGCATTCACTTTTGTTTTATTGGTAAGTACAAACTGTGCACCCTGGCATCTGTTTGCCACTTCTTCTACCGGTGTCCGGTCATATACGGTCAGGTCTCCAATTGCTTCCAGTCCTTTCCAGTCAAGATCACCGGGATTGATAGTATATCCGTCAAGAATTACAATTTTCATACAAGTAATTTATTTTATCTTAGTAAACAACACAAGTGATAAAGTTATATGATTTCAATTCAGGTTGCTCTGCCTGCATTTATTCTTAGCTATTGTGTTTTCTAAAGTTTTAAAAAATATTAACCTTATCAAATGAAAAGAGTAAAGAAAATCTTTTTGATAATCATAATTGTGATACTTGTTTTGCCGATGCTTACCGGTAAGCAATATGTCTATAAGGCAGTTTATCACAATTTTGCTAACATAGACGACTACACGATATTTGAAAATGATACCGTAACTGCCGGGAATGTAAAACCCTGGGAGCTATCTGCGCAATATGGTAAAATAAATGTCCCTGATGAACTTGATCATTACCTGTCGGGATTGCAAACCGTGGCATTGCTTGTGATTCAGGACAGGAAAATACTGGTGGAAAAATACTGGCAGGGATATAGCGACAGTTCACTCTCGGGTTCTTTTTCAATGGCTAAAAGTATAACCAGCCTGCTTATAGGTGCTGCTATTCATGATGGAAAAATAAGTTCTGTAAACGACCCGGTAGCAAAATACCTTCCTGAGTTTGCAGAAGGTGAAAAAGTCAAAGTAAGAATAGTTGATCTTCTCACAATGAGCAGCGGCAGCAATTGGGATGAAAGTTATGCTAATCCCCTATCTGTTACCACAGAATTATATTATGGGAATGATGTGCGCAAAACGGCTACATCGGTTAACATTGTTACTACCCCCGGTACATTGTATCGTTACAAAAGCGGAGACACACAGTTATTAGGCTTAATAGTGGAAAAAGCTACAGGTAAGACCCTGAGCCAGTATGCCTCAGAAAAATTCTGGAAACCACTCGGCGCAGAATATTCTGCACTATGGAGTATAGATCATCGTGGTGGCAATGAAAAAGCATATTGTTGCTTCAATTCCAATGCAAGAGATTTTGCAAGGTTTGGCCAATTTATGCTCGACAATGGAAAAATTAATGGGATACCTGTAATTGACAGCAGTTATTTCAGTGCGTCAATTACTCCCAATATGATAAAAGACGAATCAGGGAAACCCTGTGATTATTATGGTTACCAGTGGTGGATAATTCCCGGCAGGCCTGATATTTACTATGCCCGCGGCATACTTGGACAATATATCATTTGTATTCCTGAAAAGAATATGGTGATAGTGCGTTTGGGAGAGAAGAGAGATGAAATAATAAATAATACTCCGCAGGAAGTCAACAGGCTGATTGCGTGGGGCGATAGCCTTTGATTCCTCCTTTCCCAAGGAAAAATAAAAATGGTCTTTGCATGGATAGTTGGACAGGTGGTTCTCAGATGTTTTCACATTAGCACTTCTGCGATTAAGCATAGGCATGCAGGTCAGGACAGGATTATCCCGGCCCCATACCTATGCGGATAGTTTCCAGGGATCCCAGATGCATAATAAGCACGGCCGATATAAACATTCTGATAAAAATGTCTACCGTCAAATCAGTGTACTTGTATAAAAAGGGAAAAACGGATAAGGTGTACGTATGTCAGCGTTTCCGAATTAAAAGATATCGTTAAGTCTGATAGTAGATTAAGAACTCAACGCCATATATGATGAGAGATGATTAGAAAAGGTTGCATAAACAATTTTTAAAAACCAAATTTTATAAGAAATCTCTATTTCATCATCAGATATTCTTTCAAAATATTATAATCCGCATCAATTTTTGTACTATACTTAGGAAGGGGTAAAATCTGTTGAATCGAAGGCGGTACAGGAATGGTTTCATTAATCACCGGCTCCACCACATCATAAAATTTCACCGGATGGGCTGTTTCAAGGAATATACCGCTTTGCCCGGGATGCTCAGTAAGATATCGCTGCAGTGCCAGGTAGCCAACTGCACCATGCGGATCGAGAAGATAATTTTCCTTTTGTTTTACAGTTCGAATAGTATCTTTAGTTTCAGTATCAGTAATGGTGTACCCGGTAAGTACTTTTTTCAATTGTGGGTATTGGCTGCCAAACAACTCCATAATCCTTACAAAATTGCTCGGATTGCCCACGTCCATTGCATTAGATAATGTAGGCACAGCTGGCAATACTTCATAAGCACCGGACTCCAGGTAGCGTGGTACAACATTATTGGCATTGCAGGCTGCAATAAAATGTTGCACAGGCAATCCTGAGATATGTGCAAGCATTCCGGCACAGATATTACCAAAATTACCACTGGGTACGCAAAAAACTGGTGGTTGCGATATATTATTCCATTGTTTGTAAGAAAAGAAATAATAAAACTGCTGAGGCAACCAGCGTGCAACATTAATAGAATTGGCTGATGTAAGAAAAATTTTTGAAGTCAGTTGGGGGTCGGCAAATGCACGCTTAACCATTTGCTGACAATCGTCAAAACTGCCATTAACTTCGAGTGCATGAATATTTTTTCCCAGGGTTGTAAGTTGTTTTTCCTGAACGGAGCTCACTTTACCCGAAGGATATAGAATGACCACTTCTACTCCATCCACATTATAAAACCCGCTTGCCACTGCTCCCCCGGTATCACCCGAAGTAGCCACCAGTACAGTTATCTTTTCACTTCTTTCCTTTGCAAAATAACCAAGACATCTGCTCATAAACCTGGCACCTACATCTTTGAAAGCTAAAGTGGGACCATGAAACAGTTCAAGAGAAAAAATATGATCGTTTATTTTTACCAGAGGTATGGAAAAGTCAATTGTTTCTTTTACGATCTTTTGTAATTCTGTTTCAGGAATATCATCACTTGCATAAGGACTGATAACATCAAAAGCAATTTCTTCGTTGCTTTTATTGGCTATATCATTTATCCATTTCTTATCAAACTTTGGTAAGAATTCCGGAAAATACAATCCTTTATCTGGTGCCTGTCCCTGTATAGTTGCCTCTTTAAAACTTACTTTGGGTGCCTGCTTATTTAAGCTAAAAAACTTCATAATATCGAAAATAAATGCTGTTGTCTGTAGGTAGTTTTTTACTGAAATTTTACTCCACCTGTATTTACTGTAGTAACATAAGTATAAAAACTGATGTCGGTATCTGCATACACTTTCTTCATAGCATCTTCCACTTTATATGCGGTAGCTTCATCACGACTCAACATAAATATAGAAGGACCTGAACCGGAAATTCCACCGCCCATTGCACCTGCTTCGATGCACCTGGTCTTTACTTCGGCAAATGCAGGAATCAGTATACTTCTTACCGGTTCTATCAGCACATCTTCGAGTGAACGGCTGATCAGTTCATAATCGCCTTTCATGAAACCGGCAACCAATCCGGCTATATTTCCCCATTGTTTTATAGCATCCTTGAGCAATATCTGTTTTCTCAATATCTGCCTTGCATCTTCAGTACGAACTTCAATCTGCGGATGTACGATGGTAACATAAAGTGGCGGTGAAGGTATACTGATTATATCAAGCGGCAGAATACTACGAATAAGCGTAACACCTCCCAAAATACAGGGAGCAATATTGTCGGCATGCTTTACACCTGAAGCTAATCTCTCCCCCAACATGGCCATCTGCACCAGGTCGTGACGGGAAAATATATTTCCCAGTAAATGATTGGCAGCTACTACACCACCTGCAGCACTTGCGGCACTTGAACCGAGACCGCTACCAGGTTTGATTTTCTTTTCAATCGTAACATCAAAGCCAACCTGGTTGTCAAGCCGTTCTATCATATCGAGCAATGGAACACCGGCAACATTTTTTTTCGGATCTGTTGGTAAATTATAATCATCCGCATTATGAATAATTACCTCAGGTTGATCTATCAGTTTTATGGTCATTATATCGCTCGGATCATTCAATGCCAATCCAAGTATATCGAAGCCGCAAACCAAATTTGCAACAGTACCCGGCGCATGGATAGTGCACTGCATTCCCATAGCAGCGTCAATAGCCCTCTTAATTTCAGTTGCGGATAATGTTGTTGTTAATTCCTTTTCCATATTTATTAATTTGGGGTGGAGGGTATAGGGTGTAGGGTGAGCTTTTATACTTATACCTTCCTCCTTATACCTTATACCTTATACCTTATACCTTCCACCTTCTCACGCTGTGGCTCTTAAAATATCAGCAAAAACCCCTGATGCTGTTACATCTGCACCAGCACCTGCGCCTTTAACCACTAATGGTTGTAATGGATATCTTTCTGTATAAAACAGCACTACATTGTCTTTTCCATAAAGATGGTACAGGTCATGCTCCGGGGGAATATGCTCCAGTCCTACCACTGCTTTACCATTTTCATATTTGGCTACAAATTTAAGCTTACAGTTTTTTGCTGCTGCGTTGTCATAAAGCGATTTAAAATGGTTTTCGTGTTTTTTCATCTCTGCATAAAATGCAGGCACATCACCATTCATGCAGCTTTCGGGCAGAAACCCGTTACATACAATCTCCTCCATTTCCAATTGTGTACCTGATTCCCTGGCAAGGATCAGTATTTTTCTCATCACATCTGTGCCGCTCAAATCAAGCCGTGGATCGGGTTCGGTATATCCTTCCTCCTGGGCTTGTTTTACAATATCTGCAAATGGTTTTTTACTATCATAATTGTTGAATACAAAATTGAGGGTTCCGCTTAGTACCGCATCAATACGATGAATTTTATCTCCGCTCCGCATCAGGTCATTCAATGTACCGATAACAGGTAGCGCTGCACCCACATTGGTTTCAAACAGGTATTGACAATTGTATTCCCTTGCAAGGTCTTTCAGTTTCCTGTAATAGGAGAATGAAGAAGAACTTGCGACTTTATTACATGCCACTACCGATATACTTTTCTGCAGCAAAGCATCATAAACTCTGGCTACATCATCGCTTGCAGTAACGTCAATGAAAATAGTATTGCTGAGATTTTTGCTGATAATAATATTTACAAAATCATTTATGTTTGCAGACTCACCTGATTGCAGTTTTTCCTGCCAGTGATTGAAATCTATTCCATCGTCATCAATAACCATTTTTTTACTGTTTGCAAGGCCAATCACTTTTACCTGTAGTCTCATATTATTGGCGAGCCAGGATTGCTGCTGCTGTAATTGACTGATTAGTTTGCTTCCTACATTTCCTGTACCTGCAATAAACAGGTGAATTTGTTTGTAGGTAGTTTCAAAAAACTCTTCATGCAATGCATTAATGGCTTTACGCACATCTTTTGCAGATACTACGGCAGTGATATTTCTTTCTGAAGATCCCTGGGCTATGGCACGAACGTTGACCCCATTTCTTCCCAATGCACCAAACATTTTTCCGCTTATACCAGGGTGGCTTTTCATATTCTCCCCTACCAGTGCCACTATAGACAGATCGGTTTCTATTTTCAATGGCTGTACTTTTTCCATCAGTATTTCATCCGCAAATGCAGCGTCAACCACTTCTTTTGCTCTTTGTGCTGAAGCTGATTCAATACCTGCACAAATAGAATGTTCTGAAGATCCCTGTGTGATGAGTATTACATTTATCCCTTCGCTTGACAGCGCTTCAAACAAACGCCTTGAGAAACCGGGTACACCAATCATACCACTACCTTCGAGGCTGAGCAATGCCAGGTTACTGATACTGGAAATTCCCATTATGGCATTGCCATCAGTTGCCGGATGACTCGTGATAACTGTACCTGCATCACTAGGATGAAAAGTATTTTTGATAACAACCGGGATGCCTTTACTCAATACAGGTTGTATGGTAGGCGGATATAACACTTTTGCTCCAAAATGAGAAAGTTCCATTGCTTCCTGGTAAGAAATAGAGGGAATAACTTTAGCTCCGTTTACCCAACGGGGATCAGCAGTCATCATTCCAGAGACGTCAGTCCATATCTCAACCAATCGTGCTCCTGCCGAAGCAGCAAGTAATGCAGCCGTATAGTCGGAGCCACCGCGCCCAAGCGTTGTCGTTTCATTATCACTATTTGATGCAATAAAACCAGGTACAATAATCAGTTTGTCTTTGCAGTTTGAAAAGCTTTCACTTGCCAGTTTGCGGGTGGCATCCATATTTACAACAGCATTTCCAAACCTGCTATCAGTTTGAATGAGCTTTCTTGAATCCTTCCATGCGGCAGGAATGCCTGCACTATTGAATGCCCCTTTGATTATTTGTGAAGACATCAGTTCACCATAACTCAAAATACGGTCGCGGGTACGGAGAGAAAATTCTCCCAGTAAAAAAACACCATTGCAAATGTCTTCTATTTCATTGCACATTTTCTTTACCTGGCTAAGCATACTGCTTTGCTGCTGTACAGGTATCAATTGTTTTACCGTTTCAAGATGGCGGTGTTCGATGCGCTGCAACTCATCTTTATATTGTTCATTACCCTGTGCAGCCAGGGAACCCGCATTTAAAAGTGCGTCTGTAGTACCACCAAGTGCAGATACCACTACTATGGTTGTATTGTCCTTTTCTATTCTTTCTTTTACAATTTCAATGACCTTCCTGATATTATCGGCGCTTCCAACAGAAGTACCACCGAATTTCAACACCTGCATAATTATTCTTTTGAGAGTTTTTTGTAATACCTGTCTGTTTATCTTTTCAGATAATTACAGCTTTTTTGCCCAATGGTTTATATACGTGAATACTACCCTCAACCGAGGGTTGTGGTTGTTGTGGTGGTAATAATACCGGCTGCTTCAATGGATGAAGCAATTATTGAAGACGGGATATGTAAATATTGACCTTTCATTTTTACGGGGTCGAAGGTATAACAGAATTATTCAATTGCAAAAAAATCATACTGAAATATATTTCCTTTTTTTTTGACTAATTTCACGCCGGTTTCGCCAGACACCTGATATATTATTAAGTTGTGTTCAGCGCTGTTACGGTTAACCATACATTTTTAAAGGATTAAACCAGGATTTTCAAATCATGCCGAGTTCATCTAGTGCTGCGCTCACACAATTTCAAAACCTTGTGGGACGCAAGTTTCAATTGTACAATAGCCTCTTTACTTCTTTACCATTTCATCGTATTGAAAAGACGGGGGTGCTGCTGGCTATGTTGCTCAACAATTGCGAGGAAGGTTACGGTCATGGTCTCAGCCCTGCACAAATTATTGAAGATTTTTTCAGCAGATATACTTCTTATACTAAGGAGGAAGAAAAACTTGAACTGCTCTTTAGATTTGTACAGTACGTAGAAAGACAGGTGGTATTATTTGATGCACTGGAGGACGCAGCATTTACCACTGTAAATGATATGACGGGACCCGGTACACTCAAAAACCTGCAATCTGAAGTCGCCCAGTTTGACAAAGACAGTGAACTGAAAAAAAAATCTGAAAGTTTTAATATACGACTGGTACTTACAGCACATCCTACTCAATTTTATCCCGGCGCTGTATTGGGTATAATATACGATCTGGCTAGGGCTATTGCAGAAAACAATATCAACAATATCAACATGTATCTGCAACAGTTGGGTAAAACGCCTTTCTTTAAAAAGCAGAAACCAACTCCCTATGACGAAGCGATAAGTCTGATCTGGTATTTAGAGAACGTATTTTATCATGCTGCAGGAAGAATAGTTTCGTTTATGAAAACCAATATGCCTGAAGCTATTTCTGAAAAACACCCAATAATCAGGATGGGCTTTTGGCCCGGAGGTGACAGGGATGGTAACCCATTTGTGAAAACACCAACAACATTTAAAGTCAGTGGGGCTTTGCGTGAAAGTATATTAAAATGCTATTACCTTGATGTAAGAAGGCTCAAACGCAGGTTGACTTTTAAAGGTGTAGATACACTTATGCAGGAACTGGAAACCAAACTATATAATAATGTTTTTGTTCCGGGTCATGTAAGTGATCTTACCCGGTCTGAAATACTGGAAACTCTGAACAATATTCGTGAAATCCTTATAACACAACACGGCGGACTTTTTCTTGATATGGTGGAAACGCTTATCAATAAAGTAGAAATATTCGGGTTGTATTTTGCTTCGCTTGATATTAGACAAGACAGCTCGGTGCATACCGCTATAATGGAAGAAATTGCGAAACAGTCAATTGCACTACCCGATCATTAT
This sequence comes from Chitinophagaceae bacterium, assembly GCA_039811345.1. GTDB lineage: Bacteria > Bacteroidota > Bacteroidia > Chitinophagales > Chitinophagaceae > Agriterribacter. The sequence goes on from JBDHYJ010000015.1 coordinate 53,651, forward strand.
ACTTCACTTAGTGATAAAGAAAAAATACAATTACTTGCACGTGTTAAAACCACTGTTGCCCCGGAGATATTAGCAAACGAGGTGCATAAGGATACGCTATGTGTAATGGCAGCAATTAAACAAATACAGGCAGCTAATGGTGAATACGGGTGTGACCGGTATATTATCAGCCATTGCAATACTGCGTTGAATGCGATGGAGGTTTACGGATTGCTTTTAATGAGTGGCTGGAAAGCAGAGAACATGACGATTGACATCGTCCCGCTTTTTGAAACCATTGAAGACCTCAGGCAAGCTTCTGCAATAATGGAAGAACTTTATGCTTTGCCAGAATACAGGGCTCATCTCGAACGCAGAAAAAACAAACAAACTATTATGCTTGGTTTCTCTGATGGAACAAAAGATGGCGGGTACCTGATGGCAAACTGGAGTATATACAAAGCAAAAGAAGAACTCACCCAGGTATCAAGAAAATACGGGGTGAATGTTTCGTTTTTTGACGGACGCGGTGGTCCCCCTGCACGCGGTGGTGGAAAAACACATAAATTTTATGCATCATTAGGAAAAAACATAGCTAACGAAGAGATACAATTAACTATCCAGGGGCAAACCGTAAGTTCCAATTTTGGCACTATTGATTCAGCACAGTATAATATAGAACAACTTATCAATGCAGGTATATCCAACGACCTTTTTGCATCACAACGCTTAACTCTCGATGATCAACAAAAAGAACTGATCCAGCAAATGTCAGAGATAAGTTTTGACGCTTATATGGCACTGAAAAATCATCCTGACTTTTTAGAATACCTGAGGCATGCAAGCCCCCTGCAGTTTTATTCCGCTACCAATATAGGAAGCCGTCCATCAAAGCGTGGCGGCTCAGAAAAATTGTTGCTGGAAAATTTAAGGGCTATTCCCTTTGTAGGTTCCTGGAGCCAGCTAAAGCAAAATGTAACCGGTTATTATGGTGTAGGTACTGCTTTCAGGAAAATGGATGAACAAGGCAGATGGAATGAAATTAAAAATCTTTATGATCATTCCACTTTTTTCAAAACACTGATTGGCAACTGCGAAATGTCAATGAAAAAAAGTTTTTTCCCTTTGACAAGGTTTTTGTCATCCCATCCTGTTTATGGTAAGATTTGGAATATGATGTTTGAAGAATACGAACTTACTAAAACATATATATTCAAACTTACGGGAAAAAACGAACTGATGGCTGATTATCCGGTAGAGCAGCTCTCAGTACAAATGAGAGAAAGAATAGTATTACCGCTGGTAACCATACAGCAATATGCCATTACCAAGATACGTGAAATGGAAGGAATTACTTTACAATCTTCTCATAAAGAAACTTATGAAAAACTGGTAATGCGTTGTTCATTCGGGATAATAAATGCAGGAAGAAACTCTGCTTAATAATGAATTTTTCAGAAGAACAAATTTCCGGTATAGCAAAACAATATTATGCTATTAATACCCGTGCAACACTGCTCAACGGTTATGATGAATTGAATTACCTGCTCACCTCAGGCGATGGGAAGAAATATATTCTCAAAATAGCTACGGATGTGCATGGTTACGCTTTTTTAGATGCACAGGTACAAATCATTAATCATCTTTCAAAAAGCAGTATATCACGCAAGTTTCAGCATTTTCTTCTCAATAAAGATGGCAGGGAATTGTCAACAATGACAGTTGAAGGGAGAAATTATTATCTCAGGATTCTCAGTTTTATTGAAGGCGTTTTTTGGGTTGATGTAAAAGAACATAGTGATAGTTTGTTATACAACCTTGGAAGTTTTCTCGGAATAATGGACAAGGCATTAATTAATTTTTCTCATCCTGCCATGCACCGCCGTTATACCTGGGATATACAAACTGCACCTGATGCACAACAAAAGCTGCAATATATAAAAGATCATGACCGAAGGAGGATAGTCGCATATTTTTTGTTGCAGTTTGAAACCGAAGTAGTTCCGCTTCTTTCTTCCCTGCGCACAGCGTATATACACAACGATGCCAATGATTATAATATACTGGTGAACGGTAATGATATTGCCGGGTTAATTGACTTTGGTGATATGGTTCATTCGCAATTAATCAATAATCTTGCGGTCGCCTGTACATATGCCATGCTTCACAATGCCGATCCTTTGCATGCAGCTTCGTTGGTCGTAAAAGGTTATCATGAAAAGTATGCTCTTACTCAACAGGAAGTGGATATATTATACTGGCTGATTGCAGGTCGCTTGTGCATCAGTGTTACCAGCTCAGCTTACAATGCTTCTCTGAACAGTGATAATGTACATCATTTTGTAACCGAAGCAGCGGCATGGGATTTATTGTACCAACTCATCCGTATCAATCCAATTAAAGCTCAAAATAGTTTCCGAACTGCCTGCGGCTTTCCTCCGGTCATAAATGAAGCAGATAATTATTCGCTCTTGCTGAAAGAACGTAAAGAATTGATAGGAAAAAATCTGAGCATTAGTTATAAAAAGAACCTGAAAATCGTAAAAGGGGCATTGCAATATTTGTACGATGACAAAGGGAATACTTATATAGATTGCGTAAACAATGTCAGCCATGTAGGACATTGTCATCCCACAGTAGTAAAAGCCATGCAGCGGCAAATAGCTACCCTTAATACAAACACCCGCTACCTGCATGATAATATAGTGGAGTTTGCAAAAAAAATTACAACCACTTTACCAAAGGAGTTGAGTGTATGTTATTTTACCAATTCGGGCAGTGAGGCCAATGATCTTGCCATACGTATGAGCAGGCATTACACCGGACAAAAAGATGTGATTGTATTAGACCACGCCTACCATGGCACTTCAACAGTAGCTATTGAATTAAGTCCATATAAATTTGATGGCAAAGGTGGATTTCCGCAACCTGCCTACATTCATAAAGCACAAAACCCGGATCAGTATCGGGGCGAGTTCAGATATGATGATAAAGATGCAGGACATAAATATGCCAAAGATGTGCAGCGCATTATTACCAAATTAAAAAATGAACATAAAGCACCGGCTGCTTTTATTTGCGAGACGCTGCTTGGTGTGGGTGGACAAATACCCCTGCCGGAAAATTATTTAAAAGATGCATACCAATATGTAAGGGCTGCCGGAGGTATTTGTATTGCAGACGAAGTTCAGGTAGGTTTTGGAAGAGTGGGAGAAAAATTCTGGGGTTTTGAATTGCAGGGTGTTTCACCCGATATAGTGGTTTTGGGAAAACCAATTGGGAACGGGCATCCATTAGCAGCCGTGGTTACAACCAGTGAAATTGCAGATGCATTTAATAATGGCATGGAATATTTCAATACGTTTGGTGGCAACCCGGTATCTATGGCAGCAGGTATAGCTGTGTTAGACGTGATTGAGAACGAGGAATTGCAACGCAATGCCCTGGAAACTGGCAATCATTTATTACAAGGACTTAAAAGATTAATGAATAAATTTCCCATTATTGGTGATGTTCGTGGATATGGATTATTTATTGGCGCCGAAATGGTAAAAGACAGAAACACACGGGAACCCGCATTACCGGAGATAGATATAGTAGTAGAGAAAATGAAAGAACGGGGATTTTTACTCAGTACGGATGGCCCACTACACAACGTATTAAAAATAAAACCGCCATTGGTGTTTTCAAAAGAAAATGCTAATGAGCTGGTGGAGAATCTGGAAGATGTACTGAAAGAACTGCCGGGATAAAAGTTTTAATTATTTATTTTGCTAGTAAACAACGTTATATTTTGCAAATAGCAGGTTAGATTGTTTTAAATAAACTTTGAAAACCAAATACATAATTTACCAGTATGAAAAAGTATTATTTACTCATTATATCTTTCTTTCTTTTATATACTGTTGCTGAAGCACAATCTCATAATCTTTTTAATGGAAAAGATTTAAAAGGCTGGCATATTGATGTTCCTGAACTGGATACCAGCGCAACTGCAAGAAATCCATTTATTGTACGTAATGGAATGTTGGTGAGCCTGGGTACTCCTGAAGGTCATCTTATTACCGATTCCGTATACCAGAATTTTCGTTTGCAGGTTGAATATCGTTTTGCCGGTGTTCCTGGTAACTGTGGCGTGCTGGTATTTGCATCAACCCCAAGATCTTTATATAAAATGTTCCCAAAATCCATTGAGGTGCAAATGATGCATAAAAATGCAGGTGACTTCTGGTGTATAGTTGAAAATATAGAAGTGCCTAATATGGAAAGCCGTCGCGGGCCAAAAGCCAAATGGGGTATTACCGAGGGAAAGGAAAGAAGAATTAAGAATCTTACTGATAATTCTGAAAAACCGGTTGGAGAGTGGAACAGCATGACGATTGAATGTTTAGGAAATTCAATCAAAGTTTGGGTAAATGGCGACCTGGTGAATTATGGGTTTAATGCCACTGCAAACAAAGGCAATATTGCATTGCAGGCAGAAGGTTCGGAAGTGGAGTTTCGAAAAGTTGAGTTGACACCCATTACTAAATTTACAGAGTAATTATTTTAGAAATTCAGCATCTGAATCCTAAATTATAAGAAACCCATACTGTATTATTTCGATCACTGGATTTATGCTCCGCAGGAGCAACCTGTTTGTAGCATGTAACAAAAGATGTTTCTCAGGCTCCGTAGGAGCCTCCTGTAAGAAAAAATATTTTACACAAATTCATTAATGGCATTTAACTATTGAAGAACAGGAAGCTCCTACGGAGCTTATGATATATCCTCTATTGGGTATCTACAAACAGGATGCCCCGTTGGGGCAGGGCTGAATAAATGACGATATTAATAATAAAAAAATCCAGGCTGTGCTTGTTATAGTTTCCGAAATAAATAATGCAACTGGCAAAAACAGGGTTATGAATCTGAATTTTTAACGATTAAAAAATAGCTTATGCCTATTTTTCGGAAAACCTTAAATTATTTTTCAGAATGTAGTTGTGCATTATTTACAAATTTTCACAAACCGCTTAAATGAATAATTCTCAAATTTTCTTTGCCACTAAACTTTGCTAAAATCACGTTGTGTTATTTAGATCGCTGGATTTACGCTCCGAAAGAGCAATCTGTTTGTAGCAATTAATATAAGCTAGATCTCAGGTTCCGTAGGAGCCTCCTGTCAAAAATATTTACATAAATCTAATGCAGACATTTAGCTGGTAAAGAACAGGAAGCTCCTACGGAGCTTATGATATATCCTCTATTGGGTATCTACAAACAGGATGCCCCGTTGGGGCAGGGCTGAATAAATGACGATATTAATAATAAAAAAATCCAGGCTGTGCTTGTAATAGTTTCCGAAGTAAATAGTGCAACTGGCAAAAAATAAGCTAATCGTCCGTTTTGATAATCATTCAAAATATATCAACTCGATAGTGCTGAAAAATATACCATTTCTAGTTGGGTGGTAGTTATGCATCATTTGAAAATATTCATATACTTTCTAAAATTTCTTAAATGAAATATTTTATATTTCTTTCTCCTAAATTTTATGAAAAACATGTTGTACCATAGGGATTGCATGATTTATGCTCCGGAGGAGCAACCTGTTTGTAGCAATCAATATAAGCTAGTTATCAGGCTCCGGAGGAGCCTCCTGTCAATTAAACATTTATATAAATTCAAAACGGAAATTAGCAGATGAAGTATAGAACGCTCCCACGGGTTTAAGATATATACCCTATTGAATATCTACAAACAGGATGCTTCAATAGGCTAGACAATTTAATTAGTGATTCTATTTTTAAAAAAACTAAAAAAAGAACATGGCAATTGAAATGCTTACGAACTACAAGGTACACAGTTATAATCTCTGATTTTTAAAGGCTAATTTATCTGCATTCACTCCTTACTCAACGCTTCAAATTCAATTGTTAAAACAGTGAGGTTTTGTTTCATCAACTTTATCTGTGATTCAATTTGATCATACATTTCGGCCCGGTTCTTCAACTGTTCCGAACTGTACTTGCCACCTATATCAAAATATAAGCTATACAATTGTTCTTTCTTCTTATCCTTTGCATTAGCAATTTGTCCGAAATCAAGCCATTTATCAATAAGCTGTTGCCGGATTGATTTTTCATTTTTTGCAGGGTTATAATAATTGAGGTAATACCAAACCGAAGGAGGAAATATATTAGAAGTTTCAGGCGCTTTCCAAATATCTTTCAAAGCATTTCTGTGATGATAAAATTCAATTTTTTTTGTGTTCTTCAAAATCAGGAAGCCTAAAGTAGCTTCAGTCAATCCCATCCCGATTCCAATTTCATCAGATAATTTATTATCATCTCCTCTTGCCAGTAATATTCCTGTAATTATTGTCCCGGCGGCCCCTATTCCTATTGCAGCAACTGTAAGTTTACTTTCAGTTTCGTTTTCTTTACCCTTCAGGTAAGTAGCAATTTGATCTATTCGCTCTTCTTCACAATCTATTTCGCTTGCCACGGCCGAAATTTCCAACGAAGCGAGGTTAATCCGCTGATTTATTTTTTGAGCAATTTCAATAAGGTTAACTTTTCGCTCCAGCGTAGGTTGGTTTGTGTAAGTCTTCTGTTTTTTTACATATTCAGTAAGTAGTTCCAGCAAACCATGTGCATTTGCAGTATTTAATGAACGAAAAGAAAATCTGTTTTTTAAAATAGAATCAATTGCAATTTCATGAATTGGTGCAGGGAGGTCTTTTGATGTATATGTAAACTCCGTTTGTTGATTACAGTTACTATTTGCAAGTTGTGATTTGAATTGACCGTCCTTTACGCTTGCACAGGAAAGCATTACAAAGGCTAATGACACCATTGCCCAACCCGGGAATACATTTATTATTCTCATTACTTTGTACAATAATAGGAAATAATACTATGCAAACTCATGGTCTTTGCAATCAATTCTTATTTCGTTATCTGATAATTTAGTTTTCAATAAACGACAATAATGTTTTCCGTTTTCAAACTGATAATTGGCACAGGTAAAACACATTCGCTGAATACTGATAATTCCGGATTGATTGAGGTCATAAATCAGTTTCAGCAAGCTGTTCAGTAATATTTCTTTTTGTTGTTTTGAAAATTTTCCAATTGGCTGTTCAATAGCATCGGCAAAAGCAGATGCTTTCAAAGCAATCTTTTTGCCTTCACGGGTAAGCGTTATTGCAAAACTGCGGGTGTCTTCTTCGTTATTGGTTTTTGAAATCAGTTTTTTCTGAAGCAATACTTTTATACTGTCGCTGATAGTGGCCTTTGTCATGTTAAATTCATCAGCCAGGTAGCTTACTTTGCATTTTTCTTCGGTGTGAAAAAGTAGAAAAATCAATATTTGAATTTGAATTGGACTTAGTGAGTTTTCTTTGCTTTCATTCCATAGCAATACTCTGAAAGCCTGTGATATCCGCTCAAGTGCGACCACTATTTTGCTTTCTATATTGTTTTCCTGTTCATTCAGGTTAAAAGGTGAAATCATTTAGCTATTACTTTTTCGAAATAATTAATTTCATATAAAGATATAAATATACAAAAGCAGGAACAGCCATAGATCAACATGCAATTTAATGACAATTCCTGCCTGAAAAAATTCAGAAACTAAAACTCACCCTTATTAATGTATGGGTAGGTCCAAAGGATTACAGTAAGCGTAACAGCTTTAAACCAGGCATTGTACATTGCTTCCACTTCTTCCGGTGTGTTTCCTTTTTTTGCCAGGAAACCTTTAATGGTAACTGTGATGGGAAAAATAAATGCCGTCATATATCGGTAGTGGATAATTGGTTCCGTATCCACTCCATCGGTTTTATTTTTTTTAATACTGTGATGGCGTTTTGCAATCTCGTGCTGATAATTGAGCCAGTCCTGGTCGTAAGGTTTTTGACAAAGATCTAAAATCCATTGACCAAATCTTGCCCTTACTGCCGTAAGATAATCCATATTCGGTTGACCGTTTTTGGTGAAATAATACAGCAGGTGATCATTGCTTCCAACAAAGCCATACCAAAGGTCTAGCACAGCATCTGTCTGGTCTTTTAATACTTCTCCGGCCATTTGTAAATAACGAGTATCATCGTCTGACCACAGTAGCGTTTTTTTCAGCAGACTTAAGTCCTGCATGGAAACGGGAGACTTTTCTAAAGAAGCCTTACCGTAATCGTACCCCTTGATTTGTGACATGTGTAAAAGTTTTAGTGATTAATGGGGTATAAATATAGTAAGGATTCCTAACTATATATAATAATATTTTCAATATCCAAGATCGTTATTCATTTCATAGCTCATACCAGGATAACCTAAAATACGGCGCATCAGCCCTATCTGTCCAAACAAATAACTTTCCCTGTCAATGCACATACCTGCCATATTCAGTTTGTTTTCCTCCACAAATGATACATTCATACCAAATGAGTAAGGTTGTTTTAACTCTGAAGGGGACATGCCAATAATTTTTTGAAATACAATTCTGGATATTTTATGCCATTCTATTTTTAAAGATTCAAGGGAAGGGTATTTTAGCTTTTCATCGAGAGATTTCGCATCTTTGAATAAATCTTCATTGGGGTCTTTCTCACCGATACCCAGCACATCGGCAAGCCAATAACGGGTATTAACCAGGTTGCCAGTCATCCATAATATATGATTGGTTCGGTTTTCAATCCGTTTCCAGGCATCAGCTTCACTAATTCCATGAAGGGCATTGTTGAAAGTTTGAGTGTGCATGCGATACGCAGGAATAACAATTTCCAAAGCAGGGGCAATTTGAATATTCATGATTGCAAAAGTTTTAAAAGTGAATAATTTTTAATGTTGACTTTTATGGAGTGTGGTGACAGAAGGGGCTTTCCAAAGTTATATTGTTTTCATATTATATGGTATTTTCGTTAGTACTATGAAATATTTTTCATTGCTTTTATTATTAGTCTTCATTACTTCAATGAGCTTTTCCCAGGATATTACCGGTGACTGGAAAGGTTATATTGATGTTCAGGGTAGCCAATTGCCCATCGTATTTCATTTTTATAAAGATTCAGCAGGCAGGATTGATGGTAATTGGGATAGTCCCAAACAAAATGCAAATGGGCTCACCTTCAGCAACATTACCATAAATGGAGACAGCATTATTGCAGAAATCAAATTAATTGCTGGTGCTTACAAGGGGAAATTTATAAGCAATGACTCTATAAATGGTATATGGGAACAGCGCGGTGTTAGCTTCCCACTCCATTTTGTACGATTTAAGAAAGCGAATCAAACAAACAAAAAGGAAGATTTATATCCCGGTGAAAAAGAAATTACAATTACAGGAGCTTCAGGTAATAAGATTTACGGCACTTTACTTTCTAAAAATAATACACAAAGTCTTGCTATCATCATTGCAGGTTCCGGACCCACTGACCGTGATGGAAACAGTGGATTATCTATTACTAAGACCAATCAATATAAAATGCTAGCCCATGCATTAGACACTCAGAATATCGCAAGCTTTCGTTTTGATAAAAGAGGAGTTGGCAAAAGTAATCTCGGAAGTAACGGAGAAAGCAATCTCGTTTTTGAAGATTATGTAAAAGATGCAGAAAAGATTTTTAATTTTTTGCATGACACAATGGGCTTTAGATTTGTTTACTTTATAGGGCATAGTGAGGGTTCACTTATTGGTATGCTAGCCTCACAGAAAAAGAAAGTCAGTGGTTTTATTTCAGTCGCAGGTGCAGGGAGACCTATTGATATTATTTTAGAAGAACAACTGGAAAAACAACCTCTGCCCGATTCAGTCAAAACACAATTGCCATATATTTTCAATGAACTAAAAAATGGAAAAACAACCAATGCTTATCCAAAAACTTTGGAGATGATTTTTAGAAAATCAGTTCAGCCTTATCTAATTTCCTGGATGAAATATGATCCCGCTCGGGAGATACAAAAATTAAAATGTCCGGTACTGATTCTGCAGGGAAGTTGTGATATTCAGGTAACGATAACAGATGCCGACATCCTGCATAAAGGCAATAAAAACAGTGGTCTTGCTATAATACCAGGAATGACCCATACCTTAAAGAATGCTGGCAAAGATTGCACCGATAATATTAAATCTTATACTGATAGTACAATGCCTGTTGACAGGCAACTTGTAAACGAAATTGCAGTATTTATGAAGTAAATAGTATTAGGCACCAGGGTTTGTTATAATTATTTTTCCAACAAAATCACTTTTTTCAAAAAACCAGAATGCATCTACAGTTTTTTCCAATGGAAAACACTTATCAATAACAGGTGAAAATTTCCCATCTTTAAACAACAGTGAAATTTCTTCCAAATTCTTTTTACTTGTTTTGTAACCCATAATTCCCAATTTCCTGCTGCGGAATTTAGATAGCAAAGGCTGGACTAACATCATCTGAAATAGCAATCCACCCATTGACCCGCCAATCATTGCGAATACACCACCTGTTTTTAAGGCACGTTTATATTCGGTAACACTTCGGTGTGCAATCACATCCAATATATAATCATACTGCTTCCCGGTTTTAGTATAATCTTCTTTTTTGTAATCAATAAAATAATCAGCACCTAATGTCCTAAGCTTGTCAAATTTTTCTTTTTTATCAACACAAGTTACTTCTACTCCAATTGATTTTGCATATTGTAATGCAATAGTTCCCACACCACCACCGGCACCATTGATTAATAAAGTATCTCCGGCTTTTAATTCTTTTTTGAATCTTAGTCCCTGTATTGCCAGCAAACCTGCCTGCGGCAATGCAGCCGCCTGCTCAAAACTCATCTTTGGTGATTTTAATGCAAGCAGTTTTTCAGGTACAGCAACATATTCTGCCAATGCACCAAAGCCATTTGAGGCAATATCACCAAACACTTCATCTCCGGGTTTAAAATCTTTTACATTTTTTCCAACTGACTCAACCACACCAGCAACATCAGCACCTAAAATTTTATGCTTGGGTTTGAATATCCCTCCTAACAAACGAACAAGGAATGGCTTACCCACGAGCAAATCCCAATCCCATGAATTTATAGAGGTAGCATGCACTTTAACAAGCACCTCATTTTCCGCAGGCACAGGTTTATTCACTTCTTTTAAATGAAGATCGGCTGGTGTGCCATACTGAGTATATAATATTGCTTTCAATCTGCTAAAATAGAATATTGAAATAAATGATTAATAACCGATAGCTGCTTATAAAGTATTCTCCTATTCAAGAGAACCAGTGGCATCTGTGAGAACTTTTTTTTCTCACAGATTGCTCAGATTATCACAGATTATTCTTTCTGTGCAAATCAGTGGCATCCGTGAGAACTTTTTTCTCTCACAGATTACGCAGATTACCACAGATTATTTTTCTGTGTAAATCAGTGGCATCTGTGAGAACTTTTT
>JBDHYJ010000016.1:0-65033 GCA_039811345.1 Chitinophagaceae bacterium
TGACCTCGACTGTCTTGATGATTTGCCTGGGCCATTGGGCAACTGCAGATTAGTCTTTAGATGGCAAGGAAACCTTTGTCGTTTAGGCTGTGAAAGCGTAAATTGTACATCAGGTAATTGTCAAATAAGAACTGTAAGGGATGGTTTAAGATGGATAATTTTCTTCGCTTGTCAGTGACTGTTTTCTGTTACAACGGGATTTTCGCCTACTTTCTTTCCAAAATAAAAAAACTTTACGGTGATACAGAAAAAACCTGCAATATCATATCTGACTTGTAAAAATTGTAAGCCTGTGTTGTCTTAAAAGTTAAGTGCATTCAATGCCGGGGTTTTGCCAATAAGAGTTCAATTATTTAAAAATTATGCTTGCAAAAACTCCGGCAGGGCAAATTAATTACAAGGCACAGGTCGGGAGACCTGGTCAGATACTCCCTGTTGGGAAGTAAAAGACGTGCAGCACAGCCTTCATTTGGACCTCGCTAGTGAATTGGTTTTATTTATCCGGTTGAAAATTTTGCTCCTCATGATATTCATCTTCGGTATTGATTTCCCAAATATTTGACTTGTCTTTACGGCCGGATATTATATTTTCTACAGCCTCCATTGCAGTTAGCATACTATGATCGCTGTTATTATAACGGTGCATACCATTTCGGCCTATAAGATAAAGGTTATCTATCTTATCTAAAAAGTGTTGGACTACACTAAAATTCTCGTAACCGCCAAAATATGAAGGATATGCGTTACTGACTTTTACCACCAATTTATCTTGCACCTGCTGCGGATTTAAAATACCAATATCCCGCATTTCTTCAATGGCGACAGTTGCAATAGTAGTATCATCCTGTTGCCAGAAAGCATCTGTTTCATTACAAAAATATTCAACCCCTATCCATATATCACCCGGGTGGTTAACCATATAGGGACTCCAGTTATGAAAAAACTGAATACGTCCCGCTTTGATTTTTTTATTCTGAATATAAATCCAGTTATCAGTAAATGTAGCCTTGCTTTCCTGTATTGCAAGGTCAGCAACCAGGATGCCTACAATTAAGAAATCACGATATTGTAAGGTATCCGCTATCTGTTTTACACTATCTGGAACAGAGATATGCTGCAGTTTATGCACAAGTTCTTTTACGGGCATTGTAGAAAAAAAATAATCACCCTCGTGAATCATTTTTTCTCCGGTTAAAGTATTTGTAATTTCAACTGACTGAATTTGGTTATCTCCATTTCCATTCACTGCAGATACAGCGGAATTATAAAATATTTTTCCCCCCAGCTTTTCAATTTCACCGGCTACAGTTTCCCACATTTGACCAGGTCCATATCGTGGATACATAAACTGTTCTATCAGGCTGGTGCTTGTACCTTTTTGTCCTATGGACTTATTACGTGTAAATAAAGATCGTATTGCATGCCTGATCACTCTTCCTATATTCAGGTCTTTTACTCTTTGCTGCCCCCATGTTGCCGGCAGATTTTCGCAGGGTACGCCCCATACTTTTTCTGTATAATCTTTAAAAAAGGTTTGATAAAGCTCTTCTCCAAAACGGTTTTTAAAAAAATCAGACAGGCTTTCTTCCGGATGTACAGGAAATATCTTTGCATAACTATAAGAGAAGATGATACGCAATGTTTTTACGATTCCCAGTTTACGCAAGGTTTTAGCACTAAGCTGAAGGGGATAGTCAAAAAATTTATGCTGATAATATATTCTTGATTTCCTCGGGCGAAGCATCATTACCCTGTCTTCAATGGCTATTTTATTTTCCGATTTAAATGAAGCCTTGTTTCCTTTATAGCTGATTTGAAATTCTTCGTCTCTATTTATATTTTCGAGCGGTAGAAAATGCAACCACCAGTTTATCACTTTTTTTGATTTGGAAAAAAAACGATGTCCACCGATATCTATTTTGTTTCCTTTATAGTCAATCGTTTTTGAAAGCCCGCCGGGTTGGTGGTCCTGCTCAAATATAACAGGGACAATATCCGTTTTTGTGAGCAATTCATAAGCTGCTGTCAAACCTGCCGGCCCAGCCCCAATAATAATGGCGTGTTTCAATTCTCTTATTAATATAAAGTTTAAATGTGGAGTTTAATTTGCCGTTGATGATTATATACAAATGACAATGCCAGCAAAACTGCGAAAATAATGTATTCACCAATGGTATGTTCCATTTTAAGGAATGAGATATTTATAATATTTAAAAAAATACCTGCCGCAATCATGGCATATATCCATTTAAAACTTTTTGTATACCCTGCTGCAGCAAGCAACAGGGGAAAAAACCACTGAGTAGTATAATACTGGTGCCTGTACATGGGCGAAAAAAGATCGGAGACCATATACAAACAAAACCCGAAAATTGCTATGTTATAAAGTGCAAACCCCTGTTTACGGGTAAAATAGTAAAAGGAAAACATCAAAATAAAAATCAGCAAAAAAGAAGAGATGTTTAAAAAGGTCGGAGAAAGTTGTTTTCCTGTTACTCCTCTGACCACTACAAATAAATTACCGTTTTCAGAATAATTTTTATATGATGTTTTTGCTTCTTCTTTTCTAACATCATCCATATTCCAACCTTCCCAGTTAGTAAATCCCGGATCCTTCCCATTGTCCTGAATGACAGGGTTTAAATTCTGATGAATTTTTAATTGTTCTTTTAGGCTTTGGGCATACTCAATCCATAAGGCCCGTTGTCGTTCACTACAGGCAATTAAACCCAGCAATAAAATGACGGGTATAAAAAATGCCATTTTATATCGCAAACTGTATTTACTCATTAAAAACAACATCGGGAAAAAAATTATAATCGCATTAGGCCGTATAAGGATTAATGAAACAGCAAAAAAACCGGCAAACACAGCACCGATGATATTGGCAGGTTTATTCAAAAGATAGTAACATAGCATGGCGAGAAAAGGAATAAATAAATACATCTGGCCTGCTGCGATTAAATTGATCCACGCTTCTGTAAAAAGAAAAGAAATAGCAACTGCCAGCACAAGTAATTGCTGCATCCTTGTTTGGCAAAACTGAAAAGCCATGGCTGTCAGCAAAAGCAGTAATATATATTGCACTCCAATCCATAGCCTGGAAATGGTTCTTTGTTGCATATTGGCAACCGGGTACATCAATTGATGAAAAAAAGGACTGGCCGTACTATTAGATACTTTAAAAGTGTCAAAGTTTTGCAAATCATAATATCTAAGCCCCTCCTCTGGTTTCCATTTGTGGAAATAAGGCATTTTCCCATCCATTTGTAAACGCGCTCCCACTACCCTGTTGCGCAGGTCGGGTGGGTATAGCTTCTCTATATGAATATCCCTGAAAATTGTATTACATAAACATAACACGGTTATCAATATTATGCCAATTACAACCAGTCTGTTCATTACCTTATTTATTTGGGTTGAAAAAAAATTCCCTGTTTTAATTGTTTAAATTTTTCATCTCCATATTCAAATCAACTATTCTTGTTTCGGGTTTTATCTGATCTGCATTTAAAATATGTTTAAAGGTAAATTAAATCGAAGTACACATATCGAACTGTAACAGTTTGCAAACAAGATAATGAAGGGTAGAATAGGCTATACTCTGAAAAACTATTTTTGGTAACACACAGAGGTGTTTTAAATGACTAAATGCAAGGATAAAAATTTATTCTTAAAAATATTTGGTTTATAATATAAACCACTTTATTTTCGAGATAAATTTACTAATCGTGAAAGTTTTATATAGCTTGTTTGTTCTGCTCATGATAGTTGGTGTAGCGGATGCGCAATCAAAAATATCTGGTAATATAAAAGATAAAAAAGGGAAGCCGGTTCCTTCGGCGAGTATTACATTAAAGGATACTTATGACGGGGCAACTTCTGATTCCTCCGGCAACTTTTCTTTTACTTCAACGGAAAAGGGAACTTTTGTGCTGGTAACAACTGCTGTTGGCTATAAACCCGGTGAGCAAAGTATCCAACTTTCAGGGACGACGGATATAAAACTGAATATTATTCTTAAAGAGGAAGTAAGTGAGTTGAAAGCAGTTGTAATAACTGCAGGCAGCTTTGAGGCGGGAGATAAGAAAAGGGTTACAGTGCTGAATTCGATAGATGTTGCCACTACTGCGGGTGCAGATGCAGATGTTACTGCAGCACTAAAAACATTACCAGGTGCACAGCAGGTAGGAGAAAGCGAAGGACTTTTTGTGCGGGGTGGAACTGCGTCAGAAACAAAAACATTTATTGATGGTACACTGGTAAACAACTTTTTTTACAGCAGTGTGCCCGGTATTGCCCAGCGTGGCAGGTTTTCTCCATTCCTGTTCAAAGGAACTGTGTTTAGCACCGGCGGTTATTCTGCTTTATACGGACAAGCATTGTCATCTGCGTTGATATTAGAATCGATTGATCTGCCTGAACAAAGCTCCAGCGATTTTGGTATATCTGTTTTAAGTCTGAATGCCGGGCATCAGCATCTCGCAAAAAATAAAAAATCATCCTGGGGCATAAGCTATAGTTATGCCAATCTCTGGCTTGCATTTAAAGCAATTAAGCAAAGGCAGGATTATTCCAAAATTCCGGAATATCACGAAGGCGATGCTAATTTCAGAATTAAAACCTCGGAGACCGGTATTATTAAATACTATGGATATTTCAGCAGTAACAGACTGGGTATACGCACAGCAAGTATTGATTCTGCCGGTTTTAAAGATGCATTTGATATCAGGAATTTCAACATGTACCATAATCTGTCGTATCGGGAAAATTTAGGGAATGGATGGAAACTGAATACGGGAATATCTTATTCAAATAATAAAGACCATATTACAGGAGGTATGCTGGATATGCAGAATAAAGAAGCCGTTATACCTGAACTGCAATACAAGAATTTTCAACTTGAGTCACCCGGAAACTATTTTAATGGAAAATTGGTGATAGACAAAAGAATTGTGGGGCTCTCAGTTTTACGTTTCGGTGGTGAATATAATTATAGTAATGAGAAATCGTATTTTACTTTACCCAACGGTCAAAAGTTCAGCAGCAGCATTATTGAACATTTGAAATCAGCGTTTGCAGAAACCGACATTTATATTACCAATGACCTTGCAGCAAAATTTGGTGGTAGATTAGAAAATTCATCGCTGCTAAATAAAACCAATATTGCACCACGCATATCATTGGCCTATAAAACAGGTAAACATAGCCAGGCTTCGGTGGCGTATGGTATCTTCTATCAGAACCCGGAGAAGAGATACCTGCCAACACCTTATGCACTTACATTTTCAAAAGCCACCCATTATATTGTACAGTATCAAAAGGTGACGGGTAAAACAACATTCAGGGTAGAAGTATTTTACAAAAAATATAATGACCTGATAAAAACCAACCAGATCAATCCTAACCAGCAGGTTGCTATAAATAACAAAGGATATGGTGATGCTAAAGGGATAGAATTGTTCTGGCGCGACAAGAAAAGTATAAAGAATGTAGATTACTGGATTTCATATTCGTACCTCGATACAAAAAGGGACTATACTAATTTCCCATATGCCATTCAACCAAATTTCGCAGCAAAACATACAGCTTCTTTAGTGGCCAAAAAATTTGTTATGAAATGGAAAACCGGATTCAATATGTCATATACTTATGCCAGCGGTCGTCCTTATTATCATATTGCGTACGATGGGAGTAATTATAAATTTACGGATAGGGGTAAAACAATGGACTACCATAACGTAAGTTTCAGTCTTAACTATTTGCCCAATCTTATGAAGAAAGACAGTAAGGTATTTACTGTATTGGTGCTTTCGGTTAATAATATTTTTGGTATTAACCAGATATATGGGTATAACTATTCTTATGATGGAGTAAGAAAGATGCCTGTATTGCCTCCATCAAAAACATTTGTTTTTATAGGTGCCTTTATTAGTTTGGGTATAGACAGAACCGAAGACGCTATTAATAATAATCTTTAAACTCTTTTTTTACAATATGCCATACTATCCCTGAAGTATGGAAAACTTAATCAAACCTCCTGCAGGGAAGAGGAAAAAAAATAAACCATGAAGAAGTCAATATTAATGTTTGCTGCCACCATACTGTCAATATCTGCTATGGCACAAAGTGATAAGTATGTAAAAGCGATGGAGGCTAACCTTGCAAAATTTGATACCGTAAAAACCACTGCCGGTTATATTGAATTATCAAATGCATTTCAGCGGATAGGTGATGCCGAAAAAACACAATGGCTGCCTTACTATTATGCAGCACTTAGTCTTTCTACTATCGGATGGACAGATAACGGTGTTGACAAAGATGCCAATGCTGCTAAGATAAAAGCTTTATGTGCAAAAGCAGAAGCTATAAACGACAATGCCGAAATATGTGCAGTAAGCTATATGGCTTCTACACAGCAGATGCTGGTGGATCCGCAAACCAGGTGGAGCACCTATGGCACTGAGGCAAATGCAGCCATGCAAAAAGGGTTACAGTTGGATCCGAATAACCCGAGGCTGCACTACCTGCAGGCAAGCGGAGTGTACAATACCCCTGAGCAATTTGGTGGTGGAAAAGATAAAGCAAAACCGATGCTTGAAAAGACGCTGGAACTGTTGAAAGCAGAACAGGTAAAACCATTATATCCGCATTGGGGTAAGGAGCAGGTTGAAGCAATGCTTGCAACCTATAAATAAACAATAGTTTGTAGTGTATTGAAATTTATTTGATTATTAAACTACAGTTATGCCTCAGAAAGAATTCACAGAACAGGAAAGCCTGAAGCTGATTACCGAAATGATTGGCAAAACTAAAAGCCATTTTCATGAAAGCGGTGCGAGTATTATTTTGTGGGGAACCGTTGTCGGTTTTTGTGCAATAGTAAGTTTCATACAATCCTTTTGGCATTTTTCAATTGGCTTTGATGTATGGATATTGACGCTTGTTGCAATTATTCCCCAGGTGTGGATCGGTATTAAAGAAAGTAAATCAAAAGTGGTCAAAACATACCAGGAATCTTATGTTGATATTATCTGGATCGTTTATGTAATATCAATATTTGCAATGCTCATCTATGCCAATGTTACTTATTATACCAGTCAGCGATTGTTAGCCAACGATGGCTTAGAACTGTTTTCTAAGAATATTGCCACAGGTGAAATAAAACCTTTCCGGGTGTTTCCGCCGAGCTTTTCGTCAATAATGATGATCTTATACGCTTTCCCTACATTGGCAACCGGATTGATTACAAATTATAAACCGCTTATTGCCGGGGCATTAATTTGTTATGTTTGTTTTGCTGTTTCTTTGTTTACTTCGTTTACCTATGATATGTTACTAACTGCTTTTGCTGCAATATGTTGCTGGTTGATACCCGGATTAATGTTGCGGAACCGTTTTCTGAAACAAAAGAAAGAGAAGGATGTTTAAAGACCTGGACCCTATATTACATTCACAGCTAAGGCTTGCGGTAGTGTCTCTTCTTATGGGTGTAAAAGAAGCAGAGTTTGTTTATTTAAAAGAGAAGACAAATGCAACAGCGGGTAACCTGAGTGTGCAGATACAAAAATTAAAAGAAGCAGGTTATGTTGAAGTTACCAAAAAGTTTAAAAACAACTATCCGCTTACTATTTGCAAAATTACCTCAAGGGGAATAAAAGCTTTTGAAGAGTACGTAAAAAATTTGCAGGATTATCTTGGTAAAAATAAATAAGCGCAGATGATAATCTGCGCTTTCGCGGATATTCGAGAAAACGGGGTTATGTTGCAGTTAGCGATTAATCAACTTTTGATTAAAGGCACACTTAATATATCCTTACTGTTAACAAGTACTTCCAGAGAATAATTGCCAGGCTTCATTTTTCCCGTTCCCTCCATCTCGTAACTATTAAATCCTTCGGTTCCTGTTTGCTTTTGCTTAAAAATTTCATTCCCTTTTTTATCTTTAATCCGCATTACTATCATGGCTTTGTTTTTTAGCTGCACATTAATGTGCAGGTTATTTAAAAGCGTATTAGGAGTTACACTTACCATTGACAGAGTTTCAGTATCATATAATTGTACAACCATTAGTTTGGAATAGCTGATATTTCCCCTGTTGTCAATAACTTTCAGGCGATAAATATTGGTGTTGTGCAAGGGGGACTCATCCGATAGCGCATATTCAGCCAGGGCTTTATTATCCGAAAATACCCCGATAGGATTAAAGCGTTTTCCGTTTCTGCTTCGTTCTACTATAATGTTGTAGCAGCAATTACTTTTTACTTTACAGGAAAGATCTATACGGTTGGCAATAGATTGACCCGTAAAAGAAACGATCTCAACTGAGGCAACAGAGTCTTCTGTTGTTACAGTTTTTGTTTTCTTTTCTTTTCCCCCGCCGGCAATTGCAGTGCAGGGTATTGCGATTGCCCAAAAGGAAATAATGGCAATAGCACTAATGGTACCGATAATACTTTTCATTGTCTCGTGTTTTAGTTGATTATTCGGGTACGGACAATGAGTGTGTTCGAATTAATTACCGGTTTTTAGCAAAGGAAATTAAATGATACTCGGAATGGATGGTGTCTTAAAGTTATTACTATTTAAGGGGAAGGAATAATTTTAATTGTATAGAAAGGCCCCTTAGACAAGGGGCCTTTTTCCGATTAGGAATTCACAACCTCTATATAAACTTTAATAAGATCTTTTTGCTATTGTTAACCAGGTTTATAGGTTTACAACTATCACCTTACTGTATATACTCTGATCGTTCAGCCCCACTTGTTTTATCCTGTAGCTTAGTTTTCCACCCTCAACGCCTTTCAATTCATCTTTAAACTTATATTCTTTTGTTTTAAAACTGTCTTCGAGAGTAAAGAATATCGCTATTGTTTTAAAAGATTCATTACTGCTGCTACGCTGTATTTCAAATTGTTTATTGTTATGCTCATTGGATGTGTTCCAGCTAATCTCAGCTTTATTGTCAACTATCTTTACACTTAGCTGTTCAAATATTTTTTTTACAGGCTGAGCAGTAAATGAAGGAACAGAAGACGATGTTATTACCACTTCGGCTTTTGCGTATCCAAAAAGGATAGTAGCGGCTGCTATGTAAATCAATACAATCAACTTCTTCATTTTTTCAATTTTAGAGATGTGTGAATGTGTGCTGCTGCACTAATAACCGGTAGTCCATTGATGTGATATTGAAAATACCAAACAAAAAGACCTGGCAGATTTACAACAGGATTTGGAAATTCGTCTACGGTTAAAAGAATGGTTATGTCAGATGCTCTGGTTTAATGCCCTGGGATTTAAAATGGCTTTATTAAGGAGTGGCACTGGTTGAGATTGTGAAGCCATCTCGTAGTGCGGATTTGTTTGACAAAAATAGGAGATGACTTTTCAACTAAAAAAAATTATTGTGTTTTTTTCATTGATATATGATAATAAAAATAAAGCGCTCCAATGAAGCGCTTTTATTAAAACAAAAATAAAATTGAACAAATATTACACGTAATGTGTAACACCAGGCACCGCTACCGGGTAGAATCCATCACTGTTTGGCACAACCGGTGGTATGGCTGCAAAGTCATATTGTTTAGGTTGCAGATCCAGTCCTGAGTTAAGTGCCTTATCCCAATCAATTACCTGACCGCTATAGGTGGCCATACGTCCCATGATAGCTGTCATTGTGCTTTTAGCGCCATATTCAGCATTATCAAATTTATATTGACCCTTTGCAATTGCTTCAAATAGTTCATCATGTTCGGTTTGATAGGGATTATTTTCTGTTTTTCTGTCAAACTGATAGAGTACCCTTCCTTTATGATCTACAATATTAGCAGCACCCGTAAATATTTTTCCTTTTGTGCCAATAAGCAGTTCATCAACCTTGCTCATTGTTTTAGGCTGGTGCCGGCATTGGCTGTTCAGGATTGAACCGTCAGCATAGTGGAACTCTACATAATGATGATCAAAAATTTCACCATAATCTTTTCCTGTTCTCACTTCTCTGCCACCCATGCCCTGTGCTTTCACGGGATACGCTCCCTTAAACCAGTTGATAACATCAATATTGTGTATATGCTGCTCGTTGATGTGATCACCGCAAAGCCATACAAAGTAATACCAGTTGCGCATCTGGTATTCCATTTCTGTTTGCTCGGGTTTCCTTGGGTGCACCCACACACCATCATTATTCCACCAGGCCTGTGCAGATGTAATATCGCCAATCAAATCTTTGCGTTTGAGTAACTCCCTGTAGGAGTTTTGATAATGTCTCTGCAGTCCTACTACTACATTCAGTTTTTTCTTTTTAGCGACTGCAGCAGCATCCAGCACTCTCTTTACTCCTGCTGGATCTGTTGCTACTGGTTTTTCCATAAAAACATGCTTGCCCTGCCTTACTGCTTCTTCAAAATGTATCGGGCGAAATCCGGGAGGAGTGGCCAGTAGTACAACATCTGCAAGTGGAATAGCTTTCAGGTAAGCATCAAATCCTACAAATTTATTTTCTTCGGGCACATCAATTCGTTTAGAGTCTATCTCACCGGAGGTAAGCTCTTTATATGCATGGTCGAGCCTGTCGCGAAAAGCATCCGCCATAGCTACAATCTTCACATTTTGTTTTGTAGATAATGCCTGTGTGGCGGCTCCTGTACCTCTGCCACCGCAACCTATCAGTGCAATTTTTATGGTGTCATCAGCACCGGAGAAGTAGTTGGCTTTTGAGAGAAGGGGTGCTGCCAAAAGACCTCCCGCGAGTAGAGTTGAATTTTTTACAAATTCCCTCCTTGTTGATGCATTGTTATTGGAATCCTGCTTTTTCATAAAACTTTATTTAATATTTATTTATATGAGCAATCATTTTTTTAAATATTTATCATAGAATGCATTGGCTTCATCTGTAGTTGGCTGTTGCTGTGGACGAATAATGCGAAACCCTACAAACATTGCATCAGTAAGCCACCACCTGCTTCTTGGAATCTGAGGATCTCTCTTATTCCATGAAGACTCTGAATGTTCCCTGTCTGCACTCCTTAGTTTTTCAGGTCCATCCAGGTAGCTGCCGCCACGTACTGATCTTGGGTAGCGTTTAACCGGTTCCACTATTGTTGCATCACTGTTGTCAGTAATTTTTTCGAAATATTTTTCATCATACTGATCAAGCGTCCACTCGGCTACATTACCCAGCATATCATAAAGTCCCCAGGCATTAGGCAATTTCTGACCTACTTTATGATATTTGTCTGCACTGTTTTTTTTATACCATGCATATTTATCAAGGTCTTTTGGGTTATCACCAAATGGATAAATGGTTGATGCGCCTGCACGGCATGCATATTCCCATTCAGCTTCACTGGGCAACCTGTAAAATACACCGGTTTTTTTATACAGCCAGCGGCAAAACATCAGTGCGGCATCCTGGCTCATACTGTTTACAGGGTATCCCCCGGTTTTCCCCATTCCCCAACTCAGGTCAATATACTGCGGGGTGGGGCGGGTAACAGCATCTACTTCAGATCCCACGGAAGTAGCATCGTCCCTGAAGAAAGCGTCAAAAATATCGTGTGTGATTTCGAAAGTACTCATCCAAAATGCAGCCACTTTTACATGGCGGGCGGGTATTTCATCAGGTTTTTTCTGTGGGTCGGTATCCGCACTGCCCATTAAAAAACTACCTGCCTGAATAGGAACCATTTTAATTTCGAATTTGGTCCCGGGAACTTTTTCACTATATGCTTCAAATGCCTGATTGCCAGGTTGAGCAGTTGAATGAAATATCACAAAAAAAAATAACGATACTGAAAGTCCTGTCTTTTTCACTCGTAAATCCTTTATTATTGAGGACGAAAGGTAAGAAAAATTGTTTTACTGATTTTGAAATAGTTTGCTTTACTTTAAAGGTTAAAAAGACAATTATATGCAAAGAAGAAATTTTTTACAGAATGGGATACTGGCAGGCGCTTCCACCCTGGTTGGTTCCTCTGTATTGGCAGGAAGTCAGTCTGACGAAAATCTTAATGGCAGTAATGCAGAAAAGACTTTTAATCTTAATTATGCTCCTCATGACGGTATGTTTAAAAATAATGCCGGCAATGATTTTATAGATCAGATAAAATATATGTATGATCAGGGATTTCGGGCTATAGAAGATAACGGCTTGGCGGGACGATCGGTGGAGCAACAAACAAAAATTGGCGAAACCCTTGCTAAACTTGGAATGGTAATGGGTGTGTTTGTTGTACCCAAGGGCGGCAATGGTGCTAATACACTGGCCGCTGGAAAACAGGAGCACCTGGATATATTTTTGAAAGGATGCCGCACTTCAGTTGAGGTTGCCAAACGGGTAAATGCCAAATGGGTGACCGTTGTGCCCGGCGACTTTGAACGCAACCTGCCTATAGGAATACAAACAGGTAATGTGATAGATGCACTGAAACGCGGTGCCGAAATACTTGAACCACATGGTATAATAATGGTGCTTGAGCCGCTGAGCGATACCCCCGATCTTTTTTTGCGTACCTCCGATCAAACTTATGAGATATGCAGGGGTGTGAATAGTCCAAGCTGTAAGGTATTGTACGATATATATCACATGCAAAAAAATGAGGGTAATCTAATAAAGCATATCGAATGGGCGTGGAATGAAATCGCTTATTTCCAGATTGGAGATAACCCTGGCAGAAAGGAACCTACAACCGGCGAAGTAAACTATAAAAATATTTTCAAATATATCCACAGCCGCGGATACAGGGGTGTTATGGGAATGGAACATGGCAATTCGAAACCCGGGAAAGAAGGTGAAATGGCTGTGATAAAAGCTTACAGAGAAAGTGACAATTTCCTGTAAAGAGAGAAGAGAAATTCAATTATCAACGTATTATAAAAGGGTAGGATCAGTTATATCTTACCCTTCTTCATTTTGAGTATTATCTTCTATTTTTTCATCCTCTGCATTTGTCAGAACTGCGTCGGACATACGTTTCATTGGGTTAGAACGGTTTTGAGTATATTCATTTTTTTGTTTTAAAATATCTAATGCAGTGTATATGGACTGACGGAAAGATGATTCATCAGCTTTGTTCTTACCTGCTATATCAAATGCGGTTCCATGATCGGGTGAGGTACGCACTACAGATAACCCGGCTGTGTAATTTACCCCTTCTCCTTTCGATAACGATTTGAATGGAATAAGCCCCTGGTCGTGATACATCGCCAGCACCGCATCAAACTTTTCGTAACTGCCCCTTGCAAAAAATGCATCTGCACTATAGGGGCCAAAAGCCAGTATATTGCTGTACTTCGCTTCTTTAATGGCAGGTTTGATTTGTTCTTCTTCTTCCGACCCAACCAAGCCTTCATCGCCGGCATGTGGGTTTAATCCAAGAACTGCAATACGTGGTTTGTCAATTCCGAAATCTTTCTGAAGACTTTCTTTTAGTATCTGAAGTTTTTTTAATATTGCCTGTTTGGTAATATACTGTGCAATATCTTTCACCGGCACATGTTCTGTTACCAATCCTACCCGCATATTATCCGAACACATCAGCATTAATACATCATTAGCCCCAAAATAAGATTTCAAAAATGGAGTATGGCCACTGAAATTGAAATCAGGGGTTTGAACATTTTTTTTGTGGATAGGACAGGTGATTAAGCCTTGTATCTGCCCTGATTTAAGGGCATTAACCGCAGCCTGCAACGACTTTACTGCATATTTACCTCCTGTATCATTCATCAAACCGGGTGTAATGTTAATCTCTTCTTCCCAGCAGTTGTATATGTTCACCTGCCTTGGATATATCCGGTTGATATCTTTAAGATTTTGAAAGATAAAATTGACGTCCGGGATAGTTTTACGATAAAAATTGATCAGCTTATTCGAACCAAAAATAACTGGTGTACACAAGTCCAAAATCCTGCTGTCGGAAAATGTTTTAATAATAAGTTCTGTGCCAATGCCATTAATATCACCGCATGAAATTCCTATAGATGGTTTGTCATTTTGATTCGACATAATTATTGCTGTTGAGCGGCGAATTTACACTTTTGTTGCTTGTTTTCGTACTTTTAACGCCTCGATGTATACATTAAAAAAGTCACTGGGGCAGCATTTCCTGCGGGATGAAAATATAGTGGCAAAGATTATTGCTACCCTGCGTCAGCGCCCTTTCACTCAGCTACTCGAAATTGGTCCCGGAGGAGGTGCGCTTACCAGGCACCTGGTTGATATTCCCGGGATTATTTTTAAAGCTGTAGAACTGGATGAAGAAAAAATACATTTTCTTGAAGCAAATTTCCCGGAACTTAAGGGAAAAATTATTCACGACAGTATTTTGGATATCAGCAATCCTTTTTCGGGCAGGTTTACTGTAATAGGTAATTTCCCTTATAATATTTCATCGCAGATTCTATTTAAAGTACTGGAATGGAGAGCGGATGTTGATACAGTAATCGGAATGTTTCAGAAAGAAGTAGCCCAACGGGTAGCGGCTAAACATGGAAATAAAACTTATGGAATTCTGAGTGTGCTGATACAGGCTTTTTTTGACGTGGAATATCTCTTTGAAGTGCATGAACAATGTTTTAATCCACCCCCAAAAGTGAAAAGTGCGGTAATCAGGCTCACTCCCAGACCGGTAGCTTTACCTATCAGAGATGAAGCATTTTTCTTTACACTGGTGAAAACAGCGTTTAACCAGCGGCGTAAGATGTTAAGAAATGCAGTCAGGAATTTATTTGATGAAGCAATACTTAAAAATCCGATTTTTGACAAACGTGCAGAACAACTGAGTGTAGCCGATTTTGTTGAACTGAGTAATGGAAGGGAAGAATTGAATAGTGAGTAGTAAGTGGTAAAGGGTATGTAGTAAGGGGGAAGTTTTAGACAATACCGAATTGATGAGAAGTCAGGTTATAATATAACTATAATTTGAAATCAAAAATATGAGAGAAATAAAAGATGAACCGTTGAATTTAATGTCTCACTCCTCACCAATTCACTTTTGCTCATTCACTATTCAAGGCAACAACATTCAATACAAATCAAATCCATTATAGGAGTTTATGAAAAAAGCGATAGTTACAGCTAAAGTTCACCAGTATCTTTTAGACAGATTGCAGGAAAAAGAATATACGGTTGTTTACCGTCCCCAGATTACTTATGATGAGCTTGCGCAGGAAATAACCGATGTGGAAGGACTCATTGTTACTACCCGCCTCAAAATAGACCGGGCGATGATTGACCGGGCTCCTTTACTTAAATGGATTGGCAGACTGGGAAGCGGTATGGAACTCATAGATGTAGATTATGCACAATCCAGGGGAATAATTTGTGAAAGCAGCCCGGAAGGAAATCGTAATGCCGTAGGAGAACAAACACTTGGAGTATTGCTTTGCCTTATGAATAAGATTTGCAGCAGCAGTCGTGAAGTTGCCGATGGCAAATGGATACGTGACGCTAACCGGGGTACGGAACTGAGTGGTAAAACGGTTGGTATAATTGGATTTGGAAATGCAGGCGGAGCATTTGCCAAAGTGCTTTCTTCATTTGATGTAGAGATATTGGCTTACGACAAATATAAATTTGGCTTTGCTTCCGGCAGGGTACATGAGGCCGGTCCGGAGCAGATTACCCGGTATGCAGATGTTATTAGTATGCATGTGCCATTGACGGATGAGACATATCACATGGCAAACGATAACTTTTTTAATAGTCTTGAACGTAAGCCTTATTTCTTAAATGCCTGCAGGGGGAAAGTGCATGATACTAATGCAGTAATCAATGCCCTGCAATCCGGTAAAATTGCAGGCGCCGGGTTAGATGTTCTTGAAAATGAAAAACTCGAATCTTACAACGAAACCGAGCGTTCTCAGCTTGACTGGCTTATTAGGCAGCCAAATGTTATTATTACTCCACATATAGCAGGCTATAGCCATGAAGCTTTTTTTAAAATGGCTAAAATTGTATTGGAAAAATTGAAAATTTAATTTTTCACAGAATATTTTTCTCTTTTTTATCAGCTTTTTATTAGTTTTGTTTTCAAATTTAAATGCAACGCTTCGGATAATATCCGGGGCGTTGTTATTTTTTTATTTTTTATTATCAAAAAAGGAGAAGCCATGAGCGAAGTAATGTATGTCACCCTCGAAACCCTTGAGCAGATGAAAGCTGAACTTCAGCAGATGAAAGGAGTACAACGACCTGCAGCTTCAAGAGCAATAGCTGAAGCCCGTGAAAAAGGTGATTTGAAAGAAAATGCTGAATATGATGCTGCTAAAGAAGCCCAGGGCATACTTGAAGCGAGGATTGCAAAACTGGAAGGTGATATAGCCAATGTAAGGATTATCGAAATTGATTCCATTGATACCAGTAAAGTAAGTATCCTTACAAAGGTGACACTTACCAATATCAATACCAGCAAAAAAGTAACTTATCAGATTGTCTCTGAAAAAGAAGCCGATTTGAAAATGGGTAAAATTTCAGTGACTTCCCCTATTGGTCAGGGAGTTCTTGGTAAACAGGTAGGAGAAATAGCTGAGGTTAAAGCGCCTGCTGGAGTATTGAAATTTAAAATAGAAGAGATAGGTATATAAATTCTGTATGCATTCATATAGGGCTGTCCTGTAAAGGATGGCCTTTTTTATGGTTACACCCTTACCGGTTTTGTTTAAATTTGTACCATGACGATTTTTTCAAAAATAATTGCCGGCGAAATTCCATCTTATAAAATAGCTGAAAATGATAAGTGCTATGCTTTCCTGGATATTTTCCCTTTAGTGAAAGGGCATACTCTTGTCATCCCCAAAATTGAAGTAGACAATCTTTTTGATCTGCCTGCTGATTACCTGGGCGAGCTTATGAAGTTTGCCCAACCTGTAGCAAAGGCCATTGAAAAATCATTTAGCTGCAACCGATGTGGTATGAGTGTAGTTGGGCTTGAAGTGCCTCATGCACATATTCACCTTATTCCAATCAATAGCATCGGTGACCTGAATTTCGCCCGGCCCAAGCTTAAGCTTTCGCCTGAAGAATTAAAAAAAGTGCAGGAAAAAATTATCGCAAATTTATAGGAGTTACCCAGGGAGTGCTATTACTTCCTGAGAATACGGTTGGGGTTTTGAGAAACGAAATTTTCCCAGCTAACCTTTTTACGTCTTAAAGGGGCAATGGCATGTTTATTATTTTTAAGAGCTGAATTGATTTGGAAATGATGGCATACAGCTACTGCAAGGGCGTCTGATGCGTCATAGTATTGGGGTACTTCATTAATGACAGTTATTCTCCTCAGCATTTCCCATACCTGTAGTTTGTCTGCATTACCGTTACCGGTTATAGATTGCTTAACCTTTCTTGGAGAATATTCTGTTACCGGAATACCGCTTTGCATTGCTACGGCTATGGCTACTCCCTGGGCTCTGCCAAGCTTAAGCATACTTTGTACATTTTTCCCAAAAAACGGGGCTTCAATAGCAAACTCATTTGGTTTGTATTTTGCAATCAAAGATTGCACCTGGCTGTGGATGATCATAAGCCTCTCATAATTATCTTTTTTGGCCGGAAGCTTAACGATATCCATTTCCAATAATTCGATACTTCTTTCGTTAACACAAATAACCCCGTACCCCATGACTAATGTTCCGGGGTCAATTCCTAAAATGATCTGCCCTGTTTGCAATACGAAACTTATTTTTGATTGAAATGAAGTTACCAGACAAAAGTATCAAAATTTTATTCAACCGGATTCTGGGACCGCTGCTGTTCATTTGGATCACATGGTCTATTTACAAACAGATAATCCGTCAGCCAAATCTGGATGAATCTTTCGGGTATATCAAAGAAGCAATCAATGGTAAATTCGCTTTTCAATTTCTGCTGATTGTGGTACTGATGTGTTGCAACTGGACAGTAGAAGCAAGGAAATGGCAGGTGTTGATGAAGCCCTTGCAGCAAATCTCTTTGTGGCGCTCTCTGAAAGCGGTGCTTACAGGCTTGGCGTTTGGGTTGAATACTCCTAATCGGGTAGGGGAATATGGCGGACGAATGATGTATGTAAAGGAAGGTTTGCGCATATCATCGGTTGCCCTTACAATTATCGGCAGCCTAAGTCAACTCATTGTAACATTGATTCTGGGTGGTGCTGGCTTGCTGATTCAGCATTACCGGTTAGCTGAAATTTCTGTTGATATCGAATTAATGCCACTGTGGTTGCAGATAACGGAAGGAATAGTGTTTGTTATGGCTGCCGTATTATTGTTGTTTTATTTTAGATTAGACTGGATGGTGCGAGGCTTGAAGCTGTTGAAACTTCGTAATAAATGGCTGCAATACTTTGAAGTCTTGAAAAATATTCATGTTACAATTTTGTTAAGAGTGTTGAGTTTATCTGCTTGCAGATATTTGCTTTTCGTCTATGCATATATATTGCTGCTTGAAATAATGCACGTTGATATATATGCGCATGATGCATTCTGGCTGATAAGTATTTTATACCTTATATTAGCGTTGGTACCAACTATTGCTTTACTTGAGGTGGGACTGCGTGGTAAAGCTGCAATAATGTTGTTTCAGTTGAGCAGTACAAATGTATTGGGCATATATGCAGCGTCTACAGGTATATGGCTGATCAATCTTGTGGTTCCGGCATTGGCCGGAAGCGCGTTGGTTCTGGGGTTAAAAATATTTAATACAAAGAGATGAAGATAAAGTTATTCGTTTCGCTGGTATTTTTAATGATGAGTATTCGTTTGAACGCAGACAGTGATTTTTGCGGAATAAAGAATGCCTGCTTTTCATCTGGTGAAAAAATTATATTAAAAGTATATTACAACGTAGTAGGATTATACGTTGATGCCGGAACAGCCATTTTTACTGCACAGGTAGAAAGCTATAATGGGAAGCCGGTATACCATGCAGTGGGAGAGGGGTATTCTAATTCTTCTTATGACTGGATTTTCAAGGTGAGGGACAGGTATGAAACCTATATGGATACCAGCAATCTTAAACCCTACCGGTTTATCAGAAATATAGATGAAGGGGGGTATAAAAAATATGAAAATGCAAGCTTTAATCATGAAGCAAACAGTGTAGTTACAACTACAGGTGTGTACAAAACACCTGATTGCATACACGATGTTATCAGTGCCGTGTACTATGCAAGAAATATCAATTTTGATAACTACAAAGTAGGCGACAAAATCTATCTCAACTTATTTCTTGATGATGAAATACATAATATTTACATCAGGTATATGGGTAAAGAAACAATTAAAACACGCTATGGCAAGTTTCGCACCATTAAGTTTAAACCGCTACTTATTAAAGGCTCTATGTTTGAAGGCGGAGAAAAAATGACTGTGTGGGTTAGTGATGATGCAAATCATCTACCCCTGCGTATTGAAAGCCCGATAGTGGTGGGCAATGTAAAAGTAGATATGATGGGCTATCGTAATCTTCGCTATCCGCTTACTTCATTAATAAAATTCAGATAGAAAAATTCAGGTTCTACTCATAGCGCAATGCAACAATTGGATCTAATTTGGAAGCCTTCCAGGCCGGGTAAATACCAGCAATAAGCCCCACAGCAGAACAAATCAGTATAGCAATAAGTATCAATGCCCAGGGAATAAAGAATGAAACCTTCATCAATGAACCAATTATATTACCTACAATTATCCCAAGTATTATACCTATAGCAGCGCCTGTCAGGCTGATAAGCACTGATTCGAATAAAAACTGTTGCCGTATATTTCTTTTCTTTCCGCCCAGTGCTTTCACAAGCCCCACTTCTTTGGTACGTTCTGTAACGGCTACGAGCATAATATTCATTAATCCAATTGCAGCGCCTACCAGTGTAATAAAACCTATACCTCCCGCTGCAAGAGAAATTTTGCTTAAAAGACTGATGAATGTCTGGGCAATTACATCACTTTTATCAATGTAAAAATTATTTTGCTCTGTGACGTTTAAGTTTCTCACATTTCTGAAAACTCCTTCGGCTTCGCCAATAGCCTGGTCGAGCTGATTAACATTATTTACCTGCACTCCTACATAAAATGAGGAGCCTGTAACATTGAACAGCCGTCTTAAAGTATTGTATGTTGTAAATACTGCATTATCGGCCTGCATAAAAGAACTGCTGCCCCGGCTTTTCAAAACACCAATCACCCTGAATTTATTTGATCCAACCCGGATTATATTGTCTATTGCCTTCTCCACATGGTCTCCCCAGAATATTTTTGCAACGTCATATCCCAGCACACAAACATTACTGGCTGATTGTACATCAAGTTTATTGATATCCCTGCCATATAAAATTTCATAGCCATTCAGAGAAAGATAATTTTCGTCTCCACCGGAAACCCGCACATTGGGGTTGGTTTTTTTATCTCCAAAAAAAACTACCTGGCTGCCTACTCCACCAAGACCGATACTCACTTTAGCAGGATAATCATACCGCTCCTTAAAAG
The DNA here is from genome assembly GCA_039811345.1 of Chitinophagaceae bacterium. Taxonomy (GTDB): domain Bacteria; phylum Bacteroidota; class Bacteroidia; order Chitinophagales; family Chitinophagaceae; genus Agriterribacter. The sequence goes on from JBDHYJ010000016.1 coordinate 20,458, forward strand.
CTTTAGCCTGTTCAAGTGTAATTTTACGTCCTTCATTGGATTTTTTGACTTTCTTCCTGTTGCTGGCACTTGTTTTAGTAACCCCGCCGCCACCATCACCGAGACGTATCTGTATCTCCCTGTATCTTATACTGAATGAGTTGGCACCCATCATTGCAAAGCTTTCTGTAAGGCTGGCATTCATCGCCTGTATAGCAGTAATAATACCCACCAGGGCCATTATGCCAAATGCCATGATAGCAACAGTAATACCTGTTCTGAGTTTGTTTGCCTTTACAGTTTTATAAGCTAAAGCAATTGTGTCGGTAAAGGTCATATAGACGAAATGAATGATAAAATTAAGGATTGAAGCCCGCATTTACAAAAAGGAGAAACATTCGCTATAGGCAGCCTTATGCAACCTCAAATGTCCAACTAATTATATAATGCCTTTATCAGCACATTGGGGAAGGCTCCAATAAATATGACCAACCCGGCAGTAATAACCAGAGCGGCTTTGTAGGTGGTTGAAAGGGGTTTAGCTTCAGCATTCCCTTCTTTGAAATACATAGCTTGTATCAGGCGGAAATAATAGATAGCGCTTATGGCTGCCATCAGCACTGCAAATATGGCAAGCCAGAAATAGTTACCGTTTTTTACCGTTCCTATCAGCATATAATATTTGGCAATAAAACCCGCGCTCAATGGGATACCGGTTAAAGAAAGCAGGAAAATGGTATTCATCAAAGCAAGGAAGGGGTTTGTTTTACGTAACCCGTTGAATCCCTCGAACGAATAGTCTTTCATTTTTACCAGCACCGCAAAACTGCCTATAGAGGCAAGGCTATAAGCTGCTGAATATAGTATAATCCCTTCTTTGGCAAATGTATTCAGCGCAAAAATTGACAGCATCATAAAACCTGCCTGTGCAATACTGGAATACGAGAGCATTCTTTTTACACTCTGCTGAAAAACCGCAGTGATATTACCGATAAACAAAGTAGCTGCTGCAATAATAGCTGCCAACAATTGCCATTGAACATGCATTTTTCCAAAAGCAGTATCGAATAAACGAAGGAATGCTACAAATGAAGCCACTTTTATTATGGTAGCCATTAAAGATGTGAAAATGGTTGGTGAACCATCGTATACATCTGGCGCCCAAAAATGAAATGGAGCAGCACTTACTTTAAAAGACATGGCAGCAAGTAACAGCACAAGACCGATGGCTACCATAGGAGTAGGTTTATCTGCTCCGAGGTGCATAGCCTGAATATTAAAAGTACCGGTAGCGCCATAAAGAAATACTATGCCCATAAGCATAATACCGGTGGAAAATGATCCCATCAGGAAATATTTCAGGGATGCTTCATTGCTTTTCAGGTTGCGTTTATCACTGCCGGCAAGTATATACAGAGGTATAGATATGATTTCAATACCAAGAAACAGCATCAGCAGTGTATTAAATGAAGTGACGATACAAATACCGGAAAGAATAAAAAAGATCAGTGCATAATATTCATAGACATCATTACCCACTTCTTCAAATTCAGAGGCATTGAGCAGGAAATAAATCAGCGTACAAATGAAGGCAACCAAATTAAACACCTGGCTGAAAGCACTGAATGTAAGCATGCCTTTTATGTCGAGAGGAAGGTAGAGATAGGAATGATACTCAAGCAGGCTTACAAAGATTAAGGCTACAATGCCCAGTATAGCGATAATGCCTGCTGTGGATTTTCTTTTAAAAAAAATACCGCTGAACATCATTACAACGCCCCATAATGCCGATAATATAATTGCAATCATAATTCTTAAATACCCTTTATATATCTCAAAAACCGGAAACTACCGGATTAATTTCTATTTTTTTGCCTACCTGATTTAGCTTCTTTCATCTTATCAGAAAAGCCCTTTAACCTTCGACATGAAGACATCTACCGAATCCTGCGTCAGTTCAAACATTGGTTTGGGGTATATCCCTAAAATCAGAATAATTAAAACCACTATCACTAATGCCGTCTTCACATTCACATCTATTGTCTTAAGACTTAATACATTTTCTCTCTTTGTTTCCCCATAAAAAACCCTTCGAACCATATTAAGTGTATATATGGCAACGAGTATAATACAAAACAGCGCAATTGCCGTTGTCCATATACCATGAGAAAACAATCCATTGAACATTAAAAATTCACCTACAAAAGCATTGGTAAGCGGAAGTGCAAGATTGGCAAGCGCAATTACTACCATAAAGATGGTTAATACCGGAGAAGCATTGGATAAACCACCAAGCTCAGATATTTTTCTTGTTCCCCATATTCTTTCAATAAGATCTACAACTATCCACAATCCTATTACGTTGATTCCGTGATTGAACATTTGTATCATTACCCCTTTCATTCCGCTTTCATCACGTGCAAATACTGCTGCGCACATCAACCCGATATGTGCAATTGAGGAATAGGCTACCAATCGTTTCAGATCATCCTGCATCCATGCAATAAGGGATGCGTAAACCATTCCTATTACAGCAAGGATGATTATGAAATTTGCAAATAGCTGTGAGGCATAAGGGAATACAGGTATCAGCCAGCGGATGAGTGCAAATACACCCATTTTTACCATTACGCCACTTAATATCATGGTAACAGAAGGAGTTGCCTGTTCATAAGCATCAGGCTGCCAGGTATGAAACGGAAATACCGGCATTTTTATAGCAAAAGCTATAAAAAACAACCAGAAAATTATCTCTTCTTTCTCGGTTGGTAGTTTGGTATTCATGAAAGAACGAAGAGAAAAAGTAAAGTCAGGTGTATGCAGATACACATAAATAATGCCGATCAGCATTAACAGCGAACCGGCAAATGTGTACACAAAGAATTTGAATGTCGTTTGTATCCTTCTTTCTCCACCCCATCTTGAAGAAAGAAAATAGGCAGGAATTAAAGCCAGTTCCCAGAAGAAGTAGAATACCAGTGCATCCATTGCACAGAATACACCTATTAAGCCGCTTTGCATCAGCAGCATCAATCCATAAAAAGAATTGGGTTTAGTATAGCTTTTATTATATGAAGAAAGAAAAGCCAAAGGGAAAGCCAGTGAGGTAAGCAGGCAAAGCATACGACCCATGCCATCGTACATCAAAGCGAAACTACTGCCTAGCGAAGGCAGCCAGAAATAACTTACATTATTAAAATTGTAATACTTTTTATCTGTAAAAAACAAACTTGCTACAACAATAGCAACAGTAATAAACGATGAAGTGAGTGCCAGTTTTTTTACCTGATCTTCTTTGTTCAGTAAAAAAATAATCAATCCGCTCAGCAATGGAAACCATACCAGCAACTCAGGAAATGTAATAAATACGTCGTTAGGGTTCATAGCTTATTAAACAAACAATTGAATAATGAATAAAACCAAAGTTGCCACCACCATCATTAATATATAGGCGCCTACCTGCCCGTTTTGCAATAATCTCAACTGGCGCCCGCCATAGTTCACCAGCCTGCCTACACCGTTTACTATACCATCAATACCGGATTTTTCAACTACAGCATTCAAAAATCCGGAAAAGCCTTTCAATGGTTTCACAAATATTGCATCATACAGTTCATCAACATACCATTTGTTTTGCAGCACCCGCCCGAATCCCTGCGCTTCTTCAAGGTCGGGTTTTTTACTAAATTTTGAAACTGCATAAAGTATAGCTAAGATAGCTGTCCCCGCAGCTACGCCCATCAGCATATATTCGGTACTGTGAGCAATTTCATGATGATCATGAACCAGCTTTACCGAACCTGCAAATATGGGCGAAAGAAAATTTTCCAATTCATGGTGTCCTCCCAATACAGCAGGCACACCAACAAATCCGGATATTGCTGCAAGTATAGCAAGTATTATGAGCGGCCAGGTCATTGCTTTAGGACTCTCATGCAGGTGATGTTCCTGCTCATGACTGCCCCTGAACTTGCCGAGAAAAGTTGTTGCATATAGCCTAAACATATAGAAGGCAGTTAATATCGCTCCTATTACACCCACAACCCAATACACTGTATTAGCGGAAAATGCCGCAGCCAGTATTTCATCTTTTGAAAAGAAACCACTCAATGGCGGGATACCGGCAATAGCAATACAGGCAACCAGAAATGTCCAGTGTGTAACGGGAAGACGTTTGGCAAGTCCCCCCATTTTTCTGATATCCTGTTCGTGATGCATGGCATGTATAACAGAACCTGCACCAAGAAACAACAAAGCTTTGAAAAATGCATGTGTCATTACATGAAATACAGCTCCTGTAAAAGCGCCGACTCCCAAACCAAGGAACATATATCCCAACTGGCTAACAGTAGAGTAGGCAAGTACTTTTTTAATATCATTTTGCTTAAGCGCTATTGTTGCAGCAAAGATTGCGGTAGCCAATCCTATTATGGCCACTACACCCATGGTAGTAGGTGCGAGTGTATAAAGCAGATTGCTGCGCGCAATCATATATACACCAGCCGTAACCATTGTGGCGGCATGGATAAGTGCCGATACTGGTGTAGGACCCGCCATCGCATCAGGTAACCAGGTATATAATGGAATCTGAGCGCTTTTGCCTACAGCTCCTACAAACAACAATAAAGTGATGCCAACCAGTGCGGCATCATTTATCTTCATATCCCCGGCTTTGCTGAAGATATCAGAATAATTTAAAGTGCCAAATTGCTGGATCAGCCAGAACAACCCAAGCAGGAAACCAAAATCACCAACGCGGTTCATGATGAACGCTTTGTTTCCCGCAGCTGTATATTCAGGATTTTTAAACCAGTATCCAATCAGCAGGTAAGAGCACAAACCCACACCTTCCCAACCGATGAACATGATCAGGTAATTGGCGCCTAATACAAGCAACAGCATTGAAAAAACAAACAGGTTGAGAAAAGAAAAATAACGGGCATAATGTGCTCCGCTTTCTTCGTGCATATATGCTGTGGAATATACATGTATCAAAAAACCGACCCCGGTGATAATAAGCAGGAAAACAACAGACAACTGATCAACCTGGAAAGCAAAAGGTATTTTTAGATTGCCGGCAGTGATAAAATCAAAATAAGTTACCACCTCGCTATGTCCTGCTTTTACTTCAAAAAATAGAACAAGGCTAATGATAAAAGATATCAATATAACACCGCAGCCGATAATGGCGGTAAGAGATTTGGTAAGACTTTTCCTTCCCAGTCCATTGATAAGAAATCCGATCAATGGCAACAGCGGAACCAGGTAAACTAATTTGCTCATATAAGTTATATCTGTGCATGCAGTGCAAAACAAAATTTTTTACTGCGATGCTTAATGTTTTAGTCTGTTCAAAAAGTTAACGTCAATGGAATGTGTATTTCGAAACATCATTACAATTATTGCCAGTCCCACACTTACTTCAGCGGCAGCTACCACCATAATGAAAAATACAAACAGTTGCCCGTCAGTTCCTGCTGTAGTAGCAGCATCAGCTACAGAAGCAGCCAGGTAATGCATTTTAGAAAAAGCAACCAGCAACAGGTTCGTAGCATTGAGCATTAATTCAATGCACATGAAAATGATGATCATATTGCGGCGTGTTAAAACACCGATGATGCCTATACAAAACAAAGCAACTGATAAAAATATATAATGATTGATGGTCATAATCTTTTTTGGCTTTTAGCTGTCAGCTGTCAGCTATTGGCTGCCAGGAACAGACTGCTATCTGCTGATACCTGATAGCTAAAAGCTGACAGCTTAAAGCTATCCTCTATTTCTTCCCAATTACCACAGCTCCTACCATTGCACTCAGAAATAACACACTGCTGATCTCAAAGGGTAACACATAGTCTTTAAACAGTACTATACCCAGGTTATTGATCAGCCCTATATTGCCTGTATTCATCAGCACTTCTTTTTGCATGCTCTCTGTATCTTTCAATGCACCTATCATCACCAGCAATAAACTTCCTCCTGATATTACTCCTGCAAACCGCAGCCATTTATTTTTCACCGGAGATGAACTTTCATTCAGGTTCATCAGCATTACTACAAACAGAAACAGTACCATGATGGCTCCGGCATATACAATGATATTAACTATAGCAAGAAATTGAGCGTTGAGTAAAATATAATGCCCAGAAATTGAGAAGAAGGTAACAATTAACCACAAAATACTGTGTACGGGATTTTTGCTGAAAATAACCATCAGGGCACTGCCAAGTGTCATTACTGTGAGCAACCAAAAAAGCAATTGTGTTATTCCCATTATTGTAGTTCCTACGTTTTGGTGTATGTTGAATTATTTTGTTTTTTTCTTTTTTTCGATCAGTCCTTTTGCAATATTAAATTCCTCCGGTTTGGTTTTCGGATCCGGTATCAGCAGATCATTTTTACTGTAAATAAAACTTTTTCTGCTGTAATTAGCCGGTGCAAATGTTTCGCTAAGGTAAATAGCATCCTTAGGGCAGGCTTCCTCGCATAGCCCGCAGAATATGCATCTAAGCATATTGATTTCATAACGGGCGGCGTATTTCTCTTCACGGTATAAGTGTTCTTCATTTGGCAGTCTTTCTGCTGCTTCCATAGTAATAGCTTCTGCAGGGCAGGCAACTGCACAAAGACCACAGGCTGTACAGCGCTCACGGCCCTCTTCATCGCGGTTTAAAATGTGCAATCCTCTGAACACCGGGCTGAAGGGCCTTTTTTGTTCGGGGTATTGTATGGTAACTTTTTTCTTAAAAATATGTCTGAAAGTAATGAGCATGCCTTTGAAGATATTCCAGAGGTATATCTTTTCTATCCAGTTCATCGGTCTTCTGTCAACCGGTTTAGCTCTTTGTGTTAATGCCTGCATTTCTTCTTTTTTATTCCCCTATACGGGAAATTGTAAAAAGTTGTACAAAAGTATTTTTAACATCTATACAACCCAATTAAATCAGGGAGTTTTCATAGTAAATAATACTACAGCTCCTGTAATAACCATATTTAATAATGCCAGGGGTATAAGCCCTTTCCATCCCAGGTTCATTAACTGATCGTACCTGAAGCGTGGAAGAGTCCACCTGATCCACATAAAAACAAAAATGAGAATAAAGGTTTTTCCAAATAAAGCTACAAGTCCTGTCAGCAATGCAGTACCGCCGCTTAGTTGCGATTCATCTACAAATGGCATATCATAACCGCCAAAAAACAGGGTAGCGATTACAGCACAACTGATAAACATATTGATGTATTCCGCAAACAGGAAGAACCCTAATTTCATGGAAGAATACTCCTGGTGATATCCCATATTCAATTCGCTCTCGGCTTCGGGCAGATCGAATGGCGCACGGTTACACTCTGCCAGTGCACATACAAAAAATATCAGGAACCCAAGTGGTTGGTAAACGATATTCCAGAAATTTCCGTTGATCTGTTGTTCAACTATAGTTTTCAGACTCAGGGAACCGGTAAGCATTAGCAATGCAATGAGGGATAAACCCATAGCCAGTTCATAGCTTATCGCCTGGCTGGCGCCGCGAAGGGCAGCCATCAATGAAAATTTGTTATTACTTGCCCAGCCACCAATCATGATACCGTAAACACCCATACTTACCACACCAAAAATGTAGAGGATTCCAATATTTATATCTGCTATCTGAAGCGGGATTGTTCGTCCTGCTATTTCAATAGTGCTTCCCCAGGGAATAATGGCGGAGGTCATCATTGCAGTTAACATTGCCAGGCAAGGACCCAGCACAAACAACCACCTGTTGGAGTTATTGGGTATGATTTCTTCCTTAAAAAAAAGTTTTATACCATCTGCAAGCGGTTGAAGTATGCCAAAGGGACCCGCTCTGTTAGGCCCGCGCCTGTCCTGCATTACCCCGGCTATTTTTCGCTCGGCATAGGTGGCATACATCGCTATCAGTAGTGAAACTGAAATTACGATGGCGATGAGAACCATTTTTTCTATGGTATAAGCCCAATCTATTGTAAGTAATATCATATAAATATTCTAAAGTTCTATACGTTCAATAATTTTCCTTATTCCTCTTTCTTAGGTAGTGCTTTTTGGTTTGCCTTATCAAAGTCAGTGGAATGGGCCGGGCCGGGAATTGCCGAAAGATTAAGCCCGGTTGGGTTTACCTGGCTTATATCATGAATCCTCATCAATGTTTTCGGTTGCCTGCCATTCATCACCTTGCTGAAAGTGTCATTGGGTTTTGTGGTTCCTATCTTACCTGAATAATGTCCCTGCGATATTACCGAATGACGGTTTATTTCTGCCGGACCTTCTATTATCCAATCTTTTACATTTTTCTTTTCAAACCGGCATTCGTTACAAATCCAGTCTTCCACTTCACCCCATTGGTCTTTACGCCCGGTTACCCGCAATATATCGTCACCTCTTAGCCAGGCATGTACTTTGCCGCAACATTTACTGCAGTCGCGGTGGGCTTTTACCGGTTTGGTAAACCACACACGGTTTTTGAAACGGAAGGTTTTATCTGTTAATGCACCAACCGGACAAACATCAATTACATTTCCGATAAAATCATTATCGAGCGCTTTCTCTATATAAGTTGCTATTTCTGCATGATCGCCTCTTTGCAATACACCATGTACTCTTTTATTGGTTACCTGGTCGGCAACAAATACACAACGATAACACATGATGCACCTGGTCATGTGCAACTGTATATAGGGACCCAGGTCGTGTTTGATAAATGTTCTTTTTTGGAAGTCAAAGCGGGATGCATCGGCACCGTGTGCATAGCTCAAATCCTGTAAGTCGCACTCGCCGGCCTGATCACAGATGGGGCAGTCTATGGGATGGTTAATAAGCAAAAATTCCACTACACCTTCTCTTGCATCCAGTACCCTTTCGCTGCTGGTGTTTTTCACTACCATTCCATCCATTACCGTTGTTCTGCAGGATGCTACCAGCTTGGGCATTGGCCTGGGATCTGCTGTTGAGCCAGCCGCCACTTCTACCAGGCATGTGCGGCATTTTCCTCCGCTATTCTTTAGTTTAGTGTAATAACACATAGCAGGAGGCGTTACCTCTCCTCCAATTTTCCTTGCGGCATTGAGGATGGTAGTACCCGGTTCTACCTCTATTGTAATACCATCAATGGTAACTTTAAATAATTTTTTTTCTTCGGCCATAATTTATATTTCACGCAACGAACGCAACGAATCAGCGACGCGACGGTTTATAATTTGTTTGCTATCCTGTGTATACTTTCTTTCAAATATGTTACAATTTATATTTCACGCAACGAACGCAACGAATCAGCGACGCTACGGCTTATAATTTGTTTGCTATTCTGTGTATGCCATCTTTCAAAAACACTACATTAAAATTGATCAATAAACCAAGCTTAAGACCAGATAATTTCAAATAGGTTAATACCTGTTTATAATGAATATTGGCTAAAGCTTCAACGCTTTTAATTTCAACGATTACTTTATTGTCAATGATCACATCAGCTCTAAAACCTGCTTCCAATTTTATATCCTCGTGCATCAATGGAATTCCCTGCTGTCTTGTAAAGAGAACTGCTTTTTTGCAAAGTTCATAGCAGAAAACTTCTTCGTATACACTTTCAAAAAGCCCAGGGCCAAATTTCCTGTGGATTTTGAATGCTATGTCAAAAGCTAAGGTAGCAACTTCATTCTCGTTCATAGGTTAGTTGTTTATTATCCCAGCGTTTGTAATAGTTTAATACTGCAATTCAAGATTGAATTTCTTGTTTTGTTCGTATTATCGCTGCTCCGTTGCGTTCGTCGCGAGATATTTCTCTCACGCCACTACTTCTCTCGCATCTGCATAATGTGCCAATCCATAATTGCGTTTTAAGCATTCTTCAGGATTAAGCACATGCCACTCAAATTCATCCCGGAAATGACGTATTGCTGCCGCAACGGGCCATGCTGCTGCATCTCCTAATGGACATATGGTATTACCTTCTATCCTGCGCTGCACATCCCACAACAAATCAATATCACTCATTTTTCCCTTACCGGTTTCCAGATTTTTCAAAATCTTATCCATCCATAACGTTCCCTCGCGGCAGGGGCTGCATTGTCCACAACTCTCATGGCGGTAAAACCTTGCAAAAGTATAAGTGTTCTTAACTATACATTGATCTTCATCATACACTATAAAACCACCACTACCCATCATACTGCCTGTAGCAAATCCGCCATCACTCAGGCTCTCATAATTCATATACCTCGTTTCGCCCTTTGCTGTTTTCAGTAAAAGATTGGCAGGTAAAATGGGAACGGAAGATCCGCCGGGTATACAGGCTTTTAATCTTTTGCCATTAGCAATACCTCCGCAATATTCATCACTGTATATAAATTCTTCTACACTGATGGTCATATCAATTTCATATACACCCGGTTTATTAATATTTCCGCAGGCTGATATTAATTTGGTACCCGTTGAGCGACCAACTCCAATCTTAGCATATTCCTCGCCACCCATATTGATTATAGGTACAACTGCACATAAGGTCTCAACATTGTTTACTACTGTTGGCCGGTCCCAAACTCCTTTTAATGCAGGGAACGGAGGTTTGATACGGGGATTACCTCTTTTGCCCTCAAGTGATTCTATCAAAGCTGTTTCTTCGCCACAGATATAAGCACCGGCGCCACGGTGTACATATATTTCACAATCGAAACCGGAACCAAGAATATTTTTACCAAGCCATCCCTTGGCTTTAGCTTCAGCTATAGCCTGTTCAAGTATATCAGGTATCCAGGCATATTCACCACGGATATATATATATGTGGCATTGCTGCCAAGTGCATACGAACTGACAATTAAACCCTCAATTAACAAATGCGGGATAAACTCCATCAGGTAGCGGTCCTTAAAAGTACCGGGTTCACTTTCGTCTGCATTGCATACGAGATGGCGGGGAATACCTTCCGGTTTGGCTATAAAACTCCATTTCAATCCTGTAGGGAATCCGGCACCACCACGGCCACGCAAACCGCTTTTCTTTACATCTTCAACAATTGCTTCCGGCGTCATTTTCAGCGCCTTTTCCACACTTGCATATCCGCCGTTTTTGCGATATACATCGTAATAACGAATTCCCTCTATGTGTGCTTTATCAAGCAGTAATTTAACTCCCATGTTTATTTTTATTGCAACACTATCGTTAATTATTCACTGCCGCATTTTTTCGGCATTCTTCTATAATTGCATCTACTTTTTCTTTGGTCAAATGCTCCTTATAATGTTTTCCCAACTGCATCATTGGAGCATACCCGCATGCGCCGAGGCATTCCACTGTTTTGAGTGTAAATAATCCATCGGCAGTTGTTTCACCAGGCTTAATACCAAGTTTTTGACCGATATAAGCTACTATATCATCGCTTCCCTTAATCATGCAGGGTCCCGTTTGACATACTTCAAACATATACTTTCCTACGGGTTTCAGATTATACATTGAATAGAAGGTAGCAACTTCGTACACTTCAATGGGCTCAAGTTTTAATAGAGATGCCACATAGTCCATGGTCTCAACACTTAGCCATCCGAATTGCTCCTGTGCAAGATGCAATACAGGAAGTAAAGCACTTTTCTGCCTCCCTTCGGGGTAGCGCGCTATAATTTCGTCTACCTTTTTTAATTTCTCTTCCGAAAATTTCATTTTCAAATTTTCAAATTTTCAAATTGAATTATGCATCCATTTCTCCTGCTATCAGATTCAGACTACTCATTACTATAACAGCATCAGCCAGCATAGAACCTTTAATCAGTTCAGGGTAAGCCTGATAATATACAAAGCAGGGTCTCCTGAAATGAAGCCTGTAAGGTGAACGCCCACCGTCGCTGATAAGGTAAAATCCTAATTCACCATTAGCTCCTTCCACACTGTGCCATACTTCACCTACGGGTATATTTGTTTCACCCATAATTATTTTAAAATGCCATATCAATGCTTCAATAGTAGTATATACTTCTTTTTTCGGAGGCAGGTAATATTCCGGTACATTGGCATGATATACTTCTGCATCCGTTCCTTTAAATTCCTGTATTTTCCGGTATGCCTGTTCTATAATTTTTAATGATTCCCACATCTCCTGGTTGCGTACCAGCCACCTGTCATAAACATCGCCGGTAGTACCAACGGGAATTTTAAATTCAAAATCCTGATAACTGCAATATGGCGTGTGTACCCGCACGTCATAGTCTACACCTGTAGCCCTTAAATTGGGTCCAGTGAAACCATAGTTCAAAGCACGTTCGGCACTAATAGGACCGGCTCCTACCGTACGGTCAATAAATATCCTGTTGCGTTGCAGGAGATTTTCAAACTCCTTTAATGCTTTTGGAAATTCTTTTAAAAATCTTTCCAGCTTCTGCCAGGCAGTTGCATTAAAATTCCTTTCAAATCCCCCGATTCTGCCGATATTGGTAGTAAGCCTTGAACCGCAAATTTCTTCCCAAATTTCATATATCAGCTCCCGGTATTGCATTACATAAAGAAATACAGAGAGAGCTCCGGTATCTACTCCAATTACAGAGTTGCAGATGATATGATCTGCAGTACGGGCCAGTTCCATAATGATGACCCGCAGATAGTCAACTCGTTTGGGCATTTCTATGCCAAGCAGTTTTTCGCAGGTTGTATGCCACCCCATATTGTTGATAGGGCTGGAACAATAATTCAGCCTGTCGGTAAGCGGAGTAATTTGATATAAAGGTCTGCGTTCAGCAATTTTTTCAAATGCCCTGTGTATATAACCTACAGTAGATTCTGCAGAGATTACCCGCTCGCCATCTACTTCCAGAATGTTCTGAAATACCCCATGGGTAGCGGGGTGCGTTGGACCAAGATTAAGTGTAGTCGTCTCCTTCTCAATAGATCCTTCAGGGAGCTTAATATTTTGTTCTTTGGGATGTTGTAATAATTCTTCTGTCATTACGCTGGCTTTAAATTGTTCCTCCTCTTCCAAACATTTCATCATCTTTATCTGCCCGGGTTTGATCTTCCAATGGGTATTCTTTTCTCATTGGAAAATAGTCCATTTCATCTACGTTCAATATACGTTTCAGATTAGGATGACCGACAAAGTTTACTCCAAAAAAATCGTATGTTTCCCGCTCCATCCAATTGGCACATGCAAACAACTGTGTTGCAGTAAATACATCGGGAACTGTAATATCAGTATATACCTTAAAACGCAATCTTACATTATCTGCCATATTATGCAGGTGGTATACCACTGCTAATTCTCTTCCTGTGTCGTTGGGATAATGTACGGCCTGAAGGTCGGAGAGGAATTTAAATTTTAGCTCCGGATCATCATAAAGAAATTGCAGCACTTTGAGGTTCATCTCCTTTGGTGCTTCAAATGTGAGCATTCCATAAGGTTCTGTAAAATGACTTACCTGCTCTCCAAATTTTTCCGTCAGCCTTTGTTTGATATGATCGTTGGTTAGTTCCATTAGTTTTCAAATTATGATCCTAAGGTTATTGTATACCATAGCTCAGCAGTAATTTCTGGTAGTGTTCGCTGTTTCGTCTGCGTATACTTTCGTTTTGAACCAGATCCTGTATTGCCAGCACACCATCCAATATGGCTTCAGGGCGTGGTGGGCAACCCGGCACATACACATCTACGGGCATGATCTGATCTATTCCCTGCAATACCGAATAACTGTCAAAAATACCGCCACTTGAAGCACATGCTCCAACTGCCATCACCCAACGTGGTTCCGACATTTGTATATATACCTGTCTCAGCACAGGCCCCATTTTTTTAGCAATGGTACCCATTACCATGAGCATATCGCATTGACGTGGAGTAAATCCCATCCTTTCTGATCCAAAACGCCCCAGATCATAATGCGAACCCATCGTGGCCATAAACTCAATACCACAGCAGGATGTGGCAAAGGGTAAAGGCCATAAAGAATTCTTTCTTGCAAGACCTACAACTTCACTCAATTTGGTAGTGAAAAAACCTTCACCGGTTTGACCGGGTGGCATTTCTGCCAGGCCAATATATCCTTTAGTATCTCTTTCCTTAGGTGTTATGTTAAATCTTACCGGACGTGCCATAATTAAAAATTTAATTTCACATATAACGACTCAATCACCGAGTGGAACATATAATCTGCTAATCTTCCCATTTCAATGCTCCTTTCTTTATTATATAATAAAAACCTGCAAGGAAAAAACCAACAAATGCAAGCACTGCTGCAAATCCTTCCCATCCCAGGTGTCTGAAATTAACTGCGTAGGGGTAGAAGAAGATTACTTCCACATCAAAAAGCACAAATAAAATTGCTACCAGGAAGTATTTTACAGCCAGGGGTTGCCGGGCATTTCCACTGATTTCTATACCACTTTCAAAGTTTTCAAGTTTTTCTTCAGTACCTCTTTTAGGTCCCAAAAGATGTGTCACTATCATCATCAGCACTACAAAACCTATAGCAAAAAGTAATTGCACAGCTATTGGAAAGTAATTAAATGAACTGTTGACATCAGCTGCCGAAGGAACTACAGGAGATTGAAGCAAGTAAAATGTTATCATCTCATCTCAAGATTTTCTTTTTAACAGAAAAAAACGAACGGATCAACATCAATTTTAGAACAGCAGTATCAGTAATTTTCTGTGTTTGGAAGTTTTGGAATATCCAATGACAAAAATAAGGTAAGCTGTATTAAAAACCAGTATTAGTAAAAATAAAACCCCAAAATCAATATTGACTTTGGGGTTTTTATTTAATATAAGATATATCTCTACTTTGTTGTGGTCTTCTTCGGAGAACTGCTCTTCGGTTGTGGTCTGTTGAGTGCCTGCTGAAGTATATCTTTATTTTTTTGTGCATCAGCATTACCCGGATCTACTTCCAGAATTTTATCCAGGTAGGTTATTGCAGTTGCATAGTCTTTTAGATTATTAGCATAATAACCTGCCATATAACCATAGGTTAATTGCAATGATTGTTTGTATTTATCTTTATCAGCTTCGGCCAACTGGATGAATTTGGTAGCATCCTCAAGGGGAGCAGCTGAAGGTATACCGGAATTGATAGCAGCAGTATCAGCTGACCATTTGGTACGGAAACCTCCATAATATCCCTGTACATCATCCGGGTATTTTGCCTTATACAAATTAAACACACTATCTGCAGTCACATAGTTTTCCCCATAAAAATTCTCCCATCCTGCAAAGAACAAATCACGAACTGAATAGTTAGGTTTATACTGCAGTATTTTAGTGAGCCATACTGCTGCTTTATCGTGTTTGTTCATTTTTTTATACATATTAGCGGCAGCAGTGGCATATTCAACACGGTGGGCTGAAACGGTATCCATAGCTATTACTTTTCCATAATATTCATCAGCCTGGGATAGCTTGTCGGGGAATTTAGCAGATATTTCTGCCATTTTAAGGTAGTTGTCAGGCAGGATAATATCAGGATTAGCTTTAGCCAGAAATATTTCCATATTCTTAAGCGCATTTACAGAATCGCCAAGTTTATCATAAGCATAAGCTTTGGTCCGGTATAATTTAACATCAGCTTTATCACCGTCTTTTTGCAGTTTTTCATCTGCTTTGGCAATAGCGCCTTTAAAATCTCCTGAAGCATACACCAGGCTTATTTCTTCTGCTTCTACAGATGGGGTAAAATCAGTATTGGCTTTATATTTCCCAAAAAAATCACGGGCTTTATTCACATCGCGGCTATACCAGTAAGAGTATAGGTCATAATAAGCCGGTGCATATTTGGGATCCATTGTAATGGCATCATTAAAGTTTTCGAGGAAAATTTTTGCCTGGTCGTCGCCCTGTGTACGATATATTTTACCTATTTTATATTTTGCAACTGCCAGCTTATCATTCAAGGTTAAGGCTTTCTGATAAGAAGTAACTGCTGCACCACCATCCATAAGTTTACGGTAGGCATCTCCCATTGTGATATACACATCGGGGTTGTCGAAGCGCCGAACCTGAGTGGCAGCATTCAGTTTTTCAATGGCATATTTAGCATCTCCCGCAGTTGCGTCTACATTGGCCCGGCCAACTGCATCATAAATTTCCACGTTCTTACCTTTTGTAAGGCTGATAGCTGTTTCAAAACGCTGACGGGCTTCATTGGTTTTGTTCTCCAGCAATTCAATGTGTCCCATCCCAACCAGAAGCAGGGGATCACTTCCTTTGGCTTGCAATGCTTTCTGATAAACAGCTTTCGCACCGGCAGTATCATGTAGTTCAATTAATGTTTGTCCAAGCCAATAAACAGCTTCAACATCGTCTGGTTTGGAGGCTACTACTTTTTCAAGAGTTTCCTTTGCGCTGTTGTACCTTTCATAGTAGAAAAATTGTTTTCCTTCGTCCACCGATTGCGCAAAGGCTACATTGCACAGTAAAGCAGAAGCTACCATTAATCTGATTGTGTGCTTGATCATTGTTGATTGAAATTTTGGTTTGATTTAATTAATATTATCAGGTTATATTACTCTTTAATTTCTGCGTTCCTTAATGTAAAATCCATTTTTGATGGCACAAGATAAGCTCTGTAAAAGATTAATTGGCCTTTTTCATTCTGCAAAAAATTTGAAAAGCCCCGCCCCAATCCACTAAAGTTTTCTTTTACAATATAATACAATCCCCGTATCATTGGATATCTTTTTGTGGCAATATTGGCCTGGTATGGTTTTATATACTTTTCCTTGTCGTTGGTTGACTGCAAAGAGGCGACCCTTACACTTGACAGAAAAGCTAACTGTTGTTTATCATCGGGATTGCCTATCCAGCTCACACCTACAAAACCAATAGCATCTTCATGAGAAGCTACATAATTTATTACACCCACACTTGAATCTGCACCGGCAATATTAGGCGCCAGAGGGCGACCTTTAAGTACAGAATCAATCATAAACCTTATTGTGCTTGTAGCTTTTTTACCATCAAGTACAGGATTTAACTTGTAACCACTTGTTCCTTCCATCAAAGATCTTATATCACTCATGTCGAATAGTGAATCTTTGGCCTTATTATTTACAATGACAGCTATAGCATCAGACGCAACTTTGCCCCAGGAAGGTGTAAAGCCGAGTGTATCTTTTAAAGTATTAACTTCTTCTTCACTTAATCCTCTGGTTACAATGACCATCCTTATACTGTCGTTCATCAGATCTTTCAGGCATTCTGCTTCAGATTTATAATGTGGAATTACTTTGGCCTTTGGAAAAAGGGAAGAAAAAACTTTTATCTGGGAGTCAATAATTGGTTTAAAAGATTCATCTACACTGATATGAATTAACCCTGATGTAAGGCTTTCTTCACCCGAAAAAACTTTTCTGTTACCTCCGCTGCTACAGCCTGCTGTAATTGTTAACAGTACACTATATATACAGCAAACAACCGATAAGTGAATAAGTTTACTCATTTTCATTTCCTGAAATATTTCTTCTTGTACCCTCTGTATAATCTGAATAACCCATAAGCTATGCCGACAAATCCAAAAATATTATCAATAATGGGGTCGCTTTTCATCCATTCTATTCCTAAAGCTTTGTTTAGGAGAAAAAATAGACCAACTAAAAGCCATAATATCCCCATTACATAGTCGTATATGGCATGGAAACCAGAATATCTGCGACGTTTTTGTTCTTCCCATTGTTCCTGAACTGACATAGTTTTTTTTACGGGAGTGGCAAGATAGTAAATACTGTGCTAAATGCCATGTCATTGCCTTAAAAATTACTGCAACCGTCATTCAGGGACTGTAGCAAAGGTTATTGGCTGTACAAAATATACCGCTACCTGCCTCCCGTTCTTTACTGCCGGTTTCCATCTGGGCATTTTTTTCAAGGTGTTCAACACCTCCTTGTCAAATACTTCTCCGCCACTTTGTAATATCTTAAAACTTCCTACTGATCCTGTTTCGTCTACTATAAACTGAATCCTGACCTGAATGGGATCAGCCATTTCATTTTGAGGGTTATGCAAATTTCTTTGCAGAAATTTTAGCATCGCCTTCAAACCTCCTGGAAATTCAGCAGCCTCATCTACAGCATTATTATTATATGGTTTTGGCGGTGCTGTTGGCACAGTCTCAGTTGCCTTGCCTTCTCCTGAGACTGCAATTGTATTTTCGCCCGGAACTGTTATATCACTCTTGTTACCAGGGTTGGAGATCAAAGAGATTTTCTTGTCCATAACCTCAGAAATATCCGGCAGCGGTTCTTTCAACTGATCATTGGGAGGTATTATTTTTATGGTGGATAATTTTTCTGCAGCGATATTTTGATGAGCAATGGACTTTTGAGGAACCGGAACAGGTGGAACTTCCGTTAATATTAGAACCGGTTGTATGGGAAGGGTAAATGTACCGGTAGGTGACTGAAATATCTTTTTTGGTTTTTGAATTGCAGCTAAAATTATTATGAAGACTATAATAGCAAGCATAATGAATATGGCTCTCCTTAAATAATTTTGATAATGCCGCCTTAAATAGTATGCACCGTAAGCCTTGTTACGGTTTTCAAAAAGAATGTCAGTGAAATCGCTATTTAATATGTTTTCGGGGTTCATACAAAAAAAATGTTGTGAAGAAAAATTATACTGCACAACAGGATCCTGCGCATGTAATTCAGATGCAGAAGATCAATGATTCCATAATCGGTAAAATAAATCTGTATAGAAAAAGAAATATTATTATGGCAGGCCCTTATGAACTATTGTAATGGAAGAAGGTTTGACTATGGGGATATGCATTTTTTTCTCCATAAAATTCTCTATTGCATGCTGCACGCTTAGTAAATCATTGGATTTTACATAGCTTCCCAACACATGATTACCCGCATTGGGGATTGCTTGCTTTATTTTTTTATCAGCCGGAGTTCCCAATTCGTCATACATTTTCAGCATTGCAGGCACACTAACCACACTATCCTGGTGTATGTCGTCTTTATAATAATATAAAAGCAGAAGTGGCTGCTTCACTGCATTGAAGGTTTCTTTTGTCATTGTTGTTTCAAGATATTCTTCCAGTTGTGTAGCTGCTTCAACTGGATATTTCCAATTCCAGTATTGACGGTATACAGGTCTGGTGTCTGAAGATATCATATAGCCGCTTCCTGTTACCGCTTTTGCAATTTGCAACCCCCAGGGGTTATTTAACAACCATGCTTTATCATTGAATATGGCAATATTAGGACTAAGCAAAATAAGTGCAGCAACGTCTTCAGGATATGTGGCTGCAAGTTGCAGTGCATTACTTCCACCGGTAGAAGTTCCCATCAAAATAACTTTGTCACCCAGTTGTTTTCCTATAGCCAATGCTTGTTTTGCTGATTCCCAGTATTTTTCAGGGGTTAGATGTATAAGAGGATCTGCGGTATCAATTCCATGTTCTGCAAGACGCGAAAGATAAAGGTTGCAGCCAAACTCCTTTGCAATATTGGTATGAATTGGTCGGCCTTCTTCCTGGGATGCTGAGAAGCCATGCAGGTAAACAATTGAATAGGGTGTTTTTGCTTTAGTCGTATCATTATACCAAACAATTCTTGCTTCATTGTTGGGTTTTAATTTGTGTGCGGCTTCATTTTTCTGAATATAAGATTGCAATTCATTGGCAACTGAAGGTACTTGCGGTAAATGTTTATCATATACCGGAGTTTCAGGGTGGGGACCCATAGCATATACTGTTATAAGTACCAGCATTACAGCAACAAATATTTGTACCCGTCTTTTCTTAAGCATATTAAAGTTTTTCCTTTCAGACTGTTTGAAAGCGTTGCATTAGCAGATGTTAAATTTCCAAAATAATAAGCAAAAGTTAATACTTGTATAAGATTAATTTTTTGATGCATCAGCTACATGGTTTGGCATCATTTTTAGCAACCTTACATTATTTTTTTACATAAATATTTCTGAGACAGAAATACCGTTTATTTCTTTTAAAATTAAAGGATATGATAATTATGAAAAATCTTTTATCAGTTAGAAAAAATGTTTTGCAATTGTTCACATTGTTATTGGGAATGGCATCACTGTCATCCTGTTTGAAAGATAATGGTAATAATACACAGGCACCGGTAGCCGGTCTTATGGCTTTTAATCTTTCGCCTGATGCCCCGGCAATTGGATTCACTCTCTCAGGTAATAATTTTACCAACACTCCACTTGCCTACACCAACTATACGGGTGGGTATCTTGGTATTTATGCAGGCACAAGACCGGTAGTAGCCTTTGATGCAATAAGTGGAAATGTTCTTGCAGGTTCGGATTACACTTTTGATCAGGAAAAATATTATTCTCTGTTCCTTGTGAAAGATACTTCTTATCATAATATTTTGGTAAGAGACAAAATTGATACCCTGGCTGGTACATCAGGTATAGCATATGTAAGATATATTAATGCAGTTCCTGGTTTGGGCAGTCCTGTGGTAAAAATTACTCAGAATGGGAATGATGTGATAAATGGAAATGCAAACTTTGGAACGGTTTCTGATTTTTCTGCTGTTCAGGCCGGACAAATAACAATCAAAATAAACAGTAATGATACATTGCAGGTAGAGAGAACAATTTCTGTTGATGAAAGAAAAGTATATACGGCTCTTTTATCAGGTAAACCCGGAGTATCGGATTCATCAAAAGCTGTTAGTATCAAATATATCACAAATGGTACATTGTCGCCGGATAGCACTGCAAATGGATTGGGCAGGATAAACGGCAGGACTATTGCAATTCATTGATTTCGGGATAACATTCATTTTTAAAGCAGGATTGAATATGATCCTGCTTTTATTTTGCCCAACTGAAAAAATCAATAACAGAAAATTACTCAGGTTTGTTTGATTTTAATGTTACCTTTATTACAACACTGAATCAGTGCATCCTGAATTGAATGGCTATACTTTACATCTTGCCATGTTGTATTTGTTTATTCCTTCATTACTTAATGCTCTTGTTGCAGGTTTTGATTGATCACATTCTTAAATTTAAAGTATGAATTTGTATGTTTCAAATTTGAGTTTCCAAATTACTGATGAGGGACTGAAAAATTTGTTTTCACCTTTCGGTGAAGTATCGTCTTCAAAGATTATCATTGACAGGCAAAGCGGCCGTTCACGTGGTTTCGGCTTTGTTGAAATGCCAGATGATGGAAGCGCTGAGAAGGCTATACAGGAACTGAATGGTAAAGAAATTGATGGACGGGCGCTGTCGGTTACCGTGGCACGCCCCAGGGAACCACGTTCGGGAGGTAGTTCGTTTTCTCAAAATAAAAGAAGATGGTGAATTGACAATATGTATTGAATTGCCCGGGTAAAAAAATCCGGGCATTTTTTTTAATCTGTATTTCTTTTATAACTTTTGCCTTCAAATTTCTAAAATATGCAGCGTTATATCATTCTACTTTTTTTTGTATTTGCTTTTTTCAATGGGTTAGCCCAGTCACAAAAGCCGGCTATTATTCCGGAACCCGTATCGCTGGAACAAAAATCCGGTGAATTTCTTTTGACGAATAATACAGTAATAGAAATTTCTGCTGATGATAATACATCAGTTAATGCAGTAGCAAATTATCTTGCCACCTTACTGAATAAACCAACCGGTTATAACCTTAGTGTTTCTAAATCATCCACAGGTAACAACATTAAACTGATTCTAAATACATCCTATGATAGTGAGCTTGGTGAGGAAGGTTATCTGCTCACCGTTGCTACAAGTGGTGTTACAATTTCAGCCAATAAACCGGCAGGATTATTTTATGGTGTACAGTCTTTTATTCAATTGCTGCCGAAAGAAATTGAAAGTAAAATTGTTGTTGACAAAAAAGATTGGACTATTCCTGCTGTTGTAATAAAAGATTATCCCCGTTTTGGATGGAGGGGTTTGATGTTTGATGTTTCGCGGCATTTTTTTACTAAGGATGAAGTAAAAGCGTTCATTGATGATATGGCAAAATATAAATTCAACCTTTTGCATTTGCATCTTACAGACGACCAGGGATGGCGGATTGAAATTAAAAGTCTGCCCAAACTTACTAGTATCGGAGCCTGGAATGTAAAGAAGATTGGAACGTTTAATTATTTTTCTGATCCTTTACCCAATGAACCGAGAGACTACGGCGGTTTTTTTACACAGGATGATATCAGAGACATTGTACAATATGCCAAAGAAAATTTCATAAATATTCTTCCCGAAATAGATGTGCCTGGCCACAGTCTTGCAGCTATTGCATCATATCCCGAACTATCCTGTACACCGGGTGCAGATAAATACCGGGTGAATTCGGGGGAAAAATTTATGGTGTGGCCGCCTAAAGGTCATTTCTATGGATTGGTAGATAATACACTCTGCCCGGCAAACCCCAAAGTGTATGAATTTCTGGATAAAGTATTTACTGAAGTAGCAGCACTTTTCCCCTTTGAATATATACACATGGGTGGCGATGAAACTGCCCGGAATTTCTGGGAAAAAAGCCCGCAGATAAAAGCATTGATGCAAAGAGAAAAATTGAAAAACCTGGATGAAGTGCAAAGTTATTTTGTAAAAAAAGTAGAGAAGATTGTAGAGTCGAAAGGAAAGAAATTAATTGGCTGGGATGAAATATTGCAGGGTGGGTTAGCGCCTAATGCTGCCGTGATGAGCTGGCGGGGTATAGACGGTGGTATTGCTGCTGCAAAAATGAAACATGAAGTGGTAATGAGCCCTACAACTTTTGCATACCTCGATTATATGCAGGGTGATGCGGCAATAGAACCGCCGGTATATGCGACTCTACGCTTGAATAAAGCATACCAGTTTGAACCGGTGCCCGAAGGTGTGGATGCGAAATATATCAAAGGAGGTCAGGCTAATTTGTGGACAGAGCAGGTATACAACTTCAGGCACTTGCAATATATGGTATGGCCGAGAGCTTTTGCCATAGCAGAGTCTGTTTGGTCGCCGAAAGAAAAGAAGAACTGGAAAAATTTTGTATCCCGGGTAGAACGCCAGTTTGAACGGTTTGATATGGCTGACAAAAAATATGCACCATCCATGTATGATCCCATTATTAAAGCAGTGAAGAGTCCTAATAATTTACCGGAAGTTGAACTTTCCACAGAGATAGAAGGGCTGGATATTTATTACAGTTTTGATAATTCATTTCCTGATAAATTCTATCCGAAATATACTGCACCCATTGAAGTACCCAAAGATGCAGTTACTATGCGGATGATTACCTATCGGGATGGTAAAGTTATTGGGAGAATGGTTTCGATACCGGTGGCAACATTGAAGAGCCGGGCAGGAATAAAATAAAAAAAGCTGTATTCATTTTCTGAACTGTAAAAATATCTTCTGATAACTGAAGCCAAAGCCATGACTACTTCTTTTTTACAGGTTATTGTTTTTCTACTACTTGGGATTGCACTCATCATTTTGCTGACAACCCGGTATAAGGTACATGCTTTCTTTGCGCTGTTTGTTGCCTGTTTTGTTGTGGGGCTTGGAGTTCAGTTGCCGGTAAACGAAATCCTTACTGCAATGAAATCCGGGTTTGGCCATATCATGGATTCCCTGGGTTTCATTATTGTATTGGGTACAGCGCTTGGTGTTTTACTGGAGCATACAGGATGTACCGCTGTAATGGCCGAATTTATACTAAAGAAAACAGGTCAGCACCGGGCGCCGCTGGCAATGAATATTACAGGTTTTATTGTAGGTATGCCCATCTTTTGCGATTCAGGATATATTGTCCTGAGCGGGCTTAACCAGAGCCTTGCACGCCGGACGGGTATTAATATGGCGATAATGGCTACATCTCTTGCGAGTGGACTGTATGCAGTACATTGCCTCATACCACCGCATCCGGGAGCAGCCGCTGCTGCGGGAATATTGACTGTAGATTTTGGAAAATTAATTCTCACTGGAATAGGAGTAGCGCTGCCTGCCGGCATTGTGGGATATATCTGGGCCAGATATGCAGGACGAAAACTACCGGCGTCGGATACCCGAATAGATGAAGAAGTGATTGATAATAAAGTAAGACCGGGAGTTTTGCAGTCATTTCTGCCGGTGATAGTACCTATCGTGCTGATTGCTATCGGTGCTTTTGCCAAAGTGGAGCACGATGATAATGTCTTATGGCAGGTGTTGAATACTGCCGGCAATCCCATTATTGCACTTTGTGCAGGTGTGATACTGGCATTAACGACGATGCGCGGAACAAGCACAGTAATGCTCGGTAAACTATTGCAGGAAGGTGCAGAAAAAGCAGGCGGTATACTTGTGATCATCGGAGCAGGTGGGGCATTTGGAGCCGTACTTGCTGCAACTAAACTTGGAACTCATCTCAGTGATGCAGTTTCTCTCAAAAGCATGGGAATACTTTTCCCGTTTTTGATTACAGCTTTATTAAAAACGGCACAGGGCTCTTCTACCGTAGCAATCATTACTTCAGCGTCTATCATACAGCCTTTACTGCTTTCACTCGGACTGGATAGCGACACCGGCAGGTTGTTATGTATATTATCAATGGGTGCAGGTTCTATGACTTTATCTCATGCCAACGATGCTTATTTTTGGGTAATCAGTAAGTTTTCGGGACTCGAAATGAAAACAATGCTCAGGGTATATTCGATAGCTACTTTGTTTATGGGATTAACGGCTTTTATGGTGGTTTACGTTTTATCGTTGTTTATGATGTAATGGTAAATTTTTTGCGATCTGGTGTATTGTATTTCAAATTTCTCCTTTATTTGTGTACTCTCTTTTTCACCTCTTTGCGCTTCTTTGCGTGTTTTTCCTTCGCGTTCTTTGCGGTTAAAAACTGCCATATATATTTTACCATCTGAACAAATAATTGGTCCTACTCCCCGGTTGTTTCATTCAGATGAGGAAGACATTAATAGGAAGGAGCTTGTTTATTCGCCCGGATGCTGCGGAAAAATTGCCTGATATTTAAGCATCACAACTAAAATAAAATCATTCCTTTCAGTATATGTTTTCTCCCATTATCTCCTTTACATTTGCTATACCTCCTTTTTCAGTAATTCATTAAATATATAAATGCTATGAAATACAGATGGTCGTTTTTATTGGTATTGATATTATTTCTTATGTCTTGCTCGCAAGGCAAAAAAGAAGTATCCAAAAGCGAGACTTCAGGTATAGCTATGAAGTGGGAATTGCTTTCCAACTTTACAGAGTCGGGTTATACTGCACGTATCCGTCTTATTAATAAAAATGATCCTGCACTCACCGATAAAAACTGGAAAATATTTTTTTCTATAGCTCCCAGCGATGTTATACCTGCAGAAAAACCACAACCGGCTTCACTGGAACATATCAATGGCGATTGGTTCCGGCTGATACCCAACAATGGTTTTGCACTTGCTAAAGGAGATTCAATTGACATTGAATACAAAGCCCAAGGCTATGTTATCAAAAATACTGACCAACCCCTCGGCATATATATTGTTTTTTATGACAATAAAGGAAATGAAGAACGAATAGAAGAAATTAACGACTATACCCTTATTCCATTTACCCGCAAAGAGCAATTGCTCCGTGGCAAAGGAGATATGGAATTGCCGGCATCACCCGAAAAAACATACAGGGAGAATGAATCCCTCTCGCTTTTACCGGCCAGTCAGCTTTTACCAATTATTCCAAGCCCTTTGCATTTTGAAAAACAAAATGGAGAATATGCTCTTCCTTCAAACGCTGTTATCAGTTTTTCAAACGGGTTAAGCGATGAAGCCCAAATCCTTGCCGGCAGGCTAAAAGAAATCACAGGTCAGTCTTTTACTTTAAAAGCAGACGGAAATGCCGAAGGTGGTATTATGATTTCAATAGATTCAAATGCGGTGAAAGAAAAGAAACCGGAAAGCTATCGCCTGGTGATAAACAAAAATGGTGTCAGCATAACCGGGTATGATGCTGCAGGTGCATTTTATGGCATGCAAAGTCTGCTGTCTTTAATTCCGCCGGGTGCTTATACAGGAAAAGCAGATATACATTTCCCTTATGTTACCGTTGATGATGCCCCGAGATTTGAATTCCGTAGCCTGCACGTGGACGTTAGCAGAAATTTTCAAACTAAGGAAAACATTTTCAGAATTCTGGATGTATTGGCCAAATATAAAATCAACCACATGCTGCTCTATACTTCGGAAGATGAAGGCTGGCGTGTGGAAATACCGGGCTTACCCGAACTAACAGAAGTAGGCGCCCAACGCCAACATGTAAGTGGTAAAGATGTTGCCGCACTGCATCCGGCTTATGGTTCGGGACCCTTTGCGAAGGAAAAAGGTAAATACGGCAGTGGTTATTATACAAGAAATGATTTTATAGAAATACTGAAGTATGCTAAGCAAAGACATATCAACATTATACCTGAATTAAATTTTCCGGGTCATGCAAGGGCTGCCATTAAATCAATGGAAGCAAGGTATCAGCGACTGATGAAAGAGGGTAAGGAAAAAGAAGCCAATGAATACAGGTTGGTAGATCCTGAAGATAAATCGGTATATATGTCGGCACAGATGTACACCGATAATGTGGTGGATGTTACCCGCGAATCTGCCTATCATTTTTATTTTAAAGTAGTGGATGAGTTTGAAAAAATGTATAAAGATGCCGGGTTGCCAATGCCGGTATTTCATGCAGGCGGTGATGAGGTTGCCGATGGTGCCTGGTCAAAATCGCCTAATGCGCTTGCATTGATGGCCAAACATCCTGAAATTAAAAATCCCAAAAATCTTCAGGCCTATTTCTTTCGCAGACTGGTGGATGAAATGGCAAAACGGAAAATAGAAGTGCATGGCTGGGAAGAAGTGGCACTGATGAAGGATGACGCTGGAAAAACAGTGCCCAACCCAGAATTTGCCGGTAAACATGTGGTGCCCTATATCTGGAACAATTTATTTGATTATCCCGACCTGGGATATAAACTTGCCAATGAGGGATATAAAATTGTACTATGCAATGTCTCTAATTTTTATTTTGACCTCGCGTATAACAATGATCCTGCGGAACCGGGATTGTATTGGGCCGGCTTTATTGATACTAAAAACGCATGGGCTTTTGCACCTTACAATATGTTTAATACCACACTTACAAGTAGTATGGGAGCGCCACTCGACTGGGATAAACCCGGCAGCCCCTGGGAGCAATTAAAACCAGAAGCCCGCAAAAATATCATAGGCTTAGAAGCACAGTTGTGGAGCGAAACGATCAAGGGACGTGATATGATTGAATACTATATGCTGCCCAAGCTAATAGGATTTGCAGAAAGTGCCTGGTCGCCGGCAAGGAAATGGGAAACAGAATCCAATCATGCCATTCGTATGAAAGAAATTGATGCCGGCTGGAACCGTTTTGCCAATACAATTGCACAAAAAGAATTACCATCGCTGGCAAAAATGAATAACGGCTATTCCTATCGTGTTCCTCCGGCAGGTGCTATTATAGAGAATGGAATGGTGAAAGCCAATGTAGCGTTGCCGGGTATAAGTATCCATTTTTCAACTAATGGTTCGGAGCCTACTATGGATTCTCCGGTATATGAAGCCCCGGTTCCTGCCACTTCAACTATTATGTTTAAAACTTTTGATGCAACAGGCAGATCGGGTCGAACCATTACCGTGCAGGGAAGCACACAGAAGTTGAATTGATGTATGTTTGAGGTTTACTGTTTGACGTTTATCGTTTGGCGTTTAATGTTTATCGTTTCACATTAATATACCCCTATTTCAACTCCATATCCAGGTATTGCACCAGTGCAGGGGTTTCGGGTGTGAGTGTAAAGTACACTTCAATAGTTGCGTGTTCACAAACAATATCAAAAGTGCCACGCAACTGGTTTTCAGGAATTACTTTTTCAATGCGTAGTATTTTGCCGGCTTTTGCAAATAATGATTGTGATTTTTCCTTCCTCATTGCAAGGGAATGATCTTCAAAAAAGTTCACGGCAAAAATTTTACTTTCTGCTGCATTCTTCCAGTCGGGTAGAAGTGCTGCTATTTCCGCCTGCCGTCTTTGCAAGACAGGTGATACAGGTATAGGACGTTTCTGAAGTTTGGCACCTCTTATCAGGGTATCAAGTACTGCATAGTTAGCAGCAGTCATACCGGCGTAAGTAAGATTGCCGAATGCCATCACACCAATTCCATATTCAGGCATTATCCACCACTGGTTTCCAAAACCCGGAAGCCCACCGGTGTGACCGATATATCTCCGTTCATTGCAATCTAAACCTATTCTTAAACCATAACCATAACTACTCACCAGGGGACAGGCAGATTGCCCGGGATATTTGAAATCTGCGTCAAGATTATTGAATGTCCAGGCCTGTTGCATTTCCAGGACAGAACTTCGTTTAACCGGCCCCGTTTCCTTTGCGTTACGGGGTGGCCATGCAGCAAGGTGCAGCATCATATACTTACTGAAATCTTCAATAGATGTAATCAATCCGCCCATTGCGCCATAAGCTCCATCATGTAGCAATGGTTCCTCTTTCCAATTCCCGTTCTCCCAGCGATAGCCATGAGCTAATTTATCGGCGCTTACCTTGCTATACTCCCATTTTGTATGATTCATTCCAAGCGGCAACAGAATATTGTCGGTAATATATTGTTGATAAGGTTTCCCAGAGACCCTAGAAATGATACGCCCAAGCATAGCCCAGCCCATGTTGCTGTATTCGTACTGTATACCGGGTACGTTAGAAAAGGATATCCCTTTTTTCAGCATTGATGAAAATTCTGCATCAGTAATGTCAAGCTGGCGGTCACCCCAGGGATTGTCCTCAGGGAATCCCGCCGTATGTGTAAGTAAATTTCGTATTGTGATCGGAGGTGCATCTGTAGTTAGCAGTGGTATATTTTTGAGCTCAGGTATATACAATGCAGCCGGATCGTCGAGATGCAGCCTGCCTTCATCTCTTAATTTAAGGATAGCCATGCCGGTAAAGCTCTTTGTCATCGAAGCAATTCTAAACAGAGATGCAGGACTTGCAGCAATATCTTTTGCAATATCAGTTTTACCAAAGCTGCCTGCATATACCAATTGATTGTCTGCTACAATCCCAAATGCAATTGCAGGAAAATGTTTTTGTTTAGCATAGTCGCGGTATATCTGGTCTATTACAGGAACCATTGCTTTTATCCTTGTAATTCTTGAAGTATCGGTAAATGCAGGATTGATATAGGTGGACAAATCAGAATGTGGTACAGGCTGTTGCGCACTGATAATTGTGGAAATAAATAAAATTGGAATCAGACTTATTTTTTTCATGATCAGGAAGTATATATGGTACAGGTAAGAATTGTATATGCCTAAAGTACGGTATTATTTTGTTTATGTAATCGCCGTTAAATGATTAGACACAGTTTTAAATTGCCACATCAATTTTATATTGCTAACTATCATTTAGAACTGAAGTGGAAAAATATGCGGATAAATTGAAGGACTGTAAGTAAGCAAATCCTATCCTCTTTGAACTCTCTGCGAAAAGTCTCTGCGCACTTTGCGGTAAAAAACCAATTGCCCC
This sequence comes from Chitinophagaceae bacterium, assembly GCA_039811345.1. GTDB lineage: Bacteria > Bacteroidota > Bacteroidia > Chitinophagales > Chitinophagaceae > Agriterribacter. Next base: position 49,964 of record JBDHYJ010000016.1, read on the forward strand.
ATCACCTTAGTACCTTTCTCACCTACCATCACAGTGCTTTCATCTGTCTGTGAAAATTTGGAATACGCCTAATACCGCTAATCTTTACCTTTGTGCCGATTTTTTTTTAACATGAAGATACTAATGGTTTGCCTCGGTAATATTTGCCGGAGCCCACTGGCAGAAGGAATAATGCGCAGTAAGATTGAAGGCAATGCCCTGGATTGGGAAGTGGACAGTGCCGGCACAAACGGATATCATGTTGGTGAAGCACCCCACAGATTGTCGCAGAAAGTGGCGGCTATGCATGGTATTGATATCAGCATGCTGCGTGCCAGAAACTTTAGTGCCGATGATTTTGAAAAATTTGATCTGATATATGCCATGGCACAAGATGTGATTGATGAAATGCATTATATCACCGGGAAAAAATTTCAACCCGGGAAAATAAAACTGCTAATGGACGAAGTGTACCCTGGTAAACATATTGAAGTTCCCGATCCCTGGTATGGCCCTGAGCCGGGTTATCAACTGGCATTTGATATGATGGACAAAGCCTGTAATAAGATCATCGAGAAATATTCCACTTTAAAAAAACAAACCAATTCATTCTGATAATGAGTAAACCTACTCTTCCTCAGGGAACACGTGATTTTGGACCGGACATTGTGCGCAAAAGAGCATATATAACAGACACCATCAAACGGGTATTTGAACTGTATGGCTTTGAACCATTGGAAACACCTGCCATGGAAAACCTGGAAACCCTGATGGGAAAATATGGTGAAGAAGGCGATAAACTGATATTCAAAATCCTGAACAATGGGTTAAGTGATCCCAAAAATACAGACAAAGCAAAAGCTGCTTTTGAAAATGTATTGGCAGGAAAAAACGACAAAAATCTTACAGAGCGTGCACTAAAATACGACCTCACTATACCATTCGCCAGGTATGTAGCTATGAATCACGGGCAGCTAACGTTTCCGTACAAACGCTACCAGGTGCAGCCCGTTTGGCGTGCCGACCGTCCGCAAAAAGGCAGGTACCGCGAGTTTTACCAGTGTGATGCCGATGTGGTAGGAAGCACTTCGCTCATCAATGAAGTGGAACTTGTTGGCATATACGACCGTGTGTTTGCCCTGCTGAACATCCCTGTTGAAATAAAAATCAATAACCGGAAAATATTGGCAGCGCTTGCTGAGACTTGTGGTGGTGCAGATAAAATGACCGACATTACAATAGCTATTGATAAACTGGATAAAACCGGTATAGAAAAAGTGCAGGAAGAGTTGCAGCAACGCGGACTCAACAGCACACAGGTGGATATCATCACCCAATACCTGCAGATAGAAGGAACCAACTCACAAAAACTCGATCGCATTACATCGCTCTTTGCAAATTCGCAAACCGGTGCTCAGGGTATCGGAGACCTGAAGTATATACTTGACTATCCCTCATCGCTTTCCGGCAAAAATGAACTACAGGTTGATCTTACCCTGGCAAGAGGACTTAATTACTATACCGGCGCTATTTTCGAAATCAAAGCAAAGACTGTAAAGATGGGAAGTATTGGCGGCGGTGGTCGTTATGATGATCTTACCGGGTTGTTTGGTGTACCTGGTATTCCCGGTGTGGGCATATCCTTTGGTGTAGATCGTATATATGATGTACTGGAAGAGTTGCAGTTGTTTCCCAACCAGGTAACCGGTGGTACTCAGGTGCTTTTTTTCAACCTCGGAATTGCGGAAAGTAAAAAGGCATTTGATTTGATGCAGCAATTAAGGACTAAGGGCGTCAGATGTGAAATTTACCACGAACAGGCAAAATTTGACAAACAATTCAAATATGCCGACCGTAAGCATATTACTTATGCGGTAATGATCGGCAGCCGCGAACTGGAAAACGAAACCTGTAATCTCAAAAACCTGGTTACCGGCGAACAGGTAACATTGTCTTTCAGCGAATTACAGGATTATACCTTTTAAACCTTACTGCGGTCGTTTGATAAGTTTACGGATCTCGTAAATGAATTTCCTGATTTCGGTACCTCTTTTTCCCGGTCGCCGGTAATTTTGCTGTGTGGATTCGAACCTGTATTTCCGGTAGTTCTTTAGAAGTGGAAAATCCTTAAAAAATCGAATTCACGGGTCTTTCGGTTTTCTATTGTAACCGGCAATAGTTTTTACGAACACACCCCTTTGACTCTTGTCACTTCACTTTTTTTAGCAGATTCCGATATATCATTTCATGATTTTTTTTATGTAGCCGGCTGCATTGCTACTATGGGGCTTTTGTTGTGTCACACCCTTCAGCGCTTTTATCGCTATGCGGCATTGGGTAAGATATTCCTCCGTAATTTGCATTTTCCGCAATGCAATTACATCAATCCAAAGGATATAAGGTTGTCGCCGGCTGGCTGGCAGGTAAAGGGTTTAATGCTTTTGCTTTCCAGGAAGAAACCTGGAATCATATTATAGAAGGGCGCAGCGGACTGGTAAATGCACCAACAGGTTTCGGAAAAACGTTCTCCGTTTTTCTCGGTGCAATTATTGATTTCATCAATCACAATCCTGCAAACTACAAATCATTTGCACCACGCCGGGTTCAACTGGTATGGGTCACGCCGCTGCGTGCCCTTGCCAAAGATATAGGCCGGGCAATGGAAGAAGTGATTGCAGAACTTGATATGCAGTGGAAGGTGGGTATACGTAATGGCGATACTTCCAATGCCGAACGACAACTGCAAAAAAAACATCCCCCCGAAGTGCTGATCATTACACCTGAAAGTTTTCACCTGCTGCTGGCACAAAAAGGATATGCAGAGTTCTTCTCAGCACTTAAAATAATTGCGGTGGACGAATGGCACGAACTGCTTGGCAGTAAAAGAGGGGTGCAGGTGGAGCTGGCGATAAGCAGGATCGTTGGACTGCGATACAATGCAGAAAATATATTTCCGTCAATCTCAATATGGGGTATATCAGCCACTATTGGCAATCTTGAGGAAGCAAAAGAAGTATTAATGTCCTGCCTTCCCTATAATATTCAGACCGTTATTGTAAAAGCAGCATTACAGAAGAATATAGTCATCGAATCAATACTCCCGGATGAAATAGAAAAATATCCCTGGGCGGGGCATCTTGGCACAAAGCTGATGCATAAAGTAATACCCATAATAAACCAGAGCCGTACTACACTCATATTTATCAATACCCGTGGTATGAGTGAAATATGGTACCAGGGACTCCTGACTGCGGCACCGGATCTTGCCGGTGCAATTGCACTGCATCACGGCAGTATAGAACCCGAACTCAGGACCTGGGTAGAAGAAGCATTGCACCAGGGAATACTGAAAGCTGTGGTTTGCACAGCCAGCCTTGACCTTGGGGTAGATTTTCGCCCGGTGGAAACAGTAATACAGGTAGGTTCGCCTAAAGGTGTGGCAAGATTTTTACAGCGTGCCGGGCGCAGCGGTCACCAGCCGGGAGCAGTGAGCAAAATTTATTTTCTGCCAACACATTCCCTTGAACTCACAGAAGCATCGGCATTGAAAACTGCCATGAAGGAAAATATTATTGAAAGCCGCGAACCCATGCTGCTGTGTTTTGATGTACTCATTCAGTACCTGTGTACGCTGGCTGTATCAGACGGGTTTGAACCGGATACTATATTCAGGGAGGTGAAGTCTACCTATTGTTATAGGGAAATATCAGACGATGAATGGCTGCAACTACTGAAGTTTGTAACCGAAGGGGGTGTGGCATTGCAGCAGTATGATGAATATAAAAAAGTAGAAATATTAAACGGGATTTATAAGATTACAGCCCGCCGTATAGCGATGCGGCATAGGATGCATATTGGTACGATAGTGAGTGAATCTATGCTCAAGGTGCGGTTTGTGCATGGTGGTTTTATTGGTGTGATAGAAGAATGGTTTGTATCCCGGCTCGATCCGGGTGCAGTGTTCACCCTTGCCGGCAGAAATGTGGAACTGGTTGCTATTAAGGATATGACGGTACTGGTGAAAAAAACCAATTCAAAAAAATCCATCGTTCCCAGTTGGCAGGGGGGAAGGATGCCGCTTTCGGCTAACCTTGGACGTAAGCTGCGGGAAACTCTGGATAAAGCGGGAGGGCAATCTTTAAAAGAAGATAGAAATGCTGATATTACAGAGCTAATTGCCTTACAACCTTTATTTGATTTGCAGGCTTCTTTATCGCATGTACCAAAACATAATCAATTACTGATTGAACATATTGAAACCGGCGATGGGTATCATCTTTTTGTATATCCCTTTGAAGGCAGGCTGGTGCATGAAGCTATGGCTGCAATTCTGGCCTGGCGCATCAGCAGGATACGGCCGATTACATTTTCTTTTGCCATGAACGATTATGGGTTTGAACTCCTGAGCGATCAGCCGATACCGGTAGATGATACGAATGTATATGATCTTTTTTCACCGGATCATTTGCTGGAAGATATTCAGCGAAGCGCAAATGCAACGGAGATGGCCATGCGAAAATTCAGGGATATTGCGGTTATAGGAGGGTTGATATTCCAGGGATTTCCGGGAGAACAAAAAAAAGCGCGACACCTGCAGTCTTCAGCAGGGTTGTTGTTTAAGGTATTTAATGAATACGATCCCGGTAACCTGCTGGTGCGCCAGGCATATAGGGAAGTACTGGATCAGCAAATGGAAGAACTTAGGTTGCGCAATATGCTGGATCGCATTCAGCAATCTGATATCATTATTACATTTCCCCGTCAGTTGACGCCATTTTGTTTCCCCCTCAAAGTGGATAGTATGAGGGAAAGCCTCACCTCGGAGAAACTGGAAGACCGTGTAAAGAAAATGCTGCAGCAATTGAAATAAAATAACTACTTCAAAGGGCTTAGTGTTAAATTAAAAGTTTTATCAATCAGTATTAATAAGTCTTATCAAAAGTTTATTCACTTTTATAGATTCATAATTTCTTATAATTCAGATTGCCAATATGTTCACGCTCTAACTATTTGATTTGCAATAAGATCATAGGTATTCTTTTTTTTGATCTAAAAATCTCATTAGTTTTATTTTATTATCAGAGTAAATGTGTAGTAGAGAAATGTTAAAAATTATTTCATTCTCATGCAGCAAATCCCCATGAAAGTGTATCTATAAAAAATAACATTAATCCGTAACTTATCTTGATTTTAATGTGATTTAATTGAAAATTATATTTATTTTAATTTCTTTTTGTTTTTTACATGAAAGTTATGTTATTTTAACATAAATTATGGAAACTTTATCTGGTTTCAAAATGACTGTTAATAGTAATTTATATAAAAAGGGGATTATCAATTATTCCAGATTTCCTATCAGATTTCACTATACCCAGAGTAAAGAATTTGAAAGAAACTTTTCTATATATCAAAGAATTACACGAAGGATTTCAAACATTTAACCAATAATTAATCACAATTAAACTTACAGCAATGAGGAAAAAAGCAAAACAATTGACTTTGACACTTTGCATGCTTTTGTTTACTGTTTTTGCTATGGCCCAGCAACGAACTGTAAAAGGAAAAGTATTAGATCAAAGTGGTGCTCCATTACCTAATGCATCATATCAGATCAAAGGCACTAAGATCGGCGGTGTAACTGATGCGGAAGGTAATTTCTCCATTCAGATTACCGGAAATAATTCTACTCTGGTTTTTTCTGACGTAAATCATGAAACTAAAGAAGTTAAAGTTGGTTCACAATCTGAACTTACTATATCACTCCAGGCCAAAAATGATGAACTGGTAGGTGTGGTTGTTACTGCCATGGGTATTAAGAGACAGCAAAAGTCATTAGGATATGCTACAGCAACAGTTCAATCAGGAGATATTGTTAAAACAGCACCTACAAATTTTGCAGCAGCTCTTTATGGTAAGGTACCCGGATTGCAGGTCTCTTCTTCTCCTGGTGGTTCTACTTCCGGTGTGGTGATGCAATTGCGTGGAGTAAACTCAATTAGTTTCAGTTCTACTCCATTGGTCATTTTAGATGGAGTTCCTATTCGGGATGGTGGTTTTAATAATGGGAATTATTGGGGCGATCAAAGGGTAAGAGCTAACGGTATTGTAGATCTTAACCCGGAAGATATAGAAAGTATAAATGTTTTGAAAGGCGCAGCTGCCGCAGCATTATATGGTTCTGAAGGTAAAAATGGTGTTTTGGTAATTACGACTAAAAAAGCAAAGGGGAAAGGATTTAATGTAGATGTAAATGCAAGCTATTTCCAGGATCGTGCAGCCTATTTGCCAAAATTCCAGAATGTAAGAGGTGCAGGGTTTCCGGTACCATATGGTGTTTACTCCACAGATGCTGATGGTTTCAGCAGTTACGACTTAAATGGAACAACATATCGTACCAATGTACAGGGAAGCCTGAATTTCGGACCGTTATTTGATGGTAAACCAATTCTTTCCTGGGACGGTAAAGTAAGACCATATTCTGCTCAGCCCGACAGGTATAAAAACCTGTTTCAAACAGGGCATAACAATATGCAGAATATTGCAATAACCAGTGGTACCGATAAGGCTGATATCCGCTTTTCTTTGACACACGACAAATTTGAAGGAATAAGCAGAAACTCTAAAGACGAAAGGATAAATGCCAACTTTAATAGTTCTATTAGGTTTAGCAAGAATTATTCTGTAGACTTAATTATTAATTACATGAACCAGACGGTTCATAACCGGCCTTATCTTGTTGACCGGATGATTAATAACTTCGGAGGAATGATGCCTACATTTGATAATGGTTCATGGTACTTTGATAAATATAAAACAAGTCTTGGTTACAGGTATGTTACAGGCTCAAACCCAAGTTTGACACCGGATGAAAACCTGAATATACCCAATTACCGCACGGATATCCTCGATTATGTTTGGAATATGATGTCTAATAATGAAGATGATCTCAATAATCGTTTAATAACGAGTCTTACCAATAATCTCACAATTATTAAAGGGTTAACATTAAGGGGTAGAATTGCAACAGACCTTACATTTAATAAAACCTTCAATAAGAGTTTATCAACACGGCCTATAGCTTATGGACCATCAGGATATTATTCGCAGTCAAACTATAATTATAATATTCTTTACGGTGACGTGTTACTTACTTATGATAAAAAACTCACTGAAGATTTTAACTTAGGTGTGACTGCTGGTTATACCGGGCGTAGGGAAAAAGGATTAACAACAAGTGTAGGTGTAAATGGCGGACTAGGTGTAGAAAATAAGTTTGACCTTTCAGCATCTTATAATACACCTTACGGAAGTAGCGGACGGCAAACATATTTTACAACAGATGCATTATTTGGGACATTAAATCTCGGTTATAAGGGTTATGCTTTCTTAGAAGGTACACTTAGAAGAGACCGTACCTCTACCATGAATCCCAGCAACAATTCATTTATTTATCCTTCATTTAATGCGAGTTTGATACTTTCGGATATATTTAAACTTCCTTCAATATTTGATTATGCAAAACTTCGTGCTGCTTGGGGTGTGGTAGGTAGTTATCCACAGGCATATATTGCGAATGTGGCCTATAGATCAGGTAACCTGGGGATACAAATGAATGGTGGTTCACCAGTACTCACTACCGGAACTATTACAAACCCTTATGGTAATGATAATATCAGGCCGGAAATGAAAAGAACTCTTGAATTTGGATTGGTATTTGAAACTTTCAACAGAAGGTTAAACTTTGATTTCACCTATTATCATGACAAGACTTATGATCTTCTTCTAAATCAGACTCTGCCGCAAAGTATGGGTGCAAGTACTATTTTGTCGAATATTGCCCAGTTGTCTAACAATGGATTTGAAGCAAGTATTAACGCAATTCCATATAGAAGCAGGTACTTTACCTGGTCGCTCAATCTGAATTATTTTACTAACAAAAACAAAATAATTAGCCTTGCTAATGGAGCAAGTGAAATAGTTCATAGTGATGCAGATGGAAATGCCTATCAGATCAGATCTGTAGTAGGTCAACCTGTTGGCGATATATATGTTCATCCATTGTTGGTTAATTCAAGCGGACAGGCTATTATTTCTGATGATGGTTTGTATAAACAGGATCCTGATGTAATGGTAAATGGTGGAAACAGCCAGGTTAAAGGGGCAGGTGGAATAATGAATACTTTCACTTACAAAGGATTTGCTTTGACTGTGAATGCAGATTTTAAATATGGTGGACACGTTATCCCTACGGGCTTGTTCTGGATGAATAGCAGGGGTATTACAGAAGAAAGCCTTAATTACATGGATGCAGCACATGGTGGATTGAGTTATTACCTGGATGCTGATGGAAAAGGAATAGCTACCAATGCTTCTCAAGGTCCTAATGGTGAAACTGTGTTACATGACGGTATGTTGTTAAAAGGTGTTACCGGTGATGGCAAAGAGAATACTAATATCATTTCTCAAGCTTATTACTATTGGAATATCTACAATTGGGGCGGACCCCAGTATTCCCCAAGCGCCCTCTATTATTTGTATGTACAAAAAAATAATTATCTAAAAGTTAGGGAGATATCATTAGCATATAGCCTGCCCGAAAGTGTTGCCGGTAAAATTAAAGCGAAAAATCTGACAGTTTCCGTATTTGCAAGAAACCCATTTTATATATACCGGTCAATTAAGAATATGGATGCTGAACAGTTAACTACCGGTAATGTATGGTTTAACAATCTTAGCAATGCAGGAAGCCAGCCTTCCACACGGACTTTTGGAATTATGTTAAGGGCAAAATTTTAATTAAACAAAAAGAGATTTTATATGAAAAGAATAATATTAGCTATGCTTGTTGTTGCAGTAACAGGAACTATGTCCTGTACAAAGCAACAGTTTAGTGATGATTATGTAAATCCACAGACTGTGGCACAAACATCTGTTGAAAAACAATTTTCAGGGTTTTTGTCATCAAACCTGGATTATGTAATGTATAAATATTGGAATTATTTTGTAATACTTCAAAATACAGCACTACCCTGGTCGCAGGCAACAGGTGTCATTAACACACAGGGTAGATATGTTCCCGGGGCTGCTGCAGTATCAGACCGGTGGTCAACATTTTACAATTTCCTGGCTCAATACAAGGAATTGCTAAATGTATATAACAATAAATCTACTGATGAAGAAAAAGCATCCAAAAGGATTTACATCATTTTGGCAACCATTCATTTTTATGATCAGACTCAAAAGGTTGTTGATCTGCATGGTGATATTCCCTGGTCAGAAGCTGGCCTGCTTAGTACAAATTTGGGTAATGTACAGGAATCATTTGCAAAGTATGATGATGCTGCCGGCATTTACACAAAAATGCTGGATGATTTAAAAGGCTTTTCGGATGAACTCAATACTATCTCAGTTTCTGATCCTATTATGGCCATTTTAAAATCCCAGGATTTTATTAATCATGGAGACATCACTTTGTGGAAAAAGTATTGCAATTCTCTTCGGATTAAATTACTTATGCGTGTGTCTGGTGTTGCGTCATTTCAGTCAAGGGTTAATAGCGAGATATCTGCAATTCTGGCTTCATCAGCTAATTATCCTGTCGTAACTTCAGTGGCTGATAAAATTGTGGTGAATGTTTATAATGTTAATTCTGGTGTAAATAATGGAACAGGTACAGGTCAAGGCGCTGATTTTTACAAAGGCCTGATTGGATGGGGTGGTGGAGACATACCTTCTAAACAAATGATTGACTTTATGAAAGCCAATAGTGATCCAAGGATACCGCTAATGTTTCAACCTGGTGCTAATGCAGGTGGAAATTATGCAGGATTAGACCCAACATTAACTTCTAATGCTCAGAATGATCTTTCAAACGGCGGTACTTTGTCAAGGTATAATTTTAACAATATCTCCCAGAATATTAATATCCCTGGAATGTTAATCAATAGTGCCGAAACCTATTTTTATATTTCGGAGTATTATTTGAATAATAACAATGATGCAGCTGCAAAGACTGCTTACGAAAATGGTGTGAAAACTTCTATTGACTATTATGCATTTCTGGGAAATACAACAGTAACTGATCCCGTTAAGGCTACCTATCTCGCATCTGCCGGAGTAGTATGGTCTGGGGATAATGCTGCCAAATTAAATTTGATAGCAACTCAAAAATGGATTAATTACAGTGTTTTGCAGCCATTGGAAAATTGGGCGGAAATTAGGAGATTAAAATTACCGGTGCTTACTTTCCTGCCGGATAATACTAATCCCCAAACTATGCCTCCTAATCGCTGGCAATATCCAACAAATGAACAAACATATAATGCCGCGAATTATGCTGCAGTAAAGGATAATGATAAGATTACCACCAAGATTTTCTGGGATGTAAAATAATCTAACCAGATATATTATTCTTACTCTCTAAACCTCATATTTAAAGGGCGGTACTCCGCCCTTTAATATTTTCCGATGGATTTGTTATGACCCCCCCGAAAAACAAACAACACCCCACATGCTTTTTAATTGACTTTAAAACATGGACACACTTTTTTCAACATATTTGTTCTTTGCAAGAATCGTAAGTGAGTTACACTATCTTAGTGGTTATGCAGATTTATTTCTGCAATAATCTTATAAATAAAAGAGGTTAAGAAATAGTAATCAGATTATTATTTCTTAAATCCTATTTCCATGTATTCTATGCATGTATTTCTCTCCACTCTCATTGGTTTTTTTAACTCAGGAGGATGTGATATTGGAAGTGATATAATATGAAATGGTATATAGCTGAATGAGAACCTATGTTATAAAAAAATTGAGGCTGTCTTTCAAAGACAGCCTCAGTAATATTATCCAGCTTTTTATTTACTCTTATGATTTGCGGGAATTTTGGCGACGTTTACTCCAATTATTTCCGGGTTTATATCCATTGCCTTCCTGGCTACCTACGCGATCCATTGCACAACGGAAACCAACAGTGCTGCTTCCCTGTGTTTCATCAAGGAAACGACGGGTACCCGGACTTAACCAATAAGCACGGTCGTTCCAGCTACCACCTTTAATTACTCTTGAATGATCACTGATGAGGGTTGTGATACCATATCCATAAGTAACCTGGGATGCCGAATCACCATCAAGATAATTTATAACATTTCCTCTCTGGTAGTTACGACGGCTTTTGCTTTCCTCATCCGTAACCGGGGTTTGAATTACACGGCCGAGGCTATCTCTTTCGTATTCATTATTATCATTTTTCTTGAACTTCATGAATTTGTTACCACGGTATGGGTTAAAATCATCTACGTCAAGACTGGTAAGCGGACGGTATACGTCAGCAACCCATTCGTTTACATTTCCCGACATATTATATAATCCAAATCCATTAGGATAAAAAGCATCAACCGGACCAGGTATGGAGGCATTATCATTCAATCCGCCTGCAACACCCATCATATCACCGTTTCCGCGTTTAAAGTTGGCAAGAAATTTACCCTGCCAGCTTCCGTGACGGCTGTCCCTCAATCCGTTTACATTCTGACTCCATGAATATACTTGTCTTTCTTTAATTACTTCTTCACCGGTGCCATTCGATTTTTTCTTGGGTTTGGGATTCTGGGCTATATAGCCATACGCTGCATATTCCCATTCTGCTTCAGTTGGCAGACGATAGTTAGGCAGCATATATCCATCTTCGAAGTTTACTTTTGTTCTTGGTCTGCCATTTGCATCCATCAAAGGATTTTTCTTAGGCTTGCCGGGCTGAGGTTGATACAGGTCTTTTAAATAAGCCTGCGTATTGAAATTTTCCTGTCCCTGTCCCTGAAGAGTTTTTAACTGATTCTTGTTGATATAGCCTTTTTCTACAAGTATTCTTTCGTTTACCCTGTCGCTTCTCCATAAACAAAAATCATTGGCCTGCTTCCAGTTTACACCTACAACAGGATAATAGTTATAAGATGGATGACGGAAATAGTATTCAACCAGTGGCTCGTTGTACGCCAGTTCATCTCTCCACACCAGGGTGTCTGGTTTGGCTGCTTCGATTACTGCAGCATACTGAGGGTCATCAAACACTGCTTCCAGCCAATGCAGGTACTCACGATAATGCACATTGGCCACTTCAGTTCTGTCAATATAAAAAGAAGATACGGTTACACGGCGGGGAATATTATTCCAGTCGCCCATCACATCTTCCTGGGTTGCGCCCATAGTAAAGGTTCCACCCTGAACAAAAACAAGGCCGGGACCTGTTCCCTGTTCTCTTTCTTTGGAGACATTGAAACCACCCATGTTTTTGTCATTGTAGTTCCAACCGGTTACGTCGGATTTTTCATGTTTTTTCTTACCTAATAGCCCGTTTTTACAGGAGCTGAACAGCAGTACCGCTGCAGATAGGAACACAAGATTTTTCAAATTCAGAATTCTTTGCATTTTGCTGGATTTAAACTAAAAATGATAACGGGTATATATGCTGATTATTGTACTTCCTTCTGGTATTTATATATTTACTTACTTGCTTTTGAATGCAGAATAAGTGCTGCAATTTAGCTGTTTTATAAAAATGTTTCCTTTAAGCCGGGTGATTTTTATGTTTATTAAATGCTAAACTTGCATTTTTAGGCAAAGTGGTGAAAATCATGTAATAAACAATATTTAATTTTTTCCCCCGTTTTTGTAATTACCGGTGCGCAAAAATGGTACTATAATTGATAAGGGTGCATATATTTTTAGTATTTTAACAACTATAAAATTAAACACTGCAAAATCAAAAACTCGTACTTACTTTGCAACCGATATTTATTGACCACATAAACCAGTTTGAATATTGAAAATAATACTACTTCATTATTCATTTTCAACAAAATACAATTTCAGATGACACACTCATTGAAGAGAATATGTCTCGCCGGTCTGCTACTTGTGGGAATATCAGTGAATGCCCTTGCCCAGGATGCCGATAAAATAAATATCGTTACTACGGCGGTCCCTTTTTTGAGGATTTCGCCTGATGCCCGTGCCGGAGGTATGGGAGATATGGGTATTTCTACTTCGGCAGATATCAATTCTCAGTTTTATAATGTGGCAAAATATCCTTTTGCAAAAGCCAACGGTGGAATTGGTGTTACCTACACACCCTGGCTGAAAGACCTTGGCTTGAATGATGTGTTTCTTGCTTCCCTCGCAGGATTTTATAAATTGGATGAACAACAGGCTATTTCAGGATCACTCCGATATTTCAGCCTGGGCAATATACAGTTTACAGATGCTTTTGGTAATGATCTGAATACCGGAAGACCCCGGGAATTTGGATTGGATTTGGGTTATTCACGCAAATTATCAGAAAAATTATCGTTGGGTGTTGCACTGCGTTATATCTACTCCAACCTTGCATCTAATGCGCCTTCTACAGGAAGTGCTTATAAAGCGGGTAATGCAGTATCAGGTGATATAGGGCTCTATTATAATGGAGCCAATGAAGACGGACAAGGCTGGCATGCCGGTGCTGCATTTTCTAATCTTGGATCTAAAATTGGCTACACCTCCGATGCCACTCAAAAAAATTATATACCGGCAAATTTTGGAATAGGTGCAGGTTATACTTGGGTTACCAATGAAGTGCATAAAATAACGCTCAATGGAGAAATTAATAAATTGTTAGTTCCTGCGCCACCGGTTTTAACTCAGGACAGTGCAAAAGATGCACAGGCTTATGCCGATTATAATAGCAATGGTGTGGTTACAGGTTGGTTCAAATCATTTAGTAACAATGCTATATCCTATGCCGCAGGCGCCGAATATATGTATAATGATCAATTTGCACTACGTGCAGGTTATTACGGTGATAGTAAAGCTATGGGCAAGAGAAGTTATTTTACCCTTGGTGTAGGTATCAATTATAATATTTTCGGACTTAATTTCTCTTATCTGCTTCCTTCGGGAAATGGGGTAAACAGAAATCCACTGTCTAATACCATACGTTTCAGTCTGCTGTTTAACCTGGGTGGGAATGAGGATAGCGGAAGCACTAATATGGCTTATTAATAATGGTTGAGTTAAGCAAATGTGAGAGGTGTGAGAGTGAGAAGTGAGAGAGACTTAATATTATTGACTTAATATCATTTTTTGAAAAGACCCACAGTTTGTAAAGTTGTTGGGTCTTTTCTTTTTACATTCGCCGAAAAAATGTCGTACAGAATAGGATCAGGAATAGATTTTCACCGGCTTGCTGAAGGAAGAAAACTTTGGATTGGCGGTGTGGAAATACCTCACTATAAAGGATCTGTTGGTCATAGTGATGCCGATGTTTTACTTCATGCTATCTGCGATGCACTGCTTGGTGCATTGTGCCTTGGCGATATAGGACTACACTTCCCAGATACCTCTCAGGAATATAAAGATATTGATAGTAAAATACTGCTTGAAAGAACTTATTCACTTGTCAGTAAAGAAGGATATGGTATTGTAAATATAGATACAACCTTATGCCTCGAAGTACCTAAGATAAAGCCTTATGTGGAAGAGATGCGAAAGACAATATCTTCAATTCTTAAAATTTCGGTGAACGACATTTCCATTAAAGCTACTACTACAGAGAAAATGGGATTTGCAGGAAGAGAAGAAGGGCTGGTAGCTTATGCAACTGTTTTGCTGAACAAAAATTAATAAGGAGAATCCTTCTGAATTTACGGGGAAATAACAACAAATAAATCTGTGTACATCTGCGAAATCTGTGAGAGCAATTAGTTTCTCACAGATGGCACTGATTGGCACAGAATGGGGAAGAAAATAACTACAAATAAATCTGTGTATATCTGCGAAATCTGTGAGAGCAAATAGATTCTCACAGATGACACTGATTGACACGGAAAGAGGAAGAAATCAACTACAAATAAATCTGTGTACATCTGCGAAATCTGTGAGAGCAATTAGTTTCTCACAGATGGCACTGATTGGCACAGAATGGGGAAGAAAATAACTACAAATAAATCTGTGTATATCTGCGAAATCTGTGAGAACTAATTAATCCGCAATAGCTTATTTTTGCCGCATGTCAGTAATTATAAAAATCATTAATCAGTCAGACAACCCGCTT
>JBDHYJ010000017.1:0-61640 GCA_039811345.1 Chitinophagaceae bacterium
TTACTTCCCCAGGTAAATTCGTTCTGTTTCTCTACAATGCTTTTTCCGATATCCCAATAAAGCACAATCAATTGTTCATTTACAGATACGGCTGCTTTAAGTTGCGAAGAACGAATCTTTTGTTTTATATCCTCTATCCAGATTTTATAGTCCTTATCCACATCAGCTTACAATAAACCATGTTATTAAATCGAAATTGTCGTTACTGTATTGCTGCGAAACACCACCTTCTTCTTTCTTTTTTCAAACCCCGGTAATCGCAATACCCAACCCTGCTGAATTGGACGGTGTTACTTTTCCGAAATTGTATTGCAACCCGGAGGCATTGTCTTCTTCCAGCAGCAGGGGGCCATCGGCATCCAAATAGTCCACCTGTGGTGCTAGTTGTACAATAGCTGCCGAACCAATGGTGCCTTCATTCATACAGCCGAGCATAATTTTCATATCAGCATTTCGGGCTTCTGATATCATACGAAGGGCAGGGGTAATACCACTGCATTTGGTGAGCTTTATATTGATTCCATGAAAAAATCCTTTACATATTTGTACATCATTTTCTGATACACAGCTTTCATCTGCAATAAGAGGTAGTGGTGATTGTTGGTATAATATTCTCATCCCTTCCCAGTCGTCTTTTGCCAGCGGCTGCTCTACCAGTTCTACACCAAGTGTTTTAAGTACAGGCAGAATCTCAAGCGCTTCCTGCAGGTTCCAGCCGGCATTGGCATCTACCCTGAAGATGGCATCTGAATTTTTTCTGAGCGCTTCCATCACCGGTATATCGTCCTTAGTACCCAGTTTGATCTTGTACACCGGCCAGGGTTTCTCCAGCATTTTTGAAATCATTTTTTCTACGGTATCTATGCCGATGGTATAGTCTGTAGGTGGGGCAGCAGCAATATCCGTATTCCATAACTTGTACAATGGCTGTTGTTTCAGTTTGCCATAAATATCCCATGCAGCTATATCAAGAGCAGCAACCAAAAAAGGATTGTCGGGAAACAGGTGATGCAGATAATGCCAGTAACGGTCGGGATGAGTAAAAGAAAATTGTTCTATGAATTTTTTTTTGTTTTCAATATCAGCTATCATTTTTTCTACCGGGATATTGTAGTATGTAATTGCAGGCGCTTCGCCATATCCGCGGATGTTCCCAAACTGAAGCTCAACCAACAATGCGGGCTGATGGGTCTTTGTACCTTTGGAAATGGTAAACGGGTAGCGAAATTTCAGATTAGTCTGCCGGTATGTTATGTGAAAGGCCATTGAAAAATTAAGATTTTGTTTTTCCTCTTCCACTGAGGTTAATATAACTCAGTAGTTCTGTGTTGAAATCAGTTTCCTCCAAAAGATTTTCCAGCGGGATATGCATGCGGTACCTCCAATAATATCGTGGTATGGCAGGTATGTTGATCCGTTCAGCAACGGGATCTTTTCTTCTTAACTTGCCGTCTATCCCCATGATATCCTGTAGTTGGAATATACTCCACATGGCTGGCGAATAGAGGTGCTGTATGATGATGAACTTATTAATCCAGGGCTCGCAGAAGAAGGGTGCAGAGCCGGGATGTTTCATTTCGTGATTGAAGAAATGTTGTGTCTTTTCCCTGTTTTCCTCCCACCAGGCACGTATGGTACTCATATCGTGTGTGGAGGGGGTGATGACAGATAAATATCGTGCAGTAGCCGGGTTGAAAAATTCAATACCGGGTTGCTTAGGCATTCTTTGAATATCGAGGCTCAGGATACCAAGTATACGCATGATCTCAGGCACACAGGCGGGAACCATCCCCAGGTCTTCACCACATATCAGCATATTTGTAGATTTTTTCAATGCCGGTAATTTTCGCATGGCAATGGATGCCCAGTGTTCATCCTGGCGATGATAAAAATAGTCTGCATATAATTCTTTCAGCAAATTTTGTGTATGTGTATCAAGATGTTTGAAGGAACTGGTGGCGGAAATATCTATCCTGAAATGAAACTGGTGTGATGGCGATGGTTCCGCTTCGAACAAAATTACATTTGATATCAGGTCAAACAGCGCAGACTGCAATCGCACATTTTGTTCATTTATTTCCTGTTTGGCAAAATACTGTTCTACCTGTCGCTGTGTGACAAATGCTTCTTTAAGACTGTATGTTCCGTCTGCATGAGCGGTTAAAAATTCCAGTATGGGAGTTATATTTTCTCCCAGTATCTCCTGCAATATAGTATCATTAATATATGGCTGGCAAAACCGGGCATATTCAAAAGTGATCCCTTTTCTTGCAAATTCGTTGATATGAACGGGGAGAGCAGAAACGAAATGTCCCATTACACCTTCCACAGCATGTGAGGGTATACTCCATATTCTGAAAAAGCCCAGTATATGGTCAATACGAAATGCATCGAAATAACGGCTCATCTGTTCAAACCGCCGCTTCCACCACTCAAAATTGTTATGCTCCATTTGTTCCCAATTGTAGGTTGGGAAACCCCAGTTTTGTCCTTTCACCGCAAAATCATCGGGTGGGGCGCCTGCCTGCATATCAGTATGAAACAATTCCGGGTTCATCCATACATCGCAGCTATACCGGTTTACCCCAATGGGAATATCTCCTTTGAGAATGATACCATTTTTGTGGGCATAATCAGCAGCCGATTTTAATTGCGTATGTAAATGATATTGTATGAAAAAGTAAATACCAGCCTGATCAAAATCTTTATGTGAAGGACTGCATAGTTTTTCAACGGCTTCTGCATTGAAAACGGCATACTCTTTCCAGGTGGTGAAATCGGTAGTCTTGTATTTGTCACGGAGATAACTATATGCTGCGTACGGTACAAGCCATTGCCGGTTGGTTTCAAAAAAATCGAGATAGGAAGGGTCTTTTAAAAAAGTGGTTTTCTGTTGCCGGTATAGTTTTTTAATAATATTCCATTTGTATTGCATTACCTTTTCGTAATCTGTCTCCGGTAATTCATTCAACTCTTTTTTCTTTTTTGAATATTGTTTAAGAATGGCTTCTTCTTCTGTACCGGCTATCTGTTCCAGGTTGAGGTATATGGGATGCAGGGCAAATGCAGAAATAGCATTATAAGGATAAGAGTCGCGCCAGGTTTTGCTGTCAGTGGTATCGTTTACCGGTAGAATTTGAATCAGCCGCAATCCCGTTTTTTTTGCCCAGTCTGTCAGCAGTTTCAAATCTGTAAATTCGCCAACACCTGACCCGTTGCTGCTGCGCAAGCTGAATACAGGAATAGCCACACCAGCTCCACGCCAGGTATTATTTATACAATGTAAAAATCCATCATGCAGTATAGTCACTTTCTTTTTACCCGCAGTATCATGCAGCAGGCGATTGTCCCCATCTTCATAGCGTACTAATTTTTTTGTGGCAGAGTTATATACGGCATATTTATAAGCAATCGGAAATGTTTCTTTGCTCAGGTTTAGTTTTACCGTCCACCAGATATCTTCTTTACTCATCCATACCGCTTTATCTAAGATCCACGATCCCATCGTCGGTGATGATCCCAATAAGCATAGGGCTTCATCTTTTTGTAATAAAGGCGCTTTTACTTTAAACAGGTGTGTATTGCCGCGATAAGGTTTTGGTTTTACGGGAGATTTTGATACCGGTAACAACACTTTTTGAAACGGATCAGTATATAAAGCATTTTCATTCTGACCGGCAAAATTCCAGGTATCTGTTACACAAATTTCTTCAGCGGTAATTTTTTTGATATCAATGCATTTACCATCCGGCCATTCTTCATATATGCTTCCGTTTTTTTCTCTGAACAAATACTTATATTCAATTACGGGTGGCAGGTCTTTCAGGTCGTTTTCCAATTGCAGTTCAAAGTGCCAGAAACTTTCATTCAGGTATTGCATATTTACTGCATGGGTAATATCACCATTACCTAATTGTGCAATATTGCCCGATAGCAGCAGCCCCTGGCCAAACTGTGTGCTGAAGCGGATATAAAAGTGAATAGTTGCCATGTGTGGATAAAACAGTCAGTAAATCAATAAAAGGGGTAAATGAAGTTTTCCCGGATGAAATATCATTTACTATATCAAAGAAAGTAAATCATTCCTATATTTGCTCAAATTTTATTACAGGTATGGATACTGCCAACAAAAAGTCTAAAGGATTATACTGGGTTCTTTTCCTGCTTTCGGTAGCAGCATTTTTTATTGTATATGCTTCTTCGGCAGGTAATTTTATTACGCTTACACTGCCTTTTATCGGCTACTTCTTTGTTAAGGCGCTTGATGTTATATAGTCCCATTGTGAATGGCAAACCAGGCATTTTACGAAGAAAAGATCAGGTTTTACCATGATGCCATAAGGGCGCTGAAAACTAAGATCTCTTTTTTCGGATTGCTGCGGGTTGCCGTATTTGTTGCCTTCGCTTTCCTTGTTTACTTCGCTGGCGTTAAAGATTCCTATCTATTCGGTGTTTTAGCCGTATTGGTTCTTATTGGTTTTGTTGCGCTGGTTAAATATGCTATCCGGCTTAATGAACGCAGGGCTTTGCTTTCGGAATTGCTGTTTGTAAATGAAAATGAACTGGAAATGCTGAAAGGAGCATTGAACCGTTTTGATGATGGTAAATCATTTGCAGGGGGCAATAACTATTATGATGATCTTGATATCTTCGGTAGCCGTTCTCTTTATCATTTATTGAACCGCTGTTCTACCTCACATGGAAGAGAACGTCTTGCAGACGTGTTGAAACAACCGTTGTTTTCGAAAGAAGAAATTGAACAACGGCAGGCTGCAGTTAGTCAGTTTGCCCCACAGGCAGATATACGCCAGTTGATTACAGCATATGGATTACTGCATAAAGAAAACGAAGGCAACCTGCATAGTGTAGGACAATGGCTCGAATCAGGAGAGCAGCTTCACAAAAACCGCATGCTGCAGGCAGCCCGATGGATTTTGCCTCTGTATAATATTCCCTGCCTGCTGGTCTATATTGCTACAGGTAATTTTATATATCTCCTTGCAGGGGTAGCCCTCGGCTGGTTAATTACAGGACGGTATGCAAAATATATACACAAGCAGCATCAGTTGATTGGTAAAAAACAGGAAGTGCTTGATCAGTATGCCGGTATTCTCAAAGTTTTTGCGGGAGTAGATACAGGCAAAGCGCTACTATTGCTCCAACTGCAGCAGGCAGCCGGTAATGCGTATAAGTCTATAGGTTCACTTGCAAAACTTTCTTCTTTTTTTGATCAACGGCTTAATCTTTTGGTCAATCTTTTTCTAAACAGCATTTTGTTGTACGACCTGCATTGCATCGTAGCGCTTGAACAATGGAAAGCCAAACATAAAAAAGATTTTCCTCAATGGTTGTATGTGGTGGGAGATATTGAATGTTTGAATGCTTTGTCGTCGCTTAGTTTTAATAATCCATCTTTTGTATTCCCCCGGATTGCAGAAGGAAGTAAAATAATTATTAAAACCCGGGAGCTTGGGCACCCGTTGATACCAAAGGATGAACGTATATCCAACGATTTTGATCCGGGTGAAAGCACACAACTTTTACTGGTAACCGGCTCCAACATGTCGGGCAAAACTACATTTCTAAGGACACTCGGTGTTAATCTTGTGCTTGCGCAATGTGGCGCCCCGGTATGTGCAGCATCATTTGAGTGTTCCATCATGAATATACTTACCTCTATCAGGGTGAGCGATTCATTGCAGGAACATACCTCTTATTTTATGGCTGAGCTTAAACGGTTGCAGTTTATTATTGAAGAACTAAAACAAGGTAAGACAGCACTGGTGCTGATTGATGAAATACTGCGGGGGACAAATTCAGAAGATAAAACCTACGGATCTGAACAGTATATTACACAGTTAATCAAATACAACAGCCTCACTTTATTTGCCACACACGATCTTGCACTGTCGGCGTTGGAAGAAAAGCATCGGGGTATTATAAAAAACTATTGTTTTGAGAGCGATATCCGAAATGATACTTTATTCTTCGATTATAAGCTTCGTGCCGGGGTAGCAAAAAATAAAAACGCATCTTTTCTGATGAAGCAGATGGGGATTATTGGAAACAGGGGTTGAGGGATTTGCTGGAAGGAATCAGTCAGCTACAGGTTTCGGGTTTCAAGTTTGGGGTGACCCTGATAGCTGATAGCCCATAGCTCAAAGCTCATTGTCGATGGCTAACTGCTGACACTGAAAACCCATAGCCCATAGCTCATTGCTCACAGCTCACTCTAAAACGGCTCCCCATGCGTTTGCCGTATCAGTTTTTCTACCAGGTTAGGGAATGGGCGCAATACCCTGATAAACGAATTTGTAACCCAATCTCTGCCAAACAAGCCTTGTATAATTCTACCGGTGGTTAGTCTTCTTTTAAACCTGTCGTTCCATTTCGTCTGATATTCGGTTTCCATCTCATCACGACTTATTTTCCCTTGCAGGAAAGGGACTATTTGTGCAAAAGCTATTTTGCTGCCATGCATTGCCATACTCATGCCGTTGCCACAAAGCGGAGCAATCACGCCGGCAGCGTCTCCTATCATTAGCAGGTGATGTTCTATCTGAGCTTTTTTTTCAAAGCTGATCTGGGCAATGGTTTCAGGTGTGTCGAATAAAAATTCAGCGCTGGAAAATATTTTATCGAGGTGGGGATTTTTGCGAAGGATCTTTTGCTCCAGTTCTTTGACAGAATTGTTGCATCGCTGCAGGTTTTGGGCAGTAGTAAGATAACAGAGGCAATATCTGTCATCCTCTATTTTCGAGATACCACAATAACCATCTTCAAAATTATGCAGTGCGATATGGTCAGTCGGAAAATCAGACTTAATATGATATTTTACTCCTATATAGTTGTTGATTTTACGAGGCTTTTTTAACGCAAATTTTCTTTTCAACTTAATATCAAGATTGCTTCTTTTGCCAAAAGTTCCTGATGCCAGTTTTGCCTTACACATATTGCTGCCATACTGGATATGAAAATGCGAATCACTGAACCATATATTATCTACACGGGTAGTCTCCAAAACGGTAGTACCGTATTTCCTGGCAAGCGCAGCAAGATATGCATCGAGTTTAAAACGACTTATTCCAAATCCGCCGAGAGACAGTTTATGCCTGATGAGGCTACCCGAAGGAGAAGATACTTCGAGATGCCTGATATGTGGCGGGTTCCAGTCACTGAGTGGTACTCCCAGTTCTTCAAGGAAATTCCAGCATTCAAAACTGATATATTCTCCGCAAACTTTATGAAAAGGATATTTTTCTTTTTCGAACAAAATAACATTGAAACCGGAGCGGGATAGCTGTATAGATAAGCATAACCCTGCCAGTCCGCCACCGATTATGGCAACATCGTATGTATTTTGTTCACTCATTTACTAATTATCAGCCAGCGAAAAGCCCATTTCCATTGTATGGAGTAGTTCCGGATGTCTGCACGTTGCATGATGAGCTGCCAGTCTTTTTTTTTAAAACCCCGCTTCACAGATAAAGGTGCATCATTTTTCACGAGGTAGCTTTTGGAGAAAAACTTCGTCAGCAACTTAATGCAGGTGTATGCTACAATATGCCTGTGCAGGTCGTTGATGAAAAAACCATGCCTGCTGTTGCGTTTCATCCATTGTATCATTTCTGTCATTTCATCGTCAGAAAAGTGATGACAAAACAGGGATGAAAAAATAATATCAGGTGCAATGGCAGCAATATCTGCCTTTTCATAATCAGCACAAATCCACGAATAAGCATGGCTGCAGATTTTTTCTTTGGCAAAATCAATACATTCCTTTTTCCTGTCAATACCTATAAGCCTTACCGGGATATGTTTTTTTGCTGCCCATCTGTCAATGGCTCTTAGATTATCGCCACCTCCACAGCCTATTTCACATATTGTAATGACTTTGCCGGGAGCAGTTGGATAGGAGGAAAATATTTGCTGAATGCCCTGTATTGTTATTTTATGTCCACCCAGCCAGGTATTAATAAAGTCAAGCTCTTTCATATTCTGTTTGATATCTTCAAACGGGATATGTTCATTGTCGAGCAACTCTTTCTGGTATGACCGGAGAGAAAGAAACATTGCCTAATATACGTAAGTTGAATGATTTCTGTTGCGCCGATGCATCCAAAATTTCAGGGTTTAAATTTTAGATTGAAGCCTGCAAAAAAAATCCTGCTAACCTGTTATTGAGGCAATAAATGTTTCCATGGTAAGTCCCGGTCCAAATGCAGCCGCAAGTACTTTTTCACCGGGGATTGGGTGGGTGTCTAACATTCGTTTTAATACAAATAATATAGTAGGGGAGGACATATTACCGCACTGCTGCAACACATTATAGCTGTGTTGCAGTGCCCTATCTTCCAGTTGTAAGCTTTTACTTATTGCTTCCAGGATACGTTTCCCTCCCGGATGGATACACCAGTGTCGTATATCTTCTTTCTTCACAGCGGCATGCTGCAGCGAACGCTCTACCAATTGCTCAAAATCTTCTTCAATCAGGTTGGGTATATATCCGCTCAGCGTCATTAAAAATCCTGTGGAAGATAATTCCCATGCCATGTCTTTTTTCCCTTTTGAAATGATTTCAGCATAGAAATCAGCAATTTTCAAACCATGACCGGGAAAATCATCATGAGTTACCAGGGCGGCAGCAGCGCCGTCGGCAAACAACATACTGGATGTAATATTGTCAATTGTAGGTTCACGTTGAAAATGGAGGGTGCAAAGCTCAGTGCAGACTATGGCTACCCTGGCGCCCTTGTCAGTTTTGCAGATAGCGTCTGCAAGTTTTAGCGCATGTATGGCTGCATAGCATCCCATAAAGTTTATAGAAGTTCTGAACAAAGTATTTGATAGGCCCATCAGGTCTATAACCTGCAGATCAAGTCCCGGTGCGCTCATGCCGGTACAACTCACTGTTATCAGATGTGTAATGTCTTTTGGGGTAAGTGAATGATGAATACATTTCCGTATAGCATCTACAGACAATGGTGCCGCATACCTGTTGTATATGGTCATACGTTGTTCCAGCGATGGGAAGGGCTCAAGGTTCTCGGTACGGGGGTAAAATTTCCACTCTGCAGTAGACCGGCTGTAATCTGCGATTACTGAATACCGGCTGCTGATACCACTTTGGTGATATAAAAATTTCAGCTTACGCTGCTCTGTTGTATCGGTGCTATACACCCGTTGCATAAAATGCAGGATATCTTCCTGACTGTGCCGGTATTGTGGAAGAGCGGTTCCTATGGAAATTATCTTACTCAAAATAGTTTCTTAAAAAGATGGTTATAAAAGTAATATTGCTGCATACTGATGCTACTACATTCATCCGCATGGTATTAATATAGTTTGCCTTTGAACTGTTGTACCATACTTTAAAGGCCCAAACCAGGAAGTATATCACTACGGGTGACATACCCAATGTGAAGATGTAAAATGCATCAGACTTCAGCGAGTAAATAAAATAAAATGCCAGTAAGGTAAAGGCGAGTGCATAGACTATGCCACAATACAAAAATGTACCCCGGTAGCCTAATATATAACTCAGAGATTTTACACCATCCTTTGCATCTGCTTCATGCTGGTATATCTGTGTGAGCGGATAAAACCCGCCAATGAGCAGACTGGCAACTATCATAGGTAAAAGTGGAATATCAAGTGTTTTATTCAGACTGCAACCATGATATACCAGCGCAAACGTAAAAGCACCCTGAAAAATAACCACGGTAAGATAGCCGGCAATGGGATATTTTTTCAGGCGGATACCTCTGTAGCTATACGCTTTGGAAGCCAGTATATATGCTATAATACCCAGGGTGAAATACAGGCTGATGAATGAACTTAACACTATAGCAAGAATGTCGAACAGGATGGTGGCATAAAGCAATTGCTGCGTAGGCTGCAAAGGTTTTTTTATACCGCCAATACTTTCAGTATCCCTGTCCATAAAGCTGTTGTATCCGTTGCTGGCAGGATATACCAGCAGGTGCAGTATAACGAATACAAGAACACTCCGGATACTGCTGATGAAAACCAACTGACTTAAGGCAAACCAGAAAACCGGCATTAAGAAAAATGAAAAATGAAACCTGAGTAGTTGCAGTGTAGAGGGATGTAATATAATTAATGATTTACCCGGCATAAAATGATGGTAAGGTTTTTTCAACAACCATAGCTGTTTTTGTAAGGTAAGGTTTTTAGAGAATATATGCTATCATTGACTGGTAAGGACACACTTTTTAAACTGCAACTACAAATCCTTATTCAACATAAGGAATAGTTTTTATATTTGACAAAATATGTCAAATAACAGAATACTCAAAATGGAAAGTTTTGGCAATATCATAAGAAAATTAAGGAAGGATAAAGAGTTGCCTTTGCGAACTGTTGCCGAATTTCTTAATATAGATCAGGCTATTCTAAGTAAAATTGAACGAGGTCAACGCAAGCCCTCAAAAAAACAAGTAGTGAAACTGGCAGCGTATTATAAAGTAAAAGAAAGTGATTTACTCATTGCATGGCTTAGTGATAAATTTGTAAATGAACTGGAAGACGATGACTTAGCTTTGAAAGCTCTGCAGGTTGCAGAAGAAAAAATAGCCTATGCAACATTTAAAAAAGCTGACCGGAATAAATTAATCCTGCAACTCAAAAAAGTTATCAAACAATTTCCCCAAATAGAGAAAGCTTGGATTTATGGCTCATTTGCGAGACAGGATGATGGACCTGCAAGCGATGTGGATATTGCACTGCAGACCTCTGATAGTTTTACATATTTTGATTTGGCAGAAGTGCAGCACCGGATAGAAAAGTGCATCAGCAGAAAAGCGGATGTGGGTTTTATTGATGCTTTCAAGCCTTATATATTTGAACATATAAAGCCCGAGTTGCAATTGATATATGAAAGATAAACATTTGGACAGTTTACAAAGACTGCGTCATATTGAACAGGCAATTGCTGATATTGAAAGATTTGTTTCGGGTGAAACGGTACAATCGTTTTGTAAAAATGATATGCTGCATGATGCCGTACTAATGCAATTCATCATAATTGGAGAGGCAATAATGAATGTGGAAGATGAGAAATTAAGCAAATACGATTATCCATGGTATAAAGTAAAATCTTTCAGGAATATGATTGCACACGAATATTTTGATATCAGGCTACCTGCCGTTTGGCAGATTATTGAAAAAGATTTAAAGGAGTTGAAGAAGGTAATTACGACAATATTAAAAAACGAGTTTTCGTAATAGTTGTGGCAGGTTCATTATGGTATATTTGCCATTTCACAAAGGCTGCACTGTTGGTTTAGTTTTTTTGCCGCCCTGCTGCCAAATACAACCACATATTACCCACTATTACCGCAATGATTGACGCTATAAGCACGCCCACTTTTGCAGAATCCTGCATAGTATGATCTGCAAATGCAAGCATAGATACAAATATTGACATCGTAAAACCTATCCCGGCAAGGATACCAACACCTGCAATTTGCATCCAGTTGACTCCTTCGGGCAGCCTGCTCCATTTCAACCTGGTAAGGCACCAGCATGCAAGTAAAATTCCAAGAGGTTTACCCAAAACCAACCCTGTGATTATTCCATAACTGAGGGAACTGCCAAATGATTCAACAAAATTTGAAGGTATAGTTATTGCTGTATTGGCAAGTGCAAAAATGGGTAATATGAAAAAGTTGACAGGAATTTGAAAGTAGTGTTCCTGTTTACTCAGTTGGTCGGGTGGTATAGTGAGAGCAAATAAAACACCTGCAATAGTAGCATGTATACCTGAATTGTAGATGAAATACCAAAGTAAAATACCCAGCAGGATATTCCACCAGCCAAACCTGATTTTCATTCGTGGTAAAAGCAGAAGAATGGTAAAAACTATAGCACCGGCAAAAAGGTAAAACCAGTTTATGGGAGATCCGTAAAAAAGAGCAATCACAAGAATAGCTCCCAGGTCGTCAATAATGGCGAGTGCGGTTAAAAAAACCTTGAGCGGCACAGGAACTCTTTTGCCAAGCATAGATAATATACCGAGTGAAAATGCAATATCTGTAGCCATCGGGATACCCCAGCCATGCTGATAAACCGTTCCTTTGTTGAAGAACATGTAAAGAATGGCAGGTATTATCATGCCTCCTATAGCTGCAAACAAAGGCAACAGAGATTGTTGTAAAGAAGATAGTTCACCCTGTAAAAGTTCTCTTTTGATTTCCATGCCTACAAGGAAAAAGAAAACAGCCATAGCGCCATCATTTATCCAGTGCAGCAGTGAATGGGGTAGATGTATATTATCGGGGAAATGAAAAGAGTAGTTCCAAAATTCAATGTATTGTTTACCAAAATAAATATTTGCCAGACTCATAGAGACTATACTGCATACAAAAAGTATGATACCCACCGAACGGCTGTCATTAACGATTCTTTGCAGAGGACTAACAGATACCTTGCCGATAATGCTTTTTTTTGTCATGGCTTCGCAATTAGTAGTAACTGAATAACCATCATCAACCAGCTTCTGCCTCTTTCTCCATCATCAGGTAGGCTTTAATAAAGCCGTCAAGCTCGCCGTCCATTACAGGCTGTATATTACCCACTTCAAAATCAGTACGATGGTCTTTAATCATTTTATAGGGATGAAATACATACGACCTGATCTGGCTGCCCCACTCAATTTTTTTCTTGCTGGCATTATTGGCATTCTTAAGTTCTTCCCGTTTGCGCATTTCTTCTTCATACAACCGGCTCTTCAGCATTTTCAATGCTTTTTCGCGATTTTCGCCCTGGGTACGGGATTGCTGACACTCTACAATAATGCCCGAAGGTATATGTTTCAGACGTACTGCAGTCTCTACTTTGTTTACGTTCTGACCGCCTTTGCCACCACTCCGGTAAAACTCCCACTCCAGGTCGGCAGGACTAACTTCTATTTCTATAGAATCGTCCACAAGGGGATATACATATACTGAAGCAAAAGAAGTGTGTCTTCTTGCATTACTATCGAAGGGTGAAATACGTACTAACCTGTGCACTCCGTTTTCTGCTTTAAGGAATCCATAAGCAAAGGGTCCTTCAAATTGCAGGGTTGCAGATTTTACTCCGGCGCCATCACCTTCCTGCCAGTCAAGTTCTGTTACATTCCAACCCTGTTTTTCGCCATACTTACGGTACATACGCGCCAGCATTTCTGCCCAGTCCTGGCTTTCAGTGCCACCTGCGCCGCTATTGATCTGCAGTACAGCGGGTAACTCATCTTCGGGTTGGTTAAGCGTACTTTTAAATTCTGCTTCTTCAATAAGTTCTTTTGCTTTATCGTAAGCTGTTTTTACTTCATCTTCCGATCCTTCTCCCTCTTTCCAAAACTCAAACAATACGGCAAAATCTTCCACTGCCGTGTGAACATTTTCATACAGGGTTACCCAGTATTCATTCAGCTTAATATCCTTGAGAATTTGTGTTGCTCTCACATTATCATCCCAAAAGCCGGGAGAAAGGGTGAGTTGTTTGTCGCTTGCTATTTTATCACGTCTGTTAGCGACGTCAAAGAAACCTCCCCAACACCCCGAGGGATTGTCTCATATCTTTTAATTGTTCCTGTGTCATAAGCGACAAAAATAGGGGAAATAATTTTGAAATACAGCACTGGAAACAATAAAGAAAAGAGATGCTAACTGTGAAAGTATGTGAGTATAACAGGACTTATAATATCTTTTATAGTATATTGTGCAATACGTTGAGTCCACCGTTAATTAAGTTTTATGAAGTATATATTTTCCCTGATTACATTTTTACTGGTAGTTACATTTTCAAAAGGTCAAAACGAGACAACTTTTGCCGAGAAATTAGGATATCCCAAAGGAGCTAAAGTGATCATCATGCATGTAGATGATATGGGAATGTCTTATGATTCCAATATAGGAGGCATAGAAGCTATGACTAAAGGTGCTGCAAATTCATGCAGTGTGATGATGCCCTGCCCCTGGGTACCGGGTTTTGTACATTATATGAAAGAACACCCGGGGCTTGATGCAGGTTTGCATCTTACACTCACTTCAGAATGGGTAGATTATCGCTGGGGTCCATTAAGCGGAAAGTCAAAAACACCTGGGCTGACCGATAGCGAGGGTGCGATGTGGAGGGGTGTTAAAGATGTGGTTGCCCATGCATCTGCCGATGAAGTGGAAACTGAGATCAGGGCTCAAATAGACAGGGCTAAAACGATGGGCTTTGAGCCAACTCATTTAGATTCTCATATGGGCACTTTGTTTGCCACCCCGGCTTTTATAGAGCGGTATGTAAAAGTGGGTATTGAATACCATATACCCGTTATGTTTCCCGGAGGGCATAATACCCTGATTGCAGAAGAAATAAAAGGCACGGGTGCAAGTATGGAAATGGCACGTGCTATTGGTAAGCAATTATGGGCTGCAGGCTTACCGGTGCTGGATGACCTGTATAACGACAGCTATAGCTGGAAGCTACCAGCCGGTATGGCACCCACAGATGCAAACCTTCGCGATTTCAAAACTCAAAAATACAAGGAAGTATTACTATCTCTCAAACCTGGTATTACCATGATCATCATGCATTGTACCAATACCACTGAAGTATTTCCCTTTATATCGGGTTCGGGAGATACACGAAGGGGCGATTTTCTGGCAATGCTCAATCCTGAACTGAAAAAGTTTATAGAAAAAGAAGGAATTATTTTTACTACCTGGAAAGAATTAAAAGAAAAAAGAGATAAGATAAAGCTATAAGTTAGTTGAAGCGTTTGTTGCTGTATTTTTCATGAATCCATGAAACGCGGTATCGGTGGGATAATAAGATAGCTTTAAAAAGAGAGTAACGTTTGGCTTCCTGTGAGTGCCTGGTATACACAATCTTTCCCTTTTTCACTTCTTTTACATATTGAAGTGAACTTTCTCTCTGATTATGGTTGAATCTGTATAATAAATAGCTCATAGGTTATGCTACGGATTAACATTGGTCGAAAATAGGAATATACACTTAGTTAGCCAATTTTTTTCGATTAACACTTCACTTTCAGCGATAGATAAAAGCATGTTGTAACTTTCAGGTATATTTCTTTATTCTCCGGATACATAAATTTTTGACCGATGAGAAGAATTGCCCCCACCTTTTTTATCTGCCTGATAGTATCTCTGTATTGTAATGCCCAGGAGCAGAGAGTCTTGCTCCGGCATGTTTGCATTATTAATGGCAATGGCGGTAAGCCTATAGAGAACCAGGATATGCTGATTAAGGGTGACAGGATTGCAGCCATAGGTTCAAATATACCGGCAAATAACGCCAGGATAGTAGATATGAGTGGCAAAACAGTTATGCCGGTATTAATAAGTGCACATAGTCATATAGGTTATGTAAAAGGCACCGGCAGCAGTGCTGCTAATTATACAAGAGATAACCTGCTGCTTCAGTTGAATCGTTATGAACGCTATGGCGTTGGCGCTTTGCTTTGTATGGGTACTGATCGCCCGCTAATATTCAACGGATTCAGGGATTCATCCCGGGCAGGATTGTTGCCCGGAGCCCGCATGTACTCCGCAGGCTTTGGCTTTGGTATGCCTGGTAATCCACCTGCTGCAGCTTTTGGATTTGATAAAAAATTTACCTCAGGTGATGATCCGGAAATTGCAAAACAAATTGATGCGCTGGCAAAATTAAAACCTGATGTAGTGAAAATATGGGTTGATGATTTTGGCGGATCAAACAGCAAGATGCCCGAACCGGTGTATCGTGCCATCATTCGCGAGGCACACAAGCATCATCTTCGCGTGGCAGCTCATTTGTATTATCTCGCTGATGCTTATAAACTCATTGACGCAGGTGTTGATATAATTGCCCACAGCATTCGCGACCAGAATCTGGATGATGGTATACTTAAATTGATGAAAGAAAAACATATCATGTATATACCCACATTGTCACGGGATGCTTTTGAATTTATGTATGCTGATGATCCGGTATGGATGCATGAAAAGTTTTACAAAGCATCGCTTGAACCGGGAGTGTATGAAATGGTAACTGCTAAAGAGTTTCAGGATAAGATGCGAAATGCACCATCTTATAACAGAACTAAAACGGGTTTTGAAACTGCAATGCGCAACCTTAAGAAAATTTACGATGCAGGTATCATAGTAGTTATGGGAACAGATTCGGGCGCTACCCCTACAAGAGCAGAAGGTTTTGCTGAGCATCTTGAATTGCAACTCATGGTGCAGTCCGGACTTACACCGCTTGAGGCAATTACTGTAAGCACTAAGAATGCCGCCCGGTTGTTGCGCTGCAATAAAGACTATGGTACACTTGAGACCGGTAAAAAAGCAGATTTTATGGTGTTGGGAAAAAATCCGGTTGCAGATATTCGCAATACCGAAACAATTGAACAGGTATGGAAAAATGGGAAAATGGTGGTGTTAACTTCTGACAATTAGAATACAAAGTTGTATTGACAACACTATAAGCCGGAAACCTCTCTTGCACTTCCGTTTTCCAGAATCAGAAATTTTGTAACACAAGATGGGATTTCTTCTTTATAGTGGCTTACATATAACAGCGTGGTATGGAAGGTATGACAGATGTCATCAATAATCTCCCTGAATTGTTGTATATGTGCTGCATCCAGTCCCTGGCAGGGTTCGTCAAGTATGAGGAGTGGTGGGTTTTTCACCAATGCTCTTGCAAGTAATACTAATCGCTGTTCGCCGGCGGATAACCGGGAGAGCAGTTTTTTCTTCTGGTGTTGCAGTTGTAATAAATGTAACCATTGCAATACCTGCTCCCGCTGTTGATCGTTTACCTGCCGGAAGAGTCCGATGGAGTCGAAAATACCTGATGCTACTGTTTCAAATACTGTTGCGGTATAGTCAAAAAATACGTGCATCTCTGGAGATACGTATCCAATATTTTTTTTAATGTCCCAAATACTTTCACCGCTGCCCCTTTTTTTATCAAAAAGATATATTTCGTTGGAGTATGCTTTAGTATTATCACCGGTTACCAGGCTAAGCAGTGTGGATTTTCCTGCGCCGTTTGGTCCTGATATACTCCAGCATTCGCCACGCTTTACCTCCCAGTTTACATCGCTCAGGATTTTTTTAGTGCCATATTGTATTTCTACCTGCCGCATTTTGATAGCAAATTCAAAAGGTTTGGTATTGGCGGGTTTGAGACGATGAAGCAGTTGGTGATCTATTTTGAATTTTTGCAGTTTGTTCCATGCACCGTTTGTAAATGTCTTCCGGTCAATAGTTGTCAGCATACCATTTTCAAGCAATGATATGTGTGTTATACATTCAGGTAAATCGGGTGTAGAAGTTATAAGTAATAGCTTAACACCTTTGGAAGAGAGTGTGTTTAGGATACCTGACAGCATTTCTCTACCATCCCTGTCAAGACCGATATAGGGGTTATCAAGTATAAGCAACTTAGGTTCGTGTAAAATGGTGGTAGCAATCTGCAGTCTTTTATTTTCACCATTTGAGAGCTGAATCAGCGGTTTATGCAGCAACTGATCTATATGAACTATATGCGGGATAGCTGAAGTTTCTAATCCGCAAACAATTTTTTTATCACCGGGATTAGACTGTTGCAAAAGCATTGCTACCGTTATGGCGTCTTCAGCATCAGAGGCGTTATACCTTTGCTGATAATAGAATTGTGAGGTATTTGACAGATTTTTAAAATGGTGCTGTTGTTCTATCACAACAATATCTGCAGGTGAGATATAGGAAGCATATTGCAGTTTGCCTGTATAAAAATGTTTACCTGCAAGAGTATGTGCCAAAGTTGTTTTGCCGCTGCCTGATGCCCCTGCAATTGCCCATTGTTCAATTTCACTGATAGTAAGATGTAAATTTCTTAAAATTTCTTTTTCACCAGTTTTTACAGTAAGACCATCCAGTTTTAAAAAAAAATCAGCCATTGTACTTTAAGTTTACAATGGCTGAAATTATTGATTTGTTTTTAGAATCACTCCTAATCTTCATCTTCATAATAGGCGTCTTCATTATTATAATAAGAAGACTCCCAATCTTTCACCGACCTGTCGTCGAGCAATTCAATGATTTCATAAATCGGATCTGTCTTTCTTTTCCACTCTGTTTTCTCCGTTTCCACATATTTCGAAACAAATAAACAATGATCAGATTCGAGCAAAATCCTGATCAGCACAATGGGAGATTTCTCTTTCTCCTGGATAAGATAATAGCATCCTTTTTCCAACAAAGCATACGAATACATAACATTTAATTTTAAATCTGATCAAATACAGATTTAATGGGTGTAGTGAATATGCCGGGTTGTAAGTACTGAGAATTTATGGTATTAGTTGAGGTCCGGTATAGTTAGAATAGGATTTCAAAAACCGGTAATGCAAATTTACAGGAATTATCCGGCGAAACCAATATAGATACAGCCGGAAACTGAAATTTTAAAAAAGGATTATAAAATATTGATATCTTACATGTTATACATATTTTAAATATATTCTATTATTTAAAATGTAAAATGGATCAATCTTTTGTGTATTGGGCAAAATAAAATTAAAGCCAGACATTTGCACCCTGTTATGATACAAAAACAAATCAGCGCTGTAATATTTGATCTGAATGGCACCATGATAGATGATATGGCTTTTCATGTAACTGCCTGGTCTGATATATTAAATAATGACCTTCATGCCGGGCTTTCGGAAGCGGAAGTAAAAAAACAGATGTATGGAAAAAATGGTGAAGTGCTGGACAGGATTTTTGGCAAAGGACATTTTACACAGCAGGAATCTGACAGACTGTCTCTTGAAAAAGAAAGGCGTTATCAACAGGCATATAAACCTCACCTAAGATTAATTAAAGGGTTGCAGGTATATCTCAGGTACCTGCAAAGTATTGAAATACCTGTAGCCATAGGCTCGGCGGCTATTCCCTTTAATATAAATTTTGTGCTGGACAACCTGAATATCCGTAAATACTTTTCCGCTATTGTAAGTGCAGACGATGTACAGCACAGCAAACCTGATCCTGAAACTTTTTTGAAAGCCGCATCATTGATGAATACTGCACCGGAGCAGTGTGTGGTGTTTGAAGATGCGCCCAAGGGGGTGGAAGCTGCTGAACGTGCCGGTATGCAGGCTGTTGTACTCACTACCATGCATAGCAGGGAAGAGTTTGCCGCATATAAAAACGTGGTGACTTTTATAAAAGATTATACCGATCCTTTACTGAAAGATTTATTGTGACACCCACTGGATGCAATACTTATCTTTGCCGCCATAAATTTTTATTGTATGAATAGGTTGCCCGAAAATTTACAGGAAGCTGTATCGTATATACGGGGCAGGTATAATAATGCTATAGAGATAGGAGTGGTACTCGGAAGCGGTTTGGGAAATTTCATAAAAGAAATTATCATTGAAAAAGAAATAGAGTATTCTGCAATACCACATTTCCCGGTTTCAACAGTACAGGGACATTCCGGGAGATTGATTTTTGGAGAAATATCGGGAAGAAGAATTGTGGCTATGTCGGGACGAATTCACTTTTATGAAGGCTATACTCCTGAAGACATTGCGTTTCCAATCCGAATAATGAAATTATTGGGGGTACATACTTTATTACTTAGCAATGCAGCGGGTGGAGTAAATGCTTCTTTTAAAGTTGGTGACCTTATGATTATAAAAGATCATATCAGTTTTGCCACAGTGAATCCGCTAATCGGTAAAAATTTAGATGTTCTGGGAACCCGTTTCCCGGATATGAGCGAACCCTATTGCAAAACACTGATTGAAAAGAGTAAAGTAATTGCAGCACGAATGGCTATACCGGTTAAGGAAGGTATATATTTTGGAGTGACAGGGCCTACTTTTGAAACAAAAGCTGAATATAAAATGATCAGGATATTAGGCGGAGATGCAGTGGGTATGAGCACTGTGCAGGAAGTGATTGTGGCAAAACATGCCGGTATGCAGGTGTTTGGAATGAGTGTAATTACTGATATAGGAATAAGGGAAGAGGACAATATCATTACACATGAAGAAGTATTAGAAGCTGCAGCAGCAGCGGAGCCAAAATTCACCGCTATATTCAAAGAGTTAGTTAAAGCTATATGATTTGCCGGTTTTTTTTATTGCCGGGTAATGATTTCAGGTATTTTCGCCGGGTAATGCATACAAGTTTTGGGTATTGAAAAAAATTATAAAATACATACTGCTTATTTTCCTTACACTTTCCGTGTCACTTTCTTTCGCACAATTGCCGGGAAGACTTAATAACCTGCGCAATCTTGGCGGCGGAGGGGGAGGGGGAACAGGTGGCAGCGACTCCATAAAATTTGAACACCGCGACCCTTTTCTCGATTCAGTAAGTATCAGATTTAAATATATTGATTCGGTACGATCGTACAGTTTCGATTCTTCTCTGATTGATTATTACAATCGTGTTTCATTAAAGCCGGAATATGTGTGGCTGGGCAATAATGGCAGACCGGTATCTTCACTGCTTTTCAATCCATTTATGAAGCCCGGATGGGATGCCGGATTTCATGTGCTGGATCCTTATGCACTTAGTACTGAAACAACCCGTTTTTACAATACAACCCGACCATTT
Organism: Chitinophagaceae bacterium; assembly: GCA_039811345.1. Classification (GTDB taxonomy): domain Bacteria; phylum Bacteroidota; class Bacteroidia; order Chitinophagales; family Chitinophagaceae; genus Agriterribacter. The sequence goes on from JBDHYJ010000017.1 coordinate 20,628, forward strand.
ACTGAACTGGATTATCAAATTGGTAGCGGGTCAGAGCAACTTATACAGGTTTTGCATACTCAAAATATAAAACGCAACTGGAATTTTGCATTTCAGTTCAGGCTGTTGAATGCACCTGGTTTTTTTAAGAGTGAAAGCGGCAATCATTCCAATCTTCGTTTCAATACCTACTATCAGTCTCCTAACAAGCGATATGGTATATACCTGATAGCACTAAAAAACAGTCTTCAGTCTGCAGAAAACGGTGGGATTGTAAGTGATACTTTCATGACGAGTAAGTCGGGGGTATACAATTCAAGGTTTAATATTCCTGTCAACCTCACTGCGGGGTCATCGCTTTCCAGCGATCTCTTTAATACGGCTTTAAAAACCGGTACAAAATATAACCAGCTTAAATTACTGATCCGGCAGCAGTATGATTTTGGTAAAAAAGATTCGCTGGTTACCGACTCTTCAGTAATCAAGCTGTTTTATCCAAGGTTTCGTATAGAGCATACTTTGCAATACAATACTTATAAGTACCTCTTTCAGAATATATCCCCTGATTCTGCATTTCTTGACAAGAATTATAATATCACCGGTATAGATATTTCAGACACCATATTATTTCGTGATGAGTGGAAGGAAATTGTAAATGATTTTTCTATTTACCAGTTTCCTGATATAAGAAACCAGGAGCAGTTTCTGAAACTTGGTGCCGGTTTGCAAAACCTCTCGAGAAAATCAATTGATACTACAAATGATAATTTGTATAATATCCTGGTTCATGCAGAATACAGGAATCGTACTAAAAATAAAAAATGGGATATTGAAGCCCATGGACAGTTATATCTTTCCGGATTTAATGCCGGCGATTATAGTGCATACATCAGTCTTGAACGGGTTATCGGAAAAAAACTTGGCGCTCTACAGGTGGGATTTCAAAACGTAAACAGAACCCCGTCTTATATTTTCCGAAACAATAGCAGTTTCCCGGTCACCATTCCAGTCAATGGAACCAACAAAGAAAATATTACCCATTTATTTGGTACGCTCCGGCTGCCATTGCTGAAAATGGATTTGAGCGGTCACTATTATTTTGTTACCAACTATACGTATCTGAAAAACTTTTATGAAGCGGAACAGCAGAGTTCCCCATTCAATGTATTGCTGGTGAAAGCAAGTAAGGATTTTCAACTGAGCCGCCACTGGCATTGGTACACGGATGTTGTTGTACAGAAAACAGCGGGAAACACTCCGGTAAATATACCGTTGCTCTATACCAGAAACAGACTGGTATTCCAGGGTAGATTTTTCAAGAACCTGGTAATTGCCACGGGATTAGATACCCGGTTTTATACTGCTTATACACCTGATAATTATTCGCCACTTACCGGGCAGTTTTTTCCACAGGACAGTATTAAAATTTATAACAAACCCGATATTGCCGCTTTCCTTCATTTTCGTATCAGGAGCTTTACTTCTTATGTGCGGCTTGAAAACCTGAACACTGTTGATTTTGACGGTTTCACTTTCACTAAAAATAATTATGCCGCCTATCTCTATCCGTATGAGGGGCTGATTTTCAGAGTGGGTATATTCTGGAATTTTGTGAATTAGGTTTTATGTTTTTCAATGAAAACTTTTAACCTTTAAGCAATGAAAAAGCCAATAGATAACAGTAGAGAATTTAAACATGTTTTGCTACTGATAGCAGAAGCAAGAAGTAGTGCTTTTCAAAAAGTTAATGAAGAATTAGTGTTACTTTATTTTAAGGTTGGTAAATTAGTTTCTGAAAAAGTTTTAACAGGTACATGGGGTGAGAGTGTAGTTGAGGAATTGGCAGTTTTCATTCAAGCGAATTATCCAGGGTTAAAGGGCTTTAATCGCCGGGGATTATATAGAATGAAACAATTCTATGAAGCTTATACAGCCCGGGAATTTATTTTGTTATTACAAGCACAAATACAAAAGACTGAAAATGAAAATGTGTCCGCAATGCGGACACAAAATGAAAAAAACGAGCCTACTATAGACTATTTGCTTAAAAATTACCTGGCAAAAATGAGTTGGACTAATCACAGATTAATACTTTCGAAGACGAAAAGCGTTGACGAAAAATTATATTATTTATTTACTGCAATTGTGGAAAAATATAGTAGCCGGGATTTGGAAAGAGCATTAAATACAGTTCAATATGAAAGGGTTATGTTATCCGACACAATTGCGTCCGCAGTGCGGACACAAATTCCGCAAGGACTATTTAAAGATCCCTATATTTTTGAGTTTTTGGATATTCCTGTTATCCATTCAGAAAAGGACCTTGAAAAAGCTCTGATACTCAACTTACAAAAATTTATTATTGAAATTGGAAAAGGATTTACCTACATGGGTAATCAATATTGTTTGCAGGTTGGAAATAAAGATTATTACACAGACCTGTTGTTTTATCATCGTGATTTAAAGTGTTTGATATTATTCGAATTGAAAATACAGGAGTTTGAACCTGAATTTTTGGGTAAGTTGAATTTTTATTTGGAAGCATTAGACAGAGATGTAAGGCGACCTTTTGAAAATCCAAGTATTGGCGTTCTGCTATGCAAAGGAAAGGATACAGAAGTGGTGGAATATGCTATGGCTCGAAATTCATCACCAACTGTGATTGCTGACTACGAAACAAAACTGATACCTAAGCCGGTGTTGGCAAATAAACTGCACCAATTGGTGGAACAACTTTCTAAAAGAGATCCGGACTAACAAAAATCTTGCAAACCTCCGTAAATTTGTACCCGGAAAATTCAGTCATTCAATCAACAAAAAATGACAACAGGTAAAATTATATCGTCCATTCTTCAGTTTGTGAAACATCTTTTTATCAAAAAAGATTGCTGCAGGTAATAGTTTTTTGGGTAACAGTAACTTTCATTTAAAATATGCAGCTTATTTTTGAAAGATATAAACTGTTACTATGATCATCTACTTTCGACGCCTGATACTCACAACGCTGTTTGTATTTTTACTATTTTTCCAATATGGATTTGCATGGGGGGTGACCGGTCACCGGGTAATTGCAGAAATAGCTCAGCGGCATCTCGATAATAGGGCACGTAAAGCATTAAAAGAGCTAATCGGCAATCAGTCTCTTGCTTATTGGGCCAATTGGGCCGATTTTGTAAAATCAGATTCTACCTACAGGTATGCGAGCCGCTGGCATTATGTTGATCTCCCGCCACACATGGAAAAAGATACTTTTGTTTCAGCACTCAGAGCGCTTCCCGGAAAAAATTTGTTCTCACAAATACCTGTACTCGAAGAAATGGTGAAAGATAAATCCCTTTCATCTGATCAACGATTGTTTGCGCTGAAATACCTTATTCATCTCATTGGAGATCTGCACCAACCATTACATGTAGGACGTGATGAAGACCAGGGCGGAAACAAAATAAAACTAACCTGGTTTGGCAAACCTACCAATCTTCATATAGTTTGGGACGAATTGCTGGTAGACTTTCAGCAGTGGAGCTATACCGAATATGCGACGGTACTGGATACGGTGGATAAAACCAATGTAGCGCAACTGCAAAGCGGTAGTCTTGAAGACTGGTTCTACGAGTCTCATGTTTTATCCGATAAAATTTATGACAATACAAAATCCGACAGCCAGTTAAGTTACCGTTACAATTACCTGTTTGTACAGGATTTAAATGATCAACTTTTAAAGGGGGGGCTCAGACTTGCACGAATATTGAATGAATTGCTGGGATAAAATCATTGCTTTATTCTCCAGAATTATTCAAACTAATATTTCTAAAATCCGGTTTATTTTAAGTTGTAGTTAGGTTTATCACTCATTTCAAATACCAGTTGATGCCCTTCCACTATTTGCTGGTGTGTAATAAACAGAGTAGTCAGTGGTTTGCCATCCAGCGTTATACTTTGCACATATTTATTTGCTTCTGAAATATTTTTTGCTTCAATGTTAAATTCATGTGGTTTCCCATCTGCTGTTTTATAATGAAGCGTGAGTTGAGGAAACTGTGGTGCGCCGATGGCATATATACCCGATGCCGGCTGAACCGGGTAGAAACCCATTACACCAAAGATATACCAGGCAGCCATTTGCCCGCAATCTTCATTGCCATTGATACCTATAGGCCGGTTACGAAAATTCTCCGTTGTATGTTTACGTATAAGTTCCTGAGTTTTCCAGGGTTGCCCGCAATAATCATAGAGGTAAATATAATGATGCCCGGGTTCGTTGTCATGCCGGTAATGATTACCTGAAAAATTTTCGTCAAGTTTAGCAGCAAATTTTTCCTTACCTCCCATCATAGTAATCATACCTTCGGGGTCGTGCATAGCGCCAAATGCATAAGTCCATTGACCTCCTTCGGTAAATCCTTCCCATTTTCCTAAACTGTCTTTATGAGCAAACTCGCCGTTTCGATTGCGTGGAAGTAAAAAACCTTTTGTGGAATCGTAGAGGTTGCGGTAATTATTACTGAGCTTTATCAGAGTTTGATAGTCGTCTGTTTTGCCAAGCGCTTTAGCCATTTGAGCAATGGCATAATCATCAACAGAATATTCAATAGTGCGTGAAACTGATTCTGCTGTTCTGTCAACGGGTATATAACCGATTTTTTTAAAAAATGTTACACCGGCCTGTGCTTCATAATCTGTCCATGGATCACGATCACCATAGCGAAGGATGGTATCTTTCAACGGTGGATCCATAGCATCATGCATGAGCGCCTTATAAGCAAGATCAACATCATAATCCCTGAAGCCTTTTATATAAGCATCTGCAATCACTTCATCGGCGTGGGTACCAATCATAATATTAGTTTCTGCAGGGTTGGGCCACATTGGCAGCCTGCCACCTTCTTTGTACATCTGCAGCATAGCATTTACCATCGGATTCACACGCTCAGGCTGGGTAAAGATCAGCAGCGGGTGCAATGCCCTGTATGTATCCCAGAGGGAAAAATCAGTGTAGGAGTCACCGTTATGAATGCTGTCGTCAAATGCGCTATAATATTTTCCATACTCCGACATTTCGCGGGGGAACTGCATAGTGTGATACATTGCAGTATAAAAAATAGTTTTCTGATCTTCCGTTATTCCGTTGACTGATATACGGCTTAAATTTTCCTGCCAGGTATCACGGGTAGATTTTACAAGAGCTTCAAAATCTCTTCCCTTAAGCTCCATATCCATATTCTTCCTGGCCTGATCGAGACTGATAAATGAAGTGCCAATACGAACTTCCACTACTTCACCGTTTTTTGTTTCAAAACCGGTATAGGCCCCCATCCTGGTTCCCCACTGCTCTTCGGATGATGCTTTTACCTCGTGTTTATCCCAGGTACCGAAAGAACTAAAGGGCTTACTGAACTGTATAATGAAGTACCCTTTAAAATTTGGAAGTTTGGGGCCAATTTGAGCAGACATCCTGTCGGGGTTGTAGCCGGTGATTTCGTTTTGTGCGGCATTTATTTTTACATATCCTTTTAATGTACGCAGTCGCTCTGTATAGTCATTGGCCCAGTGCTTAATGTCGGGGTTGAGGTTAATACCCTGAATGATGATATGAGATTCTGTTGATTCTGGGAAAGTAAATTTTATTATACCGCATCGTGATGCCGCAGCTATTTCTGCTTTGATCTGTTTGTTTTCTGCTGCATCAAGCAACACTGAGTAATAATAAGGCCTGGACACTTCATTTGCATGTGAAAAATGTAAAGCCCTTTCGCTGGGCAGTGTTTTAAGTGTGCCCAACTGAGGCATTATGGATACATAACCATAATCTCCCATCCATACAGTAGGCTGATGTGATGCAAGGAAACCGACTATACTACTATCTTCATAGAAATAGTTCATCCGGCTCATATAGTTTTCACCGGTTTGCGCTACAAAGTTGGTCATGGCAAACGGTACGCCAACTGATGGCATAGTGCCACCGCCATCAAGTCCTTTAGCAAATCCAGTAGCCGCAGTACCAATCAGCGGATTGACATAGTCTACCACTTGTTTATCTTCCTGTTTTTCCTTTTCCCGGGTTACACAACTATAACCTGAAAGTATTGTCAAAAAAGTAATGGTGTACAATAGCTTCTTCATTGTTTGAATGATGGGTTGAAAATCAATAATGCTGCATTTCCATAAGTTGTCATACAGCATGAATTTCTACAATATTTCCCTTTTTAAAAAAGAAAATCTTTGCTTGATGATTAGAATGCTATAACCCCGGTATAGTTCATCGGAGTAATAGCCTTCAGTTCTTTTTTCAGTGATTGTGAAATATTGAGCGTATCAATAAACTTATGGATAGTTTTTTGATTGATATTTTCTGCACCACGGGTGAGTTCTTTAAGTGCTTCGTAAGGATTAGGATAATTTTCCCTTCTTAAAATAGTTTGAATAGCTTCAGCTACCACAGCCCAGTTGTGATCGAGGTCTTCTCTGATTTTTGTTTCGTTCAGCAGCAGTTTGCTTATACCTTTATCAATAGATTTTAAGGCAAGTATAGTATGTGCAAAAGGCACTCCTACATTTCTCAAAACTGTTGAATCAGTAAGATCACGCTGCAGGCGGGAAATGGGCAATTTTGCTGAAAGATATTCAAACAGGGCATTGGCAATGCCGAGGTTGCCCTCCGCATTTTCGAAATCAATAGGATTCACTTTATGGGGCATAGCAGAAGACCCCACCTCGCCCTTCTTCACTTTCTGCCTGAAATATTCCATGGATATATAAGTCCATATATCACGGCAAAAGTCAATCAGTATGGTATTGATTCTTTTAATGCCATCGAAGTGGGCGGCAAAATTATCATAATGCTCTATTTGAGTGGTGAACTGCTGACGTTGCAACCCAAGCGCATTACTGCAAAAATCATTTGCAAATTTTATCCAGTCTGTTTTAGGATATGCCACAAAATGGGCGTTAAAATTTCCGGTGGCGCCTCCGAATTTGCAGGAGTAAGGAATGGATTGCAAAAGTTGCAATTGTTGTTCCAGTCTTTCCGCAAATACCATGATTTCTTTTCCAAGTCTTGTGGGTGATGCCGGTTGTCCGTGGGTACGAGCCAGTAAGGGAATATCTTTCCATGTTGAGGCCATTTTCTTCAACTGTAATACCAGGGTTGCTATTGGTGGGAGATATTCGTTTTCCAGGGATTCTTTCCAGAACAACGGGATAGCCGTGTTGTTGATATCCTGTGATGTGAGTCCGAAATGAACCCATTCTTTCAGTTTATCCAGTTTTAAATTATCCAGTTCGCGTTTTATAAAGTACTCTACTGCTTTTACATCATGGTTAGTAATTTTTTCAATGCTTTTTATTTCCTGGGCCTGTTCCGGTGTAAACTGCTGGTATATTTTTCTTAGTGTTTTTTGTTGTTGTGGCTTTAAAGAAAAAAATTTTTTGTTGCTCAGGGCGATAAAATATTCTATTTCGATAAGCACCCGGTACCTGATTAGGGCAAATTCCGAAAAATATTGATCGAGATGCTGTACCTGCTGTCTGTATCGCCCGTCAATGGGGGAAATGGCTGTGAGCGCTGATAAATCCATGCTGAAACAAATATTGAATAAGTAAAGCGGGATTGCCCTACTTTTGCGGGCAAACCTACATGAAAAAGTTGAATTTATACCTGTGGATATTTTGAAAAAACGGGTGGAAGTCAACCGTAACCGGTGTAAAATGTGAAGAAAATAATGAGTAAAAAAATTAGGGTTGGTATAATCAACTATCTCAATGTAAAACCTTTCCTGTATGGCATTCAGCGTAGTGGGGTGATGAATGAGATTGAACTTATAGAAACATATCCCGCAAAACTTGCCCAAATGCTCCGGGAAGACGAAGTGGATATTGGTATTGTGCCTGTAGCTGCATTGCCGGAAATTCCTGAACATTATATTGTGACCGATTATTGTATCGCCTGTGATGGACCTGTAGCCTCGGTTTGTTTATTCAGCGAAGTACCTATTAATCGTATCCGAAAAGTAATGCTTGATTATCATTCCCGCACTTCTGTAGCACTGACACAGGTGTTGCTGAAGCATTACTGGAATATTTCTCCGGAGCTGGAATTTGCGGAAGACGAAAATTACCGCAGCCTTATCAGGGATGCCACAGCAGGGGTAGTCATAGGCGACCGGGCATTCGAACACCGCAAGCAGTCGAGCTATATATATGATCTTGGAGAGGCCTGGAAAGCGTATACAGGGCGGGGATTTGTATTTGCTGCCTGGGTTGCCAATAAACAATTGCCGGAAGGTTTTTTGAAAGCTTTTAATGAAGCAAATGCCTTTGGGCTGGATCATATTGACGAAGTAGTCAGAGAAAATCCTTTCCCTATATACGATTTGAATAAATATTATAAGTATAATATTAAATATTTGCTTGATAATAAGAAACGTGAAGACCTCGAAGACTTCTTAACAAAGTTGAGACAGTTAATGCCATTACATGCAACCGCTTTTTGATTGAATAACATAGACACTTTATTTCATAAATAAATAATTTTTACAAAATGGAATGGATTACAAACCCCGAAGCGTGGATATCACTGCTTACTCTTACGGTACTTGAAATTGTGCTGGGGATTGATAATATTGTGTTTATCTCAATTATCACAGGAAAGCTTCCTGCAAATAGACAAAAACCAGCACGCAGATGGGGACTTGCACTGGCCATGATCACCAGGGTGCTGCTATTGCTGTCAATCAGTTGGATAATGACACTTACAACACCTCTCTTCAATATTGCCGAATGGTTGGGTTTTAGTGAAGGTGATTTGTATGAAAAGTTCGCGATATCCGGCAGAGATATTATTTTAATTGTGGGTGGATTGTTTTTGATATATAAAAGCACTACCGAAATTCATGAAAAGATAGAAGGGCATACAGAACAGATTGAAACTACACTGAAGAAAATTTCTTTCAAAAGGGTAATCATTGAAATACTTTTACTTGATATTGTTTTTTCGCTTGACTCGGTGATTACAGCTGTTGGTATGGCAGACCATATTGAAATCATGATAGCGGCAGTAATCATTGCGGTATTAATTATGCTGATTTCATCTGAATGGATCAGTAAGTTTGTAAATGATCATCCTACGGTAAAAATGCTGGCTCTGTCCTTTTTATTGCTGATAGGTGTTTCACTTATTGCCGAAGGTCTTGACCAGCACATACCCAAAGGATATATATATTTTGCTATGGCTTTTTCAGTTTTGGTTGAAATGCTGAATCTGCGGGCAGCCCGGAAAGCCCATAAAGTATTGTAAAATATAATTTTGCTTTTACCTGCCGGTTATATACCTTTGCGCTTCTTAAAAATTTAGCACGGCCAAATCCGTGCAACATAAAATACTGATAATCATGAAACAGGATATTCATCCCAAAAATTACAAGTTTGTTGTTTTCAAGGACATGAGTAATGGACATTCTTTTCTTACCCGTTCTACGGCTACATCTAAGGAGACCGTTAAGTGGGAAGACGGCAATGAATACCCGGTAATCAAGCTTGAAATTTCTAATACTTCGCATCCTTTCTTTACAGGTCAGAAAGTATTGGTAGATACAGCAGGACGTATAGACAAGTTCAAGAAGAAATACGCAAAAAAATAATTGCTTTTTTAAGCGCATTATGAGAAGGCCCTTTGGTTATCCAAAGGGTTTTTTGTGTGCCGCCACACTGTTTATTTTTGCTGAAGTTTTATCCGGGTAGTTTTACAAAAGTCAATATAATAGTGATTAGCTACCACTGATCTTTGAAGCGTGAGCTTATACCTTATCCCGTTCTTGTCAACAGATGTTGTGATAATTTGCCGGGTAACTTTGGGTATGGTTGCTGAAACATTGTCTGACAGCAACTCGCTCATCACTCTTCCGTTCATTGCTGCGGGTTGCTGTAGTTTCAAAATGTGCAGCAAGGTGGGAACTATGTCAATATTAGAAGTTGGAATATCACTTTCATAATTTTTCTTAAATGATGGCCCGGATGCCATCAGTGCAATATGAATTTCATAAGGGCTGATACCACCATGTCCTGCAACTCCTGTTGAATAGCTTGCACCTGCATAGCCTTTACTGTTTTTGTTGTCATTCCAGTTTATAACTGCCAGTATATCGCCCGACCTGAATGGATTATTATAATGCACAGATTCAAAGGAAAGGGTACCGGGGATTTCGCCTTTCTTATTACCTGGTTTAGCAGCAGGTGTAAATATTGCACCTATCCATTCCTGCTGTTGCAGAACTTCCACAATTTTTTTGATAATTATTTGATTGTGATCTTTCACATATATAGCCCCGTCTGCAACAACAACGTCATCAGAAGTCTTATCTTTTTTAAGTTGCCGTTCAATCAGGAATGAAGTGAGCCGCTGACTGCCGCTATAAGTTACAAATCCATGGTCTGCCGACACAATGATGTTATACGAACTTCTCAGGTGTTGCTGATCCAGAAATTGCAGAATTCTGCCGAATTGCTCATCTACCGTTTTTAATGAACGAATAGCTTCCGGAGAGCCAATGCCATGTTTATGTGCAGCACCATCAGGGTCAGAATACCAGATAGCGCATACAGGTGGTCCATTTTCTGTCAAACCAAATCGTATCAGGGCTTCTGTTATCCATATATGTTTTTTACTGTTGTCTTCACCTGTAATGGGTGGCTGACCTAATGCCGCAACTACTGTATCTTTAAATGCAACGGGCAAAATCATGTCCGGGTTAATAATGAAACCTCTGCCTACTTTATGGTTTTGCAGCAGGGCTTGTCCTGTTGACCCGGAGCTGAATACAGCCATCCTTTGTCCGGCTTCCGACAATATTTCTCCGATAGATGGGGTCAAAAGCAGGTGTCCGTTCTCCGCACTGTCAATTCTTTTCAAATCCAGGGCACTGCCGGTATTAAGTGCTGCTACCGGATTAACAGCGGGAAAATAAACCGTGTTGCCCATTAAACCATGAGTTGCAGGATAGCTGCCTGTGGCATAAGACGCTGCATTCACTCTTGTAACGGTAGGGAATACACTATGATGTTGTTTGCCATAAGCTGCTGTCTGTTTAAATGCATAAAGGTTGGGCATTTGTTCAGGTGTGATATAATCCGGACGCAGCCCGTCGAAAAATACCAGTAAATTTTTAGGATGGTTTTTAAAGCCGGTTGATTGTGCATGAAGACAGCTACAGGCAATCAGGATGATTGTCGTAATCAAAATTTTCTTTGTGGAATACATTGCTGACAAATTATTGGATGCAGAGTAAAAAGTAAACAAATGTAAAACTTGGAATCTACTATAGTGAAGTTTGGGATTATTTCACAAAGAACACAAAGGATGCACAAAGAGCACAAAACAAATACCTCTTTGTGTACCTCCGGTACCTCCGTACCTTCTTCATGCACTCTGTGCAACCATCAAAAATATGTGATTTCACAAAGAACACAAAGGATGCACAAAGGCCACAAAACAAATACATTTTTGTGTAACTCTGTGCCTTCTTAGTGCACTCTGTGCAACTATCGAAAAGATATTATTTCACAAAGAACACAAAGGTTGCACAAAGACCACAAAACAAATACCTCTTTGTGTACCTCCGTGCCTTCTTAGTGCACTCTGTGCAACTATCGAAAAGATATTATTTCACAAAGAACACAAAGGATGCACAAAGGCCACAAAACAAATACATTTTTGTGTAACTCTGTGCCTTCTTAGTGCACTCTGTGCAACTATCGAAAAGATATTATTTCACAGCGAACACAAAGGTTGCACAAAGACCACAAAACAAATACATCTTTGTGTACCTCCGTGCCTTCTTCGTGCCCTCTGTGCTATCAATGAAAAGGGATTTATTTTACAAAGAACACAAAGGATGCACAAAGACCACGGAGTAATAAAATCTTTGTGTACCTCCGTGCCTTCTTCGTGCCCTCTGTGCAACCATCAAAAATGGATTATTTCACAAAAATACACAGGATCTCTGCGGTAAAAATAAACCGGAAAAAAGTGTAAGTTTCAAACACAAGGGAATCGAAACTTATTTACAATTTTCTTTATTCTAAAAAGCGGATACGGCTGCTATTCCAGGCAATGTTTTCCCTTCAAAATATTCGAGCATAGCTCCGCCGCCGGTAGAGACATAACTTACTTTATCTGCAAAGCCAAACTGGTTTACGGCTGCGACAGAATCGCCGCCGCCAACAAGAGAGAAAGCTCCATGCTGGGTAGCTTCTGCAACTGCTTCAGCAATAGCCCTGGTGCCATTCTGGAAATTGCTCATCTCAAAAACTCCCATAGGGCCATTCCATAAAATAGTTTTGGAGCGTTTAATAACATTGGCAAACTGAGACCTTGCATGTTCGCCGATATCCAGCCCCAACCATCCGTCGGGTATATCATTGCTCGGTGCGGTGGAAATGGCGGCGCTATTGTCAAATTTCTCAGCAATAATGGAGTCGGAGGGCAAATGGATACAAACACCTTTTTCTTCAGCTCTTTTCAAAAGATCACTTGCCAGGTCGAGACGGTCTTCTTCGCAAAGTGAGTTACCAATTTTTCCACCTTGTGCTTTTATAAAAGTATAGGCCATGCCACCACCTATTATTATATCTGTAGCTTTTTTGAGCAGGTTTTCGATGATGAGTATCTTATCAGAAACTTTGGCGCCGCCAATGATGGCTGTGAATGGTTTTTGAGATTGATGGAGCACTTTTTCCGCGCTGCTTACTTCACCTTCCATCAGTAAACCAAACATTCTTTTTTCTACCGGGAAAAATTTTGCAATAACTGCAGTAGATGCATGAGCACGATGAGCAGTGCCAAAAGCGTCATTCACGTATATATCAGCCAGCTTCGCCAGTTTGCGGGCAAACTCTTCATCCCCTTTTTCTTCTTCTTTGTGAAAGCGGAGATTTTCAAGCAGCAGCACTTCACCCGGTCGCATCATAGCTGCTGTAGTATATGCCTGTTCGCCAATACAATCATTGGCAAATAATACAGTAGCACCTCCCAGCAATTCGCTCAAATGTGCAATTAAATGTTTTAGGGAATATTTTTCTTCCGGTCCCCCTTTAGGTCTGCCCAGGTGGCTCATCAAAATTACTTTACCACCGTCGTCTAATATTTTTTTAATGGTTGGAACAGCCGCCTTCATGCGGGTGTCATCTGTTATTTCAAACTTACTGTTGAGAGGAACATTAAAATCTACACGAATCAAAACCTTCTGGTCCTTAAAATTGCAGGCTGAGAATTTAGACATAGTTTATAAGATTTAACTATTGCAGTAAAAAATTTATTGACTGCGTTGGGGTTTAGGGTAATATTTTTAAAACCTGTACCCCTGCAAATTTTGCAGCAGTACAGGTTGTTACTTTGATTGAATTAATATTCAAATTATACTTCCCGGTGTTAAAAGGACATCAGTCACTGCGGCAGTTACACATCACAAAGACGGGAAGGTAAATAATTATTTGCTGATCAGCTTAGCAAAATAATTCACACTTCTTACCAACTGGCTGACATAGCTCATTTCGTTGTCGTACCAGCTTACGGTTTTCACCAGTTGTGCATCACCTACAGTCAATACTTTAGTTTGTGTAGCATCAAACAGAGAGCCGTAAGTCATTCCTATAATATCACTGCTTACAATTTCATCTTCGTTATAACCATACGATTCGTTGGCGGCAGCTTTCATTGCAGCGTTCACTTCTTCTGCTGTTACTTTTTTAGCAAGAATAGTAGTTAATTCGGTTAAAGAACCGGTAAGTACCGGAACACGCTGTGCAGTACCGTCTAATTTTCCTTTCAGTTGGGGTAATACCAAACCGATAGCTTTTGCTGCGCCGGTACTGTTGGGCACAATATTCTGTGCAGCAGCCCTTGCACGACGAAGGTCGCCTTTAGGATGAGGAGCGTCCTGAGTATTCTGGTCATTCGTGTAGGCGTGGATGGTAGTCATTAAACCAGATACAATACCAAATTTCTTATCCAGCGTATCAGCCATTGGCGCCAGGCAGTTGGTAGTGCAGGAAGCGCAACTGATGATGGTTTCAGATCCATCCAGGATATCGTGGTTTACATTAAATACAATGGTTTTAAGATCACCGGTTGCAGGAGCAGAAATTACAACTTTTTTAGCACCAGCTTTAAGATGTGCAGAAGCTTTTTCTTTGTCGGTAAAGAATCCGGTACATTCCAGCACTACATCTACGTCATGTTGTCCCCAGGGAATTTGTGAAGGATCTTTTTGCGCATAGATTTTTATGTCATCCCCGTTTACCACTATTGAATTTTCAGTGGCTTTTACTTCCGCGTTGAAACGGCCCTGTGCGGTATCATATTTCAATAAATGAGCCAGCACTTTCGGGCTGGTTAGATCATTGATCGCAACTACATCTATTCCCTGCATATCAAATATCTGGCGGTATACCAACCGTCCTATTCTTCCGAAACCATTAATGGCAACTTTTACTGTGCTCATTGTACAATTGTTTTAGGCTTTAAAAAATTAGGATGCAAAGTTAGGGCTTCCCATTCAATTAACGAGTAAAGAAATGTCCTGGCTTCCTTCTGCAAATACTGTTTTACTGACTTTAAAAAAGTTTTGGCAGGATATAACCATCACTATATCTTTGCACTCCCAAAAACAAAATGGCCCGTTGGTCAAGGGGTTAAGACGCATCCCTTTCACGGATGAATCACGAGTTCGATTCTCGTACGGGCTACAAGGTTTTTTATATTGGTGTTAGTGAAAAAATTAAGCGGTAATCCTAAATGGGTTATCGCTTTTTATTTGACTATGGATTTTTATAGTCAACACAAATTAGATTCCGTTGACTATGGGAATTTTTAGTTCCCACCCATACGTCTTGCTTATGTCGCCTATAGTAGTACAACTCAATAAATCATTTTCATGAAAACTTTTCACACTACTATAAAATAAATACTCCGTTTTTCAAATTGAAAAAATAAATCCAGGATTTTAAAACGCTTATATATTTTCGGCACAAGTGTGACGCTCCGGAAGCCTGAAATTTACGTCGATGTAAAAACATATATTCTTACTCCTATTTCTCTACAAGCAATTGGCCTTTGTGAATTATATTAAAATTGGGTTGTTGCCTTGTATACCAATTTTTGAGTGTTGGCAATCTTTCAGGAATTCTGGTTTTGATAAAGCTATTAAAAGTCATAATTGAAAAACTAATACAATAACTAACAACATTTTGAATATCCTTTGAATGCCTTAGCTGTATAATATACACACTTTTAGTGTCTCGCTGAATCACTTTTCCTTTTCGGATGTCAGAAGCGTGAACTGATCCTGACCATTTCTTATACAACAAAAAATAGAAGCTCTCCATTTTCAAATGTGAAGCAAGAGATCTTATATCAGTTGGACCACCAAAAAAGCTGTACCAGCGGATTTGTTTACCACTTCTAGCTTTTTTCAAATGTTGATACTTCTGAAAAATCTTTTTAAACGGTTCGTTTTGCAGCATTTTTTCCTTGCCTTCAATAACTTTGCGGAGTTGATTCAAATCACTGGCAGGTTTAAATTTTATTTTTTGTTCTTTGTCGAACAAATCTTTTACTTTAACTCCTTCTGCTGAATCCGGATCCATTGCTTTATTCATCTACTGCAAAATGGTGACTGTTCCTTTTAATGGTTTTTTGCCATTTTTGAAAGTAATCACGTAAACGTAAGTACCCAGTATCGGGCCGGCAGTGTTAAACAGCCCGTTCCAGGGCATACGGTATCCTGTAGACTGGAACACGAGCTGTCCAAATCGGTTGAATATCTTTATCGAACAGTCAGTATAAGCGTCAAGGCCTTTTATGCCCCAGGTTTCGTTGAGTCCGTCTTTGTTAGGCGTGAACGCGTTAGGAATAAAAATATCTGATATCACGCTTACAAGAACATCCTTTGTATTCCGGCAACCATCCGTATTAGTTACTGATACAGTGTAAGTTTGGGTAGCATCTGGCCAGACCAACGGACTGGCGCTACCCGCATCATTGATATACAGGGCAGGGTCCCAGTTGTATGAAGCAAAATTATCCCCGGTTATGTTTAATGCTACGCTATCTCCTTTTGAGATGATGGGATTGTCAGGGAAAATTGAAATTTCAGGTCTGGGGCGAATATCAATCTGCAATTTATTGGAGTATACAGCGCCCTCCGTGCATCCCATAATATCTGGGGTAAGGACACACTCCAGAATATCTGAAGGTTGCAGTAATCTGGTAGTGTACACTGAATCATTGGAAACCGGTTGCCCATTCAACAGCCATTGAAAAGCCGGCTCACTACCACCGTTCGCTATATTTGTTGAAAACTTAACCGGCTCTCCTTCGCAAATCCTGGATGCGGAAGTAACGATTTCAATAGAAGGAACGGGTGCTGAAACCATTTCTATAGCAATATCATTTGATTGTACCGTTGGATTAACGTTGCATGCCTGCATATTTGTCAACTCACAGCTAACAATATCACCATTGGAAAGCGTATTGGTGCTAAAAGTAGCACTGTTACTGCCAACACTCAGACCATTGATCTTCCATTGATACAAAGGATCAGATACTCCATTCGTTACACTAGCAGTGAAAAGAACGGTTGATCCTGGACAGATAGTACCTGCAGCCGATGATACAATACTTATTGTGGGAGTAACCGTAGTTGTGAATGTTGCCTTTATAATGTTAGAAGTAGCAACCGGATCAGCAATGCAGGGAGAGTTGCTCGTGACAGTGCAGGACACCTGATCACCATTTTTTAAATTGGTAGTAGTAAATCCGCTGCTGTCTGTTCCTGCATCAACACCATTAATTTTCCACTGGTAGACAGGCGTAGTTCCTCCGTTTATTACGACAGCGTTGAAGGTGACCGGACTTCTCTCGCACACCGGCCACATGACATTTGCGGCAATTGTTGCTGTCACCAAAACGGGGGTGACTGTTTCACTGAACATCGCAACATACATATCCTGATTACCTGCCAACTGAGTTTGAACAGCATCGCAAGTAGCAACTTTGCTGGCAAACATTGTCGTACCGCATGCAAAAACGTTTCCTGAAGCATCTGTTACCACTTCTTCTCCTATGCCAGAGCCGTAAGTGCCTCCCGTCCCATAATATGTTCCCCATAACAATTGCGTACCGCTCGGCTTTAGTTTACCGATAAATGGTGTCCAATAAGCGCCTGGCATTTCGTAAACAGGTTGGTATGCATCGGCGGTGCCAATATTGTTGGGTGAGAAAGTAAAGCCTGTTACAATGATATTGTCATTAGCATCCGTGGTTATTCCGTATATCATTTCCTCCTCAGAACCACCGTAAAACGTACCCCATAACCTCTTTCCCGTACTACTGAATTTGACTATCATACCATCCCTTATCCCACCCGCCAACGCAGATAGCCAAGCCCCGGTTGTTGCAATGCCATTACCAGACAACGTTGTACCACCTGCAAGCACGTCTCCTTTGCTGTCGCAAGTAATGGCTTCGAAACCATCCTCATTGTTACCTCCATAATAAGTTGCCCATATTCTTTTACCGTCACGATCGAAGCTGACCAATAAGCCATCCGCAGATCCACCTGCGAAAGTTGCCTGAAATGCATCGGAAGTGGCCAGACCGGCAGACCGGGTGAATCCACTTACATATACAGTTCCTTCATTGTTCACTGCTATCCCTCTAAAGTCATCGGCTGAAGCGCCACCATAGTATGTAGACCAAAGTCTGTTTCCCTGTCCGTTAAACCGAGCCACAAATGCATCCCCAAAATCCTGGGGATTCGGACCACTTGCATAACCCGTTTGATAGGCTCCGGGCGAAGCGATGCCGGTTTTGGAAAATGTGTAACCTGCAAGATAAATATCGTTATGGGCATCCACCCTGAGAGAGCCCATAAAGTCTTCATCCTCTCCGCCAAAGTAAGTAGCCCATATCCGGTTACCTGATCCGTCCATTTTACCCAAAAATACCTCATAGTTAAAATTAGTGCCTTTGGCAACCTCCTGGTAGCTGCCAGGAGTAGCGATATTGGTTTTGGACTGGGTTTGTCCGCCGAAAACTATATTGCCATCGTTATCGGTATCCACGGTCGTAATAACCTCCTGGTATTCTCCCCCGTAATAAGTCAACCAAAGCAGTTGGCCTCCGGCTGTGAACTTTCCCACAATAGCGTCGGTAAACCCCATAAAGGTTTCCTGATAAGCCCCGGCTGTGGCGAGATTAGCATTATCTGAAGCTCCGCCGACAATAACATTCCCTGTGGGATCGAGCGTTATACAGTATCCCCAATCATTATTGTTTCCTCCGTAATACGTGCCCCAGATAAGATCCGGTGTCGGATCGATGACAAGGGTTTTAGTTTTATCGTAGGAAGGCAGGCGGAACCCATAAGTATGTCCGTCTATTTGCCTGTATTGTATCTTGATTCCGGGTTGTTGTCGAAGCATCGAAAGATCAGGTGCTTTTGCATTACACAGAAAACTTGCAGGTATTTTTTCTTCAATGGTATGCTTTGATAATTGCAACCGAATTCTATTGTCATGTAAAGCAGATGGTGCTCCATTATACCTCAACCGGATGGCTGACGGATTGCCGCCAGGCTTTACAATAAAATAGTATTCAAAACCTGCTTTTCCGTCCGTATCCTTCGAATCAAAGACAAGATCAATGTTAGGATAAATATTCCTGTAATAAACTCGTCTATAAAAATGAGCTTGGCGAGATTGGCCGCTTTGCGTATCAGAGCATTTGATATAAGCCGAAGATTTGTTTTCAGCAACGATTTCGGGCAACGGATTGGCATTGATGAGCTGAATGTCAACCCGCTCAAAATGGTAGGCTGTTCTTTCCAATTTTCGAAAGTTGATTTTTGACGGATCAGCTTTCTTCATTTGAGCCGCATCGCTGACAGGTCGCCAGGTGTCGTAACTAAAACTGTTTTGCTTCAGTTGTATGTTCATA
This sequence comes from Chitinophagaceae bacterium, assembly GCA_039811345.1. Taxonomy (GTDB): domain Bacteria; phylum Bacteroidota; class Bacteroidia; order Chitinophagales; family Chitinophagaceae; genus Agriterribacter. The sequence continues at coordinate 39,595 of JBDHYJ010000017.1, forward strand.
CTGCCGTTGCGAAGCATATATTTGACCGTATTATTATTGCGGCCATACTGGTCCTTTAATTGTCCCTTATTTTCAATAAAACCAAAGGGTATTTGTGCATTGTAAGTTTTATTTGGGGTTTGAGACTTCACCTGAACAGCGGGTAGGATCAACATCGCGACGGTTACCGTAGTCAGCCAACGCTGTATCATGCAAACTTTCCTAGGTTTGGGATTAAGTGTCTCCAATGCGCGAACAAGTTTTATTTCAAAACCAAAGTAAGGTGAATTTTTGTTTACCGGATGCAGGTTATAATATAAATTAATAAATTTTAATAATTAATCAATTAAAAGCAAACGATCACAAACAAGGAACTTATTAACGGTTCTCAGTTTATAAAATTGCAATGGAAAATGTCCAGATGGCTGGATCCGTCATTCCACTTACCAGTTCATCCTTTATAGGAGGAACACCGTTCAATAGTTCGTCCATTTCTCCATTTTTTTTATTGCAGGTGTCCTTCCTATAATCCGGGAAGTATTTAATTGTTGTACAAGAGCATTATTCTCCTTCGCCAAAATGACAGTCCGGCAACTCGCCAAATCTCAAAAAATTTTCAACAATATAGTTAGATAATTTTCCCGCTAGGGCTACAAACCGGAAACAGCATACAAGGATGCTTTTCCGGTTTTTTGTTTCCTTTCAATATGATAGATAAGATGATTCTTTTATAAAATGTGGTATACAATTATATCCCCCGGCTGAATTTCTTCATGAGATGTATGGGTACCGATATTTAGGGTATTGCCGTCTTTTGAAATTTTCTCAAGAGCAGCATTGCCTTTAATGGTCAACTTCATTGGACGGTTAAAATCCCGGTTAACAATTACTATAAAACGCTTGCCTGCATTTTGAAGCACTGATACTATAGCACCGTTGCCTTTTAAATTGAGCTTTTTTATCCCTTCCGGTAGTTGTGCCATACGATGTGTGCCTGCAGGAATTTCTTTTCCGGTATGTTCAACCGAAATGACTTTTGAAGAAATGAAAACATGGGAAAGGTTTTGAATTTCCCGGTTCAGTATGCTGAGCATTTCATATACATCTGTCTTCTTTTTGCTATCATCAATGGGGCCGTGATGGTAGGCATACTGAGTTTTGTTTTTAGGTGTCCAGTAGGTAAAATATTGTATACCCTGCGCACCATACGCCAAATTGCTGAACACCTGCAATTTCAATTCTGCTAAAGTTGGTATCGGATAGAAACCGTGTGCCACGGAAAGTGCAAAAGCCCAGAATGGCTTATTCGCCTTAGCAGATGCAGCGGCAACAATTTCCAGGTTCTCATACCATTCTTTTCGCAGGGTACGGATTCCTTTGGTTTCGATTACAGGATAATTATCGAAGGATATAAAAGGCGCAGGAACATACTTTATATAAGTATTTACATATTGCTGATATGTATCTGTCCCTAACTGTTCCGGCACAGCATAATTGGGAAACAGATTCAGGTAACAATAATGCTGACTGTCCACAGCCTGTATCCGGCTTGCCCATTTACCCAGTTCTACAAACATTTTGGCAGAGGGTTCATCCTTTAGGAAATATCCCGCAGTGGCAGGGTGTTGCATAAAACGCTTTACCGTGTTTTCCGGATCTGTTTGTAATTCAGGGCAGCGCACAATTAATCTAACACCGGCCTGCTCCGCCATATCGAGCATCATTGCCATAGAATCTATAGACGTACTTCGGGTAAGGCTGATGGTTAGTCCGGCATTTTTCATTTCTTCATATCGGGCTATACTCGCTTCCCCGGGTGGTACACCTGCCCATGCAAGAATGGGCAGCTTAGTAGTATCTGCCATGCCGGCAAATACATTTATTGTTGATAAAGTATAAAACAAAAAGCTTATCAGGAGCTTGTATATCATTACTGCTGAATAAATTTAAGAGATCAAAAAAAATGAAAGTTAGTTATTGCCAGGAGTACAAATAAATCGTGAGAGGTGTTACTTAAAATTAAATCTCTCACCTCTCACGTTTATCTTTCCAGGAAACTATTTCCAATCCGGGTTTTGAACAAGGTTTTCATTTAGCACAAGCTGATCCTTTGGCAGGGGATACAAATAATAATATTCCAACCAACCTAAAGGAGTTGTATTGTATTCCACATATCCCTCTGTCCCACCTCCTGAAATGGTTAATTTATTTCCATATTTGGAATTGTCTACCCACAGTCCTGTCTGTTTTTTATTCAGGTAATTACCTTTTTTCCAGCGACGCAAATCATTAAAGCGAAATCCTTCACCCATAAGTTCAACACGTCTTTCACGGCGTATTTCCCACAAAACAGGTTCTACATCCGGATCCCGGTTTAAATCAAAAGAGCCATCAATATTTGCAATGATCATATCCGGCATATTCACCCTCCGGCGGATCTTGTTTATGGTTTGGTCGGTTAAAGCCTGGTCAAATGTTCCCAATTCATAACTGGCCTCTGCATAGTTCAGCAGCGCTTCTTCTATTCTGAAAATTGGGGCATCTGTGGTATTTACAAAGCCTGTAGCATCTGTGGTAGCGTTGTAAAATTTATAAAAGTAATATCCTAATTGCGATACACCAAATGACTGGCCTCCATTAAATTTTCTGAAATGAGGTACACCTCTCAATACGTTTCCAGCCCATTGCAAATAAGGTAGTCTTTTATATCCGGGTAATGAAATATTAGTCATGGTATCCATATATTCCCTGTCTCCCTCTATGCCTGTATATATCCAAAATTTAGTGTTTTGGGACGTGACCACACTGCCGGTAGCGTCGGTAGTTGTAAAAACCCTATAAGGCGGCATAACAGTAAGATAAAGCCTGCGGTCACGATGCCTGAGTTCATCATATAAGTTATGATCACCGTCATAGAGACTGCTCGTACTTATTGGTTTGCCGTCCTGGCATAAATAACTTTCAACAGCATCTTTAGTTACATCAAAATACCATTCTGTCGTACGATGATAACGTTGTATACCATGCATGTTCTGTCCGGCAGCGTATGATCTGTACAATATTATCCCAGCTTTACCTGCCAGGTCTTCCGAATTAAAAATCTGATCATAGTCCGTTAACAACGCCGGAAAGTCCGCTGCGAGTTTTGCCGATGCAGAAACGCAGGCCTGCAGGTAGGTTTCTGCATTCCCCAACCCATGATACTTTCTCCAGGTGCCTTCAAATAAACCAAACCTGGAGATCAATGCCCTAACTACATTTACATTAACAGTGTTGTCGCCATCTCCTTTAGGGTTGATATGTGACTCCGCCCATAGCAGATTGTTGAGAATATTTTGAGCCACTTCATCTCTTGCTGTGCGTTGTCCGTACAAAATATCTTTATCATTGTCTTTTACAGTATGTTCCAGCCAGGGCACATCTCCAAATTTGGAAATCAATTGCATATACCTGGCGCTCCTGAAAGTATATCCCACACTTCTCCAATGATCTTTTTCTGTAGGTGACATGGCAGACTGGTCTATATTATCAAGCATGATATTCACACGCCGTATAAATGAAAAATCCCAGTCACCACCTGATGAGGGTATTGTTACGAGTTGGTAAGCCCATGGGTTTGAATTGATAGACGCTGTATAGCATAAGTTATCAGAATTTGCTTCTTCAAAAAGAAAGGTGGCAGTATTCAGAATAGGTCCCTGTCCATAACCGTCAAACAAATCATATAAACCCCAGGCATAAGTCTTGAAGTTCTCATAAGTTTTGAATGAGGTATTCTCTGTTTGCTGATCTAAGGGCACTTTGTTCAGAAAGTCTTTGTTGCAGGATGCCATCACTACAACAATGAATAATACTATATAAATGCGGATTTGTTGCATAATGTTAAGCTTTTAAAAAATCAAAAGTTGAGGTTGAGCCCAATGCTCATTTTTTGCATAATAGGATATTGTGCACCATAACCCTGGTCATTGAGTTCTGGATCCACTCCCCTGGGCAAATGCTTTTTGGTAAGCAGATCGTCCCCGCTCACAAATATTCGCAGAGAATTGATTTTTGCTCTTGACAGCCATTGATATGGAAGAGAATACCCCAGCGTGATATTTTTTAATCGCATATACGCACCATTTTGCAGAAGCCTTGTCTGCACAAGTTTATTGTATTTGCTGTTGCCACCTCCTAAATTGTAAATACGTCCATAGAACGCATCAATATTGTCAATCGTCCAGTAGTTGAGCAGGTTGCTATACAACGTACCATAGTTGGACGAATAGGGATAAGTCAAATCATTTACTATAAATAAATCTCTTTTACCTACCCCTTGTATAAATAAGGAAACATCAAAACCATTCCAGGTGGCCTGTGCTGAAAATCCATATTGGTACCGTCGGTTGGTATTGCCAATGATTTTTCTGTCGCCGGGATTATCCACAGTGTTGTCTCCAGTAAATATTTTTCCGTCTTTATCCAGGTCTTTGAATTTAATATCTCCCGGGTTTGGATTTTCACCCTGGTACCTGATTACTCCGTCGCGTAATTTTCCACCCAGTAAATTGCTGTTCAGGCTACCTTCTTCAAAATCTTCCACAGCATAAAATCCATCGGTTTCATAACCCCATATTTCACCTATTTGCTGTCCTGTATAATATTGAGAAAGGAGACGGGTTGCATTGATATCATATTTGGTAATAAACGCCTTATTATCAGAAAGCGTGAAACCAAAATGGTAGTTTACTTTACCTATCTGATCTTTCCACATTGCCTGCAAACCCCACCCGGTAGTTTTGAGATCGGCAGTATTTTGAAGCGGAGCATTTGCACCCAATACAGCAGGCAATTGTGCGCCGGGAATCAGCATTCCCGTTGTGGTGCGTTTAAAAATGTCGAGGCTACCGGTAAACCTGTTGCTGAAAAGACCGAGATCAACCCCAAAATTCCTGGTAGTTACTTTTTCCCATGTAAAGTCTCCACTGATTAGCCCCGGAGCATCGAGTGTAAGATAGCGTACACCGGATACATCTGCCCAGTTAGAGGCCGGGCGGGTTTTCATACCTGAATAAAACAGGTAGTTTCCTATGGACTGATTACCTACATTACCATAGCTCGCCCTGAATTTCAGATCCGACAGCACGGGTTTGAGGATCTTCATAAAAGCTTCATCCGTTACCCGCCAGCCGGCAGATACAGAGGGGAAAAATCCCCATCTTCTTCCTTCGGGAAATTTGGAAGACCCGTCATACCTTCCGGTGGTCTCCAATAAATATTTCCCTTTATAAGCGTAATTAAACCGGTAAAAGTAACCCTGCACCGCATATTCTGAAAAACCGTCAAAACCGTTTTCGTCCGGCTGGATAACACCTGTGCCACCATCTAAATAAGGGAGATTGGGGTTGATCATAATCGACATCTGTGCATTCAACAGTTCGAAATATGACCGTTCCTGATTAAATCCCGCAACGAGATTGAACAAATGATTGTCGAGCTTTTTTTCGTAGTTACCGTAAATATTCAGTGCGTGATAATCTGTAAAATCATTGTATTTATAATACTTTGCCTTATCAGCAGTAACCGTAGGAGTGGGCACAAAGCTGGCTAAGGTTATAATGTTAAACGGTTTGTCATAAGCTGTGTTAACCGTGTTTGTTTTGTCATAAGTGTATTCTCCCACTACATTAAATCCCTTAAATATTTTTAAAGTTACTTTACCGGACAGCCTTATGTCATCTAATCTGTTATTGCTCACCGATGCATTTTCAATCAGGTTTTTAGGAGTGGCATAAGGCACATATACTCCATCAATAAGAGAATCTCCAACAAGGGTGTAAGAAGGCAATACTGATGCTGCACCAAACATGCCGAATGCATATCCAGTATAGGGGAAACGTTTATTGGCATTGGAGTACATGGTACTCAGTTGCGCATTAGCCCAGGGGGTGATCTGAGAATTGATGAAGCCGGTAAGATTGTATCGCTTATAGCTATCCTTATTCGTTATAAGTATACCGTCTTCATTGGTAAATGCGCCGGCAATCCGGTAAGATGTCTTTTCTGTTCCACCGCTTATTGCCAGGTTATGGGTTTGCTGAAATGCGTTTTTTGAAACCATTTCGCCCCAAATATCATTGTCCCGCAACGGATAGATGATCCCGTTTTGAACAGTATATCCCGATCCGTACTGAGAAGGATGCTGATTATAATCATTCAGCAAGCTTATCCAGTCGTCAACATCCTGCCCGGTTCCGGGTGTAAAGTTCATATCCTTAAAAGATTGAACGGTTTGGAGTGGGGTAGCTTTCTGTGGCACTTCCAAAGGGCGACTGAATACAATATTATTTGAATATTCAATGCTTGTTTTTTTAGCGCCGCCTTTGTTTTTACTGGTGAGCAGGATAACACCCCATGCCGACCTGGCGCCGTATATTGCTGCCGATCCTGCATCCTTCAATACGGTTACACTTTCAATATCATTGGGATTGATCAGCGAAAGAGAAGCAACTGGTACATTGTCGAGCAAGATTAATGGTGTACCATTTGAGCCGGAGCCAATGCTTGTGGTACCGCGAATATTTAGTTTTGTAGAAGCCCCAGGTTCACCGGAGGAATAAGTAATTTGTAAATCGGGCACAGCACCCTGTAACAATTGCGCAATGTTTGTAACAGCACGGCTTCCTGCAACATCTTTCATATTGACGGTACTAACAGCTCCTGTTACATTTGTTTTCTTTTGTGTGCCATAACCTACAACTATTACTTCCGACTCAGCAGTTACTTCTATCTGCATTTTTACAACTAAAAAATTGTTTGTACTTACCGGCAAAGAAACCGCCTTATATCCCACCCGGGAAAATTCAAGAATATCTCCAATATCTGCCTCAACAGAAAATTCTCCTTTTGTATCGGTGCTGACTCCCCTGGTACTGCTTTTTACAACTACAGAAACTCCTTCAAGCGGAATACCTCTTTCATCTTTTACTATCCCGTTTATTTTTTGAATAACTGCTGTTTGCGCGTTGTTAACCGCCATCATAAAACCGGGAACTGCCTTTTCTTTTATTACTACGGTTTTTCCGGTAATGGTGTAGGTAAGGGGTTTGTCCTTTAATACTGCCTCCATTGCTTTTTCGAGAGATAAATGGTTCAGCTCTACCGTTACCCTGCCGGCTTTCTCAACTACTTCATAAGTATAAAAGAAATCATAGCCACTTTGCTTTTGGAATGCTTTAAATACTTTCTGCAGGGGTACATTTTTTTTCGACAGGGTTATTTGAGAATAACCGTTAGCTCCTGCAGTTAAGCAAATCGAAAAAAGAAAAAAAGCTGTCAGTTTCATTGCTATCAGCAATTGTTTAATTAAATGCCTTCGTTGAGTGCAGTCACCCTTCGGTGCTTTACCGCTTTTGAAGGAGAACCACTGCATGGGATTTACAAGGCCGTAAATCTTTAATACCATAACTTTGATTTGTTTGGGTTAAGAAATAAAATAATCTCGCTGATTGTATTATGATGTTAATCCAGGCTATGGCCAGCGTGTTACAGCACGGCTGGCTTTTATTTTGTGTATACAGGTTGTTTAACTCAAATATTTGGGTTTAGGGAGAAATAATCAATTTTTTACCTTCTATCCTGCACCTCAAATGCCCTGTAGCTTCCAGTACTTTTATCAGTTCTGAAATATTGGACTGTCGCGATATAGTGCCACCAAAATGAGATGTGATTTTTCCCTGGTATTCTATTTCTACATCGTACCATCTTGCTACCTGGTGCATTACGGTTTCAATATTTGCCTTTTCACCAAAAATAAATTTACCGGACCTCCATGCCATTACTTCATCAAGGTCAATATCGTTTGTAATGTGAATATCGTTTGTTGTTATCCGGGCCTGCTCTCCGGGTAACAATCGTTGGGTGGTGGTAGTGTTTTTTACTTTTACGGCTCCCTGTACTAAGGTTACCTTAACATCTGTTTCATCATCATAGGCATTTACATTAAACTTTGTTCCCAATACTGTCACCTCCATTTTGTCATTTGCTACCTTAAATGGCATTGCTGAATTATGGGCTATTTCAAAATAGGCCTCTCCGGTTATAAATACTTTACGCTCCTTACCCGTAAAGGCTACAGGATATTTTATAGATGACCCGGTATTTAACCACACATGTGAACCATCTGCTAATTCCATATCAATTATTTTACTGCCTCTTGGATTAGACAATATATTATAGGGTGGATTTGAAATTTCATTACTGCCCGAAGTTTCATAAGCAATTTGACCGTTAGCAAGTTTTACCAGCTTCACGTCGCCCTGCATAGCTAATTGTCCATTAACAGCACTATCGAGATGCAATACTGTTCCATTTGCCAGGGTGATAGTTGCTTTATTATTTTCCGGCGACTTAATATCTGATGCAGTAACCGCATTAACCTCCTTTGGAATTTCTTTGCGGGAATTTGCCAGGAAGAAATAGCTGGCAAGACTCCCAATAATGATAATAGAAGCAGCCGCCATCCAGCGTACAAAGTTGATTTTCCTTACCGGCAGTACTTCTTCATTAGGGTGCAGGATACTTTCCAGCATCAAATTACCCTTTGTGTCGGGAGTATCACTTCCAAGGGGTGTTTTATCCCAGGTAGATTCTAAAAGCTTTTCAATCGCTTTTTGATTTTCAGGCAACAGACAAAGTATGGAAAGTTCCTTCTTTTCCTCAGGTGAACAAATGCCGGAGCAGTAACGGTCAAACAAATATTGTAAACGTTCTTCCATCTTTCAAAAGATTGCAGGCCGGATAGATTTTAAATAAATAAATATCCTTTAGCGAATATGTAACGAATGAGAAAAAAAAGAGGATGAGGGGAAAATCATTTTTTTTTTAAAAAAGCTGGTAGAGTATCCAGATAACTGTTGCCTGCAATCCGTATTGCTGGCTTATTTCTTCCCGCAGAAAACGAAGCGCCTGCGCTAAATGAGTTTTTACCGTGTTGATAGATACGCCTAATTTATCAGCGATTTGCTTATGCTTCAGCCCGTCATGACGGCTGAGGAGGAATATTTTACGTTGCTGTGGGCTGAGTTTGTTTACCGCTTGCTGAATATATGTTCTTATTTCACGTTGACTTGCCGGGTCAATATCCGGGAGTAACGGAATTGTTTCCTGTTGCAGTTCAGACAATATCAGGGTTTCTTTTGCCATACGGCGTAAACCACTTATAGCCTGGTTGTGACACAGCCTATACAGGTACGCATTCATATTTTCTATACCGGCTAATTTATCCCTGCTGTTCCATATTTTTAAAAAAATATCGTGTACAGTATCTTCTGCCATTTCCTGCGATGCAGTAATCGTATAAATATAATGATACAACTTGCTCCGGTAATGATAGAAAATGTCAGTAAATGCTGCTTCACTGCCATTAGCTAACTGTTGCAGTAGTTCTTTTTCGTGATATGGTTGTATCTTCTCCAAGGTCCTGGTATCTCAAAAATAACTGAATTTTTTATTTAAATAACTCCCTTGTTATACCACATTTAAATTCAATTGGTTTGTCGTGTAACCTGTAAAAAAGAGCCCCGCTACCCATATCTCATACTACTTTGATTTCAGATTATTCCTCATTAAAAGTGTATAACTTCGACTGTAGTATTTTTTACAAACTTATGCCTGGAGTAGCAGCATGAATTAATTTTGGTATGGCAAAAACCTTCGCAGAAAAAGTTATTGATTTCAACCGGCACCTGCATTATCCGGGCAAACTTCCAAAAGGATTCAGGGTATTGAATCCCTATATTGACAATCCTGAAACAATGGAAGTAATGCAACAGTTTTACTATAAATATTACAATGATAACCTGCAGCGCAGATTTATTATCGGTATTAATCCGAGCCGGCATGGTGCGGGTGTAACCGGTGTACCTTTTACAGATACAAAGCGACTGGAAGCTGTTTGCGGTATTGAAATGAAATCGGCGCATACGCACGAAGTGTCCTCGGTGTTTATGTACGAAATGATTGCAGGCTTTGGTGGTGCAGCGGATTTTTACAAACGTTTTTATATCAACTCACCTTTTCCATTGGCTATTTTACGACAGACAAAAGAGGGAAAATGGCTTAATGCTAATTATTACGACGAACCCGAACTTTTTGAAATGGTGAAAGCCTTTATGATTGCATCTCTGAAAAAACATATAGGTATAGGGTTAGACACTACTGAAGCTTTTGTGTTGGGGAAAAAGAATGCGGATTTTATCTATAAACTCAACAATGAAGCCCGGCTTTTTGAACATCTTACGGTATTGGAGCATCCACGTTTTATACAGCAGTATAAGTCAAAGCAAATACAAACCTATATTGATAAATATATCCTGGCATTAAATAATTGATTTGTAAAAATGCTTATTAAATGAAGCGATTCGCAGCATGCAAACATCAGAAAAACATACCATCTACACAATCGGACATTCTACCCACACCCTGGATGAATTTTTAAATATGTTGCAATCCTTTGAAATAAAGCATCTGGTAGATATACGAAGTTTCCCCGGCTCACGGAAGTATCCGCAGTTTAATAAAGAGAATTTAGAAAGAGCTTTACCCGAAAATGGGATATACTATACGCACTTGAAAGAACTTGGAGGGAGAAGAAAAGTGCAGAAAGATTCGAAAAATAACCGTTGGCATAAGGATGCTTTCAGGGCTTATGCCGATTATATGGAGACGGAAAATTTTAAAAAGGGCATAGCAGAATTAACAGCTATTGCTGCGGAGCAACCCACTGCATATATGTGTTCTGAAGCGGTTTGGTGGCGGTGTCACCGTTCTATGGTGTCAGATTATTTGAAGGCCAGGGGGTGGAAAGTTTTACATATTATGGGTATAGGTAAAGTTCAGGAACATCCATATACTTCAGCAGCACGTGTTGTAGGTGACCAGGTATTATACAGTGACGAAAATTTATTCAACTGAAATTATTTGTTATGAAAACAAAATTCAAAGTTGGTGACCAGGTAAGCTGGAACTCTGAAGCAGGAAGGGTCTCAGGTACTATTATTAAAATACATACCAAAGATTTTGATTATAAGGGTTATACTCATCATGCTACTGCAGCAGATCCTCAATATGAAATCAGAAGTAACAAGACCGATCATATAGCTGCTCATAAAGGTGCTGCTCTTACTAAAATCTGAGTCTGATAAATCAAAACAGTTTAGCGTTCATTTAGCTTTCAGCCTTATTCCTGATGCCGGTTTTCGTTTTGTATTTTGCGCGGATAATATCCTGCACCGGCATATTTTTTATTTTACTTTCCAGCCAGGATATAATATCGAGGTACATAAAAGAACGACTTTCGAGAGGGTTATCTTTATATTTTTCTAATTTTCCTTTAAGGTGTATAAATGCTGCTCTGATCTGTTTTTTGTCGAGATGAAATGACTTGCGCAGAAATCGGAAAATCTCTTCTTCCACCACACTAAGGTTTTGCATCTTGGCCATAAAGCGGTACACAGATTTGATCAGGTATTCTAACAGTTCAAAGTTTCCAAGTTCGTAATGTGCAATTAGATGCAGCAACCTGGAATAGCATTGCAGATCTGTACGCAGGTCAACCTTCCAGTTAATGATGCGGTTCAGGTATTCTATTGTTTTTTCATTATCACCGCTACCAAAATATAAACAGGCTATTTTGTAGTAAAATACCAATATACGATGGCGATCCATCTTCAGCCTATATTCTGCTATCCGCTCTTCAATCTCCGGTACAAGACTTAATCCTTTGGTAAAACTGCCTTCAAGAAAGTGTTTATTAATTTTTGCCGTATACAAATAGATGAAAGATTGCACCCGGTTGTTATCATTGCAGTTTGCCAGTTTGGAATGATAAAAATGTTCAAACTTTTGCAGGTCTGTTGAAAATTTCTCATGATTCAGCAGCAAAAAATGTGCATTCAGAAGGTTGTGCATACCTTTTATATATAGCTGTGTGTCTACTTTTATCATTATTGGTTCCTGCTCAAAAGAATCCACCCATTTCTGGCAGTATCTGTAGTACATCAGCAAATCCTGCAGGATGAAACCATACCAGCAGTAACTTTCGTATAAATAGTGTTTTTCATAAAAACCCTTATATAACCTCGCATTCTGTGGCAGGTTGGTTTCAAAAAAAGCTTTTACTGCCATACGGTCTTTATCACCGCGTGCATGCCCCATATTAATGTACCAGCTATATAATTGCAGTGAAAGGTTGGACAGTTTACCAATCATCACCAGCCGGTCGTTTGTTTCTTCCACTTCTTTGGCAAGGGTCTCTGCCCGGTTTTCTATACTGCGGGTAATATAGAGCGCCTCCATTTTCTTTTCAAATATTAACGCCTGAAGCACATAAGTAAGCTGATAATGCTCCCGGGCAAACAACTTCATACGATCCAGTGTTTTAAGGCTTTGCAGGTATAGTCCTTTGTCGTACAAAAAACGAGCATAGTCCATATACTCCTGCAGTTGCAGTTGAATATTATTTTCATCCCTCAAAATGCGCAAACTGGCAAGAATCTGCCGGTACACATGTGATTTCAGGTTCGATAACTGCTGTTTTTTTATATCCGGGTTTCGCTTTAATAACAGATCCTCGTCATAATCATCCAGTTTATCCATTGCATCAAATAACTGAATGGTTTTCATGTCCGGGGAAGCTGCATTTCGCTGCACATAAAGCTTAAAATTTCTTTTTTCAGCCTTTCCCAGCGATTTTATCAATTGAAATAATTCGTCTGTTAAGCGTTTGGGCATCGTAATCAAATTTCTTTAAAACCTGCTCCTGTAAAGCGTTTTGCTACAAATAAGGGGTTTTACACGGCGTAATATAAGGCTTAATTTAGTTTTATATCCCTCTAAATAAGGGTAAATTCGTACTCCAATTGCAAATATCTGAATAAAGCATTTGCATAATCAATAACATTCAACTATGCCTCATAATAAGATTTATATATTCGATACTACCCTGAGGGACGGCGAACAGGTACCCGGCTGTAAATTAAATGCAGACGAAAAAATTGAACTGGCGCTGGCTCTCGAAAATCTGGGGGTAGATATTATTGAGGCAGGATTCCCGATTTCGAGCCCCGGAGATTTTAAATCTGTAGAAACTATTTCTTCAATTATAAAAAATGCAACCGTTTGCGGACTAACCAGGGCCGTAAAAAAGGATATTGAAGTTGCTGCAGATGCTTTAAAAAAAGCAAAACGGCCGCGTATTCACACCGGTATTGGAGTATCTGACCTTCATATCCAAACCAAATTCAATTCTACACGGGATGAGATACTTGCCCGTGCGGTAGAAGCAGTGAAATATGCCCGCAATTTTGTGGATGATGTGGAATTTTATGGTGAAGACTCCGGTCGGGCAGACCTCGAATTTCTGGCCCGGGTGGTAGAAGCTGTGATTGCTGCCGGTGCTACTGTTGTTAATATTCCCGATACTACCGGATATTGTCTTCCGCATCAGTATGGTGAAAAAATTAAGTACCTGATCAATAATGTACCTAACGTAGATAAGGCTATTCTTTCCTGCCATTGCCATAACGATTTGGGACTGGCAACTGCAAATTCTATTGCGGGCGTGATGAATGGAGCGAGGCAAATTGAGTGTACTGTAAACGGATTAGGCGAAAGAGCCGGTAATACCTCACTCGAAGAAGTGGTAATGATTATTAAGCAACATGATTCTTTAGGACTGTATACCGATATTAAAAACGAACTGCTGAACCCTATAAGCCGGCTGGTAGCAGAAACAATGCGTATGCCGGTACAGCCCAATAAGGCGATAGTTGGGAGCAATGCATTTGCACATTCGTCGGGCATTCACCAGGATGGATTTTTGAAGAATGCTGAAAATTATGAGATCATTCGTCCTGAAGACGTAGGCGCTGATAGTTCTAAAATTGTTTTAACTGCAAGAAGCGGCCGCTCCGCTCTTGCACATCGTTTTCAAAAGCTGGGGTATAATTTCAATCGTAATGAGATTGATACTTTATACGAAGCTTTCTTAAAAGTGGCTGATGTAAAAAAAGAAGTAGGTGATGATGATTTGAAGGCATTGGCCGCCAGCAAATTTCCGGAAGTAGCAATTGCATAATAAGCAGATGTTTTCTCATGATGCGTTAAGCACTCTGATTAGCGTGGCGCTCCGGCGTCACGCTTCATTTCAAAAGTTGAACAGTGATGGGTAAGACTTTATTCGATAAGATTTGGGAGAAACACGTGGTTCAAACCATCGAAGGCGGGCCTTCGGTTTTTTACATTGACACCCATTTTATTCATGAAGTTACCAGCCCGCAGGCTTTTAGGGGACTGGAAAAAAGAGGTTTGAAAGTTTTCAGACCTAAGCAGGTGGTAGCCACTGCTGATCATAATGTGCCTACTATTAATCAGCACTTACCTATTAAAGAAGAACTTTCCCGCAGACAGGTAGAACAATTGAAAAAAAACTGCGCTGATTTTGGTATAGAACTTTATGGTTTGGGACATCCTTACCAGGGTATTGTGCATGTAATAGGACCCGAACTGGGCATTACCCAGCCGGGAATGACAATAGTATGTGGCGATAGCCATACTTCCACTCATGGCGCATTTGGAACAATTGCTTTTGGTATAGGTACCAGTGAAGTGGAAATGGTGCTGGCAACGCAATGTCTTATGCAAAGCAAGCCCAAACTGATGCGAATTAATGTGGAGGGAAAACTGAATAAAGGTGTGGTTTCGAAAGATATTATTCTGAATATTATATCCCGGATTTCTGCAAGCGGAGCTACAGGATATGCTGTGGAATATGCAGGCTCTGCTATAAGAAACCTTTCGATGGAAGCCCGTATGACTATTTGCAATATGAGTATTGAAATGGGTGCCCGTTGCGGAATGATTGCTCCTGATGAAATTACTTTTGAATATATAAAAGGAAGGGAGTTTGCACCTAAAGGAGCAGAATGGGATAAGAAACTGGCGTATTGGAAAACTTTGCACAGCGATGCAGATGCAAAGTTTGATATGGAATTGAACATTGTAGCGGAAGAAATTGAACCTATGATTACTTATGGTACAAATCCGGGTATGGGTGTAGGTATCACAGGTCGTGTGCCATTGCTGAATGAGATTGATGAAAAAGAAATCCCTTCTTTTGAGAAATCGCTGAAGTATATGGGACTAAATCCGGGTGAAGTACTTAAAGGCAGGAAGGTAGATTATGTGTTTATAGGGAGTTGTACCAATAGCCGGATAGAAGATTTGAGAATGGTAGCTGCATTTGTAAAAGGAAAAAAGAAAGCAGACAACGTAGAGGTATGGGTGGTGCCTGGTAGTAAACAGGTAGAAAAACAGGCCCTTGAAGAAGGAATAAATAAAATATTTGAAGAAGCAGGATTTATGCTCAGGCAACCGGGTTGTTCGGCATGCCTCGGTATGAATGAAGACAAAATTCCTGCCGGTAAATATTGTATATCTACCTCCAACAGAAATTTTGAAGGAAGACAGGGGCCTAATGCAAGGACACTGCTTGCCAGTCCCCTCACTGCTGCAGCCGCAGCAATATCAGGAAAGGTGATGGATGTAAGAGAACTGATGTAAATCTCAAATTTGAAATTCCAAATTTCAAGTTTCAAATAAACCATGGGTAAATCTATAAATATTGTAAAGAGTACGGTAGTACCGCTGCCGATTGAAAACATAGATACGGATCAGATTATTCCTGCCCGATTCTTAAAAGCTACCAGCAGGGATGGATTTGGCAAAAATCTTTTTCGTGACTGGCGTTTTTTTAATGATGATGAAAATAAACCCAAAACTGATTTCGTACTGAATAACCCTGAATTCAAAGGAAAGATTTTGGTGGCCGGTAAAAATTTTGGTTGCGGATCGAGCCGCGAGCATGCAGCTTGGGCAATCAAAGATTACGGGTTTGATGTGGTGGTGAGTAGTTTTTTTGCCGATATTTTTAAAAATAATGCTTTAAATAATTTTCTCCTGCCTATACTGGTTTCTGAGGATTTTCTGCAGAAAATATTTGATGCGGTAAAAAATGATAATACAGCGGAAGTAGAAGTAAACCTGCAGGAACAGTTTATTAAAATTGTAGGTACTGATTTGCAGGAAACGTTCGACATAAATGCCTATAAAAAAACCTGCCTGCTGAATGGTTATGATGATATTGATTACCTGTTAAGCATCAAGCCCGAAATAGAAGCTTTTGAAAAACATCCTGCATAATACTTTATGAAAAAAAATATAGCGGTAATTTTTGGAGATGGAATTGGACCGGAAGTAACACAGCAATCCATCAGTGTATTGGATGCTATTGCCAAAAACTTTGCTCATGAGTTTAACTATACTTATAATCTCATGGGGGCAGTTGCCATTGACAAGACCGGAAATCCGCTGCCTGACGAAACGATAGAAGCCTGTTTAAATAGTGACGCGGTATTGTTTGGTGCTATTGGCGATCCGAAATATGATAATGATCCTACAGCCAAAGTGAGACCGGAACAAGGGCTGCTTAAACTAAGAAAGAGCCTGCAGTTATATGCCAACATCAGGCCGGTAACTACATATCCGTCGCTACAGCATTTGTCGCCGCTCAAAACTAAAAACAGTGAAGGGGTTGATTTTGTAATCTATCGTGAACTTACCGGCGGTATTTATTTTGGTAAAAAAGTATTAAGCGCCGATAATACACAGGCAATTGATGAATGTATTTATACCGAGCAGGAAATAGAACGGATTGCACATCTTGCTTTTCGCAGTGCAGCACGACGCAGAAAAAAGCTCACCCTGGTGGATAAAGCTAATGTATTGGAAACTTCAAGGTTGTGGAGAAAAGTAGTGCAGGAGCTGGCACAGCAATATCATGAAGTAGCAGTAGATTATATGTTTGTGGATAATGCCGCTATGCAGATCATTGTTAACCCCGGGCAGTTTGACGTGATACTTACAGAGAATATGTTCGGAGATATTTTAAGTGATGAAGCGAGTGTGTTAGCCGGTTCGCTTGGTATGCTGCCATCAGCTTCTGTAGGAAGCGGTGTTGCCTTGTTTGAACCTATTCATGGATCATACCCGCAGGCTGCCGGCAAAGATATTGCTAACCCGTTGGGATCAATTTTGTCTGCTGCCATGCTGCTCGATTATTTCGAATTGAACACGGAAGCTAACCTGGTGCGGGAAGCAGTAGACTGGACACTCAAACACAACTTTGTAACCAAAGATATTGACCCGGTTAATTTTTACTTTACTACTACTATCGGAGAATTAATAGTGGAGTATGTGAGCAATAAAGTACCCGGCGAAATTCATCAGACAAATGTAGAGTTGAGAAAATCAACGATAATCTAATTTCAGATTTCAGATTTGAAATTTCAAATTATAAAAGTTCTTTGTTTTATTGCAGGTGAAGTGTACATTTGTGCATCATTACATTTCACTTTATGTTGAAGCGCAGAATTTCAAATATTGTCAGCATCGCAGTCATTGTGGTTGTCATTATTTTTCCTGCAGTTCAGGGAGGTGTAATTTGTATATAAACTAAATAATAAAAAAAATATATCAAGCCCGCCTCCCGAAGGTGGGCTTTTTGTTTTATAGAATAATAATAATGTCAAAATTTTAAATTGAGTACAATGGCTTCCTATTACAATGATGAAACGGTAATATTCCTGAATGGTTCTTTCGTAAAAGCTTCCGACGCAAAAATGGATTTCTACAGTCAGTCGCTGCATTATGGCTACTCTGTTTTTGAAGGTATCCGCTCTTATAAAACAGTAAAGGGTGATACAAAAATATTCAAACCTGCAGAGCATTATGAACGCCTGAAAAATTCAGCACAGGCAATGAATATGCCTTATCATTGGAATGCAGACGAATTGATTGCTGCTACTTACGAAGTATTGAAACGCAACAACATTCAGGATGCTTATATACGTCCTGTTGTATATGCACCGGCGAATATGAGTTTTGTGGTAAATACACAATCGTTCATTGTGATTGAAACCTGGGAGATGGCCCCGTTTCTTGGTGATAAATTGTTGCGGGTAATGACTTCTTCTTTTCAACGTCCTAACCCGAAGGGATTTAAGATTGAAGCAAAAGCAGGCGGGCATTATATAAATTCTATAATGGCCAGCCAGGAAGCAAAGGCAAAAGGTTTTGATGAAGCGCTCTTAACTGATATAAATGATAATGTAGCAGAAGGTCCGGGTGCAAATATGTTTTTTGAAATAGATGGAAAATTATTTACACCACCTGCGGGAAATATTTTACCGGGTATCACCAGGGCAACCGTTTTTCAGATTTGCAAAAAACTGGGCATTGAAGTTGAAGAAAAATTGTTTCGGGTGGATGAATTGAAAAATGCAGATGCCGCATTTTTCTGTGGTACTGCCGCTGAAGTGATTGGATGGGAAAGCCTGGATAATGTAAAATTTAAAAAAGACTGGAATGCAACAGTGAGTAAATCTGTGCAGGCAGCATATAAGAATCTGATAATTGAAAAAGATTTTAAAGAAGAATAATAGAAATAAAATGGCAGAATTAAACAAGTTTTCGAAAGTATTGACCCAGGATACAACTCAGCCTGCGGCACAGGCAATGTTATATGGTATTGGATTGACAGATGCGGATATGAATAAGGCGCAGATAGGTATAGCCAGCATGGGCTATGATGGTAACACCTGCAATATGCATTTGAATGATCTGGCAAAAGTGGTTAAAAAGGGTGTATGGGATAATGACATGGTAGGTTTAATATTTAATACCATTGGTATCAGCGATGGTATCAGCAATGGTACAGATGGGATGAGGTATTCATTGGTAAGTCGTGATATCATTGCAGACAGCATTGAATCTGTTTGCGGGGGATTTTATTATGATGGATTAATTGCATTACCCGGCTGTGATAAAAATATGCCCGGTAGTATAATGGCGATGGGCCGGTTAAACCGCCCCTCGATAATGGTGTATGGTGGCACAATAGCACCCGGTCACTACAAGGGGCAGGAGTTGAATATTATTTCTGCTTTTGAAGCATTGGGACAAAAAATAGCAGGTAAATTAGATGAAGGCGATTTCAAAGGCATAGTAATGCATTCATGTCCTGGCGCCGGTGCTTGTGGCGGAATGTATACTGCCAATACTATGGCAAGCGCTATAGAAGCATTGGGCATGAGCCTGCCTTATTCATCAAGCAACCCTGCTATAAGCGAAGAAAAAAGAAAAGAATGTCTGGAAGCAGGTAAAGCAATAAAAATATTGCTTGAAAAAGATATTAAGCCCAAAGATATCATGACAAAAAAAGCATTTGAAAATGCGATAACCATCATCATGATTTTGGGTGGTAGTACCAATGCAGTTTTACATCTGATTGCAATGGCAAGAAGTGTGGGTATTGATGTAACACAGGACGATTTTCAGGCAATCAGTGATAGGACACCGGTACTGGCAGACTTTAAACCCAGTGGCAAATACCTGATGCAGGAATTGCATGAACATGGAGGTGTACCAGCTGTTATGAAATATTTATTGAACAAAGGATTGCTACATGGCGATTGTTTAACCGTTACCGGAAAAACAATTGCGGAGAACCTGAAAGATATTGCTGAAATAAATTTTGAAACACAGGACATCATTTACCCTCTTGAAAAACCATTAAAGGCAACCGGGCATCTTCAGATCCTTTATGGTAATCTTGCTGAAAAGGGAAGTGTGGCAAAAATCTCAGGTAAAGAAGGAGAACGTTTTGAAGGACCTGCAAGAGTTTTCGACGGAGAAAAAAATCTTGTAGCCGGCATTTCTTCCGGAAAAGTAAAGCCGGGTGATGTGGTTGTGATTATTAATGAAGGACCTAAAGGTGCCCCGGGTATGCCTGAAATGCTTAAACCTACTTCTGCTATTATTGGTGCAGGATTAGGAAAATCAGTTGCACTCATTACTGATGGCAGATTTAGTGGTGGTACCCATGGTTTTGTGGTGGGACATATCACACCGGAATCCTACGAAGGTGGATTGATAGGATTGGTAGAAGATGACGATATTATAGAATTGGATGCAGTTAAAAACACCATTACCTTAAAAGTATCAGAAGAAGTAATTGCAGAAAGAAGAAAACGATGGAAGAAGCCGGAGCTGAAGGTAAAAAGCGGAGTATTGTATAAATATGCAAAATTGGTAAAAGACGCAAGTGAAGGTTGCGTTACAGATGAATAGTGAAAAGTGAATGCTGAAAACCGTGAGACGGGCAAACTTGAAACCCGAAATCTTACAACCCTACACCTCAATTAGTATACAGTAAAATCAAATCAAATGAGCGAAGCAATTTTATCAGAAAAAGCAAAGAAGTCTGAGAAGACAAAGTCGGAGAAGACAAGAGTTGGGAAATGTGCCGCAGGTACAGAAATTACCGGCTCACAGGCGGTCATAGAAGCACTCTTTGCAGAAGGGGTCACTGATTTTTTTGGTTACCCGGGTGGGGCGATAATGCCAATTTATGATGCATTATACGATTATCAGGATTCATTAAACCATATACTTGTTCGCCATGAGCAGGGGAGTATACATGCTGCACAAGGTTATGCCCGTACATCCGGAAAAGTGGGAGTGGTGTTTGCTACCAGCGGACCAGGAGCTACTAATCTTGTAACCGGGTTAGCAGATGCACAAATTGACAGTACACCTGTGGTGTGCATCACAGGGCAGGTATTTGCACATTTACTTGGCACTGATGCTTTCCAGGAAACAGATGTTATCAATATCACTACACCTATTACAAAATGGAATTACCAGATAACAGATGCTAATGAAATTCCTTCCGTGCTGGCAAAGGCATTTTATATTGCTAAATCCGGTAGACCCGGTCCGGTGCTGATAGATATCACGAAGAATGCACAGGTGCAAAAATTCACTTATCCGGGTTATAAACCCTGTACACATATCCGGAGTTATCGCCCTAAACCTATTGTGCGTAAAGAATATATACAGGCAGCGGCCGAATTGATAAATAAAGCCGAACGTCCTTTTGTATTGCTGGGTCAGGGAGTGATACTCGGTAATGCGGAAAAAGAGTTTAAGTCTTTTATTGAAAAAGGCGGGCTACCCACAGCATGGACAGTGTTAGGACTTAGTGCACTGCCAACTGATCACCCGTTAAATATGGGTATGCTGGGTATGCATGGTAACTATGGTCCAAATGTACTCACAAATGAATGTGATGTATTAATTGCCGTTGGTATGCGTTTTGACGACAGGGTAACCGGCAGACTTGATAAATATGCAAAACAGGCAAAGATTATACACCTTGATATTGACCCGGCAGAAATAGATAAAAATGTGCATGCCACTGTACCTGTTTGGGGTGATTGTAAAGAAACTCTTCCTTTAATAACAGCGCTGCTTGAGAAAAAACAACACGAAAATTGGTTGAACAGGTTTAAAGAGTTGCGAAAACAGGAAGAAGAAATTGTAATAAATCCTGAGTTACATCCTGACAGTGAAATTATGACTATGGGGGAAGTATTCAAAGTACTGAACGACCTTACCAAAGGAGATGCTGTTATCGTTACAGATGTTGGGCAGCATCAGATGGTATCCTGCCGTTATGCGAAGTTTACCCAAAGCAGGAGTAATGTAACCTCCGGCGGATTAGGTACTATGGGATTTGCCCTGCCATCTGCTATTGGTGCAAAATTTGGCGCTCCTCAACGCAATGTGATTGCTGTTATTGGTGATGGTGGATTTCAGATGACGCTGCAGGAGTTAGGTACCATTATGCAGTTTAATGTGGATTTGAAAATCATTATCCTTAATAATCATTTTCTCGGCATGGTGCGTCAGTGGCAGCAACTGTTTCATGATAAGCGATATTCTTTTGTAAATATCACCAGTCCCGATTTTGTTGCCTTAGCCAAAGCATACAATATTGACGGGAAAAGTATTTCGAAGCGGGAAAATTTGCAATCAGCTCTTCAGGAAATGCTGAATCATAAAGGATCATACCTGCTTGAAATTATGGTGGGTAAAGAAAACAATGTATTTCCGATGGTGCCGCA
>JBDHYJ010000018.1:0-59695 GCA_039811345.1 Chitinophagaceae bacterium
GGGGGGCGTCAGGTAAGATTTTCTATTGACGATGAAGATTTTTATGTGGATCTGGTTTTATACAACCGTCTGCTTCAATGCTTTGTACTGGTAGATTTGAAAATTGGCAAACTCAAACACCAGGATATCGGACAAATGCAGATGTATGTAAATTATTATGACCGTTTTGTAAAACAGGATTTTGAAAGGCCTACGGTGGGCATTATTATTTGCAAAAATAAAAGCGATGCAGTAGTGGAAATAACTTTGCCTGTCGACAACAAAACCATCTTTGCCAAAGAATACAAATTGTATTTGCCGAGCAAAGAGGAGTTGAGGAAAATAATAATGAATAATGAACAATGAAAATTGAAGAGTCGCATCATCACCTCCCGATTTTTTTCATTTCTAAAAACAGTTTCAAGTCAGATAGTTCCATCACATTATCAGGTGCAACTCAGCAGTAAACAAATTCAGGGCATACAATTTGTTCTTTATTATTATCTAAAAACCTACTGCTATGGCTGCTTTATACTATCCATTTACAAAAAAGGTATTTCTTTCCACCCTGTTTTATTTGGAGTTTATATTTATATTAGCAAATACTGTTTGGGCGCAACCACCAACAGTTTCTCTTACCCCGGTAATCAATACAGGGCTAAGTCTGCCCATCCAGTTTGTAAATGCAGCCGATGGTACAGGCCGGGTATTTATTGTGCAGAAAGGAGGAACTATAAAAGTCTATGATGCATCTTTTAATTTTCTTTCAGATTTTCTAACTGTAGGTGGCCTTGCAGGTGGTAATGAACAGGGTTTGCTTAGTATGGTCTTTCATCCTGATTATGAAAGTAATGGTTTCTTCTTTGTGTATTATACTAATGCCAATGACGATCTTGAGCTTGCAAGGTATCATGTCAGCAGCAACCCCAATCAGGCAGATGCTGCTTCTAAAGTGATATTAATTACTATAGATCATCCAACTTATAATAACCATAATGGCGGTGAATTACATTTTGGCGCCGATGGTTTTTTATATCTCTCTACCGGTGATGGTGGGAGTGGGGGAGATCCCTCCGGTAATGCTCAAAACAATTCCGTGTTGCTTGGCAAACTTTTAAGACTGAACGTGAATACCTCAGCAACACCACCATTTTACAGTATTCCTGCCGGTAATCCCTTTGGTAATGAGATATACAGCCTGGGCTTGCGTAATCCCTTTCGCTGGAGTTTCGACAGGCTCACCAATGATATTTGGATAGGAGATGTAGGACAGGAATCTTTTGAAGAAATTGATTTCAGAGCTGCAGGGTCACTGGCAGGTGCAAATTTTGGATGGCGCTGTTATGAAGGAAATATTGAGTACAATACTACCGGGTGTTTGCCCGCTTCCAATTATGTGTTTCCTGTATATGCCTATCCCACACCAGAACCTGCTGCCGCGGTTACCGGAGGTATTGTGTACCGCGGATCTGCATATCCGGCATTGCAGGGATACTATGTAGCAGCAGATTATTATTCTGGTAGGTTTTATCTCATTATTCCTGATGGGGCAGGTGGGTGGACAACAACCATACAGACGATGCCGGTTACAGGTATAGCCGATTTTGGTGAAACTGAAAATGGTGAAGCTTATGCGGTTTCACTTAGTGCTAATACAGTATATCGCCTGGAAGGAACGAGTGGATCACTGCCGGTTACATTAATGTCATTTGAGGGTATAACATCAGGTGATAAAGTAAAACTAAACTGGCAAACAACTATGGAGTTAAACCTGCAACAATTTGAAGTGCAGTATAGCCTGAATGCCAAGACTTATGAAAATGCAGGAATAGTAGCTGCAAATAATACTGCAGCCGGTGCTGATTATAGTTTCACACATATATTGAATACCACCGGTGCAGTATATTATCGTTTAAAAATGCTGGATAAAGACGGGAGTTTCAGTTATTCCAATACTATTAAAATTGAAATCACCAATACAAATCTAAAACTGATTACTCCATCTGTTATCTCCGATGGTTATTTAAGAATCAACCTGGATAATACTTCCTATTCACATCTGGAACTCATCAATTCTGCCGGAATAATAGTTTTGAATAGAAAGATAGAAGGACAAACAGGCAGACTTACTGTGCCTATAGGTAAATTGCCTCAAGGAGTATATATAGTGAGGTTTAGTGGGAGAATGGCAACGTTTGCGGAGAAAATAGTGATCCCATAAATTGGTTGTTTACTATTAAGACTGGTTATAGTTAGCCGCAGTCAATTTATCAAAAATCGCTGACAGATATTGACCTGATATAAGACAAGCAATGATTTTATTTATCTGACTTCTGCATAACCTGATTTAATTAAATCACTTTCTTTCTTTTATTTGCAGCAAATACTATGCATGGCATTTCCTTATTTTTACTCAGATACTATAGAACCGGGTAATCATATTCAGCACCTTGATGAAAATGCGGCAAAGCATATAAACCAGGTACTGCGTATGAAAAAGAGCGATAAAATTAACCTCACAAATGGAAGAGGCGCTCTTGCCACTGCTATTATTGAAGGACAGGGAAAAAAAGAATGTACGGTTGTAATAACTGAATTTACCCAGACACCCGCAAACCCACATCATACTGCCATTGCTATTTCTCTGATAAAAAATGTGGCAAGATTTGAGTGGTTCCTGGAAAAAGCAACAGAGATGGGGATATCTTCAGTAGTGCCTTTGATCTGTGATAGAACTGAACGGATTCATTTTCGAAAAGAAAGGATGCAGAATATAATGGTTAGCGCTTTGCTTCAAAGCAGGCAAACCTGGCTGCCTGCACTCGCTGATCCAATCTCTTTTGCACAATGGGTTTCATCTCCATCAGCGTCTACATGCTGTATTGCTCATTGTTTGCCTGACGCAAAAAAGCATTTCAGAGAAATTACTTCTTCAAATACAGATTTATCCATTGCAATTGGACCCGAAGGTGATTTTACCGATGATGAAATAAGCCTGGCCCTTGAAAATAATTTTGTTCCGGTGAGCCTTGGACAGACCAGGCTGAGAACCGAAACTGCAGGGCTAGTAGCTGCTGCTTTAATGACTATTCGGTAATTTGCAAGACAATTTCCGGCAGGAGGTATAGCAATGGTTACTCAGCAGCGTATTATAGCTCATTTCGATCTTGATGCATTTTTTGTATCGGTGGAGTGTGTAAATAACCCGGCATTAAAAGGTCAGCCCCTGATTGTGGGTGGTAGCCGGGAGCGTGGGGTAGTGGCCGCCTGCAGCTACGAAGCTAGGAAGTTTGGGATACATTCGGCAATGCCCATGTCAAAGGCAATGCAACTTTGTCCTCATGCTCTGGTAGTAAAGGGTAGCCGGGGTGAGTATAGTAAATACTCAAGAATGGTTACTGAGATCATTGCCGGTAAAGCGCCATTGTTTGAAAAAGCATCTATTGATGAGTTTTACCTCGACCTCACAGGCATGGATAAGTATTTCAACCCCTGGCAATGGACAATTAACCTTCGCGAAGAAATAGTGAATAAAACGGGATTACCAATTTCTTTTGCATTAGCCTCCAGTAAATTAGTAGCTAAAATTGCTACCAACGAAGCTAAACCTAATGGCTATCTGCAGGTGGCAGCCGGAAAAGAAAGAGAGTATCTTGCCCCTTTGCCCGCTAATGTCATTCCGGGTATAGGTACTCAAACAAATAATCAACTGCTTTCTTTGGGGATACGCACAATTGGAGATATAGCAGCCAGATCAGCCGCCGAAATGGAATTGCTTATGGGAAATTATGGCATTGAACTTTGGCAAAAATCACAGGGAATACACCATGCTGAGGTAGTTCCTTACCACGAGGCTAAGTCAATTTCTACCGAACGTACATTTGATACCAACAAAACCGATCCTGAATTTATTAGTGCCGAACTGGTACGCATGACTGAAAAAATAGCTCATGAACTTAGGGAGGATAATAAAATGGCAGGCTGTATTGCGGTTAAAATCCGTTATGCCGATTTTGAAACTACCTCAAGGCAAACCAGTATATCCTATACTTTTTATGATGATGAGCTTATACCGGTTGCCCGGGATTTATTCGATAAATTATACCGAAAAGGTGCACCAATCCGATTGCTTGGGGTAAGGTTAAGTGAACTTACTAACGAAGCTTTTCAAACCAATCTTTTTGAAAGCACTGAGAAAAAAGCCGGTTTATACAAGGCAATTGATGCTGTTAAAGGCAGGTTTGGAAAGGATGCTATATCGCGGGGGAGCGCGCTGTAATAATAATTTTTTTTGGATAGTCTACTAAATTGGTAGGAAAACAATATATTTGCAATCCATTTTTAACTATAAAAAGATATACTATGAGTTTGCGTTTAGGGGACATTGCACCCAATTTTACGGCTGAAACCAGCGTAGGAAAAATTGATTTTTATGAATTTCTTGGCGATGGCTGGGGGGTTTTGTTCTCTCATCCCGCAGATTATACACCAGTATGTACTACCGAACTTGGCAAAACTGCTATATTACAGGAAGAATTTGCAAAGCGCAATACTAAAGTACTTGCCGTAAGTGTAGATTCTCTTGACAGGCATATTGGCTGGATAAAAGATATTAATGAAACAAGTAATACAGATGTAAAATTCCCAATCATAGCCGATCCTGAAAGAAAGGTAGCTACAGCTTATGGCATGATACATCCCAATGCTTCTGAAAATTTTACCGTTCGCTCCCTGTTTATTATTGGACCAGATAAGAAGGTAAAACTTACCATTACATATCCCGCTTCTACAGGACGTAATTTTTATGAAGTATTGCGTGTGTTAGATTCACTTCAGTTGACAGCCAATTACAGTGTGTCTACACCTGCAGACTGGAAACCAACTGAGGAAGTAATTATCGCAACCACTATTTCTTCAGAAGACGCTATTAAAAAGTTTCCTAAAGGTGTAAGAGTGGTAAAGCCCTACCTTCGCTATACACCACAACCCAATCTGTAAAGAGCGGCTTTTATTTCAAAATATCTACAAGATAACAATGACCCCTGCAGGTAAAATCCCGGCAGGGTTTTTTTATTTGTTTAAAAAAATTTGATGCTTTGTTTTTATTATTAATTTTATTCCTAATTTTCTATATCAATTTATCTCTTCTACAAACACAGTAAATTCCAAAAATCATGGCTAAAGCAAAGAAAAAATCTGCTCCTAAAAAGGCCGCGCCTAAAAAGAAAGCGCCGGTTAAAAAGGTAGCAAAAAAAGCTGCAAAAAAAGCAGCTCCCAAAAAGAAAGCTGCACCAAAGAAAAAAGCCGCATCAAAAAAGAAAGCCGCTCCTAAGAAAAAAGCAGCCCCCAAAAAGAAAGTAGCCCTTAAAAAGAAAGCCGCTCCTAAAAAGAAAGCGGCCCCAAAGAAAAAGGCAGCGCCAAAGAAAAAGGCAGCCCCTAAAAAGAAAGCGGCTCCTAAGAAAAAGGCAGCTCCCAAAAAGAAAGCAGCCCCTAAGAAAAAAGCTGCACCCAAAAAAGTAGAGGAAGCAGTAACTCCGCAAAGCGAAGTAATGCCGGATATTATTACAATTGAGGAAATTGTTGTAACTGAAGAACCAATAATTCCACCGGCTCAGCAGGAGGAAGAAAACAACGGAGATCTATTCAGTTAGTAAACCGGAAGTGTTATATAAAAAATTTCATTGTGAAAAGCGTGACTATGTTACGCTTTTTTTTATGATATTGAATTAAAAAATGAATATATGCTTTCACCAAAGATTATGGATGCCGCAGAAAAACTCTGGGATTATCACCACATGCAACACGAACTAAAGCCATCAGATTGTATACTTGCATTGGGCAGCCACGATTTGAGGGTTGCAGACAGGGCAGCGGAATTGTTTTTGGAAGGTTTTGCTCCCCTGATTATTTTTTCGGGCGGGCTCGGCAATCTCACCAGTGATATATGGACTGTTCCCGAAGCCGACCAGTTTGCGGAAATTGCAATAAAGAAAGGGGTACCTCCTAAAGCAATTCTTATAGAAAATAAATCTACCAATACTGGTGAAAATATTATGTTCACCCAGCGATTGCTTGCAGAAAAGGGATTAAATCCCGAAAGTTTCATCCTGGTGCAAAAACCATATATGGAGCGCAGGAGTTACGCTACATTTAAAAAACATTGGCCCGAAAAAGAGTTACTGGTTACCTCACCTCAATTCAGTTTTACAGCATATCCAAATAAGGAAATAAGTATTGAAAAGGTGATTAATATAATGGTTGGGGATCTGCAGCGTATAAAAATATATCCTTCAAAAGGATTTCAGATCCCTATGAATATACCCAACGATATACTGGCTGCTTATGAATTATTACTATCATCTGGTTTTGATAAACATCTTGCCAAAGATTAGTTTATCTGCATCTTATCATCTGATTTATTAAACCATAAGCCAATGGATACACGATACGAGTCCAATATACTTACCAATAATTCGACTGAAGGCAGGTTTGAAATGGAAGTGGATGGCGCTATTGCTTTTATAAAATATAAAACTATGCCTGATGCTGTGGCTCTCCTGCACACAGAAGTACCTTCTGTATTGGAGGGGCGCGGTGTGGCAACTGCACTTGTAGAAAAAACTTTAATGTATCTTGAAGAGCGAAATCAAAAAATTGCCCCTATTTGTCCTTATGTTAGTGCTTTTTTGAAACGGCATCCTGATTGGCAAAGGATAGTAGTGCAATCTTTCTAAATAATATTTAAGAAGAAATAATCCATGTTGCAATTAAAATTAATTACTGCAAGCACACGTGAAGGAAGAAAAGGTCCGGCGGTTTCTGCCTGGGTATTGGAGATATTGAAACAATATGAAGATATAAAAACAGAACATCTCGATCTAAAATCAATCAATCTTCCTTTTATGGATGAACCTCATCATCCAAAACTTGCTAAATATACCCATGAGCATACAATACAATGGAGCAAAACTATTGCTGCAGCAGATGCTTTTATTTTTGTTACCCCCGAGTATAATTATGGCTTTCCTGCTACCCTTAAGAATGCAATTGATTACCTTTTTCAGGAATGGCAATATAAACCTGTTGGGCTGGTAAGCTATGGTGGTATTGCTGCAGGTACCCGTTGTGTTCAACTCCTGAAACCAGTGTTATCCGCGCTAAAGATGGTAGTGGTTACAGAAAGTGTAAATATTCCATTCTTCACAAAATATATAAATGAAGAAGAAAAATTTGTGAGTGATGATTCACTGAACAGATCAGCACATGCTATGATTGCAGAACTCATTAAATGGAATGAAGCGCTCGTAACATTAAGAAATCAGTCATCACATTAATGACTGCTATCAAATATTCTAAATCGTCATTAATAATAGCGTATATTTTTACAGGATAGTGCAGGACGCATGAACAAAATGTATTAATTAGCTTCCCGCATTCATTGATAAACCAGATTTATTGTTTCATTAATTTTCTATTATGTATCTAAACTATCCTTCCCGGAGAATTTTCTTTGCCCTGTTATCTTTTTCTTTATTGTTGTATTCCTGCTCAGGTGACAAACAAGAAAAAAAAGAAACTAAAATCACTGATCCGAAACTTGCCAAATTACAATTGCCTGAAGGCTTTCATGCTGAGCACCTATTTGGTCCTTCTGAAAACGGAGAAGGCTCATGGGTAGCCATGACCTTCGATGATAAAGGGAGGTTAATTGCTTCAGATCAGTATGGAGGGTTGTACCGGATGAAGCTTCCACCTATCGGCGACACTTCCAAACCCGTGGTGGAAAAGCTTTTGGTAGGATTAGATACGATTCCTGGTACTGATTCTACTCGGGCATTTGTAAAAATGGGATATGCACATGGGTTATTATATGCATTTAACAGTCTTTATGTAATGATCAATCATAATAAAGACAAAAACTTCGAAAAAGGCAGCGGGTTGTACAGGGTGCAGGACACTGACGGTGATGATCATTTTGATAAAATTACATTGCTGAGGGCACTGGACGGAGAAGGTGAGCATGGTCCGCACAGTATTGTGCTTTCACCAGACAAGCAATCTCTTTATGTTATTGCCGGTAATTTCACGAAGATTCCGGAGATGAATAAATATCAGGGTGCTAAAAGCTGGCAGATTGATAATCTTATGCCGCTGATCAGAGATCCAAATGGGCATGATGATGTGGTAAATACTCATGGCGGATGGATAGCTCATATAGATTCAACCGGTAAGGAATGGGATCTTATAGCTAATGGTTTCAGAAATCCGTTTGATCTTGCATTTAATGATGCCGGTGATATGTTCACTTTTGATTCGGATATGGAGTGGGATTTTGGTACTCCCTGGTATAGACCAACAAGGATTTGCCAGGTTACGAGTGGCGCAGAATTTGGATGGAGACCTGGAACTGACAAGTGGTCACCTGCATATCCGGATAATCTTCCCCCTGTTTTAAATATTGGACAAGGTTCTCCAACCAGTGTATTTTACGGTGGTAATGCACGTTTCCCCGAAAAATACAGAAAGGCCATTTATGCTTTTGACTGGAGCTTTGGTATCATTTATGCCATTCACCTTGAACCTGACGGTGCATCCTATAAAGCTAAAGGAGAAGAATTTATTTCAGGTGCGCCCCTCCCTTTAACTGATGGTTTGATTGGCCCTGATGGCGCGCTATATTTTATGACCGGTGGGCGCCGACTTGAATCTGACCTTTATCGGGTGTACTATGGCGACAATACTTTGGAAGTAAAAAATGAAGCGCCTGCACCTTTAACAGAAGCACAAAAAATCAGAAGGAACCTGGAGTCTTTTCATGGGGATCCTAAACCCGATGCTATTCCAACTGCCTGGCCATATTTAAAAAATAGTGACAGGTTTATCAGATATGCTGCGAGGGTGGCTGTTGAACATCAGCCGGTATCGCAATGGCAGGATAAAGTGTTTGCTGAAACTGATCCTGAAACAATGATTCAGGCTGCTGTAGCACTGGCCCGTACAGGAAGCCCGGCAGTTAAAAATCAACTTATCAATGCACTTACCACTATTGATTATAAAAAACTGTCAGAATCACAGCAAATTGATCTGTTGCGTGCTTTTGAACTGGTATTGCTGAGAATGGGAAAACCTGACCCTGCAACCAATAACAAACTGGGAGAATATCTTAATGCTCAATATCCGGGAGCTACTAATAATCTTAACAGGGGTTTGAGTAAGATACTAGTGTATATAGATGCCCCGAAGGCAGTTGAAAAAACTATGGCTTTGCTGGCTACTGCAAAAGATGACCCGGATGATCAGAAAACATTTACTCAGTCTTCCGATCTTATCATGCGCAACCCGCAATATGGTATGGATATAGCAGGAATGCTATCGAAAGTACCACCTCAGCAGCAAACTTATTATGCCATTGTATTAAGTGAAGCAGTTAATGGCTGGACTCCCGAACTGAGAGATAAATATTTCAAATGGTTTTATATGGCTTTCAGCTACAAGGGTGGCCATAGCTTCAGAGGATTTATCAACAATGCCAGAAAAATTGCATTGACTCATGTTCCCAAAGCAGAGTTTGCTCATTTCAATACAATATCCGGTGATTCAATAGCCACAAAATCGGGTAATGAGCTTGCAGATAATGCTATCCAGCCGAAAGGACCCGGAAGAAGATGGAAAGAAGATAAAGCGGTGTTCCTGGTAGACAGTCTTGGTTTAAATCACGGAAATTTTGAACAGGGTAAAGCTATGTTTGCTGCATCATTGTGTATATATTGCCATACCATGAAAGGGGAGGGTGGCGTTGCAGGCCCTGATCTGACTCAATTGGGTTCCCGTTTTTCCACAAAAGATATTCTTGAAGCAATTATTGATCCCAATAAAACAATTTCCGACCAATATGGTGCCACTGTTTTTTCACTTAAAGATGGTAGTTCTGTTACAGGAAGGCTGGTAAAACAGGATGATAATAACTATTTTATTTCACAAAATCCATTTGCACCACAGGACTTGAAAGAGATATCTAAAAAGAATGTTCTGAGTACAAGAGTTTCTGATGTATCGCCAATGCCTTCCGGGTTGATCAACAGGTTGAATCCGGAGGAATTAAGAGATCTTTTGGCTTATCTGATATCAGGTGGAAATAAAGACAATGCTGTTTATACAGGTAATGATAAAAAAGCCGAATCCAAATAAACTTTTGGAGTAAACTTACCAGGGTTAAATTATACTTAAAAGGAGCAGATTATTGATGTCTGCTCCTTTTTAATTTTTTTGCAGAAATATGTAGTTTTCCAAAAAACTGTAACTTTATACGGTTCAATATAATTTTATTTTTGTGGATGCATTCTCCACATAATATTTTCTATACTTACACAGAAGTTTCAATATCCTTTAGAAATAAACTATTAACATAGCATTAGCCCTTGAAAAGTTTTCTGGCTGAATAATATTAATATATTGTCACTTTACGCTGTGAAATAAAAAAGTTTATCACCATTTAAATTGAATTATTATGAAAGTAGATTCAAAAGTACTATTAGGATTATTGGCAGGTGCGGCCATAGGTGCAATTGCAGGTATTCTTTTTGCTCCGGATAAAGGTTCGGAAACAAGAAAAAAAATTGCAAAGAATACAAATGAGTTTGGTGAAAACCTGAAAGATTCTTTTAATGACTTTGTGGATTCTGTTAAAGAAAAGTACCGCCACGCAAAAAGTGAAGTAGAAGATGTTGCAGAAAAAGCCGCAACGAAGTATAACCAGGCAAAAAATACTTTGAGTTAATGCCAACCGGCTTAACAAGTTATTTATATTTAAATCCCTGCTTAGTTAAATTCTCATAATGAAAGAAGAATTCATTTCAGATAATATTGAAAGCTTACTTGATGATACGGGTAAGTATATAGAGGCAAAGACTGAATTGTGGAAACTTAAAACCGCAGACAAGATTTCGGAAAATATCAGTTCAATTGCTTCACAGGTAATTTTTCTTTTCATAATCAGTATAGTCATTATGTCGTTGAATGTAGGGCTTGCAATAATGATAGGCAGTTGGATGGGAGAAATATATTATGGATTTTTTATTATCGCCGGGTTTTATGCTTTAGTCGGGCTGCTTCTTTATGCAGTAAGGGATAAAATTATCAAAACACCATTATATAACAGTATTATCAATAAAATTGTAAAATGAGTAACCTTAAAACTGCAGAAGATGTAAAGAGGAGAATTGCAGAACTGGAACAGGAAACCTCTATCATGGAAGTAGAATTGAAACGAAAATTTTCGGCAACTGTCAATAACCTTAAGCCTGGCAATCTGTTGAAAAATGCATTGGCTGATTTTAATGAAACCATTGGATTAAAATCTAACTTATTATCTACTTTACTTAACCTGGGTTTGAGTTTTGCCGGAAGCAAAATGTTATTGGGAAAAGGTGGAATTGTCAAAAAAGCTGCTGGAGCAGCTCTGCAATTTGGAGCAGGGAAATTATTGAGTAAGGAATTAAGTGTACTCAAACGATTTGCATTAAGGTTATTTACAAAAGATAAAAAAGCAGCTTAAGTGTTATTACTTTTCAGGTTACTTTCCTCCCTGCTGATGTCTTTATGCAATATTCACTATCTTTCTTGTTGAATCTACTATCTGATTTATGAAGAAGATACTGATCGCGATAATATTCTCTGCTATTTATTTAGTAGCCCCATGTCAGCAATGCGCTTCATATTTTTTTGAACCTAAAAAAATAGAATGGTTTCATTATAATGTAAGAGGTAACCAGGATGGCACAATTATCTATACCATGTTGCCACAGTCAATTAAGGACAAAGCAGGAAATGCCGGTATAAAAGTTCAGCTTTATGATGTTAATCAAAAATTGATTAATGCAGATAACTATACTGTGAAGTGTCAGGGGCAGCATATTAGTGTAGATATGCGTTTTTATCTACCGGCACAACAGGTAGAACAATACATGACACCAGCTTCAAAAATGAAACCTGCATTTCTGGAATATTCATCAAATTTAAAATCAGGTGACCAGTTGAAAGATGGTTATTTCCGGGTAGAGAATGATGAAAATGATTTAAAACAGGTACTTCAGATGACTATATCCCGACGTACGGTTAAAGGAATGGAGCACGTTACCACTCCTGCCGGTGACTGGGATTGTTTTAAAATAACTTATACCCTCACACTTAAATTGCAAACAGGTCCAATTACTATTCCGTTGACAATGGAGATGACTGAATGGTATGCACCTTCTTTTGGGATTGTAAAGAAATCTTCTGCTGAAGGATATACAGAAATCAACTCAATAAATTGAGAATTTGATGAACAGTTGTTGCCATGCATTCCGGTAATTACCGTTATAAAATAATTTCACCGTCTTTAGTTGGCTTTAATTCAATGCGTGATGGAACAATAAATACACCGTTGGGATAAATTTGTTTCACCCGGTTCATCAACTGTTCCGCATCTTCCCGCTCTCTGAAATTGCCCATTTGAATTTTAAAATATGGGGCGTGATAAATCAGGTAGGTTTTTACCCCGGGGAAATCTGTTAATAAACGTGTCTTTACTTCAATAGCTTTGTTTCTGTTATTGGTTGTAATCACCTGAAGACGGTAGCCTTGCATGTTCTTAAGTGTATTTAAATAAATCACTTCATTCATTTCCTTGTTTTTTTGCAATAGGCTGTCAATCCTGCTGTCTTTCATTACCTGGATATGTTCCAGATTACTATCAGATTGCTGTGCTTTAGCAAACACAAGGCATACCAAAAAAGTTATCAGTAATAATGTTCTTTTCATAGTATCGTTTATAAAAATAGCAGATCATCCACAATGATGCATACACTGAACTGTTAAAATATTAAACTATGCCATTGCAGATTTTGTCTGCTCCATAATAATTTCCACTCCGCTGCTGGTGCCCAGCCTGTTTGCGCCCGCAGCTATCAATTCAAGTGCAAACGTATAGTTTTTGATTCCACCTGAAGCTTTAATTCCGACAGATGCCGGTAAAAATTTTCGCATAAGTTTTACTGCATCAACCGATGCCCCTTTTTGGGCAAATCCGGTGGACGTTTTCAGAAAATCAACTTCTGCGGCGCCATACAACTCACAACATTTTATAATTTCTTCATCGGTCAGCACACCGGTCTCGATAATTACTTTAATACATTTTTCTTTGTTTTTAACGATAGGAAATATGGTATTGATTTCATTGGCAATGAATGACCAGTCTCCGTTTTTTATAGCAGCAATATTTGCTACCATATCTATTTCATCAACACCATCTACAAGTGCCAGTACAATTTCTGCTATTTTAGATTCTATTGCGGAATACCCGAGGGGGAAACCAATAACCGTAGCTGTTTTTATATCAGTCTTTTCCAAAAGATTTTTTGCAATTTTTACATATAGGGGGGGAATGCAAACAGCGGCGAAATTATAACGTATCGCTTCTGCGCAAAGCCGGCGTACTTCCTCCACAGTTGTTGTTGCTTTAAGCAACGTATGATCTATATATTTTTCAATATTCATAATCTTTATTCTTATAAAAAATCCGAAACCATTTTCGGATTTCGAATAAGGTTTCGGATTGATATTATCAGTAGGGTAAATTAAGCTTCCCGGCCATGGCATTGTTTATACTTCTTGCCGCTTCCGCAGGGACAGGGATCGTTCCTGCCTATCTTTGGTCCAACTTTAACCGGCTCCTGCTTTACAGGTCCGTCTGAAGGATCAAAATAATCGTTTTCATTTGCAGCATAATCCTGACCTTTTGCATCTATTTCATTCTTGTTGGCTTTCATCCTGCTCATATCAGTCTTCTGCTCCCTTCCTTCACGTATCTGCCCTGCACTTTGCTCTACTGGTATTGCTGAATGGCTGAGGAATGAAACTATATCACGGTTAACTTCACCGTCCATATTTCTGAACAA
Source organism: Chitinophagaceae bacterium (assembly GCA_039811345.1). Taxonomy (GTDB): domain Bacteria; phylum Bacteroidota; class Bacteroidia; order Chitinophagales; family Chitinophagaceae; genus Agriterribacter. Next base: position 13,917 of record JBDHYJ010000018.1, read on the forward strand.
CTCAAAAGCTGTGGTTTTATAAATCACTAACGGATCTTTCTGTTCGTACACCGCTGTTTGCACACTATGTTTCAGGTCATCCATTGCGCGCAGATGTTCTTTCCATGCATCATCAATAACAGCAAGGGTAATGGTGCGTTCAAGGGCGCTGGCTAATTCCAGTCCCTGTGAGTCCAGCGTTTTTTTCATGTTAGCCAGTACCTGAATACCTTTCTTCCCATCTGAGAAAGGTACAACCACATTTTCAATATGGTTACCCTGCATCAGCTTAATGTTCTGGAAAACAGGCATGGCTTGTTTACGGATACCCTCTTTACGATCCTGGAAGCGGGAAGAAGCTTCTGTATACAATTTATCTGCAACTGTATTAATATCGTCTTTGGTAAATTCTTCGTGGGAAATTGAAGTATCAATTCCAAAATTAATAATAGCAGCAAGCTTGAAACCTTCGTAGTCGTCCTGCTCCCTGAAAGAAACAATCAGTCCTTCTGCCACATTATAAAACGCGTTATCGAGGTCAAGTGCAAGCCTGTCGCCAAACAATGCATGTTCCCGTTTGGTATAAATAACATTACGCTGTTTGTTCATTACATCATCATACTCGAGCAACCTTTTGCGTATGCCGAAGTTGTTTTCTTCCACTTTCTTTTGTGCCCTTTCTATGCTTTTGGAGATCATACTATGCTGTATTACTTCTCCTTCTTTATACCCCATCCTGTCCATCAGCGAAGCTATACGTTCACTGCCGAACATACGCATAAGGTCATCTTCAAGCGACACATAAAACTGAGAAGAGCCAGGATCTCCCTGCCTTCCAGAACGACCACGCAATTGCCGGTCAACGCGTCTTGATTCGTGCCTTTCTGTACCTATTATGGCGAGACCACCAGCTTCTTTTACACCGGGTCCTAATTTTATATCTGTACCACGACCTGCCATATTGGTTGCAATAGTTACAGCTCCGGCTAATCCGGCTTCCTGTACTACCTGAGCTTCACGCGCATGTTGTTTTGCATTCAGCACATTGTGAGGTATCTTTCTTGCCTGCAGCATTTTGCTGAGCAATTCACTAACTTCTACTGAAGTGGTACCCACCAATGTGGGTCTTCCGATATTACGCAGCTTCTCAATTTCTTCAATTACTGCTTTATACTTCTCGCGTTTGGTTTTATATACCAGGTCCTGCTGGTCTTTTCTTATTACCGGTATATTAGTTGGAATGGAAACAACATCTAATTTATATATACTCCAAAACTCACCGGCTTCCGTTTCTGCAGTTCCGGTCATACCGGAAAGCTTGTGATACATGCGGAAGAAGTTTTGTAATGTAATAGTGGCATAGGTTTGTGTAGCTGCTTCAACTTTTACATTTTCTTTTGCTTCAATAGCCTGATGTAAACCATCACTGTATCGCCTGCCTTCCATGATACGGCCGGTTTGCTCATCTACTATTTTTACCTGTCCTTCTATTACGATATATTCTACGTCTTTTTCAAATAAAGCATAAGCTTTAAGCAATTGCTGTACAGTGTGGATACGGTCAGCTTTTTGTCCGTATTCATTTAAAACTTCTTCTTTTCTGCGAAGCTTTGTTTCAGTATTGTCGTCACTTTTTTCAATATCAGACAACAGGATGCTTAGATCAGGTAATACGAAAAAGTTAGGATCTTCTCCGCCACGGGTAATATATTGTAGTCCTTTGTCGGTAAGTTCAACCTGGTTGTTCTTTTCATCAATATGAAAGTACAACTCATCATCAACAATATGCATCTGTTTTTCCTGTTCGGCTAAATAGAAGCTTTCAGCTTTTTGTAATTTTACCCGGATGCCCGGTTCGCTCAGGTACTTTATAAGTGCTGTATTTTTAGGAAGCCCCCGAAATGCCCGTATTAGTGAAAGCCCACCTTCTTTGGGGTCATCCTTGCCTTCTGCTATTAATTTTTTTGCTTCGTTAAGCGATTTGTTTACTACCTGTTTTTGAGCTTCTACCAACTGACTTACACGAGGTTTCAGTTGCATATACTGCTGGTCATCACCTCCCTTAGATACAGGGCCGGATATAATTAGCGGTGTACGGGCATCATCTATCAATACACTATCTACTTCATCCACCATTGCAAAATGGTGTTTGCGTTGCACCATCTCATTGGGGTTATGCACCATATTGTCGCGCAGATAGTCAAAGCCAAATTCGTTATTTGTTCCGTAAGTAATGCTGGCATGATATGCGTTACGTCTTTCGGCGCTGTTGGGATAATGGCGGTCAATGCAGTCTACGGTCAGTCCCAAAAATTCATATAGTGGACCATTCCACTCAGAGTCACGTTTGGCGAGATAATCATTTACAGTAACAATATGCACCCCTTCATCTGCCAGTGCATTCAGATATGCCGGTAATGTTGATACAAGGGTTTTACCTTCACCGGTAGCCATTTCAGCAATCTTACCCTGGTGTAGTACTATACCACCGATCAACTGCACATCATAATGTACCATATTCCAGGTTATTTCATTCCCTCCGGCGATCCATTTATTACGATAAATAACCTTATCACCGTTGATAATTACATTAGATTTCTTTACACTTAATTCCCTGTCAAGATCTGTAGCGGTAGCTTCGAGTTCAGCATTAGTTGCAAAACGACGGGCAGTTTCTTTTACTACAGCAAAAGCTTCAGGTAAAATTTCATTCAGCGCTTCTTCAATTTTTTCATTTCTTTTCTTCCCAAGTTTATCTACCTGCTGATAAATTTCATCTTTTTGTATGATTTCGTTGAATGGGAGTGCTTCGGCTTTTGTTTTGAGATCCAGAATCTCCTTATCAGTTTCAGCTATATGCTGTTTGATGCGGGCTTTAAATTCAGCGGTCTTACCCCTGAGTTCATCGTTGGAAAGTTCTTTATAAGAATCAAAATGAGTATTAATCTTTTGAACAATCGGATTAATAAGTTTTATATCTTTTTCTGATTTGTTCCCACCAAAAACCCTGGAAATGAATTGCAACATGTTGAGAATGTATTATATAATTGTAGTTATCAGATGTTTGTATTAGTTATACCTGTCAAATATGATGCAGGTTTTATCTGCAGCCATATTGGCAGAAGGACGACAAAGGTAAGGAAACTGAAAAGAAGGAGAATAAAGAGTATGATGCATATTTTTTTGCAGAAAAAATATCTTTTACCCGGAATTATATTCTTTTAAGCAAGCGGGATGGAAGTAAAAAGATAGCTTTTATAAGTGATAATACTCCATCTACTGCAAACCCCAAAATACGGAAAGGAAGCACAATAAGCCATATTATAGGATAGAATATCAATGCGAGTATAGCGAGTGGTGAACAAAGCGCAAATAAAATTAACCAAAGCAAAAAGGTGAGCATTGTCTTAACAATTTCCTGCAAGAAAGTTTATTCTGATAAAAAAAATAAAAATAATGTGATGACTGGTAACCGTGCTTTATTTAGAAACCTGGAACTTACCCGCTTCTACAATTTTCCCATTACTGTCGCGAAGCTGGAAAATATAGACACCCCTATTGAAATCATTAAGATTTACCGGATTGGTAACTGAGGGATTTTTTATTTCCAAAACCTTTTTACCGAGGAAATCATAAATCTGAAGATTGTAATTTTTTGCAGTTCCTTTTATGAATTCAAAAGTGATGCTGGTAGTAGCGGGGTTAGGGTAAAATTTTACAATTTTTGCATTGGCATCATCCTTTACCGGAACGGGAAATTTTTCCTGGCTAAAGCCGGAAAAATGCAGTAAAGCACTCAGTAAAAATGTCAGTGTAAAAATTTTCACCCTATAAAATTAATATTTTATCCAATAAGAGAAACGCAAAATTTATGCACCTAAGTATTGTGGATGCATTTATAAATGATAATTAAAAGATTATGACAATAAAATTCCTCAGGATGTTGCATTCTAAAACCGTGGGCACCTAAGTACATATTTTGTACTATTGTCGTTATTAAGGAACCCAATATATGCCATTGAAATTTCAAAACCGCCTCTGCCCTGGCTTGCAGTACGCAATGCGGAGATATTCATATCGTAGCTAAATGCAAGGGAAAATGGCTTATAGTCAAGCTTAACGACAGGTATAATGGCGTCATTCCATCTTAGATATCCTCCTAAATGCAATAGATATTGGGGATTTTCAGGGTCGTCAATTTTGCGGGAAAACATTGCACCTGCTATATACTCACGATAAGGACCCTGAATATTAACATCTGCATTGATTGTAATAAAAGACATTTCTCCCAGAGTAGTGCGTACACCGACTGATCCTACCATTCGTGGCAAGTGCTGCAATTGTTTATAGAATCCATTGACTGGTTTATTGAAATGATGGTATGCTGCCCCAATAAAGAAATTGTTGTCTTTACTATCTCCAATAGAGGAGTTAAAACTCATACCTACTCCTGCATCGAAATAAGAATAGTTTGCAGTAAAGGTCTCTCCGTCGGGTAACGAACCATTATATTCAAATCCATCGTACTGATTGTTGGTTGTCACTTTTGACCTGTCAAGCCTTCTTGATATCCACCCGCCTATAAAGCCCAGCGACAGATACCTGTTTTTCTCAGCATTGAGTGATTTATGATAATTAACTACAGGCAAAAGATGAGAAGTATTTAATGCAACAGTACCGGCTCTATCCCACAATATCTGCAATCCCGCAGTTAAAAAATCATCTCCTTTGCCTATTGCAAATTTATATTGTCCGTTTAGCGAACCGGTCTGATAAGGTGTGGTAACGCTTGCCCACTGATTGCGATAAACCAGTTGAACATTAATATCCCCATCATACAAACCAGCAAGGGCGGGATTACGTATAAGTGGCGCTTCGTAAAACTGTGAGAAATGAAGATCCTGTGCTTTGATGTTTTCCGAAAAAAGAAAGGTTGCACCAACAATACTGTATTGAAGTAGCTTAATTATAGTGTTTCGGAATATTTTAAGTGTATTTTCCATGTCTGCTACTTATCTTATTAATGTTACATTTCCTTTAAGGGTTACAACCTGGGAGTTTTCGCACACAAATTCTAAGATATATACGTACACATCAGGCAGGGCGGGGCTGCCACCTATTTTGCCATCCCAGCCCATAGATGCGTTGTTGGCAGTAAAGTTTCTTCTCGAAAATACCATTTGCCCCCACCTGTTGTAGACCCGCATGGATTGTACACTAGCCAATCCTCTGCCACGTGGATAGAAAATATCATTTGTACCATCTCCGTTGGGTGAGAAGGTATTAGGTACAAAATAGTTTTCCGCCATACATAGTACATTAACAGTTATGTTGGCACTGCTGGTACAGGTGTTACTATCTGAAACGTTTACTGTATAAATAGTTGTCTGTTGTGGATTTGCAATAGGAGCCGGGCAATTTATACAACTCAATCCATTTGGAGGAGACCAGGAATAAGTTTGAACACCACTGCTATAGGATACCGGCATTGGTGTTTGTCCGCCAACAGGTATAGTTACATTTTGAGTTGTAATTACCGGTAAAGGTGCAACTGTCAATGAAAGTGAATCTGATCTTTTACACCCGAGACTATTGGCAGCCGCAAGGGTAACCAGGTAATTGCCTGTATTTTCATAGGTAATTGCGTTGTTCTGGTTGGTTGAGGTTCTGCCATCTCCAAAATTCCAGTTCCAGGTGATAGCTGTATCCGGTTGTACCAGTGTTCCGTTAAAATTGAGCAAACGGCTAACACATGTTATAGCATTCATATTGATCACCGGATCTGGTGTACGCAGTACCCGCACTGTGTCGTAGAAAGTTGCAACACAATTACTGTTTGTTGTAACTGTAAGAGATACGGGGTATAGTCCTGGTTGAGCATATGCATGAGGTGGTGGATTGAGATCGGTTGATGTATTATTGTCGCCAAAATCCCATACAGACGACTGGATAGGATTATCGTTTGATATAGTATAGTTGGTAAGATAAATTGTTCCGGAGTCGCAGAACTTGCGCTGATCTATATTAAAAACTGGAACTGCCCCCCTAATATTAATTAGGGTTGATCCATATACATTTACCTGGCATCCTGTTTCATCCTGCAAAAATACATAAGGACGGTAGGAATTGGGATAAGCATAAGTATGTTGCAATACTTTCTGACCTGATGAATCTACTTTGCCATCGCCATACAAAAATTTGAAGTCCGTAGCAGGCGGTGTCACTATATTAAAGTCAACCGTATATTGGTTGCAGGCAAAAGGCGGAACGGTATAATTGATTTGAGTGGCAGTATTTGGGTTATATACATTTACCTGATGAGAGGCTGAATCCATACAACCGCCATATCCGGTTACATAAAGTTTGGCGGTGTAGCTGCCATAAGTATCATAAAAATGCTTTGGTGTAGCAAGGGTGGATTGAGTACTGTCTCCAAAGTCCCAGTAAAAGGATTCGTAATCCTGACCTTTTACAAAAAACTTTGTTTCCAGTAAACCACATACCGATGCGGTATCTTCTATATCAAATGCGGCAACAGGTTGCTTTACGTCAATATAATTGGTGCGGGTAAGTGAGTCCATACAACCTACTGTATCTGTAATTACAAGTTTCACTGTGTACAAGCCTGCAGTATAAACAGTGGAAGGGTTTGGATCCGTAGAGGTTTGTCCATTCCCCAAATCCCATAAATATTTTAACCCGATTCCTGTGGAAGAGTCATTGAGGTTTAATTGTGGACCTGGGCAAAAACGGGTATTTATTGTTCCAAAATTTGCTTTCGGGGAAGTTACTAATACTGGTCCCGGGTTTGTATATTCTGCAGTACAACCTGCATTGTCTTTTATGGTCAGTTTGGTAAAGAATGTTCCGGTTTGGGTATACTGATGAGTGAATGGCGGAGTGGAATAGGTTTGTGTATTCCCATCACCAAAGTCCCATCGCCATTCAGTAATACCTGCATTTGCTGTTGACTGATCTGAATAAGTTACGGTACTATTTAAACAAATACCTGCAGGGTTCCTGGTAAACATCGCAACCGGTTGGCTCACTAAAATTGTTTGCGAACTTGTGTCAATGCAATAGTACTTGTCGGTAATCACTAATGAAATAAGTTGTGGGCCTGGAGTTGCAAATAATGTGTCAAAAGATTTGTTCCTGTCAAAAGATGAACTGCCTACTGTCCAATGATAAGTAGCTACATTTACACTATCCTCCAGGGCTGTAATGATTAGTTGCTCATTAAGGCAAACCATATTTTTTGAAACCGTAAAATTCCTCTCGATTGGGTCAAGATAAATTCTCGTGATTTTCACACTTGTACAGGATCCGTTAGTCACCGTCAGTTTCACGTTGTATTCTCCGGGAGAAGCATAAGTATGCAATCCCGGATTTTGACTGGCAGATGTTTGTCCATCGCCAAACTCCCACAGGTAGGTGGGTGTACCCAATCCCAAATCAACCAATGAGCTATCGGAGAAACTCACATTTAAACGGTTATTACAATCTATATTTACTCCAAATTTTGCAACAGGTGCCGGAATAGTGATAAAATCTGTTTTTACTACCGGCGGTGCTTTACATCCGTTATTTGCAGCTATCAGTGTAACCGTAATTTTTCCGGTATCCTGAAAGACATGTACCGGGTTTTGTAAATTGGAAGTATCACCATCACCAAAATTCCAAAGCCATTCATTTGCCGTAGGCGTGTTTGCCGTAAATCTAACACTGTCTGAAGAGCAGGATAAGGTTAATGGGGTAGCAGAGAAATCAACCGGAGATGGCGCATCACCAACCCTTATAATTCTCGGCACCTGTTGTATACAGCCGCCATTGGTGGTAATGGTTAGTATTAAAGTAAAATTTCCCACAGTTGCATAGGTATGCGGCGGTGGGGTAGCCGTACCCGTTACAACTGGTGATCCGTCGCCCCAATTCCAGGAATATGATGCTATACCATCAGGAGAAGTTACTACTGCAGTTGGATTTACTGTCAGCGGTCTGCACCCGCTCTGTGGTAAATTGTTGATTCGAATTGTTGCAGGAGTAATTGATACAAAACCTGGTTTTGTTATAGTAGCTTCACAGCCGGTAGCTGTAGTAATAGTAAGTGAGACATTGTAATTACCCGGCTTTTGATATTCATGGGTTGGGTTTTGAAGCGTTGATGTAGTACCGTCGCCAAAATCCCATTTCCAGTTGGTTGTGTTTGCCGTATTGTTCTGAAAATTTACTGTCAGAGGAGCGCCGCATCCTATATTATTTGTAGCTGTAAAATCTGCTTGGGGTTTTATTATCCTTATTACTTTAGTTACGGAGTCGGCACAATCTGCATATTTACTAATAAGTTTTACTGTATAATTATTAACGTTTGAATAAGTCTTTACCGGTGAAAACTGGGTAGACTGTGTCCCATCTCCAAAATCCCATAAAGTAAATACGGCGCCCGGTGCTGATGCATTTTGGAAAACCACCTGTTGGTTTACGCAGGCACTATCCGGTATATTCATTGCCGTAGCATAAGTAGAAACAGGTATCGTGCTATCAATAGTAGATACACAGCCATAGCTGCTTGTAGTGGTAAGCTTCACCTGAAAATTACCATTGGCATTATAAATATTTACCGGGTTTTTATCAGTAGAAGTGTTACCATTTCCAAAATCCCATTGATAAGTAAGCGTACCGGGACCACTTGATTCATTTGTAAACGCAACACTGAATGGAGCTGTACATTGAGCCGGGGGGGTGCTGGTGAAATTTGCCGCTATACCTGCTACCATTCTTATATACCTGTAACGTGTAGTACGTCCGACACAACCATTACTGCTGGTGGCGCTAAATGAAACATTATAATAACCAGTTTTTGTATAAGTATGCTGTGGATTCTGTACTGTAGAAGTACTGCTATCTCCAAAATCCCATGTATATGAAGATATGGTGCCGCCTTGAGTTGTGGCATTACCGGTAAAGTTTATAGCAGCGGGTATACAGGCCACAGTGGCATCAGCAGTTAATGATACTATAGGTGAAGGGTAAACAGTAATATATGCGTTTTTAGTGATCCCGTTTGCGCCATTTGCATTGCGTACAACTAATTTTACAGTATAGGTACCAGGCTGCGAAAATGTGACGCCGGGATTCTGTAAATTCGAAAGTTGTCCGTTACCAAAATCCCAGTCCCAATATTTGGGGTTGCCTGTTGATAAATCTTTGAATGAAACCCCAAGTGGAGCGCATCCGGATAAAACTGAGCCTGAAAAATCAGCCACCGGCGCCTGTGCAAAAGCGACGGACCCTAAAATGAGTGCGACAATGGTATATAAAAAACTACGTATCAAGCATAATTGATTTAATAGAGGGTGCGAATGCTAATTTTTTATTGTTTGGGCGGCAAAACTATCATTTTTTTCATTTGGTTTACTTCAGATACGCCATACTTTCAAAAGAATGGGTCTGTTAAATAAGTGTCATTCATAATCGTTTTTCAAAGGGGATGTTTGAGTAAAAAGATTAACCCTAATTCTTCTTTACCAGTTTCAGATATGCTTTTCTTGTCGTATTTGATGGTACTGCCTCCACCAGCTTAGTGGTATTGTTAGTGATCTTCCAGGTGTCATTCAGACTGGAAAGAGGAACAGTAGCCCCTGGAAAATTTGAAAAAATTGTAAGGGCATTTACATCTCCTATCCATGTGCCTTCTTCCTGGTTAGAATTATAAAAAGCGAATACCTTCCCATCTTTTGTAAACTGGAATTCATACCCGTCAAATGAAGCGGTTATATCATTGGTGTCTTCTGTAAATTTATTTACCAGCCAACGACCGTCAGTCATTGACCCCAGTATAAATTGCATACCCAGATCTTCTTTCACTTTTTTGCAACCTGTTCCCCAAATCAAAGGAGCAAGCAGTAGTGAACAAATCAGCAAACGACGGTATTGTTTTTTCATGTAAGGCTATTTCGGTAGTTGATAAATTTCAGCATATTTATGATTCAAATATTTCATAAAATATTGTAGTTGTAACGGTTCGCCGGTTGCTTTATTGCACAATTCTTCGCTTGAATATATCCTTCCATATTGATATACATGGGCTTTAAGCCATTGGTGAATTTGAATATAGTCCCCGTCAGCAATTTGTAATTGTAAACCCTGATAATGCTTTTCTGTATATGACAAAAACTGTGCTGCATATAAGCTGCCCAGGCTATATGTAGGAAAATACCCAAAACTCCCGTGGCTCCAATGAATATCCTGCAGGCAACCTTGCGCATCATCTGGTACTTGCACGCCCAGATATTGCAGGTACTTTTCATTCCAAAAAGACGGAATATCATCTACTGACAAACTGCCTTCAATTAGTTTCTTTTCCACATCATAACGGATCATCACATGAAAATGATAGGTAAGCTCGTCTGCCTCAGTTCTGATAAGAGAGGGTTGTACTTTATTTAGTGCACGATAAAGTTCTGCGGGTGTTACTTTTTGAAGTTCGGGAAAATATTGCTGCATTAAAGGGAAGTTCCCTTCAATAAATGCCAGGCTTCTGCCAATACAGTTTTCCCAAAGCCTGCTTTGCGACTCATGAATACCCAGGGAACAAAATTCTCCGGCAGGCAACCCATAAGATTCAACAGGCAGTCCCTGCTCATATAATGCATGACCACCTTCATGTATACAACTCCAGGTCATGGATGTAAAATCATTTTCATCTATACGGGTAGTGACTCTTACATCCTGTGCATTGAAACTGGTAGTAAAAGGATGTGCTGAAATATCCTGGCGCCCGGCTTCAAAATCATATCCTATTCTCTTCAATATTTCAAGCCCGAATGCCCATTGTTTATCTTTATCAAAATGCTGTTTTAAAAAAGAAGTGTCGGGTTGTGTTTTTTGCAAAATGGTATCCAGAAGCTGTTTTAATGGTTTTTGCAGATTATTGAATAGACCATCAAGCCATTCTACTGTTGCTCCTTTTTCATATTCATTAAGCAGTGCATCATAAGGGTGTTTTTCAAAACCAAGAATATGTGCTTCTTCCTTTTTTAAATCTATCAAAGTACTAAGGTCTTTTTTAAACAGGCTGAAATTGCTTTGCTTACGTGCTTCTATCCAGGAATGGTAGCACCTGCTGGTTGCCTCAGAAAGTTTACGAACAAAAGCTGCACTATATTTTTTATTCTTATTATAATCTTCCAGTGTCAATACCACATTCCTTTGCTGAGTAAATGAAAGGTCTTTTGCTTCGGATAATGTTTTGAGTAGCCCTTCCAGTTCAGCATCAGCAAACATTTCGTGAGCTATTTCACTAAGGGTAGCCATCTGTTCCGCTCTGAGTGCTGCACCTTTTGCAGGAAGATAGGTTTCCTGGTCCCATTGCAATACTGCCAATGCATTTTTTACATCGGCTATCCTGCGCATCTTTGAGGTGTACTGTTGATATAAATCTTCACTGTGCATGCTGTTGTAATTTTGATTGATTTTAGGGTGTTGGTTCAATAGGCAATAAAAACACCATTGACTTTTCACCATTCATTACTCTTTATTTGCTCCTCTTACTACAAAGGTTTCCCAACCATCATATTTTGCGAAATGCTGTAATGCCAGCTTCCACAAATACAGGGTCACTTTGTTTATGCTTTCGTAATCAATTTTATCTGTCCGGCTTATCTGAAGGCTATATGGGCGGTCTTTTATCCCCTGTTCCTGTCCTGCATTTTCTACAACAAAACCACTATCCTGCACGGCAAACGCATAAGCCTTGCGATCAGCTTCAGTTTTGAAAAAAATAAAATGATCTACCCTACGGGGGGCTGTCATGATATCTCCCTTTTGCTGTAGTTGATCTACCATGCGTCTGTTTTTTATTAACTCCATATCTTCCGGGGTAGGATACAATACGTTGAAGTAATTATCTTTTCTCTTATCTGTTTCGGCTTTTGCCAACCAGCGGAAGACAGGATATTTTTTCAGGGACTGTGCAATAATATCTTTATAACCCGAAGTGTCGTTGCTGTAAAAGTAAAAGTCTCTTATTCCGGCAGCGGTATACCTACCTACATATACAGCCTGTAATGAACCATGTAGTTTTGCAATCAAAGAATCTTCCACTTCATTAAGCACTTTAGTTTCCTTATCAGAAGGCATACCATCTTTCAAAACCGCCAGTAGTTTGAGGCGTATAATAATTGCATTTGGTTTTTCTTTTGCTATTGGTGAGTTACCAAAAGCCAGGTCAACCATTACGGATACCGGTTTGTTTTCTATGGTCATAATATAGGTATCCCAATCACCTGAATAATCCTGTGATTTAGCATTTAAACCAGTCAGCAAAACTAAAAAAAGCAATAGCCCGCTTTTCATGTATCAGGGATAACTTTATTTTGCAGCAAAGTAATGGCTATTTTTATATTAGTATTTCTACAGGTATGAAAATTAAAGACATCATTAACGTTTTGGAAAATCTTGCACCACCATCATTGCAGGAGGTATATGATAATGCCGCATTGATAACAGGAAATAAGACTGATGTGTGTAACGGTATCCTTTGTTCACTCGATGCTACTGAAGCAATAGTTGAGGAAGCTATTAAAAATAATTGTAACCTGGTGGTTGCTCATCATCCGATAGTATTTAAGGGACTAAAAAGCATTACGGGAAAAAACTATATTGAACGCACTATTATAAAAGCTATAAAACATGATATTGCTATATATGCTATTCATACCAACCTTGATAATCTGCTTTCAGGTGTAAATGGGAAGATGGCTGACCTGCTGGGTTTAGTGGATCGCAGGGTATTGCAACCTAAAAAAGATATGCTCAAAAAGTTATTCACTTTTGTACCTTATACCCATGCTGAGAAATTGAGGGAAGCTTTGTGGGCTGCAGGTGCCGGGCATATTGGCAATTACAGTGAGTGCAGTTTTAATTCGGGCGGGAAGGGCACTTTCAAAGGTGGTGCGAATACAGATCCCTTTGTAGGTCAAAGAGGTGAATTACACACCGAGGAAGAAGTGAAAATTGAGGTTGTCTTTCCATCCTGGCTGCAAACGCAGGTTATTAGTGCATTGATTGCCAGTCACCCTTATGAAGAACCTGCTTATGACATAGTGGTTTTAGATAATCGCTTTGATAAGGTGGGTTCGGGACTTACAGGTATTTTGCCTGAGCCCGTGGACGAAGCCAGTTTTTTGGAAAAGCTAAAAAAGGTTTTTAAGCTCTCTGTTATACGTCACACTGCATTAACCGGCAAAAAAATAAGAACAGTTTCCCTTTGCGGTGGGGCAGGCAGTTTCCTGGTTCCCAATGCTTTACAAGCGGATTCAGACATATATATTACTGCAGATATGAAATATCATGAATTTTTTGATGCTGAAGGACGGATGGTTATAGCCGATATTGGGCATTATGAAAGTGAGCAATTTACCATTGATCTGGTACATGATATTTTGCAGGAAAAATTCCCTACCTTTGCCGTCCTTAAAACTGCGGTGAATACCAACCCCGTGTTTTATTACGCATAAACAAAAACAGTATCAGCACTTTATGGCCAACGTTAAAGAATTTTCAGTTGAAGAAAAACTCTCTTCACTTGTTGCCCTGCAGAAAATAGATTCCAAACTTGATGAAATAAAAATACTTAAAGGCGAACTTCCGATGGAAGTTAGGGACCTTGAAGATGAAATCCACGGGCTTCATGCAAGGCAAACCCGTATTGAAGAAGAGATTAACGGTATCCAGGAATTTATTGAGCAGAAAAAAAATATTATCAAAGACTCACAGGCGCTGGTAAAAAAATACGAAAAGCAGAGTGAGAATGTAAAAAATAACAGGGAATTTGAAGCCATCAACAAAGAAATGGAACTTCAGAACCTTGAAGTAAAGCTGGCTGAAAAGCATATTAAAGATGCCAATGAAGAAATAGCTGACAAAGCACGCCTTCTTGAAAGTGCTAAGAAAGCAGTATCAAATAAAGAAGGTGTCCTGAAGCACAAAAAAGGAGAACTCGAAAAGATTATCACTGATACCGAAAAAGAAGAAAATGAATTTCAGGCTTCTGCATCGTCTGCCCGTGATAAAGTGGAACCCCGCCTGCTTGCTTCTTACGAAAGGATACGCAAGAGCTATCGGAACGGACTGGCAATTGTGCCGGTACTGAGAGATGCTTGTGGTGGATGTTTCAATGCTATTCCCCCTCAGCGCCAGAGTGAAATACGCCAGCGCAAAAAAATTATAATTTGCGAGAACTGTGGTCGTATATTGATAGACGAAGACCTGTATAACGGTATAGAAGCAAAATAAAATCTTCAATTATACTTTGAGAAGGCATCATTTAAATGGTGCCTTTTTTTGTTGGTCTTCATTTTCCTAACTGTTAACTTGCGATGGTAAAGCATAACTATGCTCAGGAAATTATTCATACAGAATTATGCGATTATTGAATCTATAGAGATAGCATTTTCAAAAAGACTTAATATAATTACAGGTGAAACAGGGGCGGGCAAAAGTATACTGGTAGGTGCTTTGGGTTTAATATTGGGCGAACGTGCCGACAGTTCTATTCTATTAAATGCAGAACAGAAATGCATTGTTGAAGGAAGTTTTTTAACTGGTAACAGAAAAGACATTAATCTTTTTTTAAAAGAAAATGAACTTGATACCGGGAGTGAAATGATTATCAGAAGGGAGATTGCTGCAAGCGGAAAATCAAGGGCTTTTATAAATGATACTCCAGTTAATCTTACTCAATTGAAAAGGTTGACTTCAATGCTTGTTGATCTTCATCAGCAGTTTGATACTTTGGAATTGGGCGATAACGATTTTCAACGCGATGTAATTGATGCGCTTGCTGGTCATGCTGATTTGTTGCACAAATACCAGGCAATATATAATGACTTTAGCACTACTCAAAAAGAACTTGCCGGACTAAGAGAATTACAGGCAGGTGCGAATAAAGAATCTGATTACAATAAATTTCTTTTTAAGGAATTTGAAGACATTCAATTAAAAGAAAATGAACTCGAAGACCTTGATGCAGAATTGAAAATATTAGGGAATGCAGAAAATATAAAATCTACACTATCGAAAATAAATTTTCAACTCAGCGAAAGCGATGAACCTGTAATTCAGCAGTTGAAAAGCCTGGCTAACTTATTACAATCGCTGCAGAACTACCACCCGGATATTCCGGCGCTTATCAACAGGTTTCAATCTATGCAAATAGAATTGCGTGATATAGCAGATGAAATTGAAAACCTAAATTATAAACTTAATTTCGATGCAGAAAGAATACAAGTGGTAAGCGATCGCCTGGCACTGGGATATAAATTATTAAAGAAACACGGTGTAAAGACCACAGCCGAATTAATGGCAATTAAAGATAACCTGCAACAGCAATTAGACAAAGTATTACACCTCGATACAGATATAACTGCCCTGGAAAAAAAAGCGGACGAACAATTGAAAGAAGCTACACAGCTTGCAAAATTGCTAACTGAAAACCGGAAAAAGCAGATTGCTCCTTTTGAAAAGCAAACTAATAAATTATTGGCTCAGGTAGGTATGCCCAATGCCAGAATACAAGTGGAAGTGTCTGATGGGGCATTGAATATTACCGGTGGTGATACTATTGAGTTTTTATTTGATGCCAACAAAAGCAACCGTTTTGAGTCATTGAAGAAAGTTGCCAGTGGCGGTGAATTAAGCAGGCTGATGTTATGCATAAAATCTCTGGTGGCAGCATCTGTTGATTTACCAACGCTTATTTTTGATGAGATTGATACCGGCATTAGTGGCGAAGCTGCAAAGCAAGTTGGTATAATAATGAAAGAACTTGGCAAAAACCACCAGGTAATTGCCATAACACACCAGCCCCAAATTGCAGCCAAAGCAGATACCCACCTCTTTGTGTACAAGCAGGAGAAAAACGCCAGGATAAATACACAGGTAAAAGTGTTGTCGGATACTGAGCGTATTGATGCAATAGCTAAAATGCTGGGAGGGGAAAAACCAACTGCAACCGCCCTTGAAAATGCCAGGGAGATGATGACATCCTGAACAAAACTATTGCAATTAAAGAGTATTAATTTTGAGCTAATTTGGTTCTTCCCGGTGAATTCCTATTTTTACGCACAATTTAAAAAATCAACAATATGGCTTACAATCTGTTGAAAGGGAAAAAAGGAATAATATTTGGCGCGCTTGATGAAAAATCAATAGCCTGGAGAACAGCGCTGAAGTGCCATGAAGAAGGAGCACAACTTGTTTTAACTAATGCGCCGGTAGCGTTGAGGATGGGGGAAATTAACAAACTGGCAGAATTGGTAAATGCACCTGTAATTGGTGCTGATGTTACCAATATGGATGATCTGAAAAAATTATTTGAAGAATCATTAGCACACTTTGGTGGAAAGATAGATTTTATACTTCACTCTATTGGTATGAGCCTTAATGTTAGAAAAGGTAAATCCTATACTGAACTGGATTATGGCTTTAACCAGAAGACACTAGATATCTCCGCCATGTCACTGCACCGTGTATTACGTACTGCGTGGGATTGGGATGCCATAAACGAATGGGGAAGCGTGGTGGCCCTCACCTATATTGCTGCGCAACGTGTATTCCCACACTATAGTGAAATGGCTGATGCAAAATCTTTGCTGGAAAGTGTAACCCGCAGTTTTGGATATCACTACGGGGTAAGAAGAAAAGTCAGGATCAACACTGTATCACAATCACCCACCAGAACAACCGCAGGCAGTGGCGTAAAAGGGTTTGATGGTTTTATAACTTATGCCGAAAAAATGAGTCCGCTTGGTAATGCTACCAGTGACGAATGTGCTTCATACTGCGTATCGCTTTTCAGTGATCTTAGCAGGATGGTAACTATGCAAAATCTTTTCCACGACGGCGGATTTTCATTTACCGGAGTTACAGAAGAAGTGCTGTTAGCAATGGAGAAATAGCGGGGCGGCTTATTTCTGAATAGCCTCTTACCGGTCTGTTGTATTTACTTTTTCGTTTTGACTATTATTGGAATGTACCCTTCACGTGCTCAACGTTTCTTTAATATGTATATTTATATTACACAAAACGAATGTTATGGAAACCTTCACCCGTCAACAATTTTTGCAGCATACTGCCATGGCCGGAGC
The DNA here is from genome assembly GCA_039811345.1 of Chitinophagaceae bacterium. Taxonomy (GTDB): domain Bacteria; phylum Bacteroidota; class Bacteroidia; order Chitinophagales; family Chitinophagaceae; genus Agriterribacter. The sequence goes on from JBDHYJ010000018.1 coordinate 31,046, forward strand.
AGCGATGCTGTTATCCTCTTTGAAGGGATTTGCACTTGCTATGCCGGATAAGAAAATTAAAGTGGCTGTAATAGGCTGCGGAAGTGTTTCCGGTGTGTACTTGCCACATTTATCTAAGTCACCTTTTGTGGAATTGGTAAGTGTTTGCGATATTATTTTTTCCCGCGCACAAAAGAGAGCACAGGAATTCAACATTCCACATCAATACCCGCATATAGATCAGCAATTAGCCGGCGCTCCATTTGATTTGCTGGTAACCCTCACCGATATGCAGGAGCATGGTCGTCTTAATAAGCAGGCATTGCAGAGTGGAAAGCATGTGTGGAGCGAAAAACCTATGGCGAATACATATAGAGAAGGGAAGTCATTATTAGATCTGGCCAAAAGTAAAAACCTGCGGATATGGGGTGCACCGGCTGTGGTGAATAGTCCGCAGTTTGCATTTATGTCACAAACAATTCGTGAAGGTAAATTAGGAAAAATTTCCAGTGCACATGCGCATTACGGGCACCTGGGGCCTACCTGGTCAGCTTTCTTTTATGAAAAGGGTGGTGGCAGCCTGCCTGATCTTGGTGTATATAATATCGCCACTTTAACAGGGCTACTTGGTCCTGCAAAACACGTGATGGCTATGACCAGTATAGTTACCCCGGAAAGAACAGTGGATAATAAAGGAAGGATAAAAGTAGAAGCGGAAGACAATACTATGCTTTTAATGGATCACGGCGAAGGTGTTATTTCACATGTGCAATGCGGATTCAATTATTTTGATCCCTACGGTCACGAAGGTAAAGGACAGCAAAATCCTACAATTACCATTTGGGGAACAAAGGGTAATATGGGATTGATCGGATACGATTGGGCACCGTTTGGCGTAGACCTGGCAACTTCATTTACTGAGCCACCTGTTAGGTATGTACCCGACGCAGGAACCTATGTATGGCAACAGGGGGCAAGTGTGATTGCAGAATCGCTCATCACCGGTAAAGAGCCGCTTATAGCTGCTGAACATGCACTGCATGTACTCGAAGTGATAGAAGCGGCAAGAGTTTCTGGCGAAACTGGAAAAAAAATACAGTTGCAATCTGTTTTCAAATGGCCGATAGTATAGCTTATTGAACTTTTAATGGTTGTTTATGAATATGCTACTTTCATCTTCACCATTTGCGCAGCAAAGTGGGCTTGCCTTCATCCGTATTGTCGTAGGTATATTAATTGGTCTATCATGGATGGGAAGTTTTTGATGCTCATAAGATAAAAGAATATGCAGAGTGGGATATTTTTAAAAAATTTCCTTTTTTATTTGTATTGCTTGGATTGGTTTTCTTTTTTTCATGTTCCGGTAAATGGAGTTTAGTAGAATGGTTACAAAGGAAGATGAAATTTTAATAAATATTCATTATTGCTATGTTCAAAAAAATTACAACATTATTGGTAACTATACTGCTGGTATGTGTTGCAACAGCACAGCAACGCACATATTGCAATCCTGTTAATATAGACTATGGCTACACACCCATACCCAATTTCAGCGAATGGGGCAGGCACCGCGCAACAGCCGACCCGGTAATTGTTACTTATAAAGGAGATTACTATTTGTTCAGTACCAATCAGTGGGGCTACTGGTGGAGCAGCGATATGCTGAACTGGAATTTTATTTCACGAAAATTTCTAAGGCCATGGAATAAGGGATATGATGAACTCTGCGCTCCGGCAGTTGGTATTATCGGTGATACCATAATTGTTTTTGGCTCTACCTATACCAATAACTTCACCGTATGGATGAGCACCAATCCTAAAGAGAACAACTGGAAACCATTGGTTGATTCTTTTGAAATCGGCGGCTGGGACCCCGCTTTTTTTACAGATGATGACGGCCGATTATATATGTATAATGGCAGCAGTAACCGATATCCACTATATGGTATTGAACTGAATCGTAAAACATTGCAACCCATTGGCACGAGAAATGAAATGTATTTTCTGGAAGAATGGCGCTATGGCTGGCAGCGGTTTGGTGAATATTTGGACAACACTTTTCTGGATCCATTTCTGGAAGGGGCATGGATGACCAAACATAACGGTAAGTATTACCTGCAGTACGGAGCGCCGGGTACCGAATTCAGCGGTTATGCAGATGGGGTTGTGGTTGGTGATAATCCATTAGGGCCTTTTACTCCCCAAAGTGATCCCTTCAGTTATAAGCCCGGTGGCTTTGCCCGTGGTGCAGGACATGGCGCTACTTTTCAGGATAAAAAGAACAATTACTGGCATGTGGCTACAACAGTGTTGTCGGTAAAAAATAATTTTGAAAGGAGGATCTGTATCTGGCCTGCGGGATTTGATAAGGATGATGTGATGTATTGTAATACTGCATTTGGCGATTACCCGCATTACCTGCAGGGTGCAGGCAATGTTGAAAATGAAATAAAAAGTGCGGGTCCTTCGCCATATTTTACCGGATGGATGTTATTGAATTATAATAAGCCGGTTACCGTTTCGTCTACCCTGGGTAGTTATACAGCCAATAATGCGGTGGATGAAAATATAAAAACATACTGGAGTGCCGCCACTGCTAACAGGGGAGAGTGGATACAAACAGATCTTGGTGAAGTGAGTACTGTTAACGCCATGCAGGTTAATTATGCTGACCAGGACGTGGACAGTAGTTTTCTCGGTAAGTCGCTGGGTGTTTTTCACCAGTATATAATGTATTATTCAGAAGACGGACGAAAATGGAAAAAACTGGTGGACAAAAGCGGTAACAAAAAAGATGTGCCACATGATTATGTGGAGTTGGAAACTCCTGTACAAGCGAGATACATTAAGCTGGAAAATATACACATGCCAACTGGCAAATTTGCTATCAGCGGGTTAAGAGTTTTTGGTAAAGGGCATGGGGTAAAACCTGATGGGGTAAAGGATTTCATCGTATTGCGTACGGAAAAGGATAAACGAAGCGTCTGGCTTAAATGGCGGCCGGTAAACAATGCGTATGCCTATAATATTTATTACGGCACAGCACCGGAAAAAATGTATAGTTGCATAATGGTGCACAATGCCAATGAGTACTGGATGAAAGCAATGGATAGTCAGAAAAACTACTTCTTTACGATTGAAGCGATTAATGAAAATGGAGTTTCGGGAAAGTCCGGGCTGGTAAAGGCAGAGTAACCTGTTATTGAAACCCGTTGCCAGATGAAGTTAACTTTAGTTGCGAAATTATTTCGAACCTGTTATGAAGAAACATCTACTTTAAAGTAATAACAGGGAGGATTTTCTTTAGCATTACAGCTACTCTTCATTTACTTAGTGTATATATACATACCTAATAAACCAAAAACAGCGAGCGGTAAATCCAACTCGCTGTTTTCAGACAGACATACTTCACTAAGGTTTATTATTGAAGTATCCACATTTTAACTGAAGGCAGATCTTTACCGCCCATAGCAGATACACCTGAATTATATTGTTCAGCATTATTACTTGATTCATCCAGCGGATATACATAGCGGAATGGATAAGTGTACGGAAGTGAGAAAGACTCTACTATATTCTTGATAAATGCTGGTTTCCCTGTACGTTTGTAATCTGTATATGCCTCAATATGGTTAGTAACCAACAGTGATAACCATTTCTGAATTGCTATTTTATCAAGATCATTTGCAGATCCGTCTAATGCTACAGCAGGTTTTGCATAATAAGCACTGAAATCATCTACAATTTTATCTGATCCGATATGTGTAGGTGGTTTGGGACCATCTACAATCTGCCATCTTTCAAAAGATAGTTTGATACCGTTTTCATAATATTCGTTAACTGTTCCGGCAGTTATCCAGCCTTTTTGGCGAGCTTCTGCAAGCAGGAACATCATTTCGCTAGCTTCCATCATCACTGCTTTTAGACGGTCATCATTCGTTTTGGCTATCAATTGCGAAAAACCGGTAATACGACGATTGTCATAAAAGCCATTTGATCCTGGTAAACTAGTTGAACTAGCGTACTGTGTATTAACGTATGTTGGATTCGGGGTACCAAACCATTTTGTATCCAATTGATAAGGTACAGTAATAGTATTACCATTCAAATCCCTTCCTGTTGCTTCCAAATCAGAAGCAGAGTACAATGAAGATGGGTAATAGGTGATGTTATAAGTGTAACCATTAATCTTAACGTCTTCGCTATACTCAGTTGCACTGGCAGATATCGGAGAAAGTGCAGGTGCAAAAATTACATACATACGGGGATCGTCAAGTGCTACCAGTTGATCTATCAGATACTTTGTTGGTTTCTGCTCAGTAAAGTCATTACCAGTGCCCCAGTTTCTTTGAAGATACCAGGATTCATTCTGGTTGGCTCCGGAAAAGGAAAGTGCTGCGTTATCAGATATTGCCGACATATAATTTGCACCAGAAGCTATTGCCTGCATTTCACCACTCAAATCCCTTCCAGTCTTTTTAAATGCCTCATAGGAGTGAACCATCAGTCTGAACTTAAGTGAATTGGCAAATTTTATCCATTTTGTTCTGTCTCCTTTAAACAACACATCGTGATCACTTGGCAAACCTTTACTGGCAGAGTTCGATAAAATAGAAACTGCATTATCCAGTAAATCGAACATTTGTTCATAAACTTCTTGTTGTTTATCAAACTTTGGAAACATATTACCATCTCTTCCCTGGTTGGCTTCACTAAAAGGAATATCTCCATATTTTTCGGTGAGATATCCGCCAACCACACATTTTAATATATCTGCGGCTGCCACATTAGCCATATTATCCTCTTTGGTTGCCAGTGTTTTAAGGGAAGACAGATAACGCAACTGGTAGGTATATGGGTTGCTTCCCTCGTAGTTCCAGTCCTGATCTCTTGTTCCATATAGTGCAGCTACCTGTGAGCCCCCATTGTAGCAGTCCATAAAATACAGGGTAGCTTCTCCTTTGGGTTCATCTAAAACTCCTTTTCCATATTGCTGGGCTACGCCTACGATGGCTGTGGTGAGCAGGTATCTCGAGTAGGTGAAATAATTAACATCCAACGAGGTTTCCCGTTCACTTACTCTTAATTCGCTTTTACTGCAAGACATACCTGCTGCAAGTAATGCCCCGAGTGCGATATATTGTATTGATCTTTTTATCATAACATTCTTTTTATAGATTTTGTATTAATAACTTTAGAAATTAACACCAATTTTTATACCCATGGTACGAATTGGCGGTAATCCAAAGTCTGCAACACCCATACCATTGATGCCATCATAGAAAGCAGTTTCGGGATCTTCATTCATTTTATTCTTTGCCCAGAACATTACATTCTTTGCAAAAGCTGTAATAGAAATATCCTGGCAACGCAATTTTTGCGACAGCGAGCGATTGAATGTATAGGTCAGGTTAATTTCTTTTAATTTAAATACTGTAGCATCATGTGTCCTGAACTGAGCACCAGACCATAACTCCTGTCCTTCCATATTGTAAGGGTTCATATAAATAGTTTTCAACGGATCTTCACCGTTTTTGATATATGCTTCATCAGGGAGACTTAATTTTTCTTCAGGAGTCAGTGCGGACAGATCAACGTTAGGATTGATATAAACAGCGTTCCAATATCCGAAGTAACGGGGATCACCATTATACATGGTCATAAGTTCCTGCATTTTCTCCCTATAGTTATTGAAACCGGGATCGGTAAACATATCATCAGGATTAGGCATGCTGGGTAAGCCACCTGCAAAACGACCACCTGTCCAGTATTGATTGTATTTATCACCGTAAAGCGCCATGATATCTGCCATACCATCGTCGATCATGATTTTCTGTGTTTCAGAAATGAATACACCTCCCGCTCTGTGGCTGGCAACGATATTGAGCCTGAAGTTTTTATATTTTGCATCTACCACAAATCCATAGATTGCTTTTGGATTCATGTTTCCTAAAAATCCATTCTTTCTGATATAGTCTGTTGTAGTAACGGCTTCTTCAATGATACCATCAAGACCAGTGAGCATCATACCGGCATATTTACCTTTTTGAATATAACCAATCGGGTAACGGGAATACAGATCACCTACACGGGATCCTTTAAATAAAGCTACCTGAGAAGCTCCCTCATAGTTATAGAACCGTTCTGAGAACCGTGGATCCAGATCTTCAATCACTGATTTAAATGTACTGATGTTACCGGTTAAGCTTACCTGCCAGTCTTTATTACGTATAGGCGTTACAGTTAATGATGCTTCAATACCAGTAGATTTTACTGCACCCATATTGGTAAGGATTGAAGTATAACCGGATGATCCTACCATTGGTAAACTTTGAATCTGGTTGATATGATCTTTTGAATATGCAGTAAATTCTCCGGAGATACGGTTATCAAATGCCCTGAAGTCAATACCCATTTCTTTTGTAACGTTTAACTCAGGTTTAATGTTTGCATTAACAGGGTTACCACCAACAGTACCCATCACAACACCACCCCATGTTCCACCAGTACCGTAGCTATCCAGGTTAATTGGTTTACCAATACCATATCCTGTCTCTGCATAACCACCTCTTAGTTTAAGGAAGTTAACCACATTACCCATATTGAATGTTTCCGATGCAATCCAGCTTAGTGATGCACCCGGGTAGAAATGATGATCTTTTTCGTGAGGTAAAATACCTACCCAGTCATTACGTCCGGACAATTCTACATAAACCATATTTTGCCAGCCAATACTTGCTGTAGCATAAGCACCATAGCTGTGAGTTGGATATCCACGGGTAAACCAGGGGCTGTTTTGCCTTACAGTTGGGGGTAATGCACCAAAACTGAAGTCATTTGGTCTTGACAGGTCTCTTCCTCCAAATCCAGAGCTGTTTCCTTCACCATAGTTATAAGAAAAACCACCCAAAGCATCAAGCGATAACCTGCTATCCAGGAAACGTTTGTTGAAGGCAAGTAAAACATCGTTTCTTACGCTTAAGCTGTTGCTTTGGGTTTGCTCATAAATGCCCAACTCAGCTCTTTCCGCGCCCCAGGGTGATTTCCTTTCCAATGCGAAATTTTCGTGACTGATACCAGAGCGAAGAGTAAGCAAAAGGGGATCAATAATTTTATAATCAATTTGCACTTTGCCGAAAAACACATCTTTGGTATAAGATCTTATGATATTGTTTGCAGCAAAATAAGGCCCGTTTTTACCCACGGCACCATCTTTTCCTGTACTTGGGTTTACCCTGCTTAGACGATCTTCACCTGGATTTTTCAGGTAAGGTGTATTCTGGTATTGTCCTTCCCAACCTGTGATCCATGGATCAGCAGTTTTCCACTCCGACATTTTAGGCATGTTGATGGGCATTGACATGGCATGTGCAAGAGGGTTATCTTCTCGTTTGCCATATACATGCGACTGATTGGGAACAAATGTATGTGACCAGGAAGCCTGAGATGTTACGGACAGTTTCTTGTTGATATTATATTTTGCATCAAAAGAAACACTGTTACGTTTTGTTCTGTTGCCAGGTACAACTGCTTTATGTACCATATTGCCTATGTTAAGCCTGTAGTTTCCCTTGTCATAGTTACCGGTTACAGCCACATTATTATCAGCCATCACCCCTGTTCTCAGAAATGCCAGCAATGGATTTTGATCACCGCGTACCTGCAAAACAGATTTTTCCCATTCCTGAGAATGGAGATTCCATCTCCATACGGGCTCGACATTGTTTACTTTGTCATCTATAGCCCAACCCAGACCTTTTTTGTCCTCGGTTAAGGCGCTACCATCTTCATCACCCTGGAAAAAGGTACGCTGAACAGGAGGAGCACTATAAGCCTGATCAAATGATGTGGAACTTGTTACTGAAATGCCCAAACCTCTTTTGGCGGTTGCCCCAGATTTGGTAGTAATCATGATTACACCATTACCGGCTGAAGCACCATATAGTGCTGCTGCACTGGCACCTTTAAGTACAGAGATACTTTCAATATCATTGGGATTGAGTGTAGAAATAAAATTCCCAGCATCAATTCCAGATACAGAACCAACTGTGTTGGAACCCAATGGTACTCCATTCAAAACAATCAACGGTTGGGTTGCATTGTTAATATTAGTTGCTCCCATAATTCCGGCTAATGATGTAGCGCCACGAATGTTAAACATTACTGACGAAGTAGGTGAGGAGGTTAAACTGTTCATTTGTACACCTGTCACCTTACCTTCTACAGATTTTAAAACATTGGATGTTCCACCTGTTTCCATATCCTTGGCGTTAACCGAAGAAATACTGTAGCCCAATGATCTTTTTTCCTTTTTCATACCCAAAGAAGTCACTACTACCTGCTCTAGCTCTTTTGCATCTGATTCCATTACTACAGTTATCTGGCTCCTTCCATTTACAGATACCTCAACAGATTTAAAGCTTATTGAAGTAAAAACTAATACTGCATTATCATTAGCAACATTTAATGAAAAATTTCCATTAGCATCAGTAGTAGTTGCATTTGATTTGCCTCTTTCTGTAACGGTTACTCCGCTTAAAGGACCATTTGCATCGCTTACGTGTCCTCTTACAACAAAATCTGCATTTTCCACAGTAGCAGTTTCAGTAACTGCAGCCGGAATAGCAATATCCTGTTGTTCAGGTTGATGCAAACCTTTTTGTTTAATAATATACACTTCTTTAATTTTCTCAAACTGCAGACCACCAGTAGAAAGTACATCTGCAAGGACTGCATCCGGATTTTTATCACGGGTTGCGTTCAGGTCATTGTACTGTACTTTTACCGACTTTAATGTGTTCGACTGGTAACTGTAGAATATGTTTTTATAGGTTTTCTTAAACTCCTGCATGAATTCCTGCAGGGAACTTGTCTTGTTGCCGGAGCCGGAATATTCGGTAGCGGCATTGCCTGAAGTAGTGGAAGACAGGAGTGCTACATCCTGCGCCCGCAATATTGTTGCAGGTGCCAGAAGCAGCGCCCACAATACAACTCCGAAGCAGTGTTTTGAAAAAGATTTCGTTCTTTTCATAACTGTTTTGATTGAAGATTAATGAATGATTAATTGTTTGTTGTTTATCTGGATGTTAAGATCTAAGGTTTTTTCTATGGTGCTGATAAGAGTTGGAAAGTCTTTTACAGAAATAACCGCAGTCATCATCATTTGCTTTGCTGCATGGTTTTGAAATACTACTTCCACTCCATAATACTCTTGTATAAGATCTGCAATTGTTTCCAGGGTAGTTTCTTCAAAATGCCATTCTTTCTGATTCCATGCTGCCATGTACAGCCCGGTATCTGCTTTCCCTTTTATAAACTTTTTGTGTAACGAATCTGGTTTCAACCATTGTCCCGCCTTCATTTGATCAGTTATAGAAGGGTTATTTTTGAATGTTACATTTACACTGCCGTTTGTTAAAACAATATTCGTTGTTTTCGAATGTGCATTTACATTAAACTCAGTACCTGTTACCAGGATTTTCAGGTCATTGGCATATACAATAAACGGGGTATGCCCTGGTGTTTTTTTAATTTTAAAGTATGCATTCCCTGTAAGTTCAATTTCCCTTGTTCCTGCATCTGCAATACCTCGTTTATATTGTATTGACGAACCTCCGTTAAGAATTACAAATGAACTGTCAGGAAGTAATATCTCTTTTATTTGTCCGGGTAAAGTATTTTCAGACAGATACTGATTTGTTTTGTAATCATTTCCCCTTATTGGAAAGAACTTTAGAATCAAAACTGAGGTAATCATTGCCGCTGCTATAACTACCCAGCTTCTGATATTATTTTGGTTTTTTTTTTCAGGTTGCTCAACCGGATCCGGGAATCCCAGCTCTCTGTAAATAATGGATTTTAAAAAGTGTTTTTCGTGTTTTGAAAGTGAGGGTTGTATGCCTGTATCTTTTCCCGACAATTGCTGCACCAGTATGCAAGCACTTTTTATTTTACCGGATTGATCGGGGTGTATTTTCACAAACGACAACCAAAACCGATTGCTATCATCATCGGGTAACAATACCCACTGCTGAAAATATTCATCTGCAGCAAGCTCCTCTTCTGTAAGGATAGTATAATGATCGCTTTCGTGCTTTCTCATCAATTAAGAAGAGAGGCACTTTGAAAAGGATACTCAAAACGGTGGATAATTTTTTGTAAGTGGTCAGCGGTCAGCCTTCAGTTATTAGCTGTCAGCTATCAGTATTTAGCCCATAGCTGATAGACTGACACCTGACAGCTGATACCTCACCTCGTATAGTTAGGTGCTTCCCTTGTGATTTCTATATCATGGGCGTGACTTTCTTTCATACCTGCATTAGTTATTTTGATAAACTGCGCCTTTTTAAGAGCGGCAATATCAGGTGCTCCGCAATATCCCATACCAGACCTTAATCCGCCTGTATACTGATAAACAATTTCACTAAGTGACCCTTTGAAGGCTATGCGTCCTTCAATTCCTTCCGGAACATATTTTTTTATATCTTCTTCAACATCCTGGAAGTAACGGTCCCCGCTGCCCTGGCTCATAGCGCCCAATGACCCCATACCGCGGTATTGTTTGAATTTTCTTCCTTCGTAAATTATTGTTTCACCCGGACTTTCTTCTGTGCCTGCGAAAATGCTACCCATCATCACAGCGTCAGCACCTGCAGCTAAAGCCTTTACCATATCGCCGGTATATCTTATCCCTCCATCTGCTATCAAGGGAATACCCAGTTTTTGCAAAGCTGATGCTGCTTCCATAATAGCTGTAATTTGCGGAACACCTGCACCGGCAACTATTCGTGTGGTACAAATGGATCCCGGCCCAATACCTACTTTTACTGCATCAGCGCCTGCTTCAGCTAGTGCTTTTGCCCCGGCGGCAGTACCTATATTACCTGCAATGACCTGCAGGTTCTTAAAATTCTTTTTTAATTTTTGTAAAGATGCTATTACTCCTTTGGTATGCCCATGTGCGCTATCGAGACAAACCACATCTACACCAATATGCTGCAGTGCGGCAGCTCTGTCCATAAGGTCTGCGGTAATACCAAGAGCGGCTCCGGTAAGTAGTCTTCCAAAATTATCTTTGATGGCATTGGGATGACTTTGTAACTGAAGAATATCCCGATAAGTAATCAATCCTACCAGACATCCCTTTTTATCAACCACCGGAAGTTTTTCAATTTTATATTGGCTTAGTATCTTTTTTGCTTTTTGCAGATCAGTTCCTTCAGGAGCAGTGATAAGGTTTTCACGTGTCATTACATCGCTAACCTTTTTAGATAAAGTAGTTTCGAACCTGAGATCCCTGTTGGTGAGTATACCGACAAGCTTACGGTTTTTATCAATTACTGGTATTCCGCCAATTTTATTGTCACGCATGAGTCTGACTGCATCTCCAATGGTTGCTGTTTCGTCAAGAGTTACAGGATCAAGGATCAGCCCGCTTTCACTACGTTTTACTTTTCTTACCTGGTCTGCCTGCTTTTCGATGGACATATTTTTATGCAGGATCCCAAGTCCACCTTCACGTGCCAGTGCAATAGCAAGGTCTGCTTCTGTTACCGTATCCATTGCCGCAGACAGCATTGGGATATTAAGTGTAATTTTTTTGGTAAGTCTTGTAGTAATGGAAACTTCACGTGGAAGCACCTCTGAATAAGCCGGTACCAGCAGCACATCATCGAAGGTTAATCCTTCACCAAAAAATTTTTCTGAAATGTTGACTTTGGGGGAGTTATTTCTTGTTGCCATGTGCAAAGATAGGGTAGTGGATAAATAGCAACCAAATTTTTGCTCAGCTTAGTTTGTAATGTTTGCCCGGTAGTGTGCTGATAATACCTTCCAGTTCAAGATGCAGGATAGCTGCCGCTATACTGCTGCTGCTCAATCCGCAGCGAAGATTTATCTCATCAATATGCACTGATTCATTTTCATTCAGAATTTCAGTTATCAATTTTTCTTCGGGACTAAGATCAATGAACAGTTTTTTCTGTTGTATGGTTTTAGACTTTGCTGTATTTGACCAATTCATAAATTCAAGGATGTCTTTACCTGATGTAACCAGTGCTGCTTTATTATTCCTGATCAAATAATTGCAACCTGCGCTTTTGGGGTCGGTAACTTTTCCCGGAACTGCAAATACATCTTTGTTATAGTTGTTGGCTAATTCAGCCGTAATCATACTACCGCCTCTGATATCTGTTTCTATTACCAATATTGCATCGGCTATACCTGCTACAATCCTGTTTCTCCTGGGAAAGTTTTGTTTATCGGGTGCTGTACCCGACCTTAGGTCAGTAAGCAATCCACCAGATTGAATCATAGCCCTTGCAAGGGCAGTATGTGCAGAGGGATATATTCGATCAAGTCCATGCGCTATTACACCTATAGTTTGCATTTCATTGTCAAGAGAGGCTTTGTGAGCAACAGCATCTATACCATAGGCAAGGCCGCTTATTATAAGCACTTTTGAAGGTGCCAGTTCACGAACGATTTGTGTTGTAATATCTTTACCATAGCTCGTATGACTTCTTGTGCCTATAATAGCAAGTACCTTCGAAGTATTCAGATCGGCATTTCCTTTATAATATAATAGCGAAGGGGCATCGTAGCAATGCAACAATCTTTTGGGGTAGGCGGGATGTTGACGGTGAATTACCTGTATGCCGTATTTCCCTGTAAATTCAAGTTCCTTCTCTGCCTTATTAAAATCTTTGAAATCTTTAATACTTTTGGATCGCACCGGGCCTATACCCGGTATTTTGTCCAGTACGGATCTGCTGGCAGAAAAAACTTCCTCAGCACTTTTGAAATACTGAAGCAAAGAAGCAGCATGTACGTCCCCAATTTGGGGAACCATGGTCAGCGCAATCTGGTACAACATATCTCTATCCATACCATTGGTGTTTTTGTATAGGGTTATTTACAATGAAAAACCCCTTCGGATTAACGAAGGGGGCTTCTAATCTTTTAACCGTTAACCATTAAACCTTATCCTATGAAAAGCCGAATATATAATGGTTTTTTGAATTTTGAGGTTAAGAAGGCAAATTTTTTATTTCTGAGAGGGTATTCTGCAGGATTTAAATTTTGAAGTATATATAAAAAAAGAGGGCTGGATGAAAATCCTGCCCCGTTTCTAAATCCAATATCCTATGAAAAACCATATAATAGACCAGTCATTAAAGAGAAACGTTGCATTTGGGAAGAAGTTTTTTTATAAAAAAGTATATTAAGTTAAATATCAATGTAAATAGACCAGATTGATGCAAATAAATTAAGATTCAATGCTTTTTAAACTCATAGTTCCTGTGCATTGAAATGGATGCTCATGATATACATAAATATTCAGTCAGAAAACTTTTGTAGATGGGCTAGTGTGATGTGCAAAGGGACAAAGAAGAAACTCTAAACGAAAACGATAAATAAAAGAGGGCTGGATGGAAATCCTGCCCCGTTTTAAATCCAATATCCTATGAAAAACCGGATATAGAACGGGGCAGATTTCTTTATATTGTTATGAATAAGGAAATTATTTCCAGGAGGCACGGAAACTTTTTTGATATTGGGTGAATGGAGTTTTCCCATAATGCCCCTCGCCAAAATATTTTAAAACAAGTTCCATATCCGGAATTTTAAGGTAACCAGGTATAACCTGCGGGGCGGAACCATCTGCCGGAAGAATAATGGTAGTTGGGAAAGCTAACTGCCCCCCTGTAAGGTGTACAGCATATTCATTTACCCTGTATTTGCTGTTATAGTTAAACTTTTTGCCATGCCAGTTCAGGGTTTCCCGGGTTTCAGCGTCTAATTTTACAGGGTAGAAATTGTCTTCTATGTATTGTATAACCTTCTGGTTAGAATATGTGTTTTTATCCATCACTTTGCACCATCCGCACCAGTTGGTATACAAATCAATCAGTATGGGTTTCTTTTCAGATTGCAGTTTTTGACCGGCTTCTTCTAAGGTAAGCCATTTGAGTTTTTCATAGTTGTTAGCCGTTGATGAAATTGATTGATTATTTCTAATAAATCTTGTGGCTGCGGGTTCTGCAACTGAACAGAAAAGGATAATACTCATCAATGATAAAATGGCGGATATTTGCATTTTACTTTAATTGTTATACAAATATAACTTACAATTGACCAGGAAAATTGTTATAGCTATTACGGGAGCCAGCGGTTCATTATATGCCCGGCAGTTGCTTGAAAAACTTTTTGCAATACCTCAGCAGTGGAATGAATTGGGAATAGTTATTACCGATAATGCCCGTCAGGTGTGGAAGACTGAATTGGGTGATACCGGTTATGAAAAATATGCTGGTTATATTTATGATAAAAAGAATTTCAACGCTCCGTTTGCATCCGGATCCGGACAATTTGATACCATGATCATAATTCCCTGTTCAATGGGAACTTTGGGTAGAATTGCAGGTGGTATTTCTGATGACCTGATCTCCCGTGCAGCGGATGTAATATTGAAAGAAAGAAGAAAGCTGGTTTGTGTAGTGAGAGATACACCATACAGCCTTGTTCACATTCGCAATATGGAGACAGTTACTCTTGCAGGTGGAATAATATGCCCCGCCACACCTTCCTTTTACAGTGTGCCTAAAAGTATTGAAGAGGTTGCTGCTACAGTTACAGACCGGGTATTGGATATTTGCGGATTTGATATAAAAACTTACCGTTGGGGAGATGGAGAGTAATTGTTTTTAGCCGTCAGCCGTCAGCTATCAGCAGGCAATGAACTTTGAGCTATGGGTTATAAGTCAGCGGTTAGCAGTTACTGATAGCAGATAGCTAATACCTGAAAACTAAATGATTAATACCCCCTGTCATCTAACATTTCACTTTTCTCCATTCCCCCACAATCATTGCAGATCTATCAGTTCTACTCCGGGATATTTTGATGCATCAAATGTGAATAATGCGTCATCTAATTTGGAATTTGGCACCAGGCTGGTAATACTGTATGAATAGCGGTTACCATTTTTTTCAAATACTTTAGTGGAAATAATGTTTTTTGATTTTTTATCTATATAAGCAAGAATTTTAAAAAATGCTTTGTTCTTGTCGGTGGGTGTTAATTCAATCTCTTCTGCAATCTTTGCTCCCAGTTTTTTATCACCATTTAATTTGTACAAAAAATCTTTATCAAAAAAATCAGTAAATATTTTTTGCGGAGTAAAGCTATTCCCAGACGGATCAACTTTACTCACCTGCACTTCATTGCTGCTTTTATCGTAAGTCCATACTTTGCTGCCATTGCAGAAAATAATCTGATCATTCAATTCAAGTTTGTATTTATTCCCTTTCATGTAGGCTGTTCCTTTTTTAGTGCCCTGTACCTTTCCGGCGCTATTTTCTATTTGCAACTGGAATAATGCTTTTACAGTTTTGTAAGATTTGAATTTTGCGGTAACTGATTCAAGGATTTTTTTGGCATCCGGGTCATTAGTCCCCAGGGAATTGCCGGAAGTTTGAGCTATCAAAGAAGGTAAGGCACAACATAATACTAACACTACGCTAAGTAAATTTCTCATTTCATGTATTTAAGATGGAATAATTGATGAATAATAGACGTGGTATAAAAATAAATGGTTTAATAGTTTTTGTTAATTCTTTAATGTTATAATGCTTGTAAAAACTCCTCCAGCTCCAATTCTGTTTTAAACAACACTTCACGTGCCTTACTTCCCTGGTTTGCACCTACAATACCTGCAGCTTCAAGTTGATCCATTAACCTTCCGGCACGGTTATATCCAAGTTTCATTCTGCGTTGTAAAAGCGATGTGGAGCCAACCTGGCTCTGTACAATCATTCTTGCCGCTTCTTCGAACAGGGGATCCCGATTGCCTGAATCAAAATCCCTGCTTTCCAGCTCTTTTTCGTCCACATATTCCGGTAAATAAAAAGGCTGTGGATATCCACGCTGATCGCTGATGAACTCCACGATATTTTCAACTTCGGGAGTATCAACAAAAGCACATTGCACCCTGGTGATTTCTCCGTTGTAAGAAACCAGCATATCACCCCTTCCAATCAATTGCTCCGCGCCACCGGTATCAAGAATAGTGCGGGAGTCAATTTTTGAAGAAACCTTAAATGCCACTCGTGCCGGGAAGTTGGCTTTGATAGTGCCGGTGATTATATTTACCGAAGGACGCTGTGTTGCTATTATTAGGTGGATACCTACTGCTCTTGCTAACTGAGCCAGCCTGGCAATAGGCATTTCAATTTCTTTACCTGCAGTCATTATCAGGTCGGCAAACTCATCTATTACTAATACAATAAAGGGAAGAAACTGGTGGCCTTTTTCAGGATTCAATTTTCGGGCAACAAATTTTTCATTATACTCTCTTATGTTCCTGCACCCTGCTTCTTTCAGCAGATCGTAGCGATTGTCCATTTCAATACACAATGCATTGAGGGTATGCACTACTTTCTTTGTATCTGTAATGATGGATTCTTCTTCGCCGGGCAACTTCGCCAGGAAATGTTTTTCAATTACACGGTATAAACTCAACTCTACTTTTTTGGGGTCAACCATTACCAGCTTGAGTTGCGAAGGGTGTTTTTTATATAACAATGAAACAAGTATTGCATTTATGCCTACAGATTTACCCTGGCCGGTGGCGCCTGCCATCAGCAGGTGTGGCATAGTAGCCAGGTCAACAATAAAATGTTCATTGTCTATTTTTTTGCCAAGCGCTATAGGTAGTGAAAATTTGTTCTGTTGAAATTTATCAGTTGACAACAATCCCTTCATACTCACAATTGCTTTTTTCACATTAGGAACTTCAATTCCTATTGTGCCTTTACCGGGTATAGGTGCAATTATTCTGATACCCAGTGCTGCTAGACTGAGGGCGATATCGTCTTCAAGGTTTTTAATTCGGGAAATACGCACCCCGGCAGCGGGAACAATTTCGTAAAGAGTAACAGTAGGACCAACGGTTGCAAATATTTGCCTGATGTCTATATCATAATTCTTAAGGGTGTTAATGATCTGGTGTTTGTTGGCTTCAAGTTCTGCAGCATCAAGAACTATTTTTTCACTGCCATGGGTTTCTAATAGTTCCAGTGAGGGATATTGGTAATCTCTCAAATCAAGCACCGGGTCGTAAGGCGGCAGGTTTTCAACGTGTACGATCGCAGAAGATTCTTCCTCATCTATCACTTCTTCTTCAGTCTCCTCTGTATCCTCATGCGGTGTTTGAATCTGAAGTTCAAGTTCTTCAGTTTTGTTTTTTCTGTCTTTTGGGTTTGGTTTTCCTTTTAATATTTGTCCGGGTGCAGTTGTTAATTTAGGTTCAGCAACAGGGTCAGTTGATATTGTTTTTTCATTGTTTAATTCATTTGAAGGGGGTATAACCACTACTCCGCCACCATGTTTCACTTTTCCTGCTTTTTCCTGCAATATATCCGGATCTGCAAAAAGTTTAGCTTCATCGGAAAATGAATTATCTACCGGAATAAATTTTTCCTTTTGTTTGCCTTTTGTAAATGATTTGTATGCAGGAACGGTAAACACCGGGTTGAATCTCCAGATGAAATAAAAAAAACCACCAGCCAGTAATAAAGCCGCAGTACCAATATTGCCAATAAGTCCGGTGAGCCATTCGCTGCTGATATTACCTATTTCTCCACCCCAGGGAAAACTGCTTCCACTTGCGACAAAAGAAAGGGCTGTGCTGAAAAAGATTAAGCCAACTATAATGTATCTGAAATTGCGCCAGGGAGAAAATATTTTTCTCCCAAACAGAAGATTTGAACCGAGGATGAAAAAGAAACTGCAAAAAAGGTAGGAAGACAATCCAAAACCTTTATAGAAAAAGATATGAGAAATATATGCCCCTATTCTTCCTAAAAGATTAGCCGATTTAACATCGTCACCAAACAGGAATGCGGAAAATCCCTGAAATACTTTATCCTGATCCTGTTTCCAGGTAAACAGGTATGAAGTAAAAGCTATAAAAAGAAAAAAAGCCGTGAGCAAAAGAATACTGCCGACGATTTTGTGGGTACGTTCATCTTTCACCAGTTCCTTCACTTTTACTTTTTCCTCTTTGTCGGGGGTAAGTTTTTCCGGATCTGCTTTTTTGGATTTGTTACTTTTTAATTTATTAGCCATGAAACTTTGAACCAATGGTTAAAGATGAGCAAAGATAAGAGGATATACCGAGGTGCAACAGGCTTCGGTCAATTATAAATTTATCTTGCAATCATACTGAGAACCAAAGATGTATAGAGATATGATTTAACTATTCTTCCGGTGCACTGCTTCTTCTACTGATATGATTACTTGGTTTTAACGCTTGTATAAAAAGACAAATCCAACCGGCAATAAAGCACAACCCGCCCAAAGGGGTAATTGCTCCGATTCCTTTTAATCCCACATTTTCAACAGCCTGGATCCAGGTGAGCAGGTACAATGAACCACTGAATAACACTATACCTGAAATAAATAATATCCCGGCCCATTCCATTAGTTTTCCGGGCATTCTCCGGTATAAAATTCCTACACCCAGCAATGCAAATGTGTGGTAAAACTGATATCGCACCCCTGTTTCAAAAGTGGCTATTTGATCTGGTTGAACTAATTTCTTAAGGGCATGGGCGCCAAATGCTCCTAAAATAACACTTAAGGCTCCAAGTATTGCGGCATATTGAATAAAACGTCTAGACATACTCCTGTAAAATTTTGGTAAATGTATTTTCTGTAATATCGGCCGTATTCAGTATTATACCTGATTGGTTATAAAATTTATTTCTCTTACTAATATTGTCTTTAATGTATGTGATGATCTCATCATCTCCAAGCTTTTTAATAAGGGGTCGGTGTTCTTTTTCTTTTACCAGTCTTTCCTTCAATATTTGAGGGTCTGACTGCAGGTAAATTGTAATACCGTTTTCATTCATCCATTGCATATTGTCAAAAAAACAGGGGCTACCCCCGCCGGTAGAAAGAATAAAATTGTCTTTGCTGCCGAATGTCCGAAGAGTATCTCTTTCTTTTTCCCTGAAATAATTCTCTCCTTTTGTCTCAAAAATTTTTGCAATAGTCATCCCGCATTCTTTTTCAATCATGGCATCAAGGTCAAAAAAATCAAGACGATGTTGTTGTGACCATAGCTGCCCCCAATACGTTTTACCAGTGCCCATAAAACCCAGAAGGAAAATCCGCATGCAGCTCTTATTTAAATGCGTTTATACCGGTAATGTCCATTCCTGTTATGAGCAGGTGTATATCATGGGTGCCTTCATAAGTAATTACACTTTCAAGGTTCATCATGTGCCGCATAACAGAATATTCTCCCGTGATACCCATGCCTCCAAGTATTTGTCTTGCGCTACGACAAATATTGGTTGCTACTTCGCAGCCATTTCGCTTTGCCATACTTACCTGTTGTGCCGATGCCCTTCCTTCATTCATCAACACAGCAACCCGCCAGTTCAGCAGCTGTGCCTTTGTAATTTCAGTGATCATTTCGGCAAGTTTTTTTTGCTGTAATTGAAAAGCTCCGATGGGTTTATCAAATTGTATCCGCTCTTTTGAGTAGCGCAATGCAGTATCATAACAATCCATTGCAGCACCTATTGTACCCCAGGCTATGCCAAACCTGGCTTTGGTTAGGCAGCCCAACGGACTTTTTAAACCTTTTGCTCCCGGCAGAATATTTTCTTTAGGCACTTTTACATTATCGAATACCAGTTCTCCGGTGG
The DNA here is from genome assembly GCA_039811345.1 of Chitinophagaceae bacterium. Lineage (GTDB taxonomy): Bacteria > Bacteroidota > Bacteroidia > Chitinophagales > Chitinophagaceae > Agriterribacter. The sequence goes on from JBDHYJ010000018.1 coordinate 50,744, forward strand.
CTGAAGCACGCAGGCTCCATTTACCGTGTGTAACCGGGGTGGTAAATCCCTCCATACCACGCTCAATAATCAACCCCCTGATATCGCCCTGCTCATCTTTTGCCCATACCACTGCTACCTGTGCGAAGGGTGCATTGCTGATCCACATTTTGGAACCATTCAATATAACATGATCTCCTGCATCTTTAATATTGGTAAGCATACCGGCTGGATTAGAACCATGATCTGGCTCTGTAAGACCAAAACATCCAAGCCATTCCCCGCTCGCTAATTTTGGCAGATATTTTTTGCGCTGCTGCTCATTGCCATACTCATATATGGGATACATTACTAAGCTGCCCTGTACAGATGCTGTAGAACGAACGCCACTGTCGCCTCTTTCCAGTTCCTGCATCATTAAACCGTAACTGATATAGTCGAGCCCGGCTCCTCCATACTCTGCAGGAATTGTAGGACCAAAACAACCTAATGCTCCAAGTTGTTTTACGATTTGCTGAGGAAACTCAGCCCGCTGCGCATATTCTTCTATGATAGGAGATATCTCTTTTTTTACGTAGTTCCTTACCGACTCGCGGATCAGGAGATGTTCCGCTGAGAGCAACTCATCGAGCAGCATATAATCTGGGCTTGTAAACTGGTCAGAACGTCCGGCCATAGTTTGCTACAAATTTTGATTATGCGCTAAGATAGGTAAAAGCAAGCATTGAAAAGGAAGCTGTAGAATCAAATAAATTTCTTTATCCGGATACTAACTTCCTGTAAAGTGAAATACTTATTAATCGAGCTTTCAGTTGATATTTTCTATAATTCCTGCAATACCCTGTCCCCCGCCTACACATGCGGTAACGATACCATACTTTTTACCAAGCCTTTTCATGTCATGGGTAATCTGTATCGTGAGCTTACAGCCGGTACATCCCAAAGGATGACCGAGCGATATGGCACCGCCATTGATATTTACAATTTCGGGGTTGAGTTCAAGTTTTCTTATAACAGCAAGTGATTGCGAAGCAAATGCTTCATTGAGCTCTATAAGATCAATGTCGTTTATTGACATGCCGGTTTGTTTCAGCACTTTAGGCACTGCTTCTATAGGTCCAACACCCATGATTCGGGGATGAACGCCCGCAACTGCACAACCTACGAGCCGTGCAATGGGTTTCAACCCCAGTTCTTTTATCATATTTTCACTCATCACAATCACAAATGCCGCACCATCACTGGTCTGCGAGGAGTTGCCCGCCGTTACTGTTCCGCCTGCAGCAAATACAGGCTTCAGTTTAGCAAGTACTTCAAGTGAAGTATCGGCACGGGGTCCTTCGTCGGTATCCACTACATAATTTTTGGTTTGTTTTTTCCCTTTCGTATCTATATATACTTCTTCCACAGTAATTGGCAGGATACCCGATTTGAAATACCCGTTTTTAATGGCATTGATTGCTTTTACATGTGAGTGGTAAGCAAAAGCATCCTGATCTTCGCGGCTCACATTATATTCTTTTGCCACTGCTTCTGCAGTAAGTCCCATACCAAGATAAAAATCAGGTTCGTCTTTAGCAATTGAGTAGGCGGGTACTGTTTTCCAGCCTGCTGTAGGTACCAGACTCATACTTTCTGTGCCACCTGCTATGATGCAGTCTGCCAGTCCGGTACGGATTTTGGCAGTAGCTATAGCTATTGTTTCAAGTCCTGAAGCGCAGTAACGGTTCACCGTCATACCGGGTACTTCTATACCAAGTGCTTTAGCAGCAATCATACGCCCTACCTGCAATCCCTGCTCAGCTTCAGGTACTGCATTTCCTACTATAACATCATCAACCCTTTTATTATCGAGTTGTGGAACCGAAGCCATTAATCCCTGTATCACTTCAATAGCCAGGTCGTCTGGACGGGTAAACCTGAATCCCCCTTTCTTTGCCTTACCTACTGCCGTACGGTAACCGGCAACAATATATGCTTCCTGCATGGTGTATAAAATTTAGTTGTTTATGCAACTTTGTGAACCAAAGTTAGTATTCTGGTACAGGAATGCAAAATATGGAGGATAGAAGAAACCCGGATTAATTATTTTTTATACACCCTTATATAATCTACCATAAATACATCTGGAAAAACTGCACGTTCGAGTTCTTTAATATCATTAGGGAGTTCCATACTCAGAATAATATATTCTTCAGTTTGCGATATTCCTTCAGTGATTTCGTAAAACTTATAACCATCAATATAAAATGTATATTTTTCAGGTGTCCATTCCAGTGCAAAAGTGTGAAATCCTTTACTAACTCCTTTAAGATAGCTTTGATAGCCATGAGTAGTATGCTGGCCGGGACCATAAGGCCCCCAATGTACATTGTGTGAAACTATATCCGGCCCAAGCTTTTTAAAAAATTCCATGATATCTATTTCGGCACCGTTAACAACCGGATTATCTCCTTCCGACAATTTTGGCGATTGCAGCCAGAATGCAGCCCAGTTACCTGCCGATCTTTGCAATTCGGCCCTGCATTCAAAGTATCCGTATTTTGTCATAAACCGGTTTTGGGTGCCTACAGCGCTGATAAGGATACTGTCGCCTTCTTTCATTGCAAATAATTTGAGAAATCCATCAGATACAGACACCGCCTTCGGTGATACATAACCGGTAGCTCTTTTACCGATACCTCTTATTTCCCATTTAGAAGTATCCAACGCTTCATCGTTAAACTCATCCTGCCATACTAAATTCGTATAGCCGAGCGACTGAGGGGTATATTTTTGTGCGGTAATAGGACCCTGGGCCGGACGTTGCGCCAGGCACACCGGCATTAACAATATTACAAGGGTTAATGTTGAAAGAAAAGTTTTCATAAACAGAATACGGCAAAGTAATGAAAACTTTTGGTATTGTTAGATTGAGAATGCTATAGTGTGCATTTCAAATTGTCGCTTAATATATTATCATCCTTACTGTCACCTATTAGCAGAAAGGATTTTTATACCTTCTATATAGTCTCTGCGTTCAAAATAATTTTTTTACCGCAGAGTACGCAGAGGCTTTTCGCAGAGTGCGCAAAGAGGATAGATTGATTAACTGATTAATCATTTTTTTTAATCTCACCCTGTATTTCACAGGAGCCTTCTTCCAGGCATCTTCGGGGTCGAAAAAACCCGGTAACGAAAAGCACTGCACCAAAGATAATAGCAGGCCAGCCACCCTGATCGAAATAATATACACCACCACCAATAAACAGTGCTCCTAATCCCCAACGGATAATACGGCTGAACCAAACCACTGTATTGTCTGATTTGTTGTTATCTGCTACAGTTGGAATGGTTGATTTCAGCAATGATGATGATATATTACCCTTTTTTTTGTTCATTGGGTTTAAAAATATTGAAAAGCAACGCCCCCATTATGGCAAAATAAACCATGCTGTTGCGCGGATTGGAAGTGATGGGGCAGGTGCCCGTGGTGCAACCGATAAATTTCCAGTACAGGTAACCACCCAATGCACCAATAGCCGCACCAATGATATATAATTTATTTTTCAGCGTCCACTGTTTCATAACTAATTTCTTTTGGGTTTTCAGTTGATTTCATTTTGGGTTGGCGAACACTGCAACTGCCGGCACCACAACACCCGATATTTAATACCGACATAATGATCAGCAGTGCACCTGCAGCGCCAAGTAAATTATCTTTCATTACTATTGCCTGCCATAATGCTACTATACCTGCCAGGAGTCTTACAATGCGCATAAAACTCCAGTTACTCTTAATTGCGCTCCACATGAAGTATTTATTTTTATTTGATTTTATAACTGAGTTGTGGGGCAAACGTAATCACTTATCCTGAAGTTGCCACTGTCTTTAATAGCCTTAAACCCACCTTTGATATCCACCAGGTTATTGTATCCTCTTGCTTTAAGTGTGGAATTGAAAATCATTGAACGATATCCGCCTGCACAATGCACATAATATGTTTTATTGCGGTCGAGCATCGGCATGTGATCATTGATGTCATCCAGCGGAGTATTTTCTGCATTCAGCAGGTGTTCACTGTCGTATTCGCTTTTTTTCCTTACATCAAGAATATTAATTTCTTCCTTTTTCTGGATGTCGGCCATTTCATCTGCAGATATTGACCTGATGGAATCAATTTCTTTTCCTGCTTTTTCCCAGGAAGCAAAGCCACCTTTTAGATAGCCGATTGTAAAATCATAGCCCACTCTTGCCAGCCTGGTGATCACTTCTTCTTCTCTGCCTTCGTCGGTTATCAGCAATATTTGCTGCCTGATATCGGGGATCATTGCGCCTACCCACGGTGCAAAATTGCCGTCAATACCAATATTGATTGCGTTAGGTATAAAACCTTTTGCAAATTCCTGGGCGTCCCTGGTATCGAGTATCAATGCCCCTGTTTCGTTGGCTGCAGCCTCAAAGGCATCCGGACTGAAAGCATGCTGCCCACGTTCCAGTACTTTATCAATACTTTCATAACCTTTTATATTCATCATCACATTAAGCGGAAAATATGAAGGCGGGGTAGTAAGACCGGTTGTAACTTCTTTAATAAATTCTTCTTTAGTCATATCTGCACGCAATGCATAATTTGTTTGCTTTTGATGCCCGAGGGTATCAGTAGTTTCTTTGCTCATGTTTTTGCCACAGGCGCTCCCCGCTCCATGTGCTGGATAGATCACTACATCGTCAGGCAGTGTCATAATCTTATTACGAAGCGAATCAAATAAATGTGCCGCTAATACTTCCTGTGTCAGCTCTGCTTTTATTTTTTGAGCCAGATCGGGGCGGCCTACATCACCAATAAATAGCGTATCACCACTGAATAATGCTACGGGTTTACCCTTCTCATCCTTCAGCAGGTAGCAACTGCTTTCCATAGTATGTCCTGGTGTGTGAATAACTTCGATTGTTATTTTACCAACTTTCAACAGTTCACCATCTTTGGCAATATGAGCATCAAATGCAGGTTCTGCATTGGGACCATACACTATAGTTGCACCGGTCTTCTTTGCAAGATCAAGATGACCTGATACAAAGTCGGCATGAAAATGTGTTTCCAAAACATATTTTATAGTTGCATTGTTACGTGCAGCTTTTTGAATATAAGGCGCCACCTCACGCAGCGGATCTATAACCACTGCTTCATTTCCACTTTGAATATAATATGCTCCCTGCGCCAGGCATCCGGTATAAATCTGTTCTATGGTCATCACATTGAGGTTTATCGTGCAAATTTGAGTATAATATCCTTGTTTCAGAGTGACAATGGTCACACATCTTTGTTTGTAAACATTTCTGACTGCAAATATACCGATAACAGTTGTATGGGTGCATTTCAGCTTTTCGCTGAGTAAATTCACACCTAACAATATAGGGGTTTCAACATTCTCATAAATATGACATTAGTAGAAGGATTTATCCATCACTAAACCTATTTGCCCCGACTATAATTTTAAACAGCAAACAACAAACAATAAACTGTAAACAGTAAAGGTTCCAAGCCCCTTTGAGTTTTTTACAAAGCCCATCCGGGTTGGAACCTTTTTATGTCAGCAACCGGCCGTCCTCTATTCCTTCATGATGCGCACCTGTTTTGTTTGTTTATTGTTGTAATACCTGATGATATATATACCCGATGTGATATTGCCTAATTGCACTATCATGGTATTAGCGGATGTTTTCAACTGCTGCAGTCGTTTGCCATCAATGGTCAGCAACTCAAGCGTACCACCGGGAGCTAAACCTTTTACAGTTATGCGATACCTTGCCGGGTTGGGATAAGCCTGCAATTCCATTTTCTCAGTAACGCTCAGTCTCTTTACGGCAGAATACGTGAATTTCCCGTCAATATCCGTCATCTTCAACCGGTAATAATTATCGCCTGTCTGCAATCCTGAGTGAATAAAGCTATAGCGTTGTGTACCTGCGGTATTGTTTGCCATCACCTTTCCGATTGTTGAAAAGTCCCTGCCATTGGTACTGTATTCAATATCAAAATGACTGGTATTGATTTCATCAGTGGTTTCCCATTTCAGCAAGGCATCATCATGTTGCTGTGTAGCTTCAAATTGCAGCAAACGTAACGGTAAAGCATTGTTGAGTGTAGTCACGGTGAATGGTGAGAAGCTGCTGTATCCTCCCTGCGATTTTGAGAACCTCCCGGCAGTATCAACTACAGCAGCCCCAAATGTTCCCATTTGCCAGGATGCGATATAGTGAGCTGCTGCCGACTGTGCCCGGTCAAATCCCGGTTGCTCGTCCTGCTGGTTCCAGAGGAAGGTAAGTGTTGCATTGCTTCCACCTGGTGTTTGCTCTTCTATAAACCAGGTACGGTTTACATTACCTGTTCTTACAGTATCCCCATTGTTTCCAGCTTTCAACACATAAGGTGCAATTCTTACACTAAAGTTGTCGGGTGTGCCACTGTTTGCAATCTTCACAAAATTGCCATGACTTGTATCTGCTGCTACAGGGAAGATATTTTCAGTATTGTTATTCACCATTTTAAGCTTACCGGTTCCATCTGTTACAATGAAATGCTCAATGTCCGCATTCAGTATTTCTCCATTTACTGTAAGATCAAAATCACCCAGTAATAGTTTACCGCCAATCCAGCCTGGCACATCATCGGGTATACCTTGTCTTAAATCGAGGTTACCATTTACAATAATGCTTCTTGTCAATGGAGCAACAGTTGAGAAATTAAGCGTGTCGCTGTTGTTCAGTGAATTGTATTCCACCGGTGTGCAGTTTACAATTTCAGCAATTACTTTTCCTTTTATCAAATCCATATACATCTTCCTGCTGACGATAGTATTGGCGCCGGCACTCAAAGTAAATGGCACACTGTCTATGGCATGTAAGCCATTATTTACATCCAGCACCATGAAGCGAACCCATGCCGAACCATCCACTGTTCCATTGTTGATGATAGAATATGAAATAGTAACACTGTCTCCGGCTCTGAATCCGTTAGGATTAAATCTTATGGATTGTGCAAAGCGTTTTGCCATATCCGGTGCTTCACCCACAATTAATGCACGGGTAGCCTCGTTGTTTAATTCATTTTCTTCATTCATTGTATTCGACGGGTCTACAACTATTTTCATAATTTTTGTTCCCTGTATAGCAGATGAATAAGTAATTGTTGCCTGCACTGTGGTATCCTTACCCGGTAAAATTGCATTGAATGGCACATCATCTCCCAGTTGCACATCATCCACAAAGAACCGCATCACATTGGCTGTGCTCACTTTACCGCCTGCATTGCGAACCGTACCTACAATGGTAATGTTTTGAGCAGGCAATGGATTCAGGCTACTCGGTGAAATATATTGTGATAACACTACCAGGTCGGGTTTGCTATCGGTTACGCGTATGTGATAAATACCTGCATTGTTTGTTTCATCTGTTTCACAAACGGTACCCAAAGAATCAGCCACCACACGAATCTGATAATCCCCGGGTGTGCTGAACATATAGGAGAATGCCCCATGTGCTGCGAACGACTCACCGGCTTTTACGGTAGCAATTGTTTCCGTACTGATTTCAACACTGTTTAATAAATAATGAACCTGTACATTTTCTGCATCCCTGATTCCCATATTGCGTATGGCAGGGAAGAAATTGCCGGTATTGTTTACGCGTACTATTGCCGGGTTATTTGCCGATCCTGTTTCATTAGATGTCTGGTATGGCCTCAGATCAGGACTTAGCTGAACCGTTTTGATATTGTTGCCTTCGTTTGACTCTGCAACTGAGTTATCGCTGTCAACAAAAACTTCCAGTACATCGTTGCAGGTGTTGATACTACCGGTAACTGTGTATGCATCCGATATAAAAATTGCAGAGCCATCGTCGCTAAGTCCGGATACCGATATCTTATTGCCTACCTGCACACCATTTACTGCAAACCGTACATTGAAACTACCTGTTGCTTTTCCTGTATTTTTAATAACGGCTTTGAATTGAGTCTGTGTGCCATTATTCATAAGTGAAGGCGTTGCAGAAATATCGGTAATTTTCAGATCAGGTGCTATTACGGTAAAATTGAAAGTAAAGATGTTATTGTTTTCATCTGATTCTATAACTTCTTCATCTTCATCAACAACCACTTTAATGGCATGTACCCCTGGTGTCATACCCGGATCGGAATAAGTGATGGTTTTGAAATCGCCTCCGGCAAGGGATGAGATGCTCTCCGTTTTGATTAGGGTTGTGCCATCATAAATTTTCACTTTAAAGCTACCTGCGGATACGCAGTTCAGGTTTATTGCGTCAAAACGGAAAGAGGTATAACCGGTTTGAAAAAAACTTTGTGCACTCAGGTCCGGTGTGTTGGAGCTTGGTGTAACGATAGTATTTTTATCAATAGTGTATGTAATGTAGTGCGGACGGATGGTGGCCGTATTGGGTATTTGTTCCTGCTCAACGTAAGTGTACACCAGTTGGGCGCTGATGGTTACCGGATTGGTACTTTGCGGTATCTGCCAGGGCAACAGAAGGGTTACTTCATCTCCGGGATTTAATGCCCCCTGGTTATAAGTCCTGGTTTCAAACAGTACTCCATCTATAAATACTTTCAGTGTGCCACCCAAAACTTCATCAAATGGACTCCACATATTATTAAGATCTCTTTCCCTGATTTTAATTGTCATATCCAGGCTACCGGTTCCGCCTGCAATATTGCTGCATTTTCCGGTTCCGGACGACATAGTGATACCTCCCATTGAAGGTGCCGGAACCGGTGGCTGACAGGCATTGGGTGAAGGGCAGGGCATTGGGATGCTATTAGAAACCGGGCTGCTGGTAAAGGTAAAGTCGGTAATGGTAACTGCATAAGCAAAGTTTCCACTGCCGCAGGTAACTCCTGTAATTACTATACTGTAATTTCCATTGGCGTCAGTGGTGGTTTTAAATGTTTGCGACCCGGTATTGATGGTTACTTC
>JBDHYJ010000019.1:0-59371 GCA_039811345.1 Chitinophagaceae bacterium
TGATAGATGTGATCCAGAACACCTGTTGATTTTCGTTCCTGGTAGCCCAGCAGGTATTGAGAATCGGTTGGGGTTATATCTATTTTTACTACGGCAGTTTTTAGCTGAGCAGCGGTGCTAGAATGAAACAGAGCAATCCCAAAACTCATAACAATAAGAATCCCCAATTTCTTCAAACTGTACAGTTTGACTTTGGAATAATTTATTTTCATGAGTAGTTTTATTTGTTTCTATTGCCCTGAATATATTTAGCAATCTCGCCCATTGGTGCAATCCAGATTCCATTTGCCGGGTTCTGAGCATAGACAATTAATTTTTTCAACATCTCCACCCTCGTTGTCTGACTACCGGAATCTCCAATCTCATGACCAGCCAGCACCAGCCAGGAACCATTCTTTTTGGAGCTTTCAATCAGAGGTAAAAGCTGATCAAAGTCTTTACCGTCCATCTCCATCCCGGTTAGCTGAGCAAAATCGCAAAAGGATGGGTCATTAGGCGTTTCATTCAGCCAGCCTCTGCCAGCAACAAATAACTCAGCAATCAAAGGAACATAGCTTCTGGTATTAACACCTCTGCCTACAAAGGTAGAACCACAAGGATAAGCAAATACAGTTGCCTTTATTCCTAATAAATACTCAAGTTGCTGATTGCTCTTGATCAATTCCTCTCGCATTTTTTTGAGCGTATAGTTCTCCAGTGCTTTTCCTTTAGACCAGGAAAAATTTCCTGAGCAGGGATGATACAACGTATGATTACCGATTTCATGTCCATTAGCCACTGCCTTTTTCCATTTATCTAATCGCTTTTCCACAGTCGAGGGTACCACCACAAAAGTCGCTTTCACCCCATACTGATCTAATAAAGGTGTACCTATATCTACCTGACTCAATCGCCCATCATCAAAACTAAGCGATATTGCCGCTTTTACACCTTCCGGCCATTGAAAGGATATTTGTTGCGCGTTTACCGGCGACAATCCCCTTAATAGGGGATATAAAATAATTATGATCTGAAGCGATCTTTTAAATTGTAAAACCATTCTGAATAATATTTAATACTATTATTATAAGAATATTAATTATACAGCGTTAAAAAAATTCCATATTCTCATAGTGGTCTATGTCAAACCAAAGTTCTCTTATTGTAAAGTCATAAGTTAAAATCCTTAATAATAGCCGTGTTTAAAAAGTTGAAACTATTGATTCTATTTTAAGCTATACTTTGTTAATAATCCTTTTAAATTTTCCAGCAAAATCATCTTTTTTTCTTTAGCACTAATTCTTGCGAAAAGGATCGGGCCTAAATCCCATCCAATTGGCAAGTCCAATAAGTCTGTTCCAAACAAAAAGCGCTCTGCGCCAATTGATGCTACCAATTCCTCACAAGCACGTGGGGATAATAGGGGGACTGAACATATATATAAATTTGGATACTTCTTCATTACCTCAGCATATTCAGTAGTTGTATGTGCTGTTACAAAACACGCATCTGTATATTTTGAAATCAGCATCTCCACATGATTTGCCGATCCCCAATAATGATTTATAATGATTTGCCGGTGATCATGAGCCCATTGGCATGCCACTTCAATCAATTCACCTTCAACCGGATAACCCTGATAGGTAGGTATTAGTTTTATCCCCCTCAGTCCAAGCTTTTCTCCCCGTTTAAGTTCTGCGATCATCTCATCTTTTCCTCTCAAAGGATTCAATAAAACAAATCCAATAAACTGATCTGGATAGGTTAATACAGCATCAGATACAATATCATTACCAAACGTTTCATCGCTGTAAACGCCGGAAAGGTTGAACACACACACCTTTTCTATCCCATAATATTTTAGATCTTTAACTATTTCATCCATTCTTGAATTGGGAACATGATAATGAGCATTGTATTCCCCCAAATGCCCATGTATATCATAAAAAGTCAAATTTGAAGGACGAATACCTGAACGCCCATAAGCCACATACTCATCCACAGGGGCGGGAAACTTGACACTCTGTTTGATAGTAGGCTTATTCCAGCTTAGCAACTTTCTTAAATTATCACCTGCAATTTTTATTTTATCGGACTCATCAATCTGAGCAGTTGTCAAATTAACCAGCGTCATATGTTGTCCAAATTTTGGCCAGCCAGTGCCAAAAATAAGCCGTCCTGAACCCCATCGTTCGGTTATGAATTCAATTCCTCTATGAAGCCAATAGGCACTCAGTTCTAAAAAAAGGTTTGGACACTTATCAAATGCCCGATAAAGCATTCGTTGAGATCTGCGAATTCGAGTTTCACTAATAATAACTGGCAAGTGAGGCCATCTCAAACATAAATCTACAACCCCGTCCCAATCAGTCGCATCAGCACTTCCTTTTCCACTAGCCTCAACCGGATTAATAAAAACGGGAATCCTGCGTTGCGCTAATGGTTCCATCAACACATCTATACACCAGTCAGATAGGTTAAAGAGATATTGATTAGGGTAAAGGAACAAGGCCCGAACATCATGGGCTTCCATTTCCCTTACAAATGCTTCAGGTGTTCTGCCTGTTTCTTCAAATACACTGGGAAGAACAGACCATGCACTATGCAACCGGAGATTAGAATTTGTGCTTTTCAGTATCCGGAGATTTCCATCAAAGGGATGATTTTCCCGACTTAAACTGTCAATCACCAACGCTTCAGAAATTCCATAATGATCCATTTCTGTTAACAAATGACCCGCGGTATATAAACTATTTGGTCCCAACTTCAAATGCCGGCCAATCATACAATTGGCATCAAAAAGATTCCAATTGGCTTTCATCATATGCCCAGTCTCGTTATGCTCCAACTCTTCCATTGAATTATTCCCTATTTCCTGTTTTGGCAACAGCCCTGAAGCCAATCCAACACCTCCTAAACCTGTCATTTTCAAGAAGCCTCTCCTATGTAATTGATCATACATGATTTAAGTTTTACCAAGGCCTGATACTCGTGCATCCATTGAACCGTCCAGGCACAGGAGAATAATTAAAGAATTGAGTCATTCCTACTTTTGATGATAGATAAGCTGATACAATTAGATCCTTAAAAGATTTAAAATCTTCATATTCCTCTTCTATTTTTGAAATTATATGCACTCGTTCTTTCTCTATACATTTCATGAAGCTATTGCCATAAGATGCATTGCTGAGTTCATTGATATGCTCTAAGGTATCTTTGAATTCTTTTTTTTCATTTTCAGAAAAACAATCCTGAACAATAATCGCAATATATTCACCAACTTTCGCAGACTTAGCTCCTGGTGTATTAGTTGTAGGAATTACTGTTTCACCGATTTCATTAATTAGACTGATGTTTTCAGCTGAAAACATCTCATTCAACCCAGAGGTCTCACGGGATTTACAACCATTAGTTATCCATATGCTAAAGCCGATGGCGCCAAGCCCCAACCCTCCTTTTATAATAAATGCTCTTCTTTCCATTTGTCTATAGTTTAAATATTCCTTCGATTCAGCTCTTTAACAGCATAATCCACGGCTCTTGCTGTTAAAGCCATATAAGTAATAGATGGACCGGGGGTAGTACCCGACGAACACATAGCCGAACCGTCCGTAATAAATACATTGGGCACATCATGCATTTGGTTCCAACGGTTTAGCACGGAAGTTTTAGGATCCTTACCCATCCGGGCAGTGCCCGTTTCATGGATACAAGAGCCTGGTATTTTATTACGATTATAGGTCTGTACCTGCTTTAAGCCTCCGGCTTCCAGGATCTCCGCAGCACTATTCATCATATCATTCACCATTGCCGCCTCATTCTCTTTAAACTCACAGTCCACGCAAATAACCGGCATCCCATACTTATCTTTCTTCTCATTGTGTAAAAACATTCTATTTTCATAATAGGGCAAATGCTCCGCCCAGGCAGTAATAGCCATGCTCCAATGATCAGCTGGTTTTTTTAGGCCTTCTTTAAATTCCCTGCCAAATCCAAAACTGCCACTCCTTCCCCGTCCAGCCCCTCCCTGATAGGTAAATCCCCGCACATAATCTTTACGCTCTGTATCTTTATTTATGTTTCTGAAACGAGGTACAAAAATGCCTGTTGGACGGTTGCCAAAAGCAAACTTATCCTCAAAGCCTTCAAATATTCCCTGGGCGCCCATTCCATAAGGCATATCCATTAAGTTATGCCCTAATTGACCACTGCTATTGCCAAGTCCATAAGGAAAAACATCAGATTTGGAATTTAATAAAATTGCAGTGGTGTTTAAAGTTGAAGCGTTCACAAAAATTACTTTGGCAAAGAAATCATATTGCTTCATGGTTTCTGTATCCACGACCCGTACTCCTGTTGCTCTTTTTTTTTCTTTGTCGTAATACACTTCCTGCACCATTGAATAGGGTCTGAGTGTCATATTGCCTGTTTGGGCTGCAGCCGGCAAGGTTGCCGAATTACTGGAAAAATAGGCGCCAAACGAACACGCATGCCCGGCGCCGCAACTTCCTTTATATTGGCATTTCCCTCGTTGCGGACCTTTTTTTTCTGTATAGTTTGCCGTGCGACCATGGATGATCAATCTTCTGTCTGCAAATTTACCTTTGATTCTTTTTGCCACTTCTTCTTCAACACAGTTCATGGGCATCGGCGGTTGAAACTTACTGTCCGGCAGATGGGGTAATCCTTCGGCTGATCCCGAAATGCCGACAAAAGGCTCAATATAGTCATACCAAGGTTCTATATCTTTGTATCGTATTGGCCAATCTATACCAAAGCCATCCTTAGCATTGGCTTCGAAATCGAGATAACTACGCCTGTAACACTGCCGCCCCCAAATCAGGCTTCGACCTCCCACTTGATAACCCCTGGCCCACTCAAATGGCTTAATCTGTATATAAGGATTGTCTGTATCGTTTACAAAATACTTTTTTGATCGTTCGTTGTAATTGTAAACCCCGCTTTGAACCGGGCTTATCTTTCGATCCTCATTTGTGATCCTGCCCCGATGAGGAAATTCCCAATTGGGGACCATATCGTCGTAATCCTTTATATGCTCTACATCCCGCCCCCGTTCCAGAACTAGCGTTTTTAAGCCTTTTTCACACAACTCTTTTGCGGCCCATCCTCCACTAATCCCAGTGCCAACGACAATAGCATCATATGTATTTCCATTCATAATTTAGCATTGGATGAAAACAGATATTCTATTTCTTTGTATCGTTTTTATATGAAGTAATATGAATACTAAACCATTAAACGATCAGACATTAGAATTAATAATTGGGGTTTTGAGCTAAGTTAGGATTACGATCTATGGCTGATTGAGGAATCGGCCACAGATAGTTTTTTTCAGCATGAAAAACCATTTCTCCCTGAGTAGCCGGGATAACTTTATATTTCCATACACCTCCCTCTTTCTCAATAAGCATAGCATGTATATGACCGTTCAAATTCGTTTCAGCTAATTTTAACCTGATCAGATCAAGGTACCGTTTATCTTCAAACGCCAATTCAACACGCCTTTCCTGATATATAGCCTTCCTCATCTCTTCCTTTGTTAGTCCATTTGCTAAAGGAGGTAAAGCCACTCTAGCACGCACCTCATTTATTGCATCGTATATGGATTGATCTGGTCCAGATGCTTCATTCTGCGCTTCCGCATAAGCCAACAAAACTTCAGCATACCGAAAGATTATATAATTAGCGCTACTCTGACCATGCGGTCCGTTTATTGCATATTTGGGATCCAATCCTTTTCTCAGATAATAACCAGTATTTGTCGACTCATTTTTTGATGCAAGATCAGTCTCGTTTCTGCTGCCTACTCCCTGTTTCATGACAATCTCAGAGCCAGCCCAAATTGAACCATCATATACAATTGACTCATAAAATCTTTTCTCCCGATTTGCATAAGGATTCTGGGGGTCATATCCTGATCCAGGGGCATCAATTGCCAAACCATTTGCCATAAAATAACTATCAATTAATTCTTGAGATGGATCTACACCACTCCATGATAATTGTTGCCCACCAACAATCCATGTACCTTGTAGACCCTCGCGACTTGCTCCAAGACTCGTGCCTCCCAAATAAGCCTTTGCAAAAATTGTTTCAACATTCCAATTATTCTCTTCCATAAATTGTGCGTTATACTCGGAGAATAACTGGTAAGCATTCAAATCAATAATTTTTTTGTAGGTAGTTGCTGCCTTACTCCATCTTGAAAGATCGTTTGTTTTATTATAATATGGGCTAGCCCAAAACAATTCACACCATCCTTTTAATGCAAGAGCCGCCCCCTTACTAGCCCTTCCAGCCTCCGCAAATAGTGGCAAACTACCTTCAATTGCTTCCAATTCAGAGATAATAAACTGATAAGTCTCTTCAGCAGTATTTCTTGATTTAAACACATCGTCACCCTGCTCGCTAAGATTGAGGACATCAGTTATGATTGGGACTCCCCCATGATTTGTCCATAATAGAGAATAAAAAAATGCACGCAGAAACCTAGCTTCTGCAAGACGCTTTTCTTTCCACTTCTGCTCAAGATTGCTATTACTCACTTTGTTAATAAATATATTTGTCTTTCTTATTTGTGTATAGTTCCCCCATTGATTCGGTGCATTCTCTGGTGTATATATAGCTGTCTTAATGGTTGTTGTTGAAAATCCCCATGAATGTGCACTCATTGCATTATCAGAAAAGTTTTCTGGAGGATCGTATGTTCCAAATGTCCCTGTAAGTCCAGAATAGACGTTATTTAGAAATAAGTCTGCATTTTGGGTACTACTCCAAAGAGTTTCATCACTTACCTGTGTTCTCGGTTCTATTGTGAGAAATTTTGAACATGAGATCATCACTAGTATTGCTAAATATATTGAAGCATTTCTTATTAATTGAAAAGAATATTTCATTTTGCTACATTTTTTATTAAAAAGTCAATTGTAAACCGATAGCAAAGACCTTTTGCTGTGGGTAATTATATCCTCCACCACTTACACTTTCAGGATCATAAAAATTACTAACATAAGATCCTGACCATGTTAGTGTATTTTCGCCACTTAAATAAATCAAAGCCCTGTCTATATTAAGCTTCCTCATAACATTTGAAGGTAAATCATAGGACAATCTGACGCTTTTCAATCTCAAATAACTGACGTTGTACATCCATTTTGATGAACGCTGAACATTATTATCATTAGGAACAGGCGTTAACCTCGGAAAAGCTGCATTTGTATTATCTGGTTTCCAATAATCGAAGTTTTGAACATATGCAGATCTCCCATTATAAAAAGGCCACATTGCTGAACCATCAAAGTAATAACTCGTATTGCTGACTCCCTGAAACAATACGTCCAAAGAGAAGTTCTTAAACTTTATGCTCGGAGAAAAACCATAAATTAATCCAGGTGTTGTCGGGTCTCCAATGGGAACTTCATCATCAGGATTTACCTTACCGTCACCATTTGTATCCTGGTATTTCAAATCACCCGGGAAAACTTTTCCCCATGGTTGAATTGCAACACCACTCTTTAAATTTCCATTTTGGTCAAAATCACTCTCTTGGAAATAACCTAACGATTTATAACCAAATTGAGTCCCCAAAGGACGGCCGGTCCTCCTCCGGTTGGGATTATTAAAGGTGGATGAAGTTTCATGAATCTGCAACATTTTATTTTGAGCATAGGTCAGGGTACCGGTTAACGTGAATAAGAGATCCTTTGTTATCTTAAACTTGGTTCCTGCTAATAATTCAAAACCTTTATTCTCCATAATTGCATCATTTACCTGACTCAAACTGATACCATATTCTAACGGTGTGATAACATTAGGTGCAATAAGCATATTGGATCTTTTTTCATAAAAATAATCTGCCTCAAAATTTAATAATCCATTCCATAAGGTCATCTCAATTCCAACATCCATTTTCTTAGCTCTTTCCCACGTAATATTTGGGTTAGGTTCTGCACGTTCATAAACGATCTGAACACCACTCCCATTTATGGCATAACCAGGTCCTCTCACACCATAAGTACTAAGGTATTGAAATGGTCCTCCTGCTAAGGCACCGACCTCCCCATATGAAGTTCTGATTTTCAGATTATTTATCCACAGTAATTTATCTTTTATGAATTTCTCTTCTGATAACCTCCAACCCAGAGAAAGTGCTGGGAAAAAACCAAACCGTTTCCCTGGAGCAAAATAATAGTGTCCATCATACCGACCACTGAACTCTAATAAATATTTGTCCATGTAATCATAAGAAAGTCTATATACGATCCCAACCTGACTAGCCTCCGAGGAACTTCCATCGGTGGTCATATCTACATTACTAGAACTCCCCATACTTATTTCATCAATATATAAGCTATAATTTCTCCTCGAATTACCAATTGTAGAGGACTTTCTCTTTATTGCTTCAAATACTGAAGTAAAATTAATGCCATGCTCTCCGAATTGGTTTTCATAATTCAATCCAGCCTGATAGGTTAATTGAGTGGATTCACTTCTGCTTTCAGTAAGGGTTGGTTTAGTTTTTCCCAGGAATCCATCAGTAATTACATATGGCACTTGAGAAACATCAATACTTGCCATATGTTCGGGAATTGACCAGTTTTTATGGGAGTCAAATGTTGGGTCAAAAGCAATCCTGCCAGTAAGCCTTAGTCCATCAATAAAGGGAATACTTTGATTTAAACTAATTTGCGAGAACACATTGGTTGAATTCAAATCTCTATGACCTGAGTTAAATATGGCAGCTGAAGCTGGTGCTCCCCGCATTCCATTACTAAAAATTAAAGGGCCGAAATCGGGATGTGCGTATTTTATTAATTCAAATACTCTTACTGTTGATGATGCCATTGAACCATCAATATCAGTAGGTGGGTAAGTTGAAAATTTATTAATGCCCATTACTTTAACCGATAGATTTGTTGTGGGCGTAATATTTCCATCAATACCTAAATCAAAATTATATCTTCTTGAATAGGTTGAAGGCCACATCCCTTTTTGATTTTGGAAGCCAAGATTAAAATAATACCTAAATGCATCCGTTCCTCCAGAAACACCCACGCTGTGTGTTGTTAATAGTGCATTTTTGGTCATCAAATCACCCCATAGGTCATAATATGGAGGGTATCTATCCGGATCACTACCATCTTTAAACTTTTGAAGTGCATCATCTGACCATGGCTTTGGAAGTCCTACATTCTCTGCGGCCAAATTCTTTAAGAGGGCATATTGGTATCCATTTACGAAATCAGGAACCTTGGTAGGATTTTGAAAACCAGCATAACCATTGTAACTTATTTTCGGATCACCCTTTTTCCCCTCTTTAGTAGTAACCAAAATAACACCATTGGCACCTGCCACTCCATAAGGAGCTACTGCGGCAGCATCTTTAAGTACAGTAATAGATTCTATTGAATTGGGATCCAAATTTTGAAAATTACGTGGGACTCCATCTACCACCAATAAAGGCTGATTTGATCCAATCGTTGAAATTCCCCTAATGTAAATATTTGACCCATCAAGTCCAGGTTCTCCTGAACCTTGCTTGCTTAGAATACCGGTTACTCTTCCACCGAGATTATTACTAAGATTCGTAGTGGGTATTGAACTCAACTCATTTCCTTTTATTGTAGAAACAGCGGCTGTTAATGACGTCTTCTTTTGTGTGCCATACCCAATCACTACTACATCATCTAACCCGGCAACTGTTTGTATCATTACGATATTGATTATACTTTGACTTCCTACCTTTACCGTTTGTATTTCATACCCCACAAATGAAAAAACCAATTCCACATTGCTGGCTGATGGCAAAGACAATTGAAAACGCCCGTCGGCATTGGTAGTAGTACCTGTTTGTGTGCCTTTAACCGTTACGCTCACTCCCTCCAAAGGTTCTTTGCTGGTGCCGGTAACCCGCCCGGAGAGGACTATATCTGCCGGGGGAGGCAGATTAATAGTTAATGGTTGCAGCATAGCAGGAGCAGCTATTTCATTTTTCCATTTGATAAATATGGTGGTTGCTTCAATGGTGTAAGTCAACGGTTGGTTTTTAAGTACCATATTCAGAAACTGATCCAGCGCCATATTCTCACTGTTGAAGGTTACCCGATCAGCTTTCCTCACCTGGCTGGCTTTATAACTTACAACATAACCCGTTTGCTGTTTGATAACAGCAAATACTTTTTCAAGCGGTACATCTTTTCCGGAATAGGTAATGGTTTGCGAAACCCCTGAGGCTGCAGTTTGCAAGCAAAACCCTAATAGCAAAACAGTGGTAAGTTGCATCACTCGCAAAGTTTTGGATGATAGCTCACGAATGCCGGTGCACCCGCGAACAATAGCAGTAAATTGCATACTTTTGTTTCAGTTTTAGGTTAAAAAATAAATTGTCTGTTAGTACGGTATTTTTGTTGATTAGCTTAAAACTTTCCGCCGGATGCTGTTGCGAGCAGCTTCCGGTTTTTTATTTAAGCTATTAGCCATTAGCTATAAGCTTTCTGGTTATTCATTTCACTATTGTCTTACACTTACTGCTTAGCCCATCCTCCTAATACACCATAAGTATTTTCCCTTCCAGTCTGAAATGTATATCCCTGTCCTCCAGTCCGATTAGCACTTGTTGCAATGTGAGGTTCCTGCCTATCTCACCGCCCAATATAATGTCTCCAACACCACCCTTATACTGAAGTTCAACATCGTACCACCGTGCTAATTGTTTCATTGCATCTTTCAGTTTTACCTGGTGAAAATTAAATACACCATTTTTCCAGGCTAAATCCCTGTCTAAGTTTGTAGGCATTATCTTGCCATCAATATATGCATTGCCCGGTTTTAGTATCATACCGTTTACCTGTACCAAGCCTTCGAGGAGGGAAGTTTTTATGCCTGGTTCGTCAGCATAACTGTTTACGTTAAACGAAGTTCCTTTTACCGTTATCTCATCTTTGTAAGTTTTTACGGTAAATGGTTTTGCCGGGTTCTTGGCCACTTCAAAATAAGCCTCACCGGTAATACTCACCACCCTTGTATTCCCCGGAAATGCAGTGGGATAGGTGATGCTGCTGGATGCATTCAGCCACACTAATGTTCCATCGGGGAGTTGTAATTTATATTGTCCACCCCTCGGTGTGGTCATGGTGTTATAAGCTACTACATCAGATTTTCCGTATACCAGCGAACCATCGTTGTTGTGTATGGCGATTCCCTCGTCTGTAATTACCTGCTCACCGTTTGCATGCAATTCAATTTTTTTTCCGCTGCTCAGGGTAAGCACTGCTTTATCGGAGCCTGGCAGTATATCGTTTTTATTGTCTGTTTTCACCTGTGCTACCTGTGGCTCTTTGATTGTAGTTCTATTGTTGAAATATATTGCTGCCCCAACACCTATGAACAGTATTGCTGCTGCCGCATATCTAAACCAGGAACTACTCAGAAGCTTTATTTTATTTCTATTGGATCCGGCAGAATTATTTTCTATTGCAGGATCTTCAATAGTGTTTGTAGATATGGGTTCTGCAATAATTGCAGAAAGCTTCGACCGGGAACTATTTGCTAAGATATCCCTAATCATTCCATCCACTTTCTCTTTGTCGTAAACAAAACCTTCCTGTGCCGGTTGATTATACAATCCGGCAAACATTTCTCTAAGCTTGTTTACATTCTCCCTGTCGCTTAATGATTCCAGCAACTGTAGCTTTTCTTCTTCCGAAAGTGTATTCGAAATATATCCCTGCACTAAATAGCTGAAATCAATATTGTCGCTCATATAATCATTAAAGACACCGCAACAAGATTTATCGTACTATCCGGCAGAAATTTTTTTTCAGGAAATGTAAAACAAGATTAAAATGGTGGGAAGCGTCAGATCACCTTTGTAATTCAGGTACTCGCGGATGAATTGTAATGCTTCCACAAGCTGGTTGCGTACTGTATTTTCAGAGATGTGAAGTTTGTCAGCAATTTCCTTGCGACTTAACCCGTCTTTTTTGCTTAATAAATACACGAGCTTACGTTTCGGAGGCAGGAGGTTTATTGCCTGATCAATCAGTGATTGGGTAAATTTTACATCTATTTCACTTTCTATTTCTTCGGCAGTATCAGATTGACCAATAAAGGCGTTCATCTTCAGTTCACGTCTGATTTTTGATCTTAAGTGGTTGGACGCCGTATTGGCGATGACAGTGTATATCCATCCCGAAGGATTTTCAATAGTAGTGAGGGTGCTACGACGAAGCCATATTTTCAGAAAAACTTCCTGCAGAATATCATCTGCATCTGTATCTGATTTAATAAGGGAGACAGTGAAAGGAAAGAATTTTTTATATAGCTCGTGAACCATTGTTGCAAACACTTCTTCATTCCCACCGGCTATATTGGCGAACAGGGCTTTATCAATAATATATTGTGTATTCTCCTTCACAGTAATTTGGCAAGTACAATATGAAGATAAAAAATATTGGCAAAAAAAATAAACTTATAGGTTTACTGCATTCAAATCTATAATAAAAAACCCAACGCCTGATAACCTTAATCAAAACAGTATCAAACGCCGGGTTTATAACTTGAAAATGCCACTGAAGTTTACCAGGGTTTGTTAGTTCCCTTCAACAGCCACATTTTGGAATAGGAATGGTCTGCACTTTGTCCTTCTGGTACATTCGGTGTTGCTTCAAGGTTGCCCACTGCCTTTTCATAATTCTCCAAATAGCTCGGATCCAGGTTGGGAGAGGGATACATATAACGCAAAGGCAACTTATCACCAAACTGTGCTACAGGTCCGGTGTGCAAATCGGGTAAACCGGTTCTTCTCCAGTCAAACCAGGATTCTATTCCCAGCCATGAAGAAATCCATTTTTGTTCCATGATTCTTGCCAGTTTATCTGTAGCATTGTTTAGATCTACATCCGGATTGCTATAATAGGCATCAATATCAAAACCATCTGCTGCACCTATAACACCATATCGGTCCATTGATGCTTTTATCCCGTTTTTATAATGTGAATCTGCAGTACCGGTCACACTAAAATCTCCTTTCAATGCAGCCTCTGCCAGCAGGAATTCTACTTCGCTGAAGGTCATCATCTTCATATTCACATAAGGATCTGTGTTCAGCCTGTAACGATCGTGTACATAAGAGATATAGGGATTTCTTTCGGGAGGATAAGACTGGTTATCTGTTCCTTTATTATAAACCAGTGCGTCTACGGTAGCTAACCCTACCGGTAGCCCCACATATAAAGAAGTGTCCACATCATCAGTAGGTGCTGCAGGTTTTAGTTTTACAGTATATGATTCACCAAAAATATTGGTTACTGTTTTTGTTTCAGGTTCGGTGATATTCTTGTCCCATTTCTGTTGAACAGGATTCGTCCAGCGCTGTAATCGTGGATCTTTAAGTTGCAATAACTTGCCCACTAATACTGCAGATGGTTTATTGTACAGTCTTGGGTTGCTGCTGTTAAGCGGGCCGCCTGGCGTGGAGTTTTCGTTAGTAGTACCCAGAAACTTTAATGTAGGTTCGTCGCTGATACTTGTCAGAGCGCCTGTAGCAGCACTGTTAAATTCCTGGACAATATCTACACCTAAAGCATTCATCTCAGTCTTCTTATTATATAACCTCATTGTATATCGTAAAATTAAACCGTTGGCAAACCTGCCCCATTTTGTACTGCTTGCTCCGAATATTACATCAGCTCCGGCATCAATAGCATCTTTCGAAGGATCAAGCGAAGCGAATAAACCTACTGCGGTTTTTAAATCTTCAATAATCCCTTTATACACTTCGCCCTGGTTATCGTATTTAGGAAAAAATACACCATCCCCTGCGTTCAACGCTTCGGAATAAGGTATATCACCATAAAGGTCAGTCATCATTCCATAAATAAATGATTTCATTACCAGTGAAATACCTTCAAAAAACTTATTGCCATCTTTCTTTGCATTGTCATTGATAATTTTCACATTACGGAGTATATCGTAGTATCCCGACCACGACTCATGACCCCAACCATAAAAATTAACAGCCGTAGCATTTTCGTTGGTACCAATTTGTATATACTGCATTGTGCCTGCAATCTTGGAGTCTTCATTTCCAAGCCTGTAATACGACTTAGCCGTTTCCGTGAGTACATAAGTTAGAATATAATTAGAAGAAACTTTTTCTGCACTGTTAGGGTTATTGTTTGCCTCGTTAAACTTTTTACAGGAACCTGTAAAAAAAGCGAATGAGGCTAACAGAAAAATAAATGAAATTTTATGTGTGTTCATGTTTTCAATCATTTAGAAGTCCACATTTAATTTAAAACCAAGAGAAGCTGTCCAGGGCATCATATTATAGTACTCAATTCCCTGGTTCCATACTCCGCCGGATTGGCGGAAAGCCCGCTCGGGATCAATGGCGATACCTGCTGCTGTCCATTCAAAAATATTATTGGCAACAAACCCGAAGGACGCACCTTGTAATTTCAGTCCTTTTACAAATGAAGCCGGAAGCCTGTAAGTGAGCGCGACTTCACGCAACTTAATATAAGTAGCACTATAGGTATTTCTGTCGGGAAAGGGACGGTTGGCATACCTGTAAGCTGTAAACGGATCAAGCCATTTAGTATCGGGACCACCGAGGTTCTCTATATAAGTAACAACTCCATTTACTATCACCTGGCGAACACCTGGATTGAAACTGGCATCCTGTTCGCGTATATTTGCCTGGGAACCAGTCCAGGGCAAACCGTTGTATTCTGCATTTCTGCCACCTACCCAGTTGCCGAGAAAGGCGTCGGGATTGGCTTTAATTTGATCGGGTAAACTTTTACTTTTATCATAAGGCACTCCTGTGAGTGACTCTTCCAATTGTCCGTTATTTCCGAGGAACATCATGCTGTTGGAATAAAACGAACCACCCTGCCGCCAGTCAATATTCGCATACAAAGTAAATGCCTTATAAGTAAAAGAAGGTTGAATTCCGAGTATGAAATCATGATTAAAGTTGCCGATCTTCACCATATTATTAACATCATTATCGGTTTGATAACGTCCGGCATTATCTACAATAGGATAGCCATAATAAGGTGATGAAGGATCTTTAACTGTCAGCATAGGACGCATAAAAATATCTCCGATCTGCCCTCCTTCATAAGTACGCACTTCGGCGCCACTATATGATACAAACGGGAAATATTTAATACCCTCAGCCAGTTCTTTGATTGTTGTGCGGTTGCGGGAGAAATTGAAATTCATTTCCCATCGGAAGTTTTTATTGGCAACAGGAACTGTAGTGAGTCGTATATCCCATCCTCTGCCTTCAATGAGCCCGGCATTGATGAGCTTGTTGCTGGCGCCAGATTCAATGGGAAGGCCAATGGATAGTACCTGGTTTTTATTACGGGTGATGTAATAAGTGGCATCAAGACCAATTCTGTTTTCAAGAAACTGTATTTCTATACCCGCTTCATGTGAAGTGGATATTTCAGGTTTTAGATTTGCATTTTTCAGCAGTCCCGACATATACATTCTCTTAGCTGTACCCCAGTCGGTGGCTGTTGAAAAAGTTTGGGTAAGACTATAAGGTCCTACATCATTACCTACCTGCGCAGAGCCTACCCTTAATTTAGCAAAGTTTATCCAGTCGGGCATTTGTATCATATCCGAAAGAATCATGCTCAGTGAAGCTGATGGATAAAAGTAAGAACGATTTGATTTTGGTAATGTACTCGACCAGTCGTTGCGGGCTGTTACATCGAGATATACCATATTTTTAAATCCTAAGGAAGCCATTCCATAAATACCATAAAGTTGTTTTTCCCATTTATAACTATTGTAAGTAACGGCACCCGGAACACCGTTGGAAATAGTATATAAACCTGGTACCACAAGCTGATCGGCTACATTATATATTTCACGACTATTTTGTTCAAGCCTGTTAGCGCCTGCATAAGCATTCAGGCTCCAGTTTTCAGAAAAACTTTTTTTATAGGTAAGCATGAGGTCCATATTGGTTTCACGCCTGTACATATTTTCAATTTCATATCCCCCTTTTGGCTGCTCGTAATTATCATATCCTTTCTTAGCTTCACGTGCTTCCTCATATGCATCACGTGTATATCGAACCATCAAACCCCAGTTTCTTGTAATATCATAATCAAGTTGAATTTTACCCACTGTCCGGTCGCGATTAAATCCTGTGGGGTTTTCATAAACAACAAACCAGGGGTTGTTTTGCTTTTGTTTGTATTTTCTTTGTTTAATTCCTTCCAGCCCAGGCTGCCAGTATTCCCTCAGGTCGTTAATGTTTACCTGTGCACCTGTTTCGTATAGGCTTCTTACAGGATCTGTTCGGTTACCATCAATGATGGGTTTATTATCTGCTCCTGATTGTGTAATATTAAAATTAGCAGAAACCCTTAATCTGTCAGTTAATTTATAGAGTGTATTAAACGCAAGTGTTAACCGGTGCATATCTGTATTGGGCACAATCCCTTTACTGGTTACATTTCCAGCAGACAGGCGGAAACTCCCTTTGTCGTAATTTCCGCTAACTCCTATATTGTTGGTATTGGTAATACCGGTTTGAAAAAAATCTTTAAAACGATCAGGATAAGAAACCAGGGGTACTTCCTCGCCATTACTGTTCCATTGTTTCCATTTTTCACCTACATCCATTCTGGGGCCCCAGTTTTCATTCTCACTTTCCTCCAGTACATGGGCGCCCGACTTACCACTGGCAAATTTATTTTGCACAGGTACGTATTTATAAGGCACATCAAAAGTAACAGCGGTGTTAACCGATACTCCCAATCCTTTTTGCTTTCCTCTTCCCGTTTTAGTAGTGATAAGTACTACACCATTACCAGCCCTGGAACCGTAGAGCGCGGCAGCACTTGGTCCCTTAAGAATTGAAATATTGGCGATATCATCAGGATTGATGTCAGATATAGCATTACCCATATCAGCGCCGGCGAATCCATTGTTGAGTTGGTTGGCAACAGGTACTCCATCAATTACAAATAAAGGCTGGTTGTCATTATTCAACGATGTAGCCCCTCTGATGATAACTTTTACAGATGAACCTGGTGAACCACCCATTTGCGATATTTGAACCCCGGCCACTTTACCTGCCATTGCATTCAGCACACTTGTCTGAGGAGTTTCTGTGAGTTCATCACCTTCTATATTGCCTACTGAATAACCCAGTGATCTTTTCTCCCTCTTGATGCCCATTGCCGTTACTACTACTGCAGAAAGGGCCTGAGCATCTGGTTCAAGGGTTATATTAAGTGTCTTACGCCCGGAGACTGCTACTTCCTGTGTTTTATATCCTACAATACTGAAAATAATACTACTATTTTCATTGGCAACTATGAGAGAAAAACTGCCATCATTTTTTGTAACAGTACCATTCTTGGTATGTTTTTCTACTACGCTCACATTGGCAAGAGGATTTCCATTCTTGTCAGTTACATTTCCTGATACCGTAAGTTGAAGTGGTTCAATAAAATCAGGCAATGTTTCCGACAGGCTCTTTTCCACCTTTTCTTCATGATTCTGCGTAATAATAATAGTATTGTTTTTTACACTGTAGATAAGGTCTGTACCTGAAAGTAATAAATCAAGAGTTTGAGCGAGTGAACGTATCTGCTTTGGAAATTCTAAATTCCCTGCAGAAGTTAACTGTGATTCCACGTATGCAAACTTGTAGCTTGTCTGTCTTTCTATTTGCCTGAGAGCATTCTTGAGTGGACTATTGTGTAACCCCACTGTTACGTTGATTTTGCTGAGCTCCTGTGCAATACCATTTCTGGCGATCAGCATTTGTATACTCAACAACATTGAAAAAATCACAAGACAGCTTAGTTTCATAAAGAAAGCCCATTTTCGTAAAACAATTGTCATACGGGGGATAGTAATCCATTCCCCCAAGGCAGGAATTTTCATACCTTTACTTTGGTTTTTAAATGTTACAGAATATTTGAAACTATGGCTGCTCCGACTTCCACTCAGAGCGGCCAATTTTTTTATATAGCGATCAGCTTTCAGCGAACAGCTTTCTGTTTTCAGCAGTCAGCTATTGGATGATGTTGACTTACCACTTACTACTTACTACTGCTCACAGACTCACAACCTTTTCCTTTTAGCACAATAGTTGACGGTCCTGTTTGCTCCCAGCTAGCATTGATGAGCGCACAAATTATATCCAGCGACTGATGGAGCCCATCACCGGCAAAATTTGCGGTGAACCTGCAGGTGCGCAATGCTTCATGCTCAAAAAGAAAACTGACACCATAGCGGTTACCCAGTGCAATAGCCGCTTCATCAACAGTTGCATTGTCAAATATCATATCGTTGGACTTCCATTCAATCACTTTATCTACATCTGCTTTAGCATGGATTGCTTTATTGGATGTTTTATCAATAACCAACTGATCTCCTGCCGAAAGTACACCCAGTGTTTCTTTGTTGTTATCTGATTGTACCTGCACTTTCCCTCTTGCTACGGTTACGGATACCCTGTTGTCGTTATCATAAGCTTTTATATTGAATGCCGTACCAAGTACTCGGGTTATTAATTTCCCGGTATGTACCTGGAAAGGTTTTCCGGCATCATGTTTAACGTCGAAATATGCTTCGCCGGTAAGATACACGTCTCTTGAAGATTGATTGAACGCCTGTGGATATTCCAGTTTACTGCCATCATTCAATGTTACCATTGTGCCATCGGGCAGGCTAATGGTTTGATGTCTGCCTTTAGTTTGTACTATTTTTTCTTTTGACCGGGTTTCTGATTTTTGTTGAAATACAATTTTCCAGATAAATGCTGCAGCTAATAATGCAATACAGGCAGCTGCTGCTGAAATGAAATATCTCCTGCGCTTTAATAAAGATATTTTTTCTTCAAAATCAAATTCCTGGCTGTCTATTTTTTCCTGCAACCTGTAATAAGATTTGTCCCAATCCATTTTATCTGCCGGAGCTTCATTGAGGTTGTTATCCCATAGGTTTTTTAAATCAAGCTGAACCAGGTCATTATCGGAGAGTTCCGACATTAGCTTCCAGAATTCTTCCAGTTCCTGTGGATTGGCAGAACCCGCAAGATATTTCTGAAGTAATTTTTGTAACCGTATGGGATTTGAAGACATGTTGAATCTTTAGCTCGACTACATGACGATGGAAAAAAGACTTCAGTACTATTGCAGTAAAAAAATATTTTTAACTCAATTATTCAAGAGAAATAATATCACCAGATAAGATTTGATTTCATTTTCCCGAAAGTAGGAGCGGAGGGATCTGATTGTTTCGGCCATGGTATTGCGAACAGTGTTGCGTGAAAGCTGTAATTTTTCGGCAATCTCGTCATAGCTTAGTCCATCAATGCGGTTAAGTGTAAATATAACTCGCCGGCGCGGAGAAAGGCGTTCAAGCGCTTTGTTGATAATATCCTTACATTCCCATTCCTGCAATTTATTGTCAGCCTGTTTTTCTCTTACCGCTTCCATTTCACGGCGTACAAATTTTTGCAATGTTGCGTTTCGGGAAGCAATACGAAAAAAATCGAGCGCCTTGTTATATGCTACTTTGTGAAGAAAGGCATCCATATTCTGGATTTCTGTTATAAGCTCCCTTCCTGTCCAGAGCTTCAGGAATACATCAATTACTATCTCTTCAGCTATCTCTTTTGATTTAACTACAGTGTATAGATAATTATATAGTTTGGTTCGGTGTTTATCAAAAAATTCACGGAAGGCTGCCTGATTACCTAAGGCAATTTCAGAATGTAAAGTGGCTTCATCCAGCATAAGCATCGTTTTGTATTAGGGTAATAAACCTGCAATCACTCAAATCCACTAATTCAATATAACGGGTGAGGAGTAAAGTATTAAATGATACTCATGAATGAAGATAAAGTTGTGCTGAATTTATTTTGTATTAGTAATACTTTTTATTACTTATTTGCGATATATGAAATTTCTTTTATAAAAATCCCAGTTCCAATTTAGCTTCTTCAGTCATCATCTCTTTATTCCAGGGCGGGTCAAAAGTCAGATGTACATGAACATCCTTTACGCCTTCTATAGCTTCTGTTTTTTGTTGTACTTCTGCAACTATATCTCCGGCTACAGGACATGCCGGTGCAGTCAGCGTCATTATGACTTTTATTTTCTTTTCTGTTTCATCTACCTGCAATTCATACACCAGTCCCAGGTCCCAGATATTCACCGGGATTTCGGGATCGTATACCGTTTTTAAAACTTCTTCTGCTTTATCTCTGAGCGATTCCATTGTTAAAATTTTTTTCGATACAAGTTTAACCTGTTACCTGTTGCTGAAAAGCTACACTATACATCTTCATCTGTTTGAGCATAGACAGCAATCCGTTCGACCGTGTCATTGACAAATGACTCTTCAAGCCTATCTCATCAATAAAATATATAGGAGCCTCAGCAATAGCTTTAGGTGGTTGTTCAGAAAGTACCCGAATCATCATACTCACTAATCCTTTGGTGATTAGTGCATCGCTGTCGGCTGTAAAAAATACTTTACCATCTTTGAACTCTGCATGCAGCCATACTTTCGACTGGCAACCCCTGATAAGATGATCGTCTGTTTTGTATTGTTCGTCAATCAGGGGAAGCTCTTTGCCCAACTGAATAATATATTCATATTTTTCCGTCCAGTCGTTAAAAAGACTGAATTCGTCAATGATGGAGTCCTGTTGTTCTTTGATGGTCATGCGGCAAAGTTCCGCAACTTTGAGCGGATATCAAATTTACTATTCCAGCATTTTCCTGGCTTTTTCTATACCCTTTATCAGTGCATCTACTTCGCTCTTTGTATTATATACCGAAAACGATGCACGGACAGTACCCGGAATATTGAAGCGTTCCATTAAGGGTTGAGTACAATGGTGACCTGTTCTTACAGCTATACCCTGTTTGTCAAGAATTTCTCCCATGTCAAAAGGATGTATGTTACCCACAAGGAAAGAAATTGCGCCGGCTCGTTGTTTTGCATTGCCGATAAAGCGAAGTGAAGGGATGGCTGAAAGTTTATCATAAGCATAAGCAACCAGTTCTTCTTCAGCATGCTGAATAGCGCTTATACCTGTCTGTTGGATATAGTCAATTGCTGCACCCAACCCGATAGCGCCCGACATATCAGGTGTACCTGCTTCAAATTTAAATGGGAGCTCGTTATAAGTTGTTTTGGCAAAGGTTACATTCTTTATCATATCACCACCTCCTTCGTAAGGAGGCATTGCATTCAGGTATTTTTCTTTTCCGTACAGCACGCCTACTCCTGTAGGTCCAAACATTTTGTGAGAAGAAAAAGCTATAAAGTCTGCATCAAGTTCCTGAACATCTATTGGTATATGCTGAATTGCCTGAGCAGCATCCAGTAATACAGGAATGTTTTTGGCATGTGCTTTCTGTATGATATCCCTCACCGGGTTTACCGTGCCAAGTGTATTTGAAACATAAGTGAGGGCTACGATTTTTACTTTCCCCGTAAGTAACCTGTCAAACTCTTCCATAATCAGTTCCCCATTATCATCAACGGGGATAATTTTCAAAGAAGCATTTTTTTCTTCACAAATCAATTGCCAGGGTACAATATTGGAGTGATGCTCCATTGCGGTGATCAGTACTTCGTCGCCTGCTGCCAGAAACTTTTTCCCAAAAGATGATGCTACAAGGTTGATGCTATTGGTAGTGCCTTTTGTAAATATTATTTCATGGTCGTGGGCAGCATTGATAAAAGCAGCTACCTTCTTGCGGGCCTGTTCGTAAGCATCTGTTGCCTGCTGACTGAGCAGATGCACACCACGGTGCACATTACTGTTATAGTTTTTATAATAGTCTTCGAGGCAATTTAAAACCTGTAGCGGTTTTTGAGTAGTAGCAGCATTGTCAAAATATACAAGTGGCTTACCGTAAACTTTAGTCTGCAGGATCGGGAAATCTTTTCTTATTTTCTCTATATCAAGTGTGTTTGTAAATATCGTATCACTATTAGTCATACGCTTCCGACATTTTTTGGGTAATCAGCTTTTCAATATATTTTCTCACCGCAGGAATTTGTATTTTGTTGGTTACATCAAATGCAAAAGCATTCACCAGCAGGTTGCGTGCTGCTTTTTCTCCTATACCTCTTGATTTGAGATAGAATAGTGCTTCATTATTGAAGCTGCCTACAGTAGAACCGTGACTGCATTTTACATCATCAGCAAATATTTCGAGCTGCGGTTTGGAATCTACCACTGCTTTATTGCTAAGCAGCATATTATTGTTTTGCTGAAATGCATTTGTTTTTTGCGCATCCTGGTGCACAAATATTTTTCCATTGAATACTGCCCTTGAACTATCCATCAGTACACCTTTGTACAGTTCATTGCTCATGCAATTGGGGAAGAGGTGGTGTACAGAAGTATGATTATCTACCAATTGATTGCCGCCTGTAAGGTAAAGTCCGTAGAGATGACTTTCTGTATTTGTTCCATTCAGATCGAGATGCAGGTTGTTGCGCACCAGGCTTGCTCCCGGTATTGTATAAGTGTAGTTGTTGTACAGGCTGTTGCTGCTTTGCACGCACTGAGTAAAATTCACCAGCCTGATATTTGGTGAAAATGCCTGAAGATAATATTTATCAACTTGTGCATTTTCGGCTATATAACATTCTGTAACATTATTCAGGAACAGTGGACTTTCACCTGTTACAAAAACAGACTCCACTATCTGTAGTTTACTACCCTTATTGGCTATAACCAGTAACCGGGGATGCATGAAAACTGGTTCATCAGCATTATAAACATGAATAAGATGGATGGGCTTATCCACTATAGCATTCTTCTCTACTTCAATTACAATACCATTTTGAAACAGAGCTGTATTCAATGCTGCAAAAGGATTTTTTTGAAGCGGGATAAATTTTGACAGGTACATCTTAAGGTGATCATCCTGCAATGCTGTGCGAAATGGAGTTATTTTTACCCCTTCAATATTCACATCCTCATTCAGCATGCCATTTTTCAATACTATCTCATATCCGTCGAATGAAGGGATAGCATTCGTGCTTTTAGCATTTTGCAGCGATACAGAACCAGGCAGCAATGAATAGTTTTCTTTTAAAAAAGAGGCTATATTAGTAAACCGCCAGTCTTCATTTTTAGTTGTTGGAAACCCCTGTGCAGTAAATGCATCAAAAGCGCGTGCCCGCAGATCTGATAGCCAGGGTTGCTCGCCGCCGGTGGAATTATTATTATAAAAAGATACTAACTGGTCGTATAGTGAAGTAGTGGTGATCATTATTTCCGATTGCTTTTATTCATCAAATGGATTCTGAGGTAACCGGCTCTTTTATCCAGTCATAACCTTTTTCTTCCAGTTCGAGCGCCAGTTCCTTGGTGCCGGATTTTACAATCCTGCCATCGTACAATACATGCACAAAGTCAGGAACTATATATTCGAGCAGGCGCTGGTAGTGAGTAATCACTATAAAAGCATTCTTATCAGAACGTAATTTATTTACACCATT
The DNA here is from genome assembly GCA_039811345.1 of Chitinophagaceae bacterium. GTDB lineage: Bacteria > Bacteroidota > Bacteroidia > Chitinophagales > Chitinophagaceae > Agriterribacter. Next base: position 23,521 of record JBDHYJ010000019.1, read on the forward strand.
GGCTACAATTCTCAATGCATCTATATCAAGTCCGGAATCCGTTTCGTCGAGGATTGACAATTTGGGATTGAGCATTGCCAACTGGAAAATTTCGTTTCTCTTTTTTTCTCCGCCCGAAAAACCTTCGTTGAGTGAGCGGTTAGTGAGTTTGGCATCAAACTCTACCAACTTTTGATTTTCGCGGGTGAGTCTCAGGAATTCTTTCGATTCCAGGGCAGGTTGGTTGTGATACGCCCTGATTTCATTTAATGCAGTCCGTAAAAAATTTATATTTGATACACCCGGTATCTCAACGGGGTATTGAAAAGCCAGGAATAATCCTTCTCTTGCCCTGTCTTCGGGAGAAAATTCCAGCAGGTCTTTACCATCAAAAATTACTTCTCCGCCGGTAACATCAAAGTTTTCCCTGCCTGCTAAAACTGAAGCCAGCGAACTCTTACCGGAACCGTTAGGTCCCATTATAGCGTGCACTTCGCCGGCATTTACCTGCAGGTTTACTCCTTTTAATATCTGCTTATCCTCAACTGTAGCCTGTAGATTTTTAATATTTAGTAACATGTCTGATCTGTGTTTCTGGTTTTAATACTGGGGGGCTTTTTCTTTTATAATTGATTCCTATCCAACACTGCCCTCGAGTGAGATGGAAAGTAATTTTTGAGCTTCAACGGCAAACTCCATAGGTAGCTGGTTTAATACTTCTTTAGCATAACCGTTTACAATAAGCGCTACTGCTTTTTCCGTATCAATACCTCTTTGATTCAGATAAAAGATCTGGTCTTCACCGATCTTGGAGGTTGTAGCTTCATGTTCTATGGTAGCGGTACTGTTTTTTGATTCGATATATGGAAAAGTATGGGCACCACAGCGGTCGCCAATCAGCAATGAATCGCACTGGGTGAAATTCCTGGCATTATCGGCACGGGTACCTACCTGCACTAATCCGCGGTAGCTGTTTTGTCCCTCTCCGGCAGATATGCCTTTTGAAATTATCCGGCTTTTGGTGTTTTTACCTATATGATGCATTTTAGTGCCGGTATCTGCAATCTGTTTGCCTTTTGTAACGGCTACAGAATAAAATTCTCCGCTTGAATTGTCGCCCTGTAAAATTACACTGGGATATTTCCAGGTAATGGCTGACCCCGTCTCTACCTGTGTCCACGAGATTTTGGCATTAGCGCCACGACAAACACCGCGTTTGGTTACAAAATTGTAAATACCTCCGTTGCCTTCTTTATCACCGGGATACCAGTTTTGCACTGTACTGTATTTGATCTCCGCATTTTCCATTGCAATCAGTTCAACTACTGCAGCATGCAACTGGTTCTCGTCTCTCTTGGGAGCGGTACATCCCTCAAGGTAGCTCACATAACTTCCTTCATCTGCAATAATCAGTGTACGTTCAAACTGACCGGTGTTTTCGGTATTGATGCGGAAATAGGTAGATAGTTCCATCGGGCAGCGAACGCCTTTGGGAATATATACAAAAGAGCCATCTGAGAATACTGCAGAATTAAGCGATGCATATATATTATCAGAATGAGGAACTACAGATCCCAGGTATTTCTGCACCAGTTCGGGATGTTCCTTCACTGCTTCACTGATGGAAGAAAAGATGATGCCATGTTCTTTTAAAGTTTTTTTGAATGTAGTGGCAACAGATACACTGTCGAACACTGCATCAACGGCAACACCGGCGAGCAGTTTTTGCTCGGACAAAGGAATACCAAGCTTTTCAAAAGTTGCTATCAGTTCGGGATCTACTTCATCCAGACTATTATATTTAGCACGCGACTTAGGCGCAGCATAATAGGAGATACCCTGAAAATCAACTTTAGGAAGATCAAAATTCTGCCAGTGTGGGTCTTCGGCTTTAAGAAATGAATGGTACCCTTTAAGGCGCCAGTCAAGCAACCACTGCGGTTCCTGCTTTTTGGCAGATATATAATGAATTGTTTCTTCGCTTAATCCTTTAGGAGCAATCTCCATTTCAATATTTGTCACAAATCCATACTCGTACTCTTTACTGCTGTATTCCTCCAGGATGTCATCACTCTTATTCGCCATAATTAATTATACTTTGGACCGGGTCCCTAAAAACTATACTGAAAAACTTTCACCGCAACTACAGGTTCTGGTAGCATTAGGGTTCTTAAATGTCAGTCCTTTACCATTTAATCCACCTGAATAATCCAGTTCTGTGCCATATAGATAGAGCAGACTTTTCATATCCACTACAATCTTAATACCCTTATCTTCATACACTTCATCACCTGCTTTCATCTCATTATCAAAGCTTAACTTATATTCCAATCCTGAACATCCCCCTCCTTTGACCCCCACCCGAACAAATGTATTGCCGGAACTGTTTTCCTGTGTCATCAGGTTGGTGATATAATCCTTTGCTGAATCCGAAACGGTAATCATAATATTATATATCAGTTCGCAAAATTACAATTTTAGGGGATAAGATTGTGTTACAAAACCCAAAAGGTAGAAATATAATCCAAAATGTGTTATTATTGCCGACCTAAAAGTACAATGAGTGCAGCTTATCAAATACAAGTACCTGTGGCAGAGTCTGTTGATACAGAGCATTGTACTTTGTATCTCGATATTGGACCCGAACATCTGCAACATACCGTATTAAACCACAATAGTAAAGAGTTTATCGTTCTCCAGTATTTTAACCTGGATAAGTATAATGCATTTAACCAATGCAGGGAAATAGTATATCACAACGAATGGTTGATGAAAGCCTATAGCAAGGTCAATATTTCCTATAATTTTTCGGGAAGCATACTTGTGCCTGAATCGGTGTACAAACCCGGTATCGGAGATGCAGAGCTTAATCTTATTTATGGTGACCTGCATAAAGGGGCAGTATTTACCGATCATTTGCCGGATTGGGGAATTTATAACACCTACCGTGTACCTGTTCACCTGCATGAGGTATTGAAATCTCATTTTGTGAATGGTAATTTTTTTCATGCGTATTCGCTGATGCTGCGTGAAAAAAAGGCTGACGGTATTACCGGGCATGGCGAGGAAATTACTCTTGCCTTTTACAACAATAAACTAATATGTACCGTGGTGCGTGATGCTAAGTTGCTGCTGATACAAACTTTAGAGTATGATGCTGCCGAAGATGTGTCTTACCATTTGCTCAATATTGCCGGGCGTTTTGATATTAATTGCGAGACAGTACGGATCAATGCTTCAGGCTTAATTGATGATCATTCAACTTTGTTTACTGAGTTGAAAAAATATTTTATTGATATATCACTTCAGCCTCATCCGGATCAATTTGTATATGACCCGGTGTTTGATGAGTACCCTTCGCATTTTTTTACTCCATTATTTAATTTCGCATTATGCGAATAATAGGCGGCACATCCGGTGGCAGAAAAATCAATCCTCCTTCAAGGATGCCTTATACACGGCCTACTACTGATATTGCAAAAGAAGGGCTTTTTAATATTATAGAAAATAATCTTGATATAGCTTCATTAAAAACCCTTGATCTTTTTGGAGGCACAGGCAGTATTAGTTATGAACTTGCTTCACGCGGGGCGGGGGATCTTACCATTGTTGAAAAAGATCCTAATATGCATGCATTTATTCAAAAAAATGCAGGACTGCTTGGATTTGAAAATATTATAAAGGTTGTAAGAATGGACGTATTTATGTTTATTCAGCAGTGCAAAGAAAAGTATGACTTTATTTTTGCAGGACCACCTTATGCATTGAGCAATATAGATGATCTTCCGGTACTGGTCTTCAGGCAGGAACTTTTACAGGAAGGCGGCTGGTTTGTTCTGGAACATACACCAAGAAATAATTACGAAAAATTTCCTTTTTATAAAACATCGCGTAATTATGGCACAACGGTATTTTCAATTTTCCTGAATAAAAAATAATAGCAGGGAGCCTGTACCATCAGCTGGTGCCTTCCCTGTATAATACTATATCCGATTCATGACCAAGAAAGAGTTGAGAACTATATATAAGGAGAAGCGTGCTGCATTGCAACATAATGCAGTTGATAAAATGCAGGACCTTATTCTGATCAATTTTCAGCAATTGTCATTACCGTTTTTTGAATACCTGCATATTTACCTGCCATCCCCGTCACATATAGAAGTAGATACTTTTCCAATTATGGAGTATCTGAATTTTATCAATCCGGGACTGAGGATTGTTATTCCAAAAACAAACATAGATGAGGGTACAATGCAGCATTATATATATGATGATAATACGGTGCTGGTGAAAAACAAATATGATATAATGGAACCTGAAGGCGGAGAAATGATTTCCGAGCATCAGATTGATCTGGTATTAGTTCCCTTGCTTGCCTTTGACGAAAAAGGAAACAGGGTGGGCTATGGCAAAGGATTTTACGACAGGTTTCTGAACCGTTGCCGGGAAGATGTGATAAAAATAGGATTATCATTCTTCGAAGCTGAAAAGCAGATAGACGATACTGATGATTTTGATATATCTTTAACTTATTGCATATCACCAGGTAAAATATATGAATTCTAAGTTTGGAGGATTAAAGTTGTTCAGGGTGTTGCTGTTTCCATTTGCGGTGCTGTACGGTATGGTCGTAAAGCTTAGAAATTATTTGTATGATAGGGAAATTATCCAATCTACATCATTCAACTTCCCGGTTATTGCTATTGGCAATCTTTCTGTCGGGGGCACTGGCAAATCGCCAATGGTGGAATACCTGTTAAGGTTGTTTTCTCCTTCCTTTAAAATAGCTACACTGAGCAGGGGATATAAAAGAAAAACCCGTGGTTATGTTTTGGCAAACGATAAAGCAACTGCAATAGATATTGGTGATGAGCCGATGCAGTTTCATCTTAAATTTCCGCAGGTAAGTGTAGCCGTTGGCGAAGAAAGGGCAATCGCTATTCCCCAGATTCTCTTTGATCGTCCGGATACGGACATGATAATAATGGATGATGCATTTCAGCACAGAGCGGTAAAAGCAGGGTTGAATATTTTACTCACTGCATATCATGATCTTTTTAGCAAAGATTATTTGCTGCCAATGGGTAGCCTGAGAGATACAAGAAGCAGTTACCGGCGTGCAGATATAATTGTTGTAACCAAATGCCCGGTAGATATTTCTGCAGAAGATAGAGAAGCAACATTACGAAGTATTGCCCCCCTGGAACATCAGCAGGTTTTTTTTTCGACTATACGTTATGGTGAGCCGTATCATATTTTAACTCACGAAAAGAAAGAATTTGATAACCAGGTTTCTGTATTGTTGGTATGTGCCATAGCAAATCCCGCACCATTGAAAAAATTTATATTTGAATCTGCTTCCGGCTGCGAAACCCTGTATTACCCTGATCACTATATTTTCAGTATTGACGACCTGAGACAAATAAAAAAAAGATTTGAGAAAATGAAAGGGAGCAATAAAATGATAGTAGTGACTGAAAAAGATGCTGTTCGCCTTGTAAAATTTGATACTGTGATTAAAGATATTCCGATTTATGTTTTACCGATTGAAACGCAATTTCTTTTTGAAGAAGCCGCAACTTTCAATAATAGCGTTCAAACATTTGTAGAAAGTTTTAAGGAAAAAAATATGCTGACTTTATGAAAAAGAAACAACACAAATCCTCTAAATCGAAACCTCATCAGCATGCTGTTATTGGCACGCTTGATGTTACCCGGTCGGGTATCGGATATGTAATAGTGGAAGGGCAGGAGAAAGATGTCTTTGTGCGCCCCCAGCATTTTAATCAGGCATTGAATGGCGACAGGGTGCGGGTAAAACTAAGTAAGCAGGGAAGATCGGGAAGAATGGAAGGCGAGATTGTGGAAGTGATGGAAAGAAAGCAATCAGAATTTATAGGGCGCCTTGAGATGGGTAATAATTTTGCTTTTTTCATTCCCGACAAAGCTAAAGGCACCCCTGATATGTATATACCCGGTGATAAGATCAATGGTGCTAAAAATAACGACAGGGTAGTAGTGAGAATCACAGAATGGAATAAAAGAAACCCGGAAGGTGAAGTAGTATCGATACTGAATGCATCGGACGAGAATGACCTGGCGATGAAAGAGATACTTGTGGATGCCGGATTTGAATTGGAGTTTGATGATGATGCCCTGGAAGAAGCGGCAAGAATACCGGATACCATTGCCTCATCCGATATAAAAGGAAGGAAAGATTATCGCGATATACTGACATTTACAATTGACCCTGCAGATGCAAAAGATTTTGATGATGCCATCAGTTTTAGAATGTTAAAACCGGGTGTGTATGAAATCGGTGTTCATATTGCTGATGTCAGTCATTATGTGGAACCCGGTGGCCCGTTGGATGAAAATGCTTACCAGAGAGCCACTTCTGTTTACTTGCCCGACAGGGTTTTGCCAATGTTACCCGAGCATATCTCCAATGAATTGTGCTCCCTTCGGCCAAATGAGGATAAGCTCACCTTTGCTGCTGTATTTCAGGTGAGCGGCAAAGCTGAAATAAAATCGCACTGGCTGGGAAAAACTGTAATTCATTCCAATCACCGGTTTACTTATGAGGAAGTGCAGGATATTATTGAAAAGAAAGCGGGGATATTCAAAGATGAAATCTTGCTGCTGAATGAACTTGCCCAGAAATTCAGAAAACAAAGATTTAAAAACGGTGCCATTAATTTTTCTTCAGAAGAGATAAGATTTAAACTTGATGACAATGGTAAGCCTGTAGGAATTGTAATTAAAGAAAGTAAGGAATCACATCAGTTGATTGAGGAGTTTATGCTGCTTGCCAATAAAACGGTTGCTGAAGATATAGGAAAAGTAAAGGTGAGCAAACAACCTATCCCTTTTCCTTATAGGGTACATGATAAGCCTGCTGAGGAAAAGCTGATGCCTTTTGCAGATTTTGCAAAAAAATTCGGACACAAATTCGATACAAAAACTCCGCAGGGAATTGCATCCTCGTTCAATAAAATGCTTACAGAAGTACAGGGCAAACCTGAGCAGCATGTACTTGAACAATTGGGTATACGCACCATGGCTAAAGCAGTATATACTACTGATAATATTGGTCACTACGGTTTGGGCTTTGAGCATTATTGTCATTTTACCTCACCTATTCGCCGCTATCCGGATGTATTAGTTCACAGGATACTGCAACAGGTGCTGGAGGGGCATCCAAGGGCAGATAAAAAAATGGAGGAGAAATGCCGCCATAGCAGCGAACGTGAAAGGGCGGCTATGGAAGCAGAGCGCACGGCAAACAAATACAAGCAGGTAGAGTTCATGCAACAATTTCTCGGTGAGGAATTTGAAGGCGTGATTAGCGGTGTGGCAGCTTTTGGTTTTTGGGTGGAAACGGTGTTACACAAATGCGAAGGATTAGTGAGTATTCAAAGCCTGCTCGATTATGATGATTTTCGCCTGATAGAATCTGAATATTGCCTTGCCGGCCGCAGGAGTGGAAAAACTTTCAGGATGGGTGATAAATTGCGGATAAGAGTTGTTGCTGCTAATCTTGGCAAAAGGCAACTTGACTATGAATGGATAGTGCAGAACGGGGATATATCAGAACAAAAATTCCATAAAACAAAAAAGACAAAGGGTAAATACTCCAAAGGCAAAAGAAAATAATTACTTTGAACATATTTTTCATTTGTCCTTAATATTTTCCCCAGTAAAATATTTCATCCGGTTATGTATTCTTTCGAAGAGTTGACTAAACAATTTGCAGACAAATTTGGCAGTAACCATTTTTCTGGTTCCGTTCGTTCATTGTACGAGCCTGCTGAGTATTTCTTGGGGCTGGGTGGCAAACGGGTTCGTCCGGTGCTTTGTCTGATGGGCAATGAGTTGTTTGGAGAAATAAAGCCGGATGCATGGATGGTGGCAAATGCTGTGGAACTGTTTCACAACTTTACCCTTATTCATGATGATATAATGGATAAGGCAACCCTCAGGCGCGGTAAACCGACGGTACATACAAAATATGGTGAGTCTACTGCCTTGCTTTCCGGCGATGTGATGATGATTGTAGCGTATGAGTATCTCAGTAAAGTAAGTCCGGGGTATCTTCATAAGGTGCTTGCCATTTTCAATAAAATGGCAAGGGAGATATGCGAGGGACAGCAGTTGGATATGGAGTTTGAAAAGCGTAAGGATGTAACCCTTGATGAGTATATCCACATGATTACCCTGAAGACATCAGTACTACTTGCGGCAAGCCTAAAGATGGGTGCGCTGCTTGGCGGGAGCGGAGAGGGTAACCAGGGGCATCTATATGCTTTTGGAAAAAATCTTGGTATTGCTTTTCAGTTGCAGGATGATTACCTGGATGCTTTTGGCGAACCTGAAAAATTTGGTAAACAACCGGGTGGTGATATTATTGCCAATAAAAAAACATTCCTGGTTATAAAGGCGATGGAGGTTGCTGATACCATGCAAAAAACAGCATTGCTTGCTCATCTCAGTGATAATAAACCTGATAAGGTAGAAAGGGTATTGCAAATTTTCAGGGATTGCAAAGTGGATCGCTGGGCACAGGAATTGAAAAATAAATATTTGGATACAGCTCTTTTTCACCTTGATGAAGCTGCTGTAACATCCACAAGGAAACAGTGCCTGAAAGACCTTGCTCATTTTTTAATTAAACGTGATTATTGATGCTGCAATATTTAAAGTATCTTGAGTTATTCAAATCACCAAACTACAACGGATGCTAAACTCTTTATTCCGTACAAAAAAAATTTCTACTATACTTTCAGAAGCCGGAGATGATACGCATGGTACTGGTAATTTAACGAGGGTGTTAACCATGCGTGATCTTACTTTTTTTGGGATTGCGGCTATTTTAGGTGCCGGTAGTTTCAGTAGTCTTGGCGCTGCAGTTTATGATGGTGGACCCGGTGTGGTATTCCTGTTTGTGATTTGCGGAATTGCCTGCAGTTTTACTGCATTGTGTTATTCAGAGTTTGCCAGCCGTATACCTGTGGCGGGTAGCGCTTATACTTATGCGTATGCTTCGTTTGGAGAATTGTTTGCCTGGATCATAGGGTGGGCGTTGATCATGGAGTATTCTATTGGCAATATATATGTAGCATATAGCTGGAGTGATTATTTCACTTCACTGATGCATAAACTCGATATTCATATTCCTGAATATTTTTCCTGCAGTTACCTTGAAGCGAAAAAAAATCTTGTTGAAAAATACCCAAACAAGGATTTACTCGCTGCCTGGGATACTGCCCCCGTAATTGGAGGTTTACGTATCATTCTGGATATACCGGCGCTAATCATTAATATTTTGATCACCTACCTGGTATACAAAGGAATCAAAGAAAGCAGGAATTTCAGCAATGCCATGGTTATTTTGAAACTGTTTGCCGTACTGTTGGTAATTCTTGTCGGCGGGTATTTGATTTTTTCAAAAGGGCTTACTTATAATTGGCTGCCTGCAAATGATGCGGGTGAACACCTGTTTATGCCAAATGGTTTTAAAGGTGTGATGTCGGCAGTTAGCGGAGTGTTTTTTGCCTATATCGGATTTGATGCTGTGAGTGTGCTTGCAGAAGAAAGCAAAAATCCCCAGCGCGATCTGCCACGGGGAATGATTCTTTCACTGATTATTTGTACAGTTGTTTATATACTATTATCGCTGGTGCTTACCGGGGCAGTGGCATACAGTAATTTTGCGGGAGTAGGAGATCCGCTTGCTTTTATTTTTGAAGAGCAAAACCTGAATATCGGCTGGATGCAGTTTCTTGTGGCTATATGTGCAGTAGTTGCCATGACAAGTGTGCTACTGGTTTTTCAAATGGGACAACCGAGAATATGGATGGGGATGAGCCGTGATGGTTTGTTACCACCGATTTTTCAACGTATTCATCCCAGGTTTAAAACACCTTCTTTTGCAACCTTGCTCACCGGTACTGTAGTTGGGGTACCAATCATATTTACCGACAAAACTTTTGTACTTGATTTTACCAGTATTGCTACACTTTTTGCATTTGTGCTCGTTTGTGGTGGTGTATTACTCATACCACCTAAGCAGAAAGAAAAAGGAAAGTTTCATCTGCCGCATATTAACGGACAGTATATATTTCCATTGATTATTCTAAGTGCAATTATTATTATATCAATTTTTGTAAAGGGCTATTTCACAGATCTGTTTAATTTTGATTTTTCTGCCAATAGCGATTATACTGAAGGCCGATTGAGCTTCATGGATGTTGCTACACCAAAAATTTCATTAATTATTTTCTGGCTCTTGACTGTTGTGCTGAGTGTAATTGCATTTATAAAAAAATATAATCTTATCCCGCTTATGGGACTTGTTACCTGTATGTACTTGCTTACAGGAATGACTAAGAGTAATTGGGCATGGTTTATAGGCTGGCTGATACTCGGGCTTATTATCTATTTCCTGTATGGGTACCGCAACAGTGCGCTGGCAAAAAAGCCTGTTTTAAAAACTGCCGAATAGCAGGTTTGTTAAGTCTCCCTGTTTTGTTGTATTTCTGATAAAGTTTTATTAGATTAGGTTATCCTTTAATCATTAAAACTTTGCCGTATGAACTTAATTCAAAGCATGGAGAGATGGGGCGATACCCATCATCCTAAATGGCTCGATATTATCAGGGTCGTATTGGGGATTTTTCTCGCGCTTAAGGGCATTGATTTTATTAACCACATGGACCGGCTGATTGAACTGATGACCCAAAGCAAATTTTTAGGTTCCCTTTCTCTCGGTTTACTGGCGCATTATATTGTTTTCGCTCATCTTGTAGGCGGTGCACTTGTGGCGGCTGGTTTACTTACGCGGCTTGCCTGTTTAGTACAAATTCCTATTTTAATCGGTGCTGTGTTTTTTATCAATTCCAGTGCAGGTGTGTTGGCTCCATATGATGCATTGTGGCTTTCAGTAATTGTATTGCTTTTATTGATTTTTTTCCTGATTACAGGTAGTGGTCCGCTTTCTGTAGATGAAATGATGCGCAGGCAACCAGGAAAAAAGTAATATATTTTATTTTTCAGTTACATAAACTGAAAAATTATTCTAATGATCTTACTTTCTTCTGGATAAGTTGAAAGTAAATTTATGGATGCTTTAATACACGCAACTATATCTTTGTGCGAATTCTTTTTTAAAAAAATTGTGATTTCTTTTTTTAAGATCGGACAATATGCTTTCGAAACCAAGTCTTGGGCAAGTTGATGAAATAAGAATGGAAACCATCACTGCAGAAAAAGCAGGCAACCTTACTCCTTTACAGTTAGAAATTATTTATAAGCAAAACTGGTTCAATATTTTTGTTCCCCGGCATCTTGGCGGATTGGAAATGCCTTTACCCAAAGCTGTACGACTGCTGGAAAGCCTGGCCTGGGCCAATGGAAGTTTTGGCTGGGTAGTAACCCTGTGCAGTGGTGCCAACTGGTTTGTGGGCCTTCTTGAAGAAACTACAAGGAATCATTTTTTCTCTAATCCTAAAGTCTGTATTGCCGGAAGTGGTGCTACAACGGGAATTGCAGAAATTGTAGATGGAGGTTATATTGTTGATGGCATGTGGCGCTATGCATCCGGCTCAAAACATGCTACTGCATTTACTGCTAACTGCGTTATCCGTAAAAATGGAAATGTATTAAAAGAAAAAGATGGAACGCCGGCAATCAGGAGTTTTATATTCGACAGAAATGAAGTAAAAATTACAGATGACTGGAACGGTATAGGTATGAGTGCAACTTCCAGCAATTCGTTTGAAACGGATCATCTTTTTGTAACTGCGGACAGATCATTTTTAATTGATCCGGCAAATGCTATATTACTCCAGGACATTTATAGGTTTCCGTTTCTGCAGTTTGCAGAAGCTACTCTTGCTGCAAATTTTTCCGGGATGTCGCTTCATTTTGCTAATGAATGCAGGGTATTATATGAAGAAAGGATAATTAAACACGGATACTCTGCAATTAAAGCGGGGGAAATGCTTGAAGTGCTGGGACGAATGTCGAGCATCCTTGATGGGAAAAGAAAATTTTTTCATGATACTGTGGAAAGAGTATGGGAAAAGGGAATAATGCATGGTAACTGGAACAACTCCGATCTGGAAGAACTGAGTATGATTTGTAAGTCGTTAGTGAAAATGGCAATTAAATCCGTTGATGAACTGTATCCTTATACCGGTATGACGGGTGCAGATCAATCCTCTGTAGTGAACAGGATATGGAGAGATATACATACTGCCAGCCAGCACCAGCTTTTTACCTTTAATGGCATTAAGATGGGAAAAATGCAGTTTAGCCATTCTTAAAAATCAATATTAATCATTTCCCAAAACAATATTCCCACCCGGCTTAAAATGCAATTCAAGGAATCCCTGTTTTGTTGTTTCAGCTGATGCTCCTTTAGCGGAAATGATCTTCCATTTTTCGAATGGTAATTTTAGCAAAGTTTTGCCACCTTTCTCTGCTACTATTTTTATTTTAATTATACTGCCATTTTCTTTTTGTGCATCTATAAGAAATGCTCCTTCTGCCCTGAGTTTGGTAAAAGAAATATCTCTCCATACCTCTGGCACAGCAGGCATTATTTCAATAAAGCCGGCATAGCTTTGCAGCAGCATTTCCTGTATTCCGGCGGCAAATGCAAAGTTACCTTCGAGTGTAAAGGGGCGGTAAGTGAGTTTGGAAAGCCCGGATTTTGTCTGGTCGCCATTTGCATGAAAGCTGTTAGATAAGCAAAATGCTCTTGCAAAGATGGATAAAGCTTTTACGGCGCTTTCACCATTTTTTGCCCTTGCCTGTATATTCCCCAGCCACGCATACGAGTATCCGCACCAGTAATCAGGTCCTGTTTTTTCGAGCAGTGCAATGGTATTTTTAATAATGGTTTGTGCCTCTGGTCCATCTTCCCATTTAATCAGTCCAAGCGGATGTATGGCCATCAAATGAGAAAAATGACGATGAGAAACATTGTATGGTAATGTGGGTGCAAACATCAGTTCGTGATTGGCAGAGAGTGAAAAGTCACCAAACTGCTTTAATATCTTATTCCAGTGATCGGCCTCTGAAGTGAACTTCAAATCCTGTGCAAGTTCTGCAGCTTTGCCAAATACATATTTCATCAGGGCAAGATCGTAGTTGGTGTTTTGCAGAAACCACGCATTGATAGAGTTATCATTGATCTCTGGACTGGAGCTCATAGGCAACTGTCTGTGACCGGTGGCATCCATAGTGGTCATTGCTTCGAGAAAGTTGCAAACCGATTTGAACCAGGGGTACGCTTTTTCTCTTAGAAATGTACTGTCCATACTGTATCTCCACTGAAGATAAAAATGCTGGGCAAGCCATGAAGATACGGTGGGGGAGAGGGAGTATTGCACCCAGCCGCCCATCTCAGTTCCATCCAGTGTAGTAACACCGGGAACTGCTAATCCTTTTTTCCCAAAAAATAACTTCGTGTATCGTTCATAGTTAGCTTTGTTAGTTTGCAGATGATCAATAAATCCCATTGCTTCATTGAGATGGTTGGCGCTGTAAGCCGGCCAATAGCTAAGCTCGGTGTTCAGGTCGTGGTGAAAATCTCCCTTCCAAGGTGGTATCCGGCCATTGTCGGCTGTCCATACAGCCTGCAGTGAAATGGGTGGGGCACCCCTTCTTGCTGCTGATCCGAACTTGTATTGTTCGAGATACCATTGTTTTTCCAGAACTGTATCCGGAATACGAATGGCTGACTGATTCCAGAAACTATTCCACCAGTTTAGATGGGTATCAAAATCTTTTTTATATCCTCTTTGTCCGGCAGAATGGGTGTTAATGCCTGCTGCTGGTTTCATTTTTGTATCAGGATAGTGAGATGATATACTCCAAACCCCTTCGATAATATCTTTACCATACTTTTTCCATCGCACATTGATTTCATAACTAAACCCATTCCAACCCTGCTGCCGGTAGGTAATAGTAGTGCCTTTTTTTTCTATATTCCCTTGTTTGTATCCGAGCCTGGCAAGGTCGTCACCCACCAGGGAATTGACTTCACCACCTGCTGATATTTTCGCTTCATAAGGCGGGGCTTTTAATTGAGGAAGTATATCAATAGTTGCATGCTCAAATCTGAACCAGCCTACTGGCGCTGTAGCATGTACAAATGTGGTAAGCTTCATACCATTGCTCCACTCTACAGTGCACATTGCTTTTTGAAGAGAAAGATGTACTGATTGTATGGCACTTTGCGGCAGGTTAAACTCTAATGCTCCTGTTGGAATTTTTGACGGAGCAGGTTCCTTGTCGTAAGGTGCATCAAAATATTCCTGTACAATTTTGTATTCTTTTTTTTGTACTTGTTGATATATCCAGTCATAGCTAAACTCTTTGCGATGAAGTCCCTTCATGGGGCGCATATCCCATATATCGGCCCGGTCGAGAGAAAACCGGAGATGATTATCTTTTTGCCAGATTAAAGCTCCTATTGTTCCATTGCCAAGCGGAATGCCTTCGTCCCAGGTAGCTGCTAAATGACTGAACTGCAAATCATGTTTGGGTAAAGGCTGACAATATAACGCTAATGAATAGCTGCAACAGCAAATAAAAAAGGAGAATATTTTTTTCAATGTGTGATTTATTTGAATGTTTACTTCATTCCATGCACCTGCATCTTCAGTACATATACCGATTCTGTTGCGGTAATAAATAACTCATCGTTATTCTTTCCTCCAAAACATACATTAGCTACCCATCGGGAAGGAACAGGAATATTCCCCAGTCTTTTGCCCTCTTTATCAAATATCGTAACTCCTTTGCCGGTGAGATATATATTGCCTTCATCATCTATGGTTAATCCATCAGATCCCATAGGTGCAAAAACTGTTCTGTTGCTCAATCCCCCATCCGGATTTAAAGTAAAGCGGTAAATTTTATCACCACCTATATCAGCTACATACAGATATTGGTTTACTGGATCTCCAACAATTCCATTGGGCTTGACTAATGTACTATCGGCAATCTTTGCTTTCTTTTTTCCTTTAGGAAGATAATATACATACTGACCTTTCAGATCGGGTTTTGTTCTTGTCCAGTAATCCCGCTGATAATAGGGATCGGTAAAATAGATATCTCCTTTTTTAGTAATCCACAAATCATTTGGACCGTTAAATAGTTTTCCATTAAAATCCTTCAACAGCACTTTCACTTTTTTATCAGGAGTAATTGACCAAAGTTCATCCTTTTCGTCAGCGCATGCAATAAGGTTACCCTTTTGATCAAAATACATTCCATTAGCACGTCCGGCAGGATCCATAAATATGGCGAGCTTGCCTGTAGTGTCGTATATCCATATTCTGTTATTAGGCTGGTCGGTAAAATACACATTGCCGTACCTGTCAGCAGCAGGACCTTCAGTGAAACTGAACTGATCTGAAATTTTTTGTAATACAGCACCGGGTTTGATTACTTTAATATCGGGTAAATCATTCTGACTGTAAACAAAAACACTGCTGAATAAAAGTGCGACCGCAAATGATTGTTTAATTATTACCGGTATCAATTTCCGGAATGTACCATAATGCATAGTATGCATATCAAATGTATTTATGATGTAAATTATCCAAAACTGCTCAATAATTTCAGTGTTGCAATAATTAAATCATGCCTTGAATACCGGTGTCGGGTGATATGCTGACGAACATTCCCTGATTTGTGAAGGTCTTAGATTTACAACAACTAAATCTATAAATTTGCGGTTATGGCTGACAAAAATCTTTACATAATTGCTGGTTGCAATGGAGCAGGGAAAACAACGGCTTCATTTACAATTTTGCCCGATATTATTGACTGTAAAGAATTTGTAAATGCTGACGAAATCGCTAAAGGTCTTTCGCCTTTTCAACCTGAAAAAGTAGCTTTTGAAGCTGGACGCATAATGTTAAACAGAATAGCAGAACTATTAGACAGCAGCGAAAACTTCGCCTTTGAAACTACTTTATCTACAAAAAGTTACAAGCTGAAAGTTGAAGAAGCTAAACAAAAAGGATTTACTACGACTCTACTTTTCTTTTGGCTTCAAAACGTTGAACTAGCTAAAGAACGTGTAAGAGTTAGAGTTTCTGAAGGTGGCCACAACATTGAGACAGATGTTATAGAAAGGCGGTACTTAAAAGGTATAAAGAACCTGTTTGACATTTATCTTCCTATTGTTGATGGAGCGTTAATTTTCGACAACTCATACGGAAAGCACATTTTATTAGCAAGAAAGACTATTGGAAAGGAAATAGAAATTATTGATAACTCAAAATTCACTCTTTTAAAAAAATATTATGACACCAACTGAAAAGCAAGCTGAGCTTTATAACAAAATTCTTTTAGGACTTGAAAAAGTGTACGAAAAACTAGTTGAGTTCAAAAAGCAGAAGAACACTGAACTTGTAATAATGCAAGACAATAAAGTTGTGCGAGTTAGGCCTGAATAAAAACACAATCGCACAACATTTGGTTTTATGCAAGTTGGGCTTGATATTGTAATATCGGCTATTTGCAAATCCCAGCTTCAGTTTGGGTCTGACGACTCTATAGAGTGTCAGACTCCATCAGAACAGACGAAATTCAAATTCCCAACTTGCATAAAGCCCTTTCTGAGAGGTGAGGAACGTGAAACGACAAACCCTAAATCTTATACCACAACCCATTCCTATACCATTTCCACAACTGCCTTTATCAGCCGTGAAGATGGATTGAGCCAGGACGGGAATATATCTTTTACTTCGTGAAACTGTACGCGGTGGGTGATGAAGGCTTCAGGGTCCACCAGCTTTTGTTGAATACAGTCAATTACAAATTCAAAGTCATCACGTGTGGCATTTCTGCTGCTCAGGAGTGTACCCTCGCGTTTGTGAAATTCCGGATGACTCAATTGGATAGTGTCACGTTGCAATCCCACCAGCACATATTTTCCTCCATGCGACATATATTCAAAAGCTTTGTTGATAGCGTGAAGATTGCCGGTAGCATCCATTACCACATCCGGCATATCGCCATTGGTGATTTCAGTAAGCAATTCCATTGCATTTTGAGTACCAGGGTTGATAGTATGCAGGACACCTAAATGGTGCTTGCAAAAGTCCAGGCGGTAATCGTTTACATCCAAGGCTATAATTTTTGCCCCGGCGATTTGAGCAAACTTCATTGTAGCCAAACCTATAGGCCCCGCACCGGTTACAAGCACATATTCACCTGAGCTTACTTGTGCCCGGCGAACAGCATGGGCGCCGATTGACAGTGGTTCTACCAATGCCAGTTCATCGTATGAAAGCCCTTTGCTCTTGAGCAGGCTTTCTACGGGTACTTTAAAATAAGTAACCATCCCCCCGTCTATATGTACCCCGCTTACTTTAATGCCGGTACAACAGTTGGGTTTTCCTTTACGACAGGCAATACAATTGCCGCAACTGAAATAGGGGATGAAAGTGAGCACCTCACCTTTAACAAAATCATTAGTGCCATCAGCATCCACAAGTTCTGCTGCCAGTTCGTGTCCGAGTATTCGCGGATAACTGAAATAAGGTTGTGTACCCTCGAAGGCATGCAGGTCAGTACCGCAAATACCTATGCGCCTGATTCTTAAAATAGCATGCCCCGGCTCCAATTCCGGGGCTGCTAAAGTCTTATACTCAAAAGTTCCGGGTTTTTCGCATACGAGTGCATCCATACCTGCAAGGTTGCTATTTCTTAAAAATTATTTTATATACCACTGCATTTTCAGATGGGTAGGTCTTTGATGGCTTAATAACTAATGCATCCGCTTCCTGCTTCCAGTTTATTTTTTCATCACTGCCTGTCATTGTTATGGAGGCAATTATACCGTTGCCTGCTTTACTACCCAATGCTTTAATTGCGGTATTCGAAACCGGTTGCCCCATTGTTATTGCATATAGAATATCTCCTTTTGTGGTAAAGCGTATATCCTTTGCCGTAAAGGGTTCTTTCTGATCAGAAAAACTGCCGCTTGCAGAGCGGGTTGGCCCTTCACCATATATTTTCCAGGGACGAGTACCATATATAGCTTCACCATTTATATCAAGCCATTTTCCCGTACCAAGCAGGGTTTGTGTTTCTTCTTCTGTAATAGTGCCATCAGAACGCGGACCTATATTGAGCAGGAGGTTTCCATTTTTACTCACAATATCAATTAGGTTTGTTATTACATACTGTGCGGATTTAAAAGTATTGCCGGCAGCATATCCCCAGGATTCGTTTCCAATGGCATCATCTGTTTGCCATGCGGGTTCACGAATGCCGCCGAGTTTGCCTCTTTCGAGGTCAAGTACTGCAGCCTTCTCGGGAAATGAAGTGTTTTTATAATTTATCACTACACCTTTATTCCATTCCAATCCTTTATTGTAATAGTATGAGGCAAAGGATTTGCGGTAAGGATCCATAGCAGGTTGTTCTATCCACCAGTCGAACCAGAATAGCCGGGGTTTGTAATTGTCAACAAGCTCTGTGCAGCGCAGTAGCCAGTCGTTCATAAATTCAGGAGAGGGTGTTTCATTTTCTTCTCTTGCAGGACCATAGAGTGTGGCATTAGTAAGATCAAGCACATCGGAGTCAAAACGTTTTCCGCCATTCATAAAAAACCAATGTTCAATCCTGTGAGAAGAAAGTCCAAATATGAGTCCCTGTTTGTTTATTTCTGCAGCCAGTTCTCCTAATACATCTCTGTGCGGACCCATCTCAAAAGCATTCCATTTGGATAGTGCGGACTTATACATTTGAAATCCATCGTGATGTTCTGCAACAGGCACAATATATTTAGCGCCTGCTTTTTTAAAAAGAGATACCCATGCTGCCGGATCAAATTTTTCAGCTTTGAACATGGGTATAAAATCTTTGTAACCGAATTTTTTCTGCGGGCCGTAAGTTGCTATATGATGTTTAAATTCTTTTGAGCCTTCCACATACATATTTCTCGGGTACCATTCTGAGCCGAATGCCGGCACGGAATATACTCCCCAATGGATGAAGATGCCGAATTTTGCATCACGAAACCAATCGGGTACCTGGTATTTTTTTAAGGATTCCCATGTTGCCTGATACTTCTCCTGGGCGTGTAAAGTTTGTATTGAAGAGATAATCGCGATAATTAATACAAGAAACAAATTCTGTTTTTTCATTCTGCTTGTTTTACTTTTTGCAAACGTTTTGTAAACCTACTCTTTCAACTTCAATTTTTGCTTTCAGGATTTTTTCAAATTATTGTGCTATATTAACATGCCTGAAATTTGTTGAAAAATGAAGCCGACACTTCGCCAGGTTACTGCTACGCCATCCAGTTCTTTTCTTGTAAGAAAAGACAAAGGAAGTTATATGGTCAACAACTGGCATTATCATCCCGAAATTGAAATCCTTTATATTAAAAAAAGCTCAGGCACCTGGCTGATAGGTGACCATATAGGCCATTTTCAAAGTGGGGATATTGTTATGATAGGCGCTAATTTACCCCATTGCTTCAGACATGAGCCATTGTTTATTAAAGATGGAATTACAGCAGGAGAAACTATTTGTGTAAAATTTGAACCGGATATTTTGGGTAAAGCATTGTTGCAGCTTCCTGAAGCATATCATCTCAGATCTGCGATAGGAGGATGTGGTTGCGGACTGAAACTACAGGGAAATCTGAGAACAAAGGTTGCTGCATATATTGATCGTATGCAGGAAGCTACACCAGGTAAAAGATTAGTGTTGTTATTATCTATACTCGAAGAAATCGGCGCACAGAAACAGCACCTGCCACTTTCTTCTAAAGGTTTTATGCAAATGAAGGATGATGCCGACAGGCAAAGAATTAAACTTGTATTTGATTATACCTTTAACAGGTACAGCGATAAAATTACTATTGACGAAGTGGCTGGTATGCTGCACCTGACACGACAGTCGTTTTGCAGGTATTTCAAAAGCAGAACCAATAAAACCTATATCCGTTTTCTGATGGAAGTGCGAATTGGCGCTGCGTGCAGGATGCTGGTGGAAGACGAAAGAAATGTGTCGGAAATTAGTTATGCCTGCGGATACAATAATATCTCACATTTCAATCACCAGTTTAAATATATTACCGGTAAAAATCCTATGGAGTATAAACGAGATTACCTGGATAATAAAGTACTGAAACTGGCAGAACAAACCTGATAAACCGGTAATTTTTTTCTTTGTTTTATAAAACCATCATTTTAAAGAGATATCACCTTTACCAAAACATAATAAATCATGAAAAAAACAGTTATGTAAAGTCAAACTACATCATTATGCAACCAACAAAACGCAATACTGCCCAATGCAGCGCCACTGGACTATATCCAGTTGAGTATTTAACCCGGTTGAGAAAAATTCTTGTACTTGTAATTTTCATAATCTCCCTGTTTTTTGTAAATAGCCTGTATGCCCAAAAAAGCGGTAAACTATTCAGCTTTGGCTTTGGACTTGAAGGTGGACCTATAGTAGATAAAGAATTTAAAAATAGTTTTAGTGCTGAAGCTGGTTTAAGTTTCAGGTTCTCTCTTAAGGCAGGTCCTGGCTTCGTTACTTTTACACCCGGAGGAATGGTGGTCATCCCTAAATCAGTTAACGAGGATAGTGTAAAAGTGGGTACACATCTGCCTTTTAAAGTAGGATACAAGTATATTATCGCAGATAAATTATTTGTGATGGTAGAAGGTGGATATGCATTTTATACTTTCTATACAGCAGATCAGAATACACAAGGAGCTGATGATATAAAAAAAGAGCGTGATGGCGGATTTACATACGCACCGTCTGTAGGTCTTAACCTGGGGGTATTTGAACTAGGGTTGCGCTACGAAACTACCATTCTGAAAAAGAGTACTGATGTAAAGCCTGCCTTGCTTGCTTTGCGATTAGGCTTTAATTTTTAACAAATAGGTTTACTTACCCATTTCTTAAAAAGACTGTAGTATTATTATGTGCAACGGTCTTTTTCCCCTGTTCTGTTGACAATATTATGTGACATTATTTTTTACGACACCCCCTTGTGTTATCTTTGACAAAAGCTTCTTCAGCATGAAACGAATTTTGCTGCCATTATTGGTTATCTTTTTCTTTGAGGCCTGTACAGGTACAAGCGATAAAAATGCAGAC
Source organism: Chitinophagaceae bacterium (assembly GCA_039811345.1). Taxonomy (GTDB): domain Bacteria; phylum Bacteroidota; class Bacteroidia; order Chitinophagales; family Chitinophagaceae; genus Agriterribacter. The sequence continues at coordinate 44,656 of JBDHYJ010000019.1, forward strand.
AGCAGTGCTATTGATTCAGCATTGGCAGCAAAAAACAGAGGCGGCAGGGAGTTGGATTCTGTGAAAACTGTTTTGGTCGGTACGTTTGAAGGGGTATTGCCATGTGCGGATTGTGAGGGAATAAAAACAGAATTGACACTTTACCAGGATGCTGCCAATTCAGAAAACAACAATTACATATTGAAAGAAACCTATCTCGGTAACAAAACAGGTGATACCTCATTCAGCAGTACCGGTAAGTGGGATATACTACGCGGTATCAAAGGTTCTCCCGATGCAGTAGTTTATTTCTTAAATTACGATGAACCGGAAGATTCACGTTATTATCTAAAAAAATCAGAAGACAGTTTACTTATGCTGGATAAGGAGCAACAGATAATTGCTTCGCCGTTACACTACGAACTTATCAGACGCAAATAGCATTACAGATTTATCCAAGCCCAAATTCAGCATGTCTTTGAGGAATTTGAACATCATAGAATCCTTTTTTCAGTAACCTGTTTCGAAAATCCTGCTGCACATCATATTCACCATGTACAAGAAATAAAGTTTTCACCTGTTTCATATCCTGGCATGCAAGAAACTGGCTGAGGTCTTCATAATCTCCATGTGCACTCATGCTTCTAATTGAACCAATTTCTGCGTTGACCTGGTGTTCAATACCATAAATAGAAACTTCATTGGCTCCGGCTATAAGCCTGCCCCCTAATGTGCTGGGTTCACAATATCCGGTAAACACAATTGTGTTGCGGCTGTTTTCTATATTATTGCTGATATGATGTTTTACCCTTCCGCCTTCAGCCATTCCGCTTGCCGAGATAATAACACATGGCTCGTTCCTGTAGTTTAATAATTTAGATTCCTGGACACTTCTAATAAATTTGAGCCCTTTAAAACCGAAAGGATCCTGGTCGGTTTTAAGTATTTTTTGTATAGTGTTGTTGAAATACTGTGGATATGATTTTATAATATCAGTGGCTTTGACGCTTAGGGGGCTGTCAACAAAATAATCAAGATCAGGAAGCCTTCTCTCAAGTTCAAGCTGGTTAAGCGCAAACAGTATCTCCTGTGTGCGGCCAACACTAAATGCCGGAAATATCAATTTCCCTTTTTTTTGCAAACATGCTTTTGTCACCCAGTCCAGTATTTGATCGGGTGTAGTTGCATGCTGGTCGTGCAGGCTATTGCCATAAGTTGATTCAAGAATAATATAATCAGCCTGCGGATAATTTTGCGGTGATCGTAATATAATATCTCTATACCTGCCTACGTCACCACTGAAAGTAATAGCAGTTGTCTTGCCGTTTTCAGTTATCTTCAAATTAACAGCGGCACTACCGATGATATGCCCTGCGTCAGTATAAAGTAATTGTATACCATCGTCAATAGTATGCCAGTTACCATAGTCAACTTCTATAAAATGCTGGTTCGCCTTCTTTGCATCTTCAACTGTATATAATGGTTGCAAATAAGGCTTGCCTGTGGTTGCCCTGTTTCTGTTAGTATATTTCACATCATCTTCCTGTATCTCTGCCGAGTCTTCAAGAAGTACCTGTGTTAATTCCCGGGTAGCAGGTGTACAGAATATTTTGCCTGTGAACCCGTCTTTTATCAATTTAGGAATAAGACCACTGTGATCTATATGCGCATGAGACAAAACAAGATAGTCTACTTCAGAAGGATTGAAACCCCATTCCCGGTTCAATATGTCTGTTTCGCTACCAAGTCCCTGATACATACCGCAATCAAGCAAAAGCTGTTTACCGTTTTTTAATCGAATTAAATGTTTGGAACCTGTTACTGTACGGGCTGCTCCGTGAAATGCAATTTTCATAATACAAGAAAGATGTGTTTAAAATAGAAATTTTGATTTTACAAGATACATGAAACATTTTAAACAATGTCCGATGACTTTAAAATTGAATTCAGGCTATCTCTTTATATCCATTCCCATACGCCTGTAAAATAGGCTGGCATTTCAACATATATACCACGTGGTACTGATTTTACTGATAAATTGCCTAAAAGAGTACGGTATTTCTTTTTTTGTTTTTTATGTTGACCAGCTTGTATCCAGACTCTTTCTTTAGTATCAGACAGGTTAATGAGCACAATAACGGATTGTTGTTCCGAAATTCTCATGAATGAGAAAACATTTGTAGAATTATTATCCAGTTTTTTATATTGACCTGTTGCTAATGCCGGGTTACTATTCTTTAGTTGAATAAGTTTTTGATAATATTTCCATAGCGAAGCCGGGTCTTTAACCTGTTCTTCGGCTGCAATGATTTCCTGCGTATGAAGAGCTGAGTCTTCCCACCAGGGTCCGGAATCTTTGTACCAAAGTGCCATTCCATTTTTTGTGATGTCTTTGTACCATTGAAATGCTTCACGTCTTGGTATATCGTTGCCATCTGAGTTTCCATATTTACCAAAGCCACCACTGCCCGTCATTCCAATTTCCTGTCCATAGTATATTGCCGGTGTACCTCCTAGTAAAAGATTTAAACTGGCGCCGACCTTCATTTTGCCCTTATGGTTATCAACCGTTGTGGCAAAGCGATGTGTATCGTGATTTTCTACAAAAACAATATTTTGTGATTGATCATTTGAATGTGCAAAAGTTTGTTCGGCAACAGATGCAATTTTTTCTTTGTTGAAAGTAAGTATGGCTTCCCACAGGGGGAAAGCAAATACTTTATCAGCACCGGCTTCTGTAATATACTCCTGCCCAAATGAACCCCAATCAGTTTGTTCAGCAATAAAAATTATTTCTGGGTTTATTTTTTTTACACTTCTGATAAGTGGTCCCCAGAATTTGCTGAATAAATCTTTCAGGTTGTCTTTGTTGTCAAGCTTGTCCATCATGTGATCGAGCCGGAAGCCGTCTGCTCCATGATTAAAACTGTTATTTCCAAGCGGATCAATCCAGTATTGAAACAGATGTAAAAAATATGCCTGCACAACGGGATTCAGCATATTAACAGTAGTAATATTTTTGTAAACCCCATCATATCCAAGTAATCCGTTGGTATTAAATATGATTGTTTCAGGGTTAATGTTTTCGCTATCCTGGTAAAGTACATGGTTGCTGTATGGGGATGAAGGATTTTTGAAAGAATCTTTGAACCAGATATGATTTTCGGTCACATATTGAATCTCCATATCAAGGTATAATTTCATGCCATAGTCATGCACAGTATCTACAAAGTCAAAGTACTCGCTCATTGTTCCGTATGCCGGATCAATAGACTCAAAATCATCTGCAAAATAATTATGATAGTAGGGAGAAGCGAAAAGAGGAGTTATAAGAATAGAAGTAATACCTAAATCCCGTAGATAAGGCAACTGCCGTTTCAATCCTGTAATGTCGCCATGCTTATCATTATTGCTGTCGTAAAAGCTGCGCTGAAATACATGATAAATAATTTCTGATTTGTCAGTCAATAAAGTATTGCCGGATGAATTTATCATATTGATTGCTGCAAAATAAATAGAGACAGAAATTTTTGAAACTATTATTTAAAATATTTTGAACGATCTTCCGGTAGCCTTCTTCCGTTTTTAATGTATTCTTCGTAACAATAAAGTATGTATAGGCCTAATTCAGCTTCATTTAACGGCACAAGGAATGCATATGATGGACGATAGAATTTCATAAATCCATCAAGTTCTTCGCCGTCCATATTGGTTAGTTTACGAACAAAAATTTTGGTAAACCGGTGATCAATATACTTTTCCTGTTCTTCTTTAATCAACCAATTCTGTAAGAATTTTAAATTTTTGTTGCGGCGAAACCGAAATATGTTTACGATTTCGTCAAGGTCAACGCCAACTCCCCCACCAGCAGAAGGCGGTAGTGCAGAAATCCGCAAACCCGGTTTTCGGTAGTTGAATACTTTTTCATATTCTCTCCTGTTTTGCAGGGAGTCGAAACGATAATTAGGTTGTCTTATAGTAACACCGGGCAACTCAACTGCATAAATCTGAATAGAAATATCGAAGGCTCCGGGATTTGAAATAGATTTTACGGGGTATTTTGGTGTAGCTTTTCCAAGGTAGGAAAACCATATTGAATCTGCAGGTTTTACCCTGATGCTGTAAACCCCGAGGCTATCAGTTTGAGTACCATACCCGGAAGAAGATAATACACTTACGCCCTGCAGGGGAATCTTTTGAGTGATATCATAAACGACACCTTGAATTTCTTGTCCGGATATAGCAGACGAGTATAGGATTGCAATGAACAATATTCCGGGGATATACCATTTCATGCTACCTCCGGGTTATATATTTTTTTCAAGAAATTCTTTCCACTTACCATACAATTCCTCATGTTGTTCATTGCTTTTTTCAGGTTCGGTCAATGATTCGGGTTTATAAGAATTAAAAGCTTCTTCGTGGGAGGCATATATACCTGCACCAATACCGGCGCCAATGGCGGCACCTACAGAGCCGTCGTTCTTATACAACTCTACGGGTACCCCGGTAAGATTGACAAAAAGACTGGTAAATAATTTGCTCAAAAACATATTTGCTTTCCCTGCCCGAATTACTGTAGGTTTTACGCCATTTGCTTTCAATATGTCGAAACCATATCTGAATGCACAAGCAATTCCTTCCTGAACTGCACGAAACAAATGAGCTTCCTGGTGAGTGGAAAACTGAAGATGACCAATCTGGGCACCGGGCATACGGTTTTCCAGCATTCGTTCGGCACCATTACCAAAGGGTAGGATCAGGAGTCCTTCACTTCCCAATGCAATACTTTCGGCTTTCCTGTTAATTTCTGCATATTGTAATGATCCGCCTGTAATATCTTTTACCCAACGATTCATAATTCCTGTTCCATTGATGCATAACAATACGCCAACTCGTTTATCCGTAGCAGTATAATTCACATGGGCAAAACTATTTACTCTCGACTGCGGATCATAAGACAGGCGATCGGTTACTGCATAAATTACACCAGATGTACCTGCAGTTGCAGCAACTTCACCCGGTTGCATAACATTAAGCGATAATGCATTGTTGGGTTGATCTCCGGCTTTATATGCTACCGGGGTACCGGGTTTTAATCCCAGGGTAGCTGCAACTTCGGCTGTTATAGTGCCATGCACAGAGAAAGCCTGCTGCACGGGAGGAATAATTGCAGGTTCGAATCCATAATGCTCCATCACTTTTTTTGCAAGCGTATCGGAAACAAAATCCCAAAAGATACCCTCTGACAGAGCAGAAGGTGAAGTAGTGATATTACCTGTAAGCTTCATGGCTATATAATCACCCGGCAACATGATTCTGGCAATTTTTCTAAAAATTTCAGGTTCATTGTTTTTGACCCAGGCCAGTTTTGAAGCTGTAAAATTACCCGGGGAGTTCAGGTAATGTTCTAAACAATAATCTTTCCCAATGGAATCGAAAGCAGTATTCCCTAATTCAATAGCGCGGCTGTCGCACCAGATAATAGAAGGTCTTAACGGATTGTTATTCTTGTCTACAATTACGAGTCCGTGCATTTGATAGGCAATACCAACAGATGCAATATCTTTTGGATTATATTTTCCAGAAGCGTTTAATTTTTGAATACATTGTTGTGTATATGTCCACCAACTTTCAGGTTCCTGTTCCGCCCAACCGGCTTTTTTTGAAATAATATCAGCTTCGGTTTCCGGAAATTGGGCAGAGGCAATTGCAGTTGAATTGTCAGCTTTAATTACAGATACTTTTACAGAAGATGTGCCTACGTCAATACCAAGAAGAAGCATAGTGTATTTTTAATGTATTATCGCCCAAGATACTAAAAACTCATAGTTTCCAGGAAGCTCCTTTTTTTAACTCAATTTTACTCGTTTTTTTATTTTGTCACTTAATCGTAAATCTTAAATTTGAAAAGCGTGAGTTGCGCCTGTTGCTGTTGATACTGAAGGAAATAGTAAAATGAAGCTTATTGTAAAATATTTACTACAAACAATTTTTATTCTTCTTCTTGCCGCGGGGACAAATAGTTTGCCAGCGCAGATAAGAACTATTGTATCTGCTAACAAAAAGACTGTCCTTCAGGAAGACCTGGTTACCGTTCAGTTTAACATTGAAAATACTGACCAGGTTCAGCAATTTTATCCTCCTTCGTTTAAGGGTTTCAGAATTGTACAGGGGCCTGTGCATGTATCGGGTTCGTCAACTATGAATGGTAATGAAACAAGGTATGTGTCATTTGTATATGTACTTCAGCCTGAACAGGAAGGGAGGTATTCTTTCTCCGGTGCTTCGGTATTAGTAAATGGCAGACGTTATACTTTCAATACAATTCGTATAGATGTACAATCTTTGTCGGGAAATTCAAATAATCAATATAGTTTTCCCGGCAATGTTGCAGGTGATGCAGATGTGCAAAGTTTATATAGTGACTACACTATAAAAAAAGGAGAAGATGTGCGTGATAAGATAAGGAAAAATTTATTTATAAAAGTAACGGCTGATAAAACTTCCTGCTACGAAGGTGAACCTCTGGTTGCTACTTATAAATTATATACCAGGCTTCATTCTGAATCAAAGATAGCAAGGCGCCCGTCATTTAATGGTTTCAGCGTTTATGATATGGTTGATCCTTCATCACTTTCTTCGGATATAGAAAAGCTGAATGGGAAAGACTTTAATGTATATCTTATACGAAAAGCTCAGTTATTCCCTTTGCAATCTGGGATTTTGCAACTTGACCCTGCTGAGGTAGAAAATGAAGTTAGTTTTTTGAGAGCAGATTATGCGATGAGAGACAGGGGAGAGCATTTGACTGATCTGCTGAATGCTCTTGGTTCTGATGAATTAAAAAATGAAGGAATTGAAAAGGAAAATGTAACGATAAAAAGTAATCCGGTAAATATAGTGGTAAAAGCATTGCCTGCTGATACAAAACCACATTCTTTCGACGGCGCTGTAGGTTCTTTTTCTATTCAGTCAAGTATACTGCATAATGAAGTTAACCTAAATGATGTTGCTGTTGTAAAAGTGATAATAAAAGGAGAAGGAAACTTTGGAGTGATTAACACACCTGTTATAAAATGGCCTAAAAGTATTGATGTATTTGAACCAGAGATTAAGGAAGATTATCTGAAGTCTGTTGTGCCAATGCGTGGGTATAAATGTTTTGAATACAGATTTGTACCCAGAAGAACCGGAAATATAACTATTCCTGCCATTGAATTTTCATACTTCAATCCCGGCACCAATGGGTATCATACAATTCACACAAATCCCCTGCAAATAAGCATAATCCCAGCAATCGTACATGGTGATAATAATATGGATTCATTTGCGATTAAGGCAAATAATAAAAATTCAATAAATAAAAAACTGGTTATTGGTATTGCCAGTTTATTATTGATTGTTTTTGGATTTATATTATCCCGGCTTATCAGATCATCAATACATAATTCTGACAGGAAACAGTCTGCTGACCTAAAGGATAAACCAGGTAATAATAGTAATAATTCAAAATCTGATATACCACTATACTCTTATTCATCAGCTTTCGAACCTTTGTTTAAAGCACGGCTTGCTTTAGTACAAAAGGATTGTAAATTATTTTATAAAGAATTGAATATTGCTCTCAGAAATTTTCTTTCAAATAAATTATCACTTTCTTCATCACATCTTGATAATAAAACTTTAGAGCAGGAAATGAGGATAAAAGGAGTTGACGAGTTAGTTATCTCTCAAATCAATCTTGTAATACATCAGTGTGAAATTGCGTTATACACACCTTCTTTCGGAGAAACTGATATGCAGGCAGCTTATGATCTTACGGATGATATTATTCAAACCCTCAACCGCAAATAATTCTCTCAGATTCCCCAAAATGTTCCTTAAAAAAATAAGGCTAGCCCTAGAAAGAGCCAGCCGTTGCTAACCTATGAAAAACACCGAGTTAAAATTAGGTAAATTATTTCGTAAATAAAAACCTTTTATTTGTATCTATTATTTATTTTTTCTTTCCTGTCTTGCCTTCAACCTTCTGTTCATCTCTTTTCGTACCAGAGCCTTAAAGCGATCTTCAGAATCATATACCTCCTGAGCCCTGACATTTCCGATGATTACGGCAAAATTTTTACGGTATTTTTTTCTTATATCCAGTAACTTTTGGTCTATTTCCAGCCTGTCAGTTAGACTGTTGTCCAGCATTATCTCCCGGGTTTCTTTTCTGTACTGATTGAATACGGGCCAGAATTTTTCTGCTTCATCAGGAGTTAGCTGCAACTGCTTTGTCAAATATCCTATTTCGAGTGATTTGATCTTTTCTCCGACACGTTCGTTCCCTGTTACCTGAGCTTCGGTTAGCAAGGTTGCAAATGTAATAAATCCGAAAAGTAAAAGAATTTTTTTCACAAAAATTTATTTAAAAAATTAAATTTCTATAAGTTATAATGTGATGCTGGATTTAGGATTGCTGTTTAATCTTTAGAGATTGTTAGAGCTAAATATACTGCAAATTAGCTACTATAATGAAACAGGTTTTATCTGAAGATCATCCTGGTAGCTAAAAAGGTCAGCATCAGGGATCTCTTGTATCATACCTGCAAGATCCTGATCATTGATGTTTAAAAATGCGGTATTATAAAATGCAGCATCTGCGCTGTCTATAGCTGTATCTAAGTTGTCGGGTAAATCTGCCAGATAATCGGATAACCCAGCATCGGACACCTCAATTAAACTGGAATTGACTGCAGGTGTGTCATTATGTGCAACTATTTTGTTATCTGTCGAATGATTATTTGCAAAAAAGTACACGCAAATACCGATAAAACCTGTAACTACGGCCGCGGCTGCATATCTTATCCACTTTCTGGCACCAAAACCAATGCTATATACAGGAGCTTCGGACTTCTTCTGATCAACTTTTATAATATCAGTAGTTAAGGTATCAGACAAGTTTGCAAAGTATCCATCGGGTACGGAAAGCACCTGTTTGTTTTTTAACCCTGCTAATAGCGGTGAAATAGCACTAATCTCTTCAGTTGCATCTAAATTATATTGACCACTAAGTATTGATTCATGAACTTTTACAAGAATTTGCTGCGGAAGCGAATCAAAATACCCATCAGGAACCTGATAAACATTTCGTTTGCTGAGATATGATACAACACCACTTATCTCATGTAATTCCTTAATTATTTCAGCATTTTGTTCCATTAAGTGTTAAGACTAAGTTATATATCCAAAGTTTAATGATTGAGAATAAAATCTTCTATTTTTTTAACAGCGTGATGGTAGCTCGCCTTAAGGGCACCTTCTGAGGTATCCAATATCCTGCTCATTTCTTCATAAGGCATTTCATCATAATACCGCAGGTTGAACACAAGTCGTTGTTTCTCAGGTAACTCCTGGATTGCCATTTGTAATTTCCATTCAGCTTTAGTTCCATCAAAGTCTTTCTCTGCACGGAGTTTTTGTGCTACGGGATTTTCTTCATTATCAATAGATAGTGCAGATTTTCTTTTTTGTTGTTCTATAAATGTAAGCGATTCGTTTGTGGCAACTCTGTATAACCAGGTATAAAGCTGGGAGTCTTCCCTGAAATTATCGAGTCCGTTCCATACTTTGATAAATACGTTTTGCAGTACATCATTGGCATCTTCATGCTGTACCACCATACGTCTGATATGCCAGTAAAGCTTTTCCTGGTATTTTTTGATGATTGTGGTAAAGGCCTTTTCTTTTGTTGCAGGGTTTCGAAACTCCTGCAATAATAAAATATCATCAGACTGGCTATTACCCATGCATTCTTTTTTGCGAGGATCTATTTTCTTTTTATAACTTTTTCAGCAGCAGCTACAATGTCAGGTGTATCAAGCCCGTATTTTTTCAAAAGTTCTAAAGGTTTGCCACTTTCTCCGAAAGTATCGCGGGTGCCTACGTATTCAATTGGTATTGGTAAATGTCTTGCGGCTACCTGGGCTACAGCATCGCCCATGCCGCCAATAATATTATGCTCTTCAACAGTTACCGCACATTTTGTTTTGCGTATTGAATTAATAATAGCTTCTTCATCAATTGGTTTAATTGTGTGTAAATTAATCAGTTCCACACTTATTCCTTTCTCTTCGAGTTCTTTGCCGGCTTCAATTGCTTTCCAAACCATATGTCCGCATGCAAAAATGGTGACATCTTTTCCCTCTGAAAAATATTGTGCTTTTCCTATTTGGAATTTTTGATCTGCTGCAGTAAAAATGGGCCAAACAGGTCGGCCAAATCTAAGGTATACAGGTCCTATATGATCTGCGATGGCAATAGTTGCAGCTTTGGTTTGGTTATAGTCACAAGGTACAATAACCGTCATTCCAGGCAGCATTTTCATCATACCGATATCTTCCAGAATCTGGTGGGTAGCACCATCTTCACCCAGTGTAAGCCCTGCATGAGATGCGCAGATTTTTACATTTTTACCGGAATATGCAATTGATTGCCTGATCTGGTCGTATACACGCCCGGTTGAAAAATTGGCAAAAGTTGTAGTAAAAGGTATCTTACCGCCAATGGTTAAACCTGCGGCTATACCCATCATATTAGCTTCTGCAATTCCGCATTGAATAAAACGCTCAGGAAAATCTTTAATAAAAGCATTTAATTTCATTGATCCGGCAAGATCGGCTGTAAGTGCCACTACATTTGGATTATTTTTTCCCAGTTCATGTATTCCATCTCCAAAACCACTTCTTGTATCTTTCTGACCTGTTACCTGTATATCTTTTAGCATAATTTTTTTTCTTAGAGAGCACAAAATAAAGGATTAATTCAACCGGATATTTTTTCCGGTGAATAATTTTTCATCGTCTTTGAGTTTTTGTTCCCATTTCCAGGCAGTACTCATAATATCTTCCAACCCATATTCTGTTTTCCAGCCAAGTATTTTTTTAGCCTTATCATTATTGGCAAAAATAGCAATTACGTCACCCGGTCTGTTGGCGCCAATAGTATAATTCAACTTCACTCCGGTAACTTTCTCAAAAGTCTGTATAGTTTCAAGAACAGTGATACCGGAACCGGTTCCAAGGTTAAAGATCTCGGGATTAGCTGTATTATTATTATGAATTAGGTATTGAATGGCAAGTGTATGAGCATGTGCAAGATCGCATACATGTATAAAATCACGTACACAGGATCCGTCACGGGTAGGATACTTATCTCCGAATACTGTAATTCCAGGTAATTTACCAATAGCGCTTTGTGTGATTACAGGAACCAGGTTCTGCGGCTTGTCTATAGGAAGTTCACCAATATTTGCTGTAGGATGTGCACCTGCAGGGTTGAAATAGCGAAGCAATACACAACGTGTATTTTTATTGGCTTTTGCAAATTCCCCTATGATCTGTTCACCCATTTGTTTTGTGTAGCCATATGGGGATTCTGCGGACTTAGTGGGTGTTTCTTCGGTGACAGGGATTTTATCAGGATTACCATATACTGTGCAGGAAGAAGAAAAAACGAAATAGGGTACATTGAATAGTTCAACGCATTTCAACAGATTGATCAGGGATAGCAGGTTGTTTTCGAAATACATCAATGGTTTCTGTACAGATTCTCCCACAGCTTTAAAAGCTGCAAAATGTATTATACCGGCTATGTCGTCGTTCTCTTCGAACACCGCATGGGTGTCATTAAATTCGCAGAGATCAACTTTATAGTTTTTAACTTTTTTCCCTGTAATTTTTTCAATTCCCTCAAGCAAAAGAGTAGAAGACCTGGAATTGTTGTCAACAGAGATAATTTCAAAACCGTTTTCGATCAAATCTACAATAGTGTGCGAACCGATATAACCACATCCTCCTGTCACCAAAATTTTTTTCATACTCAATATAAAATTTACTCAAGATACTAAGTTCAACAGATATTGCCCATATCCGCTTTTCATAAGCGGTTTTGCTATGTTGAGCAATTGATCCCTGTTGATGAAACCTTTGCGGTAAGCAATTTCTTCAATACAGGCAATCTTAATTCCCTGTCGTTGCTCTATTACCTGTACAAATAAAGATGCCTGCATAAGTGAATCAAATGTACCCGTATCCAGCCAGGCTGTCCCTCTGTCCATAACAGATACTTTCAGCTTGCCTCTTTTCAGATATTCTTTGTTAACATCGGTGATTTCATATTCTCCTCTTGCAGAGGGCTTCAGGTTTTTGGCAATAGCAATTACATCATTATCATAAAAGTATAAACCGGGGACTGCATAATTGCTTTTTGGTTTTGCAGGCTTTTCTTCAATTGAAATCACATTCATGGTTTCATCAAATTCAACCACACCATATCTTTCCGGATCACTTACCTGGTATGCATATACAATGCCTCCATCAGGGTTCACATTTGAGCTAAGCTGTCTTCCCAATCCTGCCCCGTAAAATATATTATCTCCCAAAACCAGGGCCACTTTTTCTTTACCTACAAAATTTTCACCAATAACGAATGCCTGTGCCAGTCCGTTGGGAACAGGTTGTTCCAGATAGGAAAACGATAAACCCAACTGGCTCCCGTCACCAAACAGTTTTTTAAAATGAGGAAGATCATGAGGTGTTGAAATAATCAAAATCTCACGGATTCCGGCAAGCATAAGCGTGGAGAGCGGGTAATATATCATGGGCTTATCGTACACCGGCATAACCTGTTTACTGATAGCATACGTTATGGGATGCAGACGTGTCCCTGATCCTCCGGCAAGAATTATTCCTTTCATCTAAAAAAATAAATTGAATGCAAAATAAATGATTGCAGCCATTATTGCGCTAACCGGGATAGTGATAATCCATGCCCAAAGTAAATTTACGGTAACTCCCCATCTTACAGCAGACAGACGTTTGGTGGCGCCTACACCCATGATTGAACCTGCTATTGTATGAGTTGTACTAACAGGTATCTTTAAGCTTTCTGTAATAAAGAGTGTGATAGCCCCCGCTGATTCAGCAGCAACCCCTTCAAATGGGGTAACTTTTGTAATGCGACTGCCCATAGTCTTTACTATTTTCCAGCCACCACTTAATGTACCAAGTGCTATTGCGGTATAGCAGGCTATGGGCACCCACATAGGCATATCGTCAAAATGCTTTATGTTACCATGTGATATAAGTGCAACTGTAATAATTCCCATTACTTTTTGTGCATCATTGCCGCCGTGTCCTACGCTAAACGCCGCTGAAGAAACTAATTGCAGTCTTTTAAACCAAATAGTTGACCTGTGTGCATTGAGCCGGCTAAGGTAAAGTGTAAAAATGCACATGACGAATACAATTAGCGTCAACAGGATAAGCTTAAAATTGTGGGAGTGAAAAATTACTTTGAAAATATAACTGTTGTAGTGTGATTTTAATTTGGCGGGATTGAACTCCATCATATTAAAAAGGAAGACACATGCTGCAATCATGATGCAAACTGAAAATAATTTTGGCCAAATACTTTTTCTGAATGCATTTATAAACCAGAGAGAAATAATAAAAGCCATTATCATCCCAATTAATGGCGCTAAAAAAATAAATGCAACGATCTGCAGTACCGGAGCAGCATTAATTGAGTTGAAACCCGCGTGAGCAATAGCAGCACCTGCAAAACCTCCAATCAAAGTGTGCGATGAGGATGACGGAATTCCAAACCACCAGGTAAGCAGGTTCCAGATAATAGCGGCAGATAGTCCTGCTAATATAACATGCAGTGTGATATAACTTTCTTTAACGGTTTTGGCAATGGTGTTGGCAACTCCATGATCTTTGAAAATAAAGAAAGCAACAAAATTGAAGAGTGCAGCCCAAAGTACTGCCTGGAAAGGAGTGAGTACTTTAGTGGATACAATAGTTGCTATAGAATTTGCCGCATCATGAAACCCGTTTATATAGTCAAAAAACAATGCCAGGGCGATGATAATTACTAATAATGTCATATCAACAAAGTTGAAAATCTGCTAAAATGGATAATGAAGGGATAAGGTTGCTACTCACTCCATGTTGTAAGCAATTATGCATATTTTACAATAATAGATTCAATGACATTTGCAGCATCTTCACATTTGTCAGTTGCTATTTCAAGGGCCTGGTATATTTCTCTTTTCTTTATAACCTCACGGGCATCTGTTTCTGTAGCAAAAAGTCTGTCAATGCTCATATCAAAGATATCGTCTGCCTGGTTTTCAATACTATTGATCTTAACAAGAGATTCAGTAATCTGCCTGAGATTTTTCATATTCCTAAGTTCATGCACCGCTATGTGCACATGCTCGCATCCCTGAACTATGAGATCGGCAAATTTTTGCATCCCGTGTTCATTAGGATTAACACGATAAAATTTGATTTTTTTGGAAGAAGCATGGATATAATCGGCAATATCATCAAGGGCTGAGGCAAGGTAATGTATGTCTTCACGGTCAAAGGGAGTAATAAAATTCCTGCCTAATTCTGTAAATATGCGATGAGTTAAATTGTCGTTTACATGTTCAAGCTCTTCTATCTGCCCGGCGATGGCGGATCTTTTGTCATGATCCGGCTCGTGCATCATTTCTTTAAGTTTGCGCGACATTTCCAGCACTTTAACGGCTACTTCTTCAAACAGGTTGTAAAATATCCTGTCTTTTGGCAGGAAAATCTTCATTATAGAGTTGAGCATTATCGAAAATTTGGACAAAAATACTCGTATCATTCAGACGGCAATGCCAGGATATGAGAGTTAATGATAAATTAATATTGGG
>JBDHYJ010000020.1:0-58492 GCA_039811345.1 Chitinophagaceae bacterium
GGGACTGCCCACAATTAGGAAATATGACGATAAAAATATTTTATTCAATTTCTACTATGATTCTTTAAAATCAGTCATCATTACCTGTATTACAAAAACATACAACATAAATTAATTGTAGTTTTGAAAAATTGAAACTGGCAAACGATAATAAAACTCATACTATATTGGCTTCCTTTACACCCGATACCGATAACGAAATGTTTAAACTGGCGGTTCAACTCGTCAATCAAACCAGTAAAAATATTTTCCTCACCGGTAAAGCAGGTACCGGCAAAACCACTTTCCTGAAATATATTATTGACAATTGCCCCAAACAAATTGCCGTAGTAGCACCCACCGGGGTTGCTGCTATCAATGCAGGTGGCGTCACCATTCATTCATTTTTTCAATTACCATTGCAGGCTTATGCGGCAACTTTTGCCGGACACGATACCGAAGGCAAAATCATCAACCGGCAGGAACTGCTTTCCCGTATGCGCATCAACCGTGAAAAACGAAAACTGCTTAACCAACTTGAACTGCTGATAATTGATGAGGTGAGCATGGTAAGCAGTGATGTGATGGATGCAGTGGACGCGGTATTGCGTTACACGCGGCGGAGGCCTTATGAACTGTTTGGCGGGGTACAGTTACTGATGATCGGCGACCTTTTTCAATTGCCGCCGGTGCGAAAAGAAGAAGTGTGGTCAAAACTCTCTGCTTACTATACAAGCAATTTCTTTTTCGACAGCAATGCCATGCAGGAGCAACTCCCCTTGTATATTGAATTCAACAAAATCTACCGCCAGCGCGATGAAGCATTTATCAGCCTGCTCAACCAGGTGCGGAATAATTCCCTTGATGCAACAGGAATGAAAATACTGGAAAGTCGCTTTGAAGCCGGACTGCATACAGATACAGAAGCATATAAAGACTATATCATATTAACCACACATAACCATACCGCAAGAGAGATCAACAGCGCGGCGTTGAACCGGATTACTGAAAAACCGCAATACTACACTGCAGAAGTGCAGCAGGAGTTTGTTGAAAGCGCTTATCCTGCTGATGAAAAACTGGAACTTAAAAAAGGGGCGCAGGTAATGTTTATCAAAAACGACAGCGACCAGGCTAAAAGGTTTTACAATGGTAAAATTGGTGTGATAACGAAACTGGAAAAAGATAAAGTGTATGTGAAATGTAAGGCTGACACATCAGAAATAGAAGTGAAACGGGAGAAATGGGAAAATATACGGTATGCACTGAACAAAGAAACCCAGTTGATGGAGCCACATGTCATCGGCACTTTTTCTCAGTTTCCGTTAAGACTGGCCTGGGCCATTACTATTCACAAAAGCCAGGGACTTACTTTTGAAAAAGCTGTGATAGATGCAGGGAGGGCATTTGAGGGCGGTCAGGTATATGTGGCGCTCAGCCGCTGCACCACCCTTGACGGAATAATTCTGAAAACCAGGATCAACGCCGACCGGTTGTCGGTAAATGAACATGTGATTAGTTTTTTTAATCGTTGTAAATCGGGTGCAGACACGCTTAAAAATAATCTTCATCTCGCCCGGCGTGAATATCAGCAGAACATTCTTATCAGCGCCTTTGATTTCAGTACTGTAGTTCATGCCGCAGGTGAACTGCAGCAATACCTCTGGGAGCATGCATCTTCTTTTAATGCAGCAACTGCTCCCTGGCTGGACGAAAGAATTGCCGAATTGAACCTCATACAGGACCATGCCAAACGTTTCCAGGATTGGATACGCGGCCAGTTCAGGTTACCCGGGGCACCTGAAGAGAACGAACTGCTGCAACGAAAGATAAAAGATGCCATCACTCATTTTGATACTCATATTTCAAACATCATTCAGGCATTGAGCCATTCACCTGTACAAACAGACAGCAGGCAACATGCTAAAGAATACAACGATGCACTTCGCGAAATATTCACAGGATTATCCCTTAAACAATACCTGATTAAAGGATTCAGCACCAGGTTGGATATAGACGACTGGCATCACCGGAAACAAAAATTCATTGTGCCTGCATTCTCCGTAAATGCTTATGCCGGTGCTTCGTCACAAAAAACAGAAAGCACTCACCCAAGATTATATGCACAACTCAAAACATTAAGAGATTCTATTTGCGATCAGGAAGATATTCCCATTTATTATGTAGCCGGCAGTACCACGCTTAACGAAATGACTCGTTACCTCCCGCTCAGCTTAACCGATCTCAAAAAAATAAATGGTTTTGGTGATGCAAAAATCAAGAAATACGGTAAAGACTTTCTGGAGATTATTACGGAATACTGTCGTGAAAACGGAATTGATTCGCTGATACATGAAAAAAAATCGCTCTCCGAAAAAAAGAAAAAGAATGATAACACCAAATCAAAAGGAGATACCCAGACACTTTCATTTCAAATGTACAGCGAAGGAAAAAGTGTTGCTGAGATTGCCAGGGAAAGGGCATTAACAGTACAAACTATCGAAGGGCATCTTGCCCTATATATCCAAAGCGGTGAACTTGATATTGCTAAACTGGTATCGCCCGAAAAAGTAGCGCTTATTGAAACAGCATTAAAAGATTACGATGGCGGCTCTATCACACCGGTAAAACATGCACTGGGCGATACTATCAGCTATGGTGAAATAAGAATGGTCATTGCAGCGATGGAATCTGCAAAAAATAAATCTTCTGATGTGATGAGGTAGACGATGGATAAATAATTCGGAAGTATACCCATTTGTATACCTGCAATACCTTGTACTGTATGATGACTTACCTGGCTTAATGATATACCTGTACTATTTCTTCCCCGAAAGTTCTTCAGCAGTAAATGGCTTTGTCCTGTTTCCCCATTTTTCTTTTACCTGTTTTATATCTTCCAGTTTCACATCATCCGCCCTGTTATTCCAGTTATTACGGATATAGCTCAGCAGCAGTGCCAGGTCTGATTCCACCATTTCAGGATTATTAATAAACGCCGGCATTTCTCCGCTTATCTTTGGTACTTCATATTTCTTACTGTTTACTGTAACCGGGCCTGTTAACCCATAAAGTGCAATGGCAATGAGGTTATGTTTATCACCGGTTACCCAGCTTGAATTATTCAAGGGGGGAGCCAGATTTTCAATACCTTCCCCGTCACTGCCATGACAGGTTTGACATGTGGTTTTAAAGAGCCCGATCCCCCGTGCATATTTTTCTTCTAACAATTTTTCTCTACCCGGGTTTTGTGTTTGTTTTATATAAGTAAAAACCCGTTGCAATTCACCAAACACTACTGCATTTGCGGGAAGTTTAATTCCTTTTCTAAGACGATGATCCAGCACTGTCTCATAACCAGGGGCGCTTGATATTATAGCCTGCGCTATTGTTTTGGAAAAAGGATAAGCAGAGAGCAGTAAACGTTGAATGTCCTCCATTAAATTGCCGCCATATACCCCAAAAACAAAACTTTTAAAAGCTATATAAGGAGCAACTGTTGAATCATCTATCAGAGTTTCAGTCTTCCGGATAAATTCATTTTTGTTATACGATATATCTCTAATTTTTTCAAGTGCAGTATAGAGCTGAATTAATTTGCGGGGGTCTTTTTCCACAAGAATTTTATCAATCAGTTCTTTATCTGTAACAGCATTCAACCCTTTAAGTGTCCAAAGGGAATGTATAAATTCAATGATATCTGTAGAGGTATCCACATTTCTTTTTAACGGAACGATCACTTCATCCGGCTTACTGTCCACTATCATTTGCTGGGCCTTATCTCTTATCCACCCATTTTTACTTTTAAAAAGTTTGATTAGTTCCAATGGTGCAGTGGGCATAATAAATTGCTTTGCTGTTGTGCCTTGCGGTACTACACGGTATATCCGTCCGCAATTGAGTGGTTTCTCCAGGTTTCTTTTCTTTATCTCATCCTGCAGGTATTTTGTAATCATTAATTTATTTTGGATAATACCCCTGTACATATCCACTATATACAGTGCACCATCAGGTCCATTATACAGACTAACCGGGCGGAACCTTTCATCATTGCTGGCTATAAACTCGCTTCCCGAATGCAATGGGTTGCCATCTACCCTGTCTGTTGAAAAATGCACTGCATTACGTTTTATCAGGTTTCCTGCAGGTTCAGCTACAAAAGCATTCTGGTAGTACTCTCTTCCGAATAGATCAGCTCTGTATAATACAGGGCCACAGGCAGCCGTAAATTTTTTTAACCGCAGGCTGTCATTCATCTCAGCATCGGAGTAACCCCGGTTAACCCCCGGCGTTGGCCTGCAGGGGTATATTCTGTTATCCGCTACTATTCTTTGGTTATATCCTTCCATGCCCGGCATATTGGGGTTATTACTTCCCAGTCCGGGTAAAAAATAATCACCTAATAAATTCTGCGAATTATTGTTATAAAATAAACGGCCGTCATCACTTTGGGTAATACCCCATTGCCCCCTGAAATGTGTTCGGTCAGTTATCCAGCCTGTGTCAACTTTCATATATCTTTTAGCCGATCCCGCATTGTATATCCAGTTGTCTGTAGCCCTGTACAAGCCATTACTTTGTGCTTCCACATTATTACCTTCTGTGTAATTTGCATCAACAAGTTGCTTATGTTGTGGCTTATCATTTACAATATCAAAGTACCAAAGGTTAGGAGGTTCTGCCACTAATATACCCTTCTCCGCAAATGCAATAGCTCTCGGTAGTATCAGTGAGTCAAGAAAAACAGTTCTCTTTTCATAATAACCATCTTTATCGGCATCTTCTAATATTACCACTTTACCATTGGGGTCATTTTCACCGTTGCCTTCAATATCGGGCATATAGCTTGTCATTTCCACTGCCCAAATCCTGTTTTGCTGATCGAAGATCATTGCAACAGGCGCTATGATATCAGGCTCTGCAGCTACCAGTTGAAGCTCAAATCCCTTTTCAATATTGGTGAACTTAATAAATTCATCCGGAGATAAAACCGGGGCATGCTCAATAATATAATCACGGGTAAGAGGAGTGCCGGTTTTACCGGTACTGCCGGTGCAGGAACCAAGTAAGCAAAAACAATAAAAGTAAACCACCGCTTTCAGGGCAGGAATAATACTGAATATTTTCATATCTAAGCTTCGTTAAAATAACTCACTCCAAACTTACGCAAACCAGATGCAAAAAAACGGGATAAAGATAGAGGATTCTATCATGTTGCATCATATATGATCATCAGATCAAATAGAAATTCTTTGAAGACTTCTCAGTGGTAACGTTTATTACCATGGGTAATCTTTTTTGAAAGATTTTTATTCCATTTGATGCATTAGTTAGTGAGACGGTAATTAGGGGAGATAAGTGGGGGTGGGACATGAAATATGGTTAAAGTTTGTATTGTTTAGCTTTTCTTGAAACTCTTGCAATAATGTTCTTTAAATCGAGTGCGAAATAATGTCAAAGTCAATTGTGAAGTTGTCAAGCGGGTAACTGAAATAATTTATCCCTTTGTTACAAAAGCTAAAAATGTCAGTATGGAGATAAAAAAATGTTGTTTTTATTTGATTCCTTTTGTAATAGCCACAAACCGTCTGGTTTGGTCATGTATCAGAAGTTCAGGATTCGTCTGACCGTAACCGAAGTTAATCCACTGTGGCGGAAAATGTTTATTGTTTATTCTAAAGCGAATTAATAATACTGTCAATTGAGTATTTTCCGCTTCCTGTAAAAAGTAAGGCAATACAAATGCCGATGACTAATAAATGATATTCAAATCCTTCTCCGGTTTGTGCGCCAAACCAATTCATAAAAAACCCGAATTTATAATTCGTTGTAATGATCGCTCCAATCATTATTATAATTAGCAATAATGAGCATAGTCTGCTTCCTACACCTATTAGCAATGCAATCGGGGAAAAAAATTCGATCAAAACTATTAGTAATGCTATAATCCAGGGTAGCTTCATCGTTTCTGTAAAATAAACTATTGTCGGCTTAAAACCGTAACCTCCAAATAATCCAAACATTTTTTGTGCTCCGTGAGGAAACATAATTAAAGCGATCGTAATTCGCAATATGAACCCCGGCCATGAGCCATCTGAAAAGAAAAGTAATTGTTTCATGTTTATAATATTTTTTTACAAAACAATCCTTTCCCGGAACAAAAAATATTAATGTAGATTAAGAAATTGACAGGCTGTTTCTTCTTCGCAGCACGCTCAAAAATTCAGGTGTGATACCCAAATAAGAAGCTATAAGTTTTTGAGGTATGCGTAGTTCAAGATTAGGGTATTTTACTTTAAACTGTTGATATCTTTCTTCCGCAGTCAGAGAAAGATTTTGCCCCACTCGTTGTTGTATTGCAATAAAATTATGCTGCCAACGGGTTTTTGAAAACTTCTCAAATGCCGGAATACGCTGATGTAATAAATCATAATTTGATTTACTAAGCCGATAAGCAACCGTATTCTCCACTGTCTGAATGTAATAAAAAGAGGGAGTACGATTTAAAAAGCTATCCAAATCCACAACCCACCAATCTTCAATAGCAAATTTTACGATATTTTCTAAACCCCGTTCATCAATATAACAGACTTTAACACATCCACTATTAATGAAATAATCATAAGAGCAGATATCACCCAGTCTTAAAAGATATTCTTTTTTAGGAACACTGACAGGGTCTAATAGAGAAATGAACAGGTCAATTTCAAAATTATCTAGTTTGATCTTATTCAGGATATTTGAAATAATTAAATCTGCATTCATGAAGAAAAGTGTAAAAGATTACAGCCTCCGGTACAGCTAGGATATATGACGGAGTTCCGTGATTCGTCTAACCGTAATCGAAGTTAAATTTATAACTAAAAGTTCATTATTTATTCTTTTGTCCGGCGTTATTCGGCTGCTGGGACTGAAGCACAGTAACTAACAATAAGCTGAGTATTTATTCGACGGCCACCAAATAGCCAAGCATCCGATTGTTGTAGGTAGTGCCTTTACTCTTCACCTTGTTCAAGTTCTTCTTTCAATGCAATTCCTTGCTTTAGCAAAAACTCATCGGTTTTTTTGTCAACCTGAATAATGTAATTGGGATTATCTAAGTTTATGTGACTTAACATGTCTTTTTTGAAGGCCTCAATTTCTCGTTTGAACTCCCAATTTTGCATTGAAGGGGAAGCATAATTAATTACTCTGTCCATTATTCTTGCACCTGCTGAGAGTGTTTTTTCGCTGAATGTTGCGAAGGAGTGTACTAAATTTATCAGTTTTGATTCAGATAATGGTTTTGTGCTTTCCGTAAAATCAAGAAACTTTATTGGGTTTGTAATCCAGCCTTTGTATATGTCACTTTTTGAAATGGAAATCATTGAGGTATCATATGTAAGAATTATCCAGTGTTCTCCATTTTTCATTTTATCGTTTGTGAATTGCAATCCCCATATATCATGGTTCATCAAGTGTGTATGTTTCTCCATGCCTAATTCAACAAGATGATGCATATATTCCATTTCAAATTCTTTACAGTCACCTGGATTATAAAAGGGAGATTCAATAAATTGTATGCCTGAGCGTTCTAGAATTGATTGAATGTCTGTCTGAATTGCTCGCACCCAATTTTTAACATCTTGCCTTTCAGTTTTGATATTCGTACTGTATGAGGTTAAGTAATCCATAAAGGTGGATGGAACTCTGATTCCTTGGCGTTTTAGTGCAAAGTAGTTCGCTACAAATGCATTAGATGAATAGACAAGTTCCTCTTCATTTAATTCCAAACCATCATATTTTCGTGCTCTTAACAAATGACCTGCGCATTCATTTAGATAGAAGTAAGGAATATAAAGTCTTGAGCCTAATTTTCTTGCTTGATGCACTGAATGAATACTTAAATCAAAATACCTGTTAACTACTCCTTTATATAGTTGCGCACAAGTGTACGGGATTGCGACTGTAGGCTCAATCAAAATATTAAAATCAGTCCATCTATTAGCACCTAAAGCTTTAGCAGAACTTATTGGATTTGCACCTTCAAGGGCGAGATACATTGATGCTCTTGCAATTTTTGTAATCAAGGGATGATTAGATGCAATGTCTAAAAGTTTCTCAATTGCCAAATCAGCATCCTTTAATTGAAAAGATTTTTCTTTGCATAGAAACTCTTTAAGTTTTGGTATGCTGTTATTTTCACTATTGAATAAAGGATTAGTAACAATTGTTGCCTTGGCTTCTTTCAGATTTTTTATTTGGTCAGCAATCGTAGCATTAGCTATCCAAATTGCCACCTTTTTTGAATCGTCAATACTCCATTCGCAATTAAATTCATTAATCATTAAGTCAATTTGAGCTGATGATAAGCTGAATAATTCGATTTCGTATATTCCCTTTCGTGCATCTATTTCATTTCTTGCGTCTTGATGTAATTCAATTGTACCATCACTATTTCTACGAAGTTTATTTTTTCCAAATAATGCTCCTATTCTTCGCCTTAGAGAATCAATTTTAGAATCATTCAATGATAAAAATTCTTGAACTTTAATAACGATATCATCTTCCTTTAACTTCTCGTTATTGGAAAGGACAAACAAAACAGTATCGTCATAAATGCTGCTTTTCATTTGGGTAGCATCTTCAGAAAGTATTGTATAGGAATGCAATGCCATTTCCCTGTAATCAAATGATGGAGTAAAATCTCTGGGAAGCGGATAACTACTTTCGTCTAAAAATTTATTTAACAACCCATTTTCTAAAATCAATCCTGCAATGTGTTTTGGCGTAAAGCAAAGTGATTGAATACCCAGTTCATTAGAAATGTCATTTTCTAATTTTATCCTTTCTGTCTCTGTAAGGTTATAGTTTGTTATGAAATAATACTTGAGTATTCCAAGTTTCTCTATAGCTTTTTGGGCATCTCTAAATGCTTTTCTTTTAATGTCAGACTTTTGAGTAGTTATTTGATATCCAACCTTGTTTTGCTCTCCAGAATTTGAAAAAGTGATAAAATCTGTTCCACCATCGCCTTTGCCATCCACATTGATTGCATTTAGATTAAAAACATCCCTTAGAACTATTTTTCCGGCATTGTCTAAATATTTCTTGCCGAGTCCTGATACATGATTTGCTAATGTTTCTATGTCCATATTTTTTTTATTTGTCTTTATCGGTCTTTTGTGGCTTTACCTACAACGGTACGGCTTGGCGATGTGGCGGAAGTCCGTGATTCGTCTGACCGTAACCGAAGTTAAATTTATAATAAAATGTTCATTGTTTATTCTTTCGCCCGGCGTTATTCGTCCGCTGGAACTGAAGCCCAATAGCGAATCCAAAGCTGATAATATATTCGTCGGCCCACCAAATAGCCAAGCAACCACTTTTTGTGTGCCGTTTTCTACCGGCAGTTTTTATATTTATTGATTATGTCAGCCTGTCGTTCTTTTTCTGCTTTTGCTAATAATTTTAAAATGCCAAAACTTTTTCTATCAAATGTCGGAGAGTCTGTGAACAATTCAGTATCAAAAACATCATGATAAATACTTGTGAGAATTTGTGCTGCAATGCCCAATAGAGTTTTAATTTCTTTAAAAGAAATATCAATGTCATTATAGTTCGTCAATGGATTGTCGGTATGTGCATATAATTTGCTTCTTAGAGTTAGTATATTATCAATTACAGACTTATTGTCAAACAAAAGTTTTTGCCACTTTTCAATGTGTCTTGTTTCAACACCAATTTTTCTAAAATGCCCAGAAGACGAAAGAGAATTAATAAACCTTTCCAGTTGGAATTTGTCATTTTCGGAACGGCTATAAAGTTTAGATACTTCAACTATAACAGTCCTAAACATTAAATGCATAATAGTTGAAAGATTACTTGTATGCGGAGAATTTGTAACTAAATCTAACTCTTCCTTCGTCTCTGGATTATGGAAATACTCCGTATATAAATATGCCTCTTGAGCAAAGATGTATATGTGTAAAATCTTTTCTAATTTAACATCCAATTCTTTCTTTAAACTTTCCATAAAATGAAGGTCGTCATTAATGGCACACAACTCATAAATTTTTACTACAATATAAATACATTACAAATTTTCAATCCCGCTAATCATTTTAATAACTTTTCCTCCTGTATTGCCGCTAATACAACGCTATCCTTATAGCAATTTAGTGCAACTGCCCTGTTTGCAACCCGCTGGGACTGTCGCACCGGATTATCATGCTTTGCAATAAGCAATGAATAATTTTATTACCGGAATTTGGAGTCTTGCTGCAACAGGAAAATTCAGCGTTAACCACTCACTACACGCTAGGAAGCTGCATGTATTGGTATCCCATCAACTTTTCGTATAAATTATAAACCCATTCCTCTTTTGAGGGTGACAAAAAATTGCTGGTTGCTTCCATCTCTATCGGTCTTGAATAGGTTCCAGGTGTCCTGGTTCACTTCCTGAAGATGAAAAGACCATACCGGATTTGACAATTCTTTTTTAACCCAACGTGGAAAAGCATTGGCTGCCCTTGCATTTTCCCAGGTGCGGATAGCGTTGAAGATTGCGTCTTTCTGCGGGCAGCTCTCCACATCTTTCTGGTTCAAACTAAGACTATATGTAGTACCCACACCTACAGAAATTGCCTGTATGTGTTCGTATTGCTCTACTGTTGATTTGGCATTGATGGAAAAATTGGTTCCCATTCCTACCGGGAAGAAATTGGAGAAAGTTACATCCCTGAGGTCTTTTCCCTGGCTGGTCGTACTGCCCCATTCTCTGGTATCCACATCATACAAATTTTTTCCACCACCCACATTCCATATACTCTGGTAATGCCAGGATCCCTCTGATAAAGTAGCTCCGGTAAAGCGGATATAAGGCACATGTAATTCTTTAGCCCGTTCAAACATTTTCCTGAAAAACCGTTTGGCTGAATAGTAACCATGCCCGTTATTAAACAGGAATTCCTGTCCGTCAAAATCGTAGTAAGCCAGCCCGTTAATGCTGCAAACCTCAGCATAGTATTTTGCAATTTCATCCTGCAATTGCATATTGGGAATTACACCATCGTATCCATAATTCACAGAAACCTGCAACTTATAAATTGTATCACCTGACTGATGCGCAGCAGGTGTTGTTTTCCAATATCCACGTTGCACATTTAGCAAACGGTAGGGCGGCGTATCAGATACTCCAAGATAATGAATCAGCTCTTTGCCTATTTTTATCATGTTCAGATTTACACAATGCCCTTCCCAACTGGCAACTTCTTCGAGGTGTGCCGGGTCATTTACATATATTAAAGTGTCAGTAGCATTGATGGTTTTTGCCAGCAATCGTTTCTGCTGATAACACAGGCTGTCGCTCGGAACCGGGCTGGCATCCTGTGTGCCGGGAGCTAAGGAATTGCTGATTGTAGTACGTCCGATAATGATACCTTCTTTTGCAGCCAGTTCAGAAAATTCTTTATGAGATAAATTTCCTGCTGTCATTTTTATTGGTTTCTTCTCAAAGTTCCTGCCATCCAGGTAACCCTTGTTTCCACGATCAGGCCGCAAAAATCCCTGATCGTATAAGCTGATCGCTTTAAACCCCAAACGTTTTGCATAAGCAATCGTGCTGTCGTACAGTCCGCCACTGGTGAGCAGGTCAGGCACAAAAGCTGACGGGTCTTTTACCCATTTACCATTGATTGTGGGATAGGGTAATTTCTCCGATAACACAATGTTTTGAATGACATCCAGGAGCGCTGTACTGTCCGGACTGCCCCACAATGCAATGGATGATCCTATATAATCCACACCCGGCAGCGGTTGTACTTCTATATGATTGGGGGTATTCGCTGCCATGTGCGGAATCAACGAAAATAATATCTTCCTTTCACGGGTGCGATCCCTGGAATGATAGGCAATAGAAATTTGCCCTTTAGCATCTACCTGTGCAGCATCGCCATACATTATACGATACCAGGGTTCTTTGTGGGCATAAAACGCCACATCGCTGATACCGTTTCCACCCAAAGAAAAAATCTGCCCTTCATGCAAACTATCAGGCAACGGGAATCGTTTGGCATCGGGAGTATGTATGATGTATTGAAAAGGCGCTGCATCGCCAACGGTTGTTGACAATCCGCCCAAAGTATTATCGTTCAGGGCAAGCATCCCGATGGCATAGTTCACACTCTCGCTGGTATCCAGCGCTACGCCTATTATTTCACCCAGCAGGTTACTGATATTGGTATGATACGGTCCCCACTGCACATCTTCAATATCTTTTCTGTTGGTGAGTGACTGTAAGGTAAGTTTCAGGTATTTTGAAAATGGTTGAATATGTATCCGGGCTACTGATCCGTTTGTAAACTGCAGGGTTATCAGTCTCCCGGCTTTCAGATAGGAAGCTTTAACCGGTTTATAATAGCATTTTTTATTACCATCATAGAGCAACATTAGGGGCGAAGGTTTATCTGCGGGACTAAATTCCCGGTAAGGTGTAGCAGCAATATTTTTCATGCTGCTGATAAAGCCCTTGTTGTTCACACGGATTTTCAGATACTGTGTATTAAAATCCCATTGAGCATATAGTTTAGAAACAATGCTATTCAGCAACACAAAAAAGACGATTCTGAATATTAAACCTACATTCATACTTATTGGTAATTGATACGATTTAGCTGATAAAATTACTGGTAAGAATTAAATAAGTTAACAGAACAAGATAATCAGCATAAGTATGGATAGCATTCAATATTAAAAGTTTTTTTAGCAGTAGATTTCAATCTCATTCCCAAGAGCTTTTAATTGTCAGATTATTCCTGTAACTTCTCCGGGATAAATTGATAGTATACATCTACAACAAAGCCCCGGCAAAAACCGGGGCTTAAATTATTGTCGGGAGGACAGGATTCGAACCTGCGACCCCCTGGTCCCAAACCAGGTATTCTACCGGGCTGAACTACCTCCCGTTTGTTCTCTATTCTATCCGCCTGACGGCGGATGATTTTCTACGACCGGGCTGAACTACCTCCCTGATCGTAAAGGGTGGCAAAGGTAAAAGAATGATGCTGAATTGCCAAAATGGAAGAAAGATTTTTGAAGTGAGGCTATCAGCATTCAGGTATCAGCTTTCAGGTATCAGGTTTACCGCTGAAAGCTGACTGCTGACTGCTGAAAGCTAAAAGCTAACAGCTATCTCACCAAATCACCTTTTAATCTTAGCAATTCCGTCTCGGCTAATTTGGTATTGTAGCGTGCAGCTATCAGTCTGTCGTATGCATCTTCAAGGCTTTTCTGTGCTTCACGCAATTCAAGATATGTAGATACTCCCTGCTTAAATCTTTCGAGCGCAATAAATACATTCTCCTTTGCCAGTTCAATATTTTCTTCTTCTAAACGTAACGCACTAAGCTGAAAACTGTAATTATAATACCCTGCTTTTACCATAACATTTACAGCAGTTTTTTGTTTATCCAAAACTATCTGCTGATAGGCGATATCTAATTTTGCCTGCTTAATATTCCGGTTTACTGTCATATAATTAAGCAAAGGGATGCTGGCAGTAAATCCGAAATTAAATCCTTTATTGCGGCTAAACACCGGGGCAAACGGACTGATATTATTCGCAATATTATTACGGGTGAAATTATAATTGGAAACAAATGAAATAGTAGGCCACCGGGTAGCTTTCATTTCATTCAATGCAATCTTTGAAAGATCAACATTCTTTATCGCCTGTAGTATAGTCGGGCTGGTGGTTTCGATCTGGTTTTGAATGTCCGGTAAGCTAAGCCCGGCATGGATAGGTATACTGTCTGATACTTCAAAATTTTCAGGCAACTGCATACCGGTAAGCTGATTGAGCGCTTCCTTCGACTGCGACATGATGGATTGCTGCTCAAGGTGGGCTGCTTTTTGTGCATTCAAATCCACTTTAGCCTGCAACAGTTCCGGTTTGGTTCCCAGCCCTACGGATAGTTTCCGGTCTGCAAGTTTTACCCGTTCCTCGTTGATTGACATTTGCTCTTCAATAGCCTTTAGCTGTTGTTTCTGTCTCACTATAATATAATATCTGCTAATGACATCAGCTACCGAATTAATTACCTGGTTCTTCACATTTATCTGCCCTAATTCAAAAAGCTTATTGATTTTATCGCGGGTGGCAAACATTCCTAATCCGTCGAATAAAACCCAGTTAAGGTTGACGGCAGCACTGAGGTTTGTGGTTCTAATCCCGCTTCCCTGTACTTCAGGCCGGTCTTTATATTGTTGTTTTTGTGCTGAGATAGTTTGTGTTCTCCCAATAGTACCATTAACAGTCGGGAGAAAACCGCTATATATATAATTCTTATTTATTGAAGCAGCTACGGAATCATTTTGCACAAGCAGAATATCATAATTGTTTTTCAAAGCAGCGGCAACAGCATCTTCAAGTGTGACCATTTGCTGAGCATAGCCAATACCCATTGCGAGAATACAAATTAAAACGATTGCTGCAGACTTTCTTCCTTGCATAATATCAGGCCCTTTTTTCTTCTGTAAAATATTCGTCAATATGGCTTTGATGTTTTCTTGCCGATAAAAATCCATACATCGCCGGAATTACAAATAAGGTAAGTACCAGCGAAAAAATAATACCTCCCACAATTACAATACCCAGCGGAATACGGCTGGTGGATGCGGCGCCAATAGACAGCGCTATAGGCAATGCCCCAAGCGACATAGCAAGGCTTGTCATCAATATTGGCCGCAACCTGGCTACTGAGGCATCAACAACCGCCTGCCCCTTGGGTATTCCTGCTCTTTGTTTTTGATTGGCAAATTCCACAATGAGGATCCCGTTTTTGGTAACCAACCCTATAAGCATAATCATACCTATCTGCGAAAAGATATTTAAGGTTTGTCCAAACAGCCATAGCGATAATACTGCACCGGCAATTGCAAGCGGAACAGTAACCATAATGATAAAGGGATCAATAAAACTTTCAAACTGCGCAGCCAGCACCAGGTAGATCAAAGCCAATGCCAGTATAAATGCAAACATGGTATTGCCGGAACTTTCAGCAAAATCGCGGGAAGACCCCGCCAGGGATGTTGCAAAAGTATCATCAAGCAACCTATCCGCAATTTGCTGCATTGCCTCAATACCTTCACCAAGAGTTTTGCCCTGGGCAAGACCGGCAGAAACAGTAGCAGACTTATACCGGTTAAAATGATAGATAGTTGGCGGTGTAGTACCCTCATTTACATTCACCAGGTTATCGAGCGAAATACTTTCACCCCGCATATTGCGGATATAAATATTACGCAAATCAGTAGGTTCATTCCGGTCGTCCCGTGGTACCTGACCAATAACCTGGTATTGTTTCCCGTCTTTAGTAAAATATCCGAGGCGGCGATTGCTATAGGCCAGTTGCAGGGCTTCAGATATAGCATCTATACTCACACCCAGCGTACTTGCTTTAAGCCTGTCTACTGTTACTGATAGTTCAGGCTTATTGAATTTGAGGTCAGCATCTACCCCCTGGAAGACAGGGCTTTTATTCGCTTCTTCAAGAAACTTAGGTAAAATTGCAGTAAGCTTTTCAAAATTGTTATTCTGTATTACAAACTGCACAGGCAATCCGCCTCGACGATTTACAGAGATGGTTTGCTCCTGTATGGCAAATGCCCTTCCCTCGCTGAACCTGGGCAGGTTGCGGTTAATCATATCCACAATTTGCTGTTGTGAAAGAGGACGATCTTTGGGATCTACCAGCATTGCCCGCAAAAAACCGAGATTCACTGATCCTGCGCCTGAAAAACCTGGAGCAGTTACAGTAAGCACTGTTTTAAGTCCGGGGACAGAATCCATCAAAAATCCAGTGAGGTGATCAATAAACCTGTCTGTATATTCAAAAGAAGATCCTTCGGGAGTAGTTACTGTAAGCCTGAACTGGTTACGGTCTTCCATAGGGGCCAGCTCCGATTTCAGCCCTCCGCCTATCTGCCAGATAATAGCGACACAGATCAATACCAGGACTATCGCCACCCATTTGAATTTCATAAAGCCTGCAAGCAACCAATGATAACCGTTCTCCATTCCTCTGAAGAAAGGTTCAGTTACCCGGTAAAACCATCCATGTTTGTGTACATTTTTGGTCATTTTCACATTGAGCACCGGAGTTAATGTAAGCGACACAAAAGCAGAAACCAATACAGCGCCTGCTACCACAATTCCAAACTCGCGAAACAGTCTTCCCACAAATCCCTGCAAAAAAATGATTGGAAGAAATATTACCGCCAGCGTGATGGATGTGGCAATTACAGCAAAATAAATTTCTTTGGAGCCCTCCTTCGCCGCCTGCCATTTGTTCATCCCCCGCTCCATTTTTTTATAAATATTTTCCGTGACTACTATACCGTCATCAACCACCAACCCCGTTGCCAGAACAATTGCCAGCAGGCTCAGCACATTGATGGTAAACCCGGCGAGATACATAATAAAAAATGCGGCAATCAGCGATACAGGTATATCAATCAACGGGCGGATGGCAATGATCCAGTCGCGGAAGAAAAGATAAATAATCAGCACCACCAATGTAATAGCAATAAACAGGGTTTCTTCTACCTCGGTAATTCCTCTTTTGATAAATACGGTTTGATCCAAAGCTATATCCAGTTTGATATCATCAGGGATCTCTTTCTTAAGCTGATTGAATCTTTTATAAAACTCATTGGATATCGCAACATAATTAGCGCCGGGCTGAGGCACTATGGCCAGCGCAATCATAGGTACGCCATTCAGTTTTAAAACAGTTTCTTCGTTTTCAGGGCCAAGGACAGCCTCACCTACATCTTTCAGGCGTATTGTACTACCACCGGTATTTCGGATGATGATATTATTGAACTCCTCTTCGGTTGTCAGTCTGCCAAATGTACGCACCGTAAGCTCTGTATTAGCGCCGGCAATTTTTCCTGAGGGCAATTCTACATTTTCCCTCGTAAGTGCAGTCTGCACATCCTGGAATGTCAGACCATAAGCATTCAGCTTTGAAGGTTCAAACCATATACGCATGGCGTATTTTTTCTCACCCCATATTTGTATACCACTTACACCGGGTATGGTTTGCAATCTTTCCTGTAATACATTGGTGGCATACTCTGTTACCTGCAACTGGTTACGTGTATTGCTCTGCACTGTCATGGAGATGATGGCATCCGAACTGGCATCCGCTTTGGATACTACCGATGGTGCATCAAGATCTTTCGGAAGGCTGCGCTGTGCCTGCGATACTTTATCCCGCACATCATTAGCTGCTGCTTCGAGATCAACACCCAGATCAAACTCTACAGTAATATTGCTTATGCCCTGGCTGCTGGAGGAAGTGATATTCTTAATACCGGCCACCCCATTAATATACTTTTCCAGAGGCTCTGTAATCTGTGACTCTATGATATCGGCATTAGCACCCGCATAATTGGTGCGCACATTAATCATCGGTGGATCAATGGCCGGATAATCCCTTACTCCTAAAAAAGTGAAACCAATAGCGCCAAATACCACGATAAGTATGCTTAATACTGTAGCCAGTACCGGGCGCCTTAAACTAAGCTCTGAAATATTCATTAGTTTATTTTACTAAGTTTTACCTGAGAATTTGGTTTTATAGCCATTAGTCCGCTGACTAAAACCGTATCACCAATATTAATTCCTTTGGTGATTTGTATATATGTAGAATCTCTTATACCCGTTGTTACCGAAATAAATTGCGGGGTACCATTTTTATATACAATTACTTCCTTGCCCCTGCTCAGCGGAATAATAGCCTGAGTAGGTACTATTATAGCATTATTCTCTTTGTCTATATCGAGTGCCACCTTTGCAAATGCACCGGGCACCAGCGATGGATGATTACCTTTTACCAGTCCTTTTACAGTAAGGCTGCGGGTATTGGCATCAATAAAATGTTCGGTAGCTAAAACAGTAGCATCAAAATTTTGCTGAACCCCATCAATTGTAAAAGTTATTTTTTTCCCGGGAGTAAATGTGTTGCTGTATTTTTCAGGTACTGTAAATTCAAGTTTCAATTGGTTTACCTGGCGAATTGTTGCAATCACATCTGAAGGGGACACATAAGCGCCAAGACTTATATTACGTAGTCCGATACGACCGTTATATGGTGCCCTGATTTCTGTTTTGGCAATACTCACTTTTATGAGTGCAATATCTGCTTTGTTATTACTTACCTGTAATTCACTGAGATCAACATCCTGTTGACTGATGCCCTGTATTTTCAGTAGTGCTTTATATCGTTCAACTGTTTTTTCGTTGATCTCCAACTGTACTTCCAGCTTTTTGAGTTGCGCCTGCAGGTCATCATCAAAAAGTTTGGCAAGCAAAGCTCCTTTTTGCACATTGCTTCCTTCTTTAAAATATATACCCACTACCCTACCCGAAATTTCGGGCCGGATATCCGTTCCTTCAGCCGGCGCCAGAGAGCCTGCCACCTGTATATCTTCACTTAATGCAATGGTTTTGACAACAAAAGCATCTGCCTGAACGGCATGATTGCGCACGGGAGGTAATGTACCGGCAGCTTTTTCTTTCTTTGAAGTACATGAAGCAGCTATCAGAGCAGAAGCAGAAATAATATATAGAATTTTCATCGGCCACGAAGCTAACAAAATTTGATGTTGAAACTCATTTAACCACTCATTTGCTAACGTTAATTAATGTTAATATCAATCCCGCTTTGCAAAATCTGTAAGTCTGCAACGCTATTTATTCATTTCTGCAATGGTAAAGGCTGTGCTTAAAAAATATTATGCTGGGTTACCTGATTTACTTATAATTGACCTGCCGATGGGCTCATTGTATACAAAAACAAATGACCGATTCAAACAGCTTTGATATTATTGAGAAATTTCGCCGTGGGGATGCTGTGGCAACAAAGGCGCTATTTGATATGTTTTATCGCCGGCTTTGCTATTATGCCGAAAGTATATTACATCAGCGTCAGGAGGCGGAAGATATAGTTGTAGAGAGCTTTTTGAAATTAATGAGAAAAAGGGATGACTTTGAACATACAGGAGATATAAAATCATTTCTTTATACTGCTACCCGCAATGCCTGCATTGATTACCTGCGAAAACAAAAGCGCCACCGGCAATCTGAAAACGAAATACAATACCTCTCAGAACAATCAGCTACTACCGAAGATATACAACTTATAAACGCTGAAGTACTGGCTACGCTACATCAGGAAATAGAACGTCTGCCACCGCAATGTGCCCAGGTATTCAAATTAATGTTTTTTCAACAGCTTACAACAGATCAGGTAGCAAAGCAACTCAGCATTTCACCCAAAACAGTACTAAACCAGAAAAGTAAAGCCATTCTATTACTACGTAAAGCTTTTTTGCAAAATGGGATGTTATCCTTGCTGGGTATAATGATTGCTTTACAGGAAAGTTCTTCCTTTTGATGGTATAGCAGGATTAATTTTAAAAAATATTTCTATCCGGCATGGGAAAAAATGAATCCCGTTCGTGTATATAGCATCTCCGGTCTATCCGGCAATCATCATATTATAATAATTCATGAACGATCATCTCTACAGGATTTCAGCACTTATTATCAGGCGCCTTGAAGGGGAACAGCTTTCTGAACAGGAGCAGCAGGTATTAGATGAATGGCTTAAAGCATCTCCTCAAAACCCGGTATTCCTTTCACAATTATCTGATCCCCTTTATGTGAAAGAAGAGTTGGAGAAAATGTATAGCTATAATATAGAAGATGGTTGGCAAAATCTAATTTCGAAATACGATACAGAAGAAAATGTAGTTGCAATACAGAAATACAGAAACTGGAAATATTGGATAGCCGCCGCTGTTGTTTTGTTTGCTATTGCCGGCGCCGCACTTCTATTTATAAATTTTCCTGCCAGACAAAAACCGATAGAAAATCAAAACACTGTGATCACTGCAACAGATGTTGCTGCACCTGCTATAACCAAAGCTACAATTACCCTGCAGGACGGAACCCGTATAGCTGTAGACAGTATCAACATTGGTAATATGGCTATGCAGGGAAAAACAATAATACAGAAAACAGCAGATGGACAAATACAATATACTGCTGATGATAAAGTAATATCTGAAACACAGTATAACAGATTAACCAACCCCAGGGGAAGCAGGGTGGTACAACTCACATTAAGTGATGGTACAAAAGTATGGTTGAATGCCGAAAGCGAAATTCGTTACCCGGTTGCCTTTAACGAAAATCAAAGGGAAGTTGAGATAGAAGGTGAAGTATATTTTGAAGTAGCTAAGGATCCTGCAAAACCTTTCATTGTACAATCTAATGGAACAACAGTGCAGGTAACCGGTACCCATTTTAATATAAATGCATATAAAGATGAAGCATCACTGGATGTGACTCTGCTGGAAGGTTCAGTGAAAGTTTCAAAAGCAAATCATTCGGTAAATCTAACACCGGGCGAACAGGCAAAAGTCAGCAATGATATTCAAATTCACAGGCAGGTAAATACTGAAGAAGTGATGGCCTGGAAAAACGGGTTATTTATTTTTAACGGTACTGATATATACACTACTATGCGCCAGCTCAGCAGGTGGTACGATGTGGATGTAAAGTTTAATGAAAATATTACTGAACGTTTTTATGGAGATATTTCCCGTGAAAAAAACATATCAGGCGTATTAACTATGCTTGAAACAACCGGCAGCGTTCATTTTAAAACAAGTGGCAATATGATTGAAGTATATAAATAGGTGTAAGGAATAAGGCTTAAGGTGTAAGGTCAATTTAGTTTATATACCTTGAACCCATTGTCTTCTGTCTTACACTTATAAAAAAGCCACCTCGTGTGCGAGACGAGGCGGCATAATGTAAGGATCTATAACAAAGGCAACTCTGGTGAGGATGCTTATTATTAAACCCAAACTGTACAAATGTATGAAATTATGGAAGCTTAAGCGGGCCCCGCATATAGGAAACCCGCTTGTTATGCAAACCTGGCGAATCATGAAATTGATTGTTGTTTTAATGATCTCCGGATGTCTTACTGCATCGGCAACGGGATTTGGTCAAATGGTTACTTTGTCGGCGAACAATGTTTCCCTGGATAAAGCATTCAGGCAAATTAAAAAACAGACCGGCTATTCATTCCTCTACACTGAAAGCCAGTTAAAGGATTTTAACCGGGTAACAGTTCATCTCAAAAACGTGCCACTCGAAAATGCACTGCAGGCATGTTTTGAAAACCAGCCCTTTTCTTATGTCATAATTGATAAAACAATTGTAGTTAAAACTATTAATACGCCTCAAACTGATAATATCCGAATTACAGGCCGTGTTACCGATGCAAATGGCAATGCTTTATCAGGAGCTTCCATTCGTATAAAAGGCAGTGATGCGGGAACAAGTACTGCTACTGACGGTTCATTCTCACTTAATGTTCAGCAGACTGAATTTGTATTGCAGGTTTCTTTTGTTGATTATGAAACAAAAGAAATAACCGTTAGCTCGGGGCAGACTTCTTTGCAGATTGTTTTGAAAAAGAAAGAAAGTGAATTAAATGAAGTGGTAGTTGTGGGATATGGCTCGCAAAAGAAAAAAGATGTTACCGGTAGCCTGGCTACTATTTCATCAAAAGACCTGGAGAACCGCAGTAATTCGCAGTTTGGTTATTCAATAGAAGGCAAGGCAGCCGGTGTGCAGGTCATACGGTCTTCGGGCCAACCCCAGGCAGGATTTTCTATTCGCATCAGGGGGACATCTTCTATTACTGCCGGCAGTGATCCATTGTATATTGTTGATGGTGTGCCAATGGAAGGTATCAATGATATTAATCCTTCCGATATTGACAACATCACTATATTGAAAGATGCATCTTCAGCAGCTATTTATGGTAATCGTGGCGCCAACGGTGTTGTTCTAGTAACAACTAAAAGAGGTAAAGCACAGAAACTCAAACTGAATTTTAATACTTCCCTCACACTATCCGAACCCTGGAAAAAACTGGATGTATTAAACAGCAGTCAATTTAAAGACCTGGCCACCGAAATGGGAAAAACAACCGACTGGAATAAGTATAATGCAAATACTAACTGGCAGGATGAAGTATTTAGAAATGCACTATCACAAAACTACCAGTTGTCGGCTACAGGTGGAACAAAATCTACATCATATTATATATCTGGCGCTATTGTTAATCAGAATGGTATTGTGCTGAACAACAATTTGAAAAGAGCAACCTTTAAAGCCAACCTTGATCAGCAGATTACTAAATTCCTGAAGGGCGGTATCAGCTTTGCTTACAGCAACTGGAAAGACAGGGATATACCTGAAAATTATGGCAACGGTGTAATAGCCAGGCTGCTTACTACTGTACCTATCATCGGGCTTAGAGACCTTGACGATCCACGTATGTATGCAAGGAGCCCCTTCCTTAACGACCTGGAAAACCCGGTATCATCTGTATATCAGCCCGATCATTTGTATAAAAGCAACCGTTATAGCGGCAATGCTTATTTAGAAGCAGAAGTAGTAAAAGGGCTTAAACTGAAAAGCCTGTTTGGTTTTGAAAATTTAAAAAGCAGGTACACTTCTTTTCAGGATACTGTTCAAACAAGGTATGGCAGAACAATGCATGGATTAGCAACAGACAATAACTATAAATTTACCAGCTGGATATCGGAAAACATTATAAACTACAATACAAAAATCAAAGACCACAGTATTGCTGCTCTTGCCGGATTTATAATATCAAGACAAAATACCAATAATCTCTATCGCAGCTCTGTTGATTTCAGAAATGCAAAGCCAGGTGACCAGTCTGTTGATGGAGGTGCAATACAATCAATACCAGTTAAAGAAATCAACCCCGTTTCTTCGGTAGCATTTATAGACAGGCTCAACTACAATTATAAAGAGAAATATTTTCTCACTACCAATTTCCGCCGTGATGGCTCCGGTAAATTTGCTCCGGGTCACAAATGGGGAAGTTTCCCTTCGTTTTCTGCAGGATGGAGAATATCTGAAGAAAACTTTTTCAGCAGGAGCCAAAACGTTATTTCTGAGTTGAAACTGCGTGCCGGCTGGGGAATAGTAGGAAATGATGCAGTGCCTGCCAATGCAAGGTTTGGAATTGTAGATACCACCAGTTCAAAATATCTTATTAACAACCAGGTTCATTCTGCTTATGTACCAGGCTCACTTGAAAACGTGGATCTTACCTGGGAAAAAACAAAACAGTTGGATATCGGTATAGACCTGGGGTTATTTCAAAACAGGTTATTAATTACTGCCGATTATTATAACAAAAGAACAACCGACATGTTGCTTGCCGTGCCCATACCAACAAGTACCGGATATGCCAGTGCATGGCAAAATGCAGGCAGTCTCAGCAATAAAGGTTTTGAGTTTTCTTTCCACTCCAAAAACATAATGCATAATAATTTCAGATGGAGCAGTGATTTCAATATATCCTTCAACAGGAACAAAGTGCTGAATATTGTAGGTACTCAACTTGTTGTTGGTACAATTAATGTGCTGGGCTCAGACTATAATACTGCTCTTGTAGAAGAAGGACAACCACTGGGTTCATTTTACGGAAAGTTTTCTCAGGGTGTTGATCCGGCAACAGGCAATATTATTTTTCTTAAAAACTTTGATGGCTCAGCAGACAGTGTGGGAATTATAGGCTATGCCACTCCTAAATTTACCTTTGGCTTTACCAATACTTTAAGCTGGAATAATTTCACCCTCGATATTTTCTTTCAGGGTGTAAGTGGCAATAAAGTGATGGACGCAACAAGGATACTTACAGAATCTATGGCATTGGCAGTAAATCAATCCAGTTCAGTATTAAACAGATGGAAGAAACCCGGTGATAATACTGATATGCCCGGTGTGTCGCCCAACAATTGGGACAACTCACTACCCTCTTCTAGGTTTATTGAAAATGGGTCGTACCTGCGTTTAAAATCACTCACGCTCGGGTATAAACTTCCTGAAGCACTAATCAATAAAATAAAATTGAGTCGTTGCTTTATCTATCTTACTGCCGAAAATCTTCTCACATTTACAAATTACAAAGGTTTTGATCCGGAGCTCAGCGCATTCAGCGGAAAATCCAACTCTACCACCGACCAGAATGCAGCTCCTGGTGTTGACTATGGTACTTATCCGCAGTCGAGAGATTTTATTTTCGGTATCAATATTTCATTCTAATCTGAATAAAACAGCAAATATGAAAAAATATTCATTTAAATATATAATAGTGCTGCTTGGACTGTTGCCGTTTATTGCATGTAAAAAATTTTTAGACGACAACCCTAAAACTGCGCTTACTACTGGTAATGCTTATGGAACTGCAGACGATATTGAAAATGCGCTTGCAGGTTGCTACAATACTTTTTACAGTAGCGATTATTATCAGTGGGAAAATGTAATGTTAAGCGATGTACGGTCAGACAATGCATATCCCGGTGGCAATAATGAAGAAACCTTTTATGATTACGACAGGTTTATTCTTCCGCCCAGCAATACTCATAGCTATGCACACTGGAAAATGTTTTACAATGGAATTGCACGTTGCAATGTTTTACTTACCAAAATAGCAGAGGTCACAGATGCATCTCTTACTGAAGAAAGAAGAAAACAAATTGTAGGCGAGATCAGTTTCCTCCGTGCATTTCATTATTATCAATTGGTGAAGCTATATGGGGGTGTACCATTGGAATTGGAATCAAACACAGCAGATCCTGAAAAAACCAGGAAGCCCAGGGCAACAGAAAAAGAAGTGTACGATCAGATTGTATCCGACCTGGAGACAGCTGTAGAAAATTTACCTGATCACTACAACGGGCCATCAGGTTCCGCTACCGAAAATACAGCTTCGGTAAATAAGGTAAGAGCCACCAAAGGAGCAGCCAATGCCATGCTTGCCAAAGTATGGGCACAGCGGAGCGACAGGGATTACAACAAAGTATTGCAATATTGTGATGCAGTAATTAACAGTCCCGCAGGTTATGCATTAATGGGCAGCTATACAGATGTGTTTGACGGTAACCATGATTATAATGAAGAGTCAATACTGGAAATTCCCTACCTGGCAGGAAGTGCTAGCGCAGCATGCTGGGGTGTACAGCTATTTCTGGCGCCTGAAGATGGTTGGCAGAAATACTGTGTGCCATCAAAAGACCTGGTTGCTGCTTATGATGCTGCCGGTGATGAGGTAAGAAAGAATGCCAAT
This sequence comes from Chitinophagaceae bacterium, assembly GCA_039811345.1. Taxonomy (GTDB): domain Bacteria; phylum Bacteroidota; class Bacteroidia; order Chitinophagales; family Chitinophagaceae; genus Agriterribacter. The sequence continues at coordinate 25,218 of JBDHYJ010000020.1, forward strand.
ATTATTTTCATGAAAACAGATGCAAATGGCGACCCCATCAGTTGGGCAGATGAAAACTGGAACCCCTGCCAGGATCCTGACACGGCCATTCCTTTTAACTATAAACAAAAACATCCTGATGGCTGGTCGAGCGGAGACGATTTCTATTTGCTGCGGCTTGCCGATATTATTTTACTCAAAGCAGAAGCACAGAATGAAACCGGACACCCCGGAGACGCAGCTACAACTGTTAACCTGGTGAGGAAGCGGGCAGGACTGCCTGATATATCCGGTTCATCACAGGAACAAATGAAAGCAGCAATCTTACTGGAACGAAGACTTGAACTTGCATTTGAAGGGCAGCGCTGGGACGATCTGGTAAGAGCCGGGGTAGCCACTACCGTTATGCAGGCACTGAATGAATATACCTATACCTGTGCAGATGGTGTGCAGGGCGAAGCGGTAAAAATGGATTACTCCAATTGCACCCAACAGCGTTGGATTTTGCCTATACCACAGGTTGAGATAGATGCAAACCCCAACCTTACACAAAACCAGGGTTACTAAAATGACACTACTGAAATATTGCCGCGTTATTTTATTAAGAAGCAGAATGTTGCCCGCAGGTTTATTGATTACGGGTGCAATGATGTTAAGTTGCGGCAAAACAGAAGTAACAGATGAAGTGCCCGGCAATCAGCATCCGGGTGATACTACACTAAACAAGCCTGCCCTCACCGGCAGGCTTGTTTATCATAGCTATTCCTGTTATGCATGCGATGATTCTAAAATAATGCTGCATGATTTTTCTACAAACAGCAATACAGTTTTGAGTGCTCAATGGAATATAAAAAACCCTATGAATGCTCATTTTTCACCGGATGGTAAAAAGATAGTTTTTATGGGGATTGATTCCAATAGTAATCGCTGGGATATTTTCAAGTGGCAATTTGGAGATACAGCACAGCCCGTAAACCTCACTTCAGCACTCAACAGCCGGAATGAAGATCCAAAATTTTCGACTGACGGATTATCTATCATTTTTAAGTGTAATGGCAAATTAACCCGTATAGATACACTGGGAAATATTATTGCTCAATATGGTGTCTCTCAAAATGAGGCCTCTATGCCGTATTTTATAAATCAAAATCAAAATATTCTGTATGCTGCAGAAGCAAATGACATTTCTTCCATATACAGCTATAACATTGCAACTAATACTACAAAAGCAATCTTTGCAGCCACGGGTATATATGCATATTATCCAATTGCAATAACTGACAGTAGTTTTATTTTCACCAGGTGGTATTCAGCATCCAATCACCACGATCAGTTATACATAGGTTACCTACATTCAAAATCAACACTTGTCTTACCTTTCAATGAACCTGCAGGTGATTACTCAGATGCATACCCGTTTAATTCTAAATTTATCTTTTTATCTTCCACCCGTTCAGGTACAAGAGGCGGATACGATTTGTATATTGCTGATATTACAACCGGAGATATCTGGTCGTTAAATAATTATAGTGCAGTCATCAATACTAAAGAGAATGAGTTAGGTGCCGGGTATCATGAGTGAGTAGGATATTTTTCAATACTATTTGATTGCTTTTGTCCTTTTTTACATAATTTGGAGGATGGAGTTGATAAACAAGACTGACAATGACAATGATCAGGAAATAATTTCAGAAGATGAGCGGCGACTTGCCGCATTAGGTTATAAGCAGGAATTAAAACGAAGTTTTTCGGCATTTTCAAATTTTGCTATTTCATTTTCTATTATTTCAGTATTAAGCGGTTGTTTTACCACATTCGGACAGGCATGGAATAATGGTGGACCTATAGCTATTTCTATCGGTTGGCCAATTGTGTCGTTTTTTATTCTCATCATCGGTTTTTGTCTTGCAGAACTTGCATCCGCTTATCCGGTATCGGGTGGTATTTACTGGTGGGCTTCAAAATTAGGAGGAGCAAAAGCGGGTTTCTATACCGGCTGGTTGAACCTTATAGGATTACTGGCTGTTACCGCTTCGGTTGTATATGGTGCAGCCACTTTTCTGAATATTACCATAGGCGCTTATTCTCCTGCTTATGCCATTGGGTTTTTAGAGGGCGACCGCATTAACCAGCAATTCTTCTGGTTCACCACTATTATGATAATAATCACTGTGCTCAATTGTTTCAGCAGTGAGATACTGGCTGTGCTCAACAATATATCCGTATGGTGGCATGTATTCGGTGTGGCAGCCGTAATCGTTATACTGATCCTTGTCCCCTCCCAGCACCAGGATATGAAATGGGTATTTACTGCACAAATCAATAATTCAGGATTTTCCGGCGGGTTTACTTACTGGATATATGTTTTGCCTTTAGGATTATTACTGACCCAATATACCATCACCGGATTTGATGCTTCTGCTCATTTATCAGAAGAAACAAAAGGCGCCCATATAGCTGCGGCAAAAGGAATATGGAAATCAATTTTTTATTCAGCAGTTGGGGGATATCTGCTTTTACTTGGATTTTTGTATGCAGCAACAAAACCCGATATAGTCAGTTCTTTTGATCCCTCAGTAAATCCTTTCGGGAGTGGATCTGTCATTTCCATTTTATACCATGCTCTTCCGCCTGTATTCTTTAAGCTTGTACTTGTAATTTCTACAGCGGGTCAGTTATTTTGTTCCGTAGCTTGTCTTACCTCCTGTTCGCGAATGATGTTTGCCTTTTCCCGCGACGGTGCAGTGCCAGGTCACCAATTCTGGTCAAAAGTGAACAAGAAAAAAGTGCCGGCCAATGCTGTGCTTGCATCAGCCGCAACGGGTATCCTTATTACTCTTCCGGCATTATGGAAAAGTCCCAGGGGTATCCCAACAGCTTTTTATGCTGTGGTATCCGTTGGTGTTATTGGTCTTTATCTTGCCTTTGTTATTCCTATATGGCTGAGATGGAAAATGGGTAATACTTTTTCACCGGGGGAATGGAATATAGGCAAACATTACAAATGGATGTGCCTGGTAGCAATAGCTGAGATTGTGATTATGTGTGTGTATTTTATTATGCCATTTGAACCTGCTGCAGTTCCGGGGAATAAGGACTTTTCGTGGCTTGCCGTAAACTATGCACCTATTCTTGTAGGACTGACATTGATTTTTTTATGGATATGGTGGCATTTATCCGTAAAGAAATGGTTTACCGGTCCTGTTCAAACAATCTGATTTTATAGTAATTTATAGAAGAACCTGTTAATCTGAACTATGCTGTGCGAAGTCTCCGACTTCGCACTCACTATGTTCTTACGGGACTCTGTCCCGCACCTGTGTAGCAAAATATTTGTTCTGCTATACAAAATGAGAATACAGGAGTAATAGAGATATATGCAGCAAAAGTTCGAAATATATCTTATAGCTATGAACTCAAATCCGCCTCTATAACTTTTCGCAACATATTGAGTGCATAAGTAGACGCCATTTCTATATTCCTGCTACGGTCGTATCTGAAATGGAAACACTCAGTAATTAACTCATTTTTATTACCGGCAGCTATCCAAACAGTGCCCACTGGTTTTTCGGGGGTCCCCCCACCCGGTCCCATTATACCCGAGGTTGCAACAGCATACTCAGTTTCCAATGCGGCCATAGCACCTGTCACCATTTGCCGTACAGTTTCTTCGCTTACAGCACCTACACTATCCAGCACCTGATGTGGCACCCCAAGTATCTGTTCCTTCACTGTATTGGCATAACTCACTATACTGCCTTTAAAATATTCCGATGATCCGGCTACCGAAGTGATAAGATGTGCAATATATCCGCCGGTACAACTTTCGGCAGTAGCTACAGTAGCATTTCTTTTCAGTAAAAGTTTTCCTATTACCTGCTGCATGGGAATATCTTCATCCACTACCATCCAGTCTTTTACTAAATCCTTTAACAGGCTGAACTGTGTATTTAAATCTTGTTGCAGGCGATCGTTATCCGAATCAGTACCGGTAATGCGTAACCGAACCATGCCGTAATTGGGTAAATAAGCAAGTTTGAGATGGGGAGGAAGTGCACTCTCCCAGTTTGATATTTTTTCGGCGATAAAAGATTCGCCTATCCCCGCAGTCAGTAATGTACGGTGATCTATAAACGGAAAAGTAAAATGCTTTTGTAATTGCGGAATAACATAATCTGTCATCATGCCTTTCATCTCGTGAGGTACACCCGGCATACTCACATAAATCTTTCCTTCTTTCTCAAACCACATACCAGGGGCAGTTCCTCTTTTATTTTGAATGACCGTACAGGTATCCGGAACATCCGCCTGCATCCTGTTGCGTTCTATCATTGGCCGGTTGAGCCTGGCGAAAATTGAAGTTACATTAGCTAATGCTTCTTCATCTGTCACAAGTTTTCCGTTAAAGTATTCACACAATACAGGTTTGGTTATATCATCTGCAGTAGGGCCAAGTCCACCGGTTATTAATATAATGGAAGCATGCCGGCTTTCTTCATCCAATGCATAGACAATCTCTTCCTTACTATCTCCAACGGCTACCCGACGCCGGAGCCAGATACCCGCTTTGTTAAGTTCCTGTGCCATCCAGGCGCTGTTGGTATCTATTACCTGACCTATCAGCAGTTCATCGCCAATGGTAATTATAGAAGCAAATATTCTTGGGGTATCATTTACTGAATCAGAGACCTGTGCCATCATATATTTCCCGGAGAGTTAAGCTGAAATGAATAGTTTGAATAGTTATGCTATCATGGCTTTCATCAATGTTTTCGAACAGCCAGGAATTATCGTTTTGCCTGCGGGCAGCAATAATATATCTCCTGCTGGTATCAATCATGATATACTCGCGAAGGGAAGGAATTTCCCTGTAGAAGAAAAATTTTCTACCCTTGTCCATGCCTGCTGTGGAAGGGGAAAGCAATTCAAATATTACTGCCGGATTGGTAAGGGTGTCAAAAGTATCTGCTTCCAGTTCCGGCCCATCACAAACAATGGTGGCATCTGGATACATATATGCGTCCTGTGTGGGATTAGTAACACGCATGTTAGAAGGCAAGACCTGACATTTCTTGCCTTTAAGAAATGAAAATAAAGTTCCTGTTACATTACTTTCTATAATATTATGTTTCAAACTGGCGCCCGACATAGCAATAATATGCCCGTCGAAATATTCTTGTTTTTCTTCAGAACTCCGATCTTTAAGAAGGTAGTCCTCTCTTGAAATATAATTGTATTTGGGTGCAGGTTCCCTAACTTCATTTTCCATGATGTAAATTTACTCATTCCAGCAGGAGCAATAAAATAATTTAAGGATGTATCCGATTGTGTTTTCCCGTAATAAAATTATTCAGTTATTAATGTTGCTATATTGCTGTGGCAGCCTGGAAGCCCAAACGGTTTCCCAAAGAATTGCCACGGCTTTCAAAAATTTTGAAAATGATCCGCAGTTAAAGTACGCGTTCAGTTCATTATATGTTATTGATGCTGCAAGCGGTAGTATTGTATTCGACAAAAACAGCCAAACAGGTATGGCTCCAGCATCCACGCAAAAAGTTATTACCAGCGTTACTGCTTTCGAGGTATTGGGTAAATCATTCCGTTATACCACTTCATTTGAAATGATCAAAGACAAAACTCTTCCTGGTACGGGAGCAATTGTCATACAACCATCAGGTGATCCTTCTTTCGGCAGTTCCAGGTGGGGCAGTACCACACCAGGTACAATTATGAAACAAATTATTACCTCATTGCCGGATGATTTTAAACATTGCAGTACTATCATAATTGATAACAGTGGATGGGCAAAAAAGGATATACCCGACGGCTGGATATGGCAGGACATTGGCAACTACTATGGTGCCGGCGCAGAAAAATTGAACTGGCGTGAAAACCAGTTTGATATTTTTTTGAAATCGGGGAGCAGGTTAGGCAGTCATGTAGATATTGCAGCCACCCATCCTGTATTGTATAATAATTATTTTCTAAGGTCTGAACTCATAGCAGCTCGTTCCGGGAGTGGAGACAATGCATATATTTACTTTCCCGCATCTGGAGATACAGCAACAATAAAAGGAACAATCCCGGTTAACGAGAATCATTTCAAAATATCCGGAGCTTTCCCTTCAGCAGCTGCACAGTTTTTAGGTGAACTGTGCGATACACTTATTCATACCGGAAAAGCGAATGATCAGACAGATATTGTTTTTGCTGAAAGAAGCAACAGCAAAAAAGTAAATAGTGTATTCTTCAAATATCAGTCACCTGCCCTTGATTCGCTGATCTATTGGTTCAATAAAAAAAGTATTAACCTGTATGGTGAAGCATTACTCAAAACAATGGCATACCAACAAACCGGCTATACCGCCACCGATACCGGGGTAACCCTTATTCAAAATTTCTGGAAACAAAAAGGTATTGACCCTAATGAATTAAATATAGTAGACGGCTCCGGACTTTCGCCACTCAACAGGGTAACCACTCATGCACAGGTTGAAGTGTTGAAATATGCAAGACAGCAGCCCTGGTTTGATTCATTTTTTAATGCGCTCCCTGTGTATAATAACATGCATATAAAAAGTGGAACAATTAGGGGTGTAAAGGGTTTTGCAGGTTATCATACTGCAAAGAATGGGAAAACTTATATCTTCTCTTTTCTCGTCAATAACTATAACGGATCAACTAACAGCCTGGTAAGAAAAATGTATCGTGTTCTTGATCTGTTAAAATAATGATATAAATCTTTGTTCCTCGCAGTAGATTTATTTACCCATCATACCATCCACGCTGGCCTTACCCGGGCCAACCAATAAAATGCAAAAGAAAATACCGAAGTATAATGCAGCCTTTTCTCCGCCACCGAAAATTGCACCTTCATGTGCTTTAAACAATGCCACTCCCATTGCAATAACCAGTGGAAGTACCGTAAACCTTGTAAACAATCCTATAATAACAAATATGGCACAGAAAAATTCGGCGAATGTTATGAGAGAAAGAGACAGTGTACTGCCAAGTCCCATGAAATTCATGAATGAATGTTTCTTATCTGCAAAATGAATGAGTTTATCATAGCCATGAGGCAAGATCATCAGCGCTGCTGAAATACGCAAAACAAACAATGCTGCATTAAAGGTCCAATCCGTATAATTTGTTGATAACAACCTTTTCATTTTTTATTTTTTTAGTGCGCAAAAATAGGTGATACCAACCTTTTATCCACAAACGAATTGGAATGGTTATTGTAAAATAAGTAAGAGTGTATCTTGCAGCAATTCTACTTTAAGAAATTTATAACAAAAGACAGGAGAACTTCGTACAATGTCAAAAGTCGTAGCAACATTGTGCGGTAACCAATATATTCGTATGCGCATACCTTCCTTTATTTTAGCATGTACACTGGGATGCATTGCAACAACAACCAGGTCTCAGCCATCAGCCATTAATACAGATCCCCTGGCTACTTACAAGCAGGCGAAAGAATTTTTCCAGAAAGAACAATTCAGCCTTGCATACCCTTTGTTCAAATCACTCAGGCAGGAGACCCGTTCAACTGACCGCGCCAACAATGCTATTGCTACTGATGATATACACTTTTATGCTTTAGCCTGCGGGCTGCAGCAAAATGAAAGTTTTTCTGCAAAGGATGCAGAACATTTTATTGGGTTAAATTACAACCCTTCACTTACGGAAAGACTAAGTTTTTATCTTGCTGAATATTATTTCAGGAAAAACGATTTGAGAAATGCCCTTGCATATTATGAACAGACAAGTGTGCAAAACCTCAGCAATAAGCAGATATCGGCAATGAAATTTCATCAGGGATATGCTTATTTCACCATGGATAAATACGATCGGGCTGCACCGCTGCTGGAGAGTATTGCTAAAAATCCTGCAGATCCAAATTATAAAGCTGCTAATTATTACTATGGAGTAATTGCTTATGCTAAGAAGAATTACAAAGGAGCGCTTCCCGCTTTTCAAAAAATAGAAAACGATCCGAATTATGCATCGGTAGTGCCTTTTTATGTAGCCAACATTTATTATGCACAGGGACAGAAAGAAAAAGCAGTTGACTACGGCGAAGCTGCCCTGAAAAAAAACAAAGGACGGAATGATGTACCAATGGGCGAACTGATGGGGCACGCTTTTTTTGAAAAAAGAGAATATTCAAAAGCATTGCCTTATCTGAAAGAATACGTGAATAAGTCGAAAAAAGTTAGCCGCGAAACACTCTATGAACTTGCATATTGTTATTATCAGACCAATGATCTCACCAATGCCGTAGAAAACCTTAAACAACTTAGCGGTGGTGAAGATTCACTGAGCCAGAATGCAATGTACATCCTGGGTGATGCCTATTTGAAACTCGGCGACAAAGCAAATGCCAGGAATGCTTTTTCATTTGGTGCTACTAACAATGTAAATCTTTCCCAGCGCGAAGTATCTAAATTTAATTACGCCAAACTTTCTTATGAACTGGGCTACCAGGATATAGCACTCAACGAATTCAAAAAATTTCTTGATGAATACCCCAACTCGGTGTACCAGAAGGAAGCTGCAGAGATAGCTGCAGGATTGCTCGCCAATACCAACAATTACCGGGAAGCCCTCAATACACTCGAAAAAATTCAATCACCTTCGGAGTCTGTAAAAAAGATGTTCCCGAGGATTATGTATGGCAGGGCAATGGAACTGATCAACGACCAGGATCTTGATGCTGCAAAAACCTTGCTGGATAAGGCAGCTAAAGATCCATACAATGCATCTGTAGCTCCGATGGTAAATTTTTGGGAAGGTGAAATTGCCTACAGGCAAAACCGCCTCGATGATGCTATTAGGTTTTATTATGACTACCTGAGTCATCCCGGTACTCCCGAAGGTGAAGTAACACCGGCAAATGCAAGGTATAATCTCGGCTATTGCTATTACAAAAAAGAAAATTACAATCTTGCTTTGCCTTTATTTGAACAGATAAGCAAAAATCCTCCGATCAATGCAAAACCTGTGGTTCAGGATGCTTATCTGCGTACGGCCGACTGTTATTTCATGGGTAAAAATTTTTCAAGGGCAAAATCTATGTATAACACAATTATAAATAATTCATGGCCTGCTGCTGATTATGCAACGTTTCAAAATGCTATGATAGCAGGTATTAACAGTTCCAATGAAAAAATTAGCCTGCTCAAAAGCTTTGACCGCAAATTTGCAGGCTCATCTTTAAGTGCAGATGTAAACCTTGAAATTGCAAAAACATATCTCGCAGACGAGAAATATCGCGAAGCCGTACCCTATTTAAACAATGTAATTAGTTCACCGGCAGGTGGCAACCTGAAACCGGAAGCACAAATGAAACTTGGATTATGTTATTATAATATGAATAATAACACTGAAGCGCTCAACCAGTTTAAAAAACTGATTGCCCAGTACCCCAATTCACCCGAAGCCAATGAAGCCATTGATAATGTAAAAGCTATTTATTCTGCCGAAGGAAATACAGATGAGTATATCAGTTTTATGAAGAGCATTGGCAGATCGGTAACAGTAAACGAAGAAGATAATCTCACTTATAAAGCAGCGGAAAATAAATATATAGACAAAGATTTTAATGGTGCCCTCACCTCCCTTAATAATTACCTTTCAAAATTTCCGGACGGGCAGCATGCATTGGATGCATGGTTTTTGAGAAGTGAAATTTATAACCAGAGAAAAGACTGGCAAAATGCATCAGGTGGTTATGCCACTGTTGCCGATAAAGGACAAAGCAAATATGCAGAAATGGCTGCAGCGCAGGCAGGACGTATTTACTATTTTGAACTTCAGGATTATCCCAAAGCTGAAGAATATTTCACCAAACTGAAGGAATTGTCTGCCGGTGGCGAAAATCGTATTGAGGGTATGAGAGGTATATTACGCAGCCAGTACCAGCAAAAAAAATGGGCTGATGCAGTATCGAATGCTAAAGAATTACTTAAAGAAAAAAACATCAGCACAGACGACAAAGTGCTAGCCTATATGGTTACTGCCAGGGCTGCACAGGATAAAGGACAATACAGTGAAGCAATACAAAATTTCAGAAGTGTAGTAAATATCAATAAAGCATCTTTTGGTGCAGAAGCGAGGTACGAAATTGCCAGTTGCTATTTTGCACTAAACGATTTAAAAAACGCAGATAAAGCAGCATTCGAAACCATAAATAAATCCGGTTCTTACGATTACTGGATAACCAAAGCCTATCTTCTGCTTGGAGATATCTTTTTGAAAGAAAAAGATTATTTCAATGCGAAAGCTACGTTGCAGAGTGTAGTAGATAATAGTAAGATTACGGAATTGAAAACCGAAGCCAATGAAAAACTTCAGCGTGTGATTACAGAAGAAAAAGCAAATAGTAAAATAGAGGGCTAAATACCTTAAGCTATAATAATAATTATTATTCAACAGGGATAACAATGCAAAATAAAATAACCATAAAACGTTTCATTTTTTTAGTTATCATATCGGTATGTTTTGTCTTAAACGGCAACACCCAGGATATTCTGAAGAAGGAAACTATTGATATTACTTCTTCTTTCAAACCTTCTTTGAAAGAAGCCGCCAAAATCAATTTTAACGCCGCACCTCCCGTACCTGATTCTTCGAGGCCTGTGTTTAAATATAATATACCTGTCAATAGTCTTGCATTGGTATATCAGCCGGCTACAGTGAGTGCAGTCGCTTTGAATATTGACTCAACTGCAAAATGGTCTGCTTCTAATTTTGTAAAACTGGGATATGGTAACTTTCAAACACCATATGCCCAGGCAGGGTTGACATTTACCAACGGGCACAATTCTACCTTGAACATTATTGGCAGCTTTATTTCTTCCAAAGGTAGCGCTGTACCGTATCAGCAATATTCAAAAGCTAATGCCGATATATATGGCAGTACTACCAATGCTGCCAAACAGGAATTGTATGGGCGTGCCGGGTTTAGCAACCAGTCCTATCATCTTTATGGCTACGATCACAATTCATTTTCTTTTTCAAAAAATGATGTATTGAGAAGATATCTTGGTGTTGATGCAAATATTGGTTTCAGGAATACAGAGCTTACAGGTTTCGGATTGAAGTATAATCCCAATGTAACCATCGGATTTTTCAATGATAATCACAGTGCCCGAGAATTTAATGCCATAGCCGATGTGCCGCTGGAAAAAATTATTAATGATGAGCTTTGTATACACCTGGGACTGCATGGCGATTATACCCAACTTGCAAGAAAGTCCCTGCCTTCAATAAGTAATACACTTTTTACAGTGCCTATCGCTGTTCAGTACACCAATGATATACTGAATATACATGGAGGATTAATTCCTTCCTGGGATAACTCTTCTTTCAAGTTATTGCCCGATTTAATGGCAGATGTAAAACTCAGTGGAGAAGAAGCTATACTTCAGTTTGGATGGCTGATGCATTACGACAAAGGATCATACAGGAGATGGGCGTCTGTAAATCCATATATAGATCAGCCCGACACCTTGTTTAATACCCGAATCCATGAAACTTATGGTGGTATTAAAGGTACATTCCTGGAGCATTTCTTTTATAATATAAAAGCAGGACTCGTGCAGTTTTACAACATGCCTTTGTTTGTAAATAATTATGGGATCAATGATCTTGGTGATGGCAAAAGCTTTTCCATTCTGCACGAAGAAAAGCTGAGTGCATTCCAGCTTCACGGAGAGGTAGGCGTGGTGCAGGCTGAAGATTTTTCTTTGACTGCTAAATTCAACTGGCTGCTTTTCAATAAGCATAAAACATATCCTCAGGCCTGGGGTATCATACCAAGAGAGTTTGACGCATCATTGCGATGGAAAATACTAAAAGACCTCTGGCTTAAGAGTGATCTATTCTTTTTTGAGGGAGCTAAATTTAAAACCCCTGGTGATCTTGAGAAAAGAATGCGTAGCCCGGTTGATTTGAATGCTGGGCTGGAGTTCAGGATAACCAAACAGTTTAATCTGTGGTTGCAGGCAAATAATATCTTCAACAACACTTATCAGCGCTGGAACCAGTATGATGTGTACGGTTTCAACATTCTGGGAGGGATTATTTTTAATTTCTCTAAATAGCAGGGTATTTTTCGAAGAATAATTTTGAGTAGGATAAATAGGAAATGCTATGGGCTTTGAGTGATGAGCGATGAGCTTTGGGCTTTGAGCTTTGGGCTTTGGGCGATGAGCTTTGAGCTATCAGATACTTGAAACCTGAAACCCGAAACCCGAAACTCGAAACCCGAAATCCGAAACCCGAAACCCCACACCCTACCCCCTCATACCCATAAATTATATATCTTAGCTGCAATTAATTGTTTACTTGAGCAACATGCTGGAAATACTGCATCAATATCTGATACAAAATAAATCGCTGAGCCTGCCCGGCTTAGGTACGCTGCAATTACAAAGGGTACCTGCCATCAGCAATTTTTCAGATCACGTGATCCTGCCTCCCACTTATAAAGTAGTATTTGATGATATGCAGGATGCGCCCGGCAAAAGTCTTTTTCAGTATATCGCTTCAGCGATGAAGATTGAAGAATGGGAAGCTATTAAAAAGATAAATGACTTTTCATTTGAATTAAAAAATCAACTGAAGGAAAAGCAATCTTTCGACTGGAATAATATCGGCAAATTGTCTTACGATGAATCCGGCAACATCATATTGGACTCCCCAACGATTACTTATGACTTTATGCAGCCTGTACCTGCTATAAGAGTAATAAGACCTGATTCCAGTCATTTAATACTCCGGGGCGATACAGAAGTCAGCGGCAGTTTTTTACCGGCAAACCTTCCTGAAGAAATTGCATCTGCCCGCAAAAATATTTTTCGAAAATGGTGGTTTTGGGCTGCTGTACTTGCATTTATTTCCATAGTAGTCCTTGCTGTACATTTTTATAATAATGGTTTAAGTCTGAATAGTCTTCACAATATATTGAGAGCCCCGTTTAAAAGCGGAGCTGCTGATTATAAGCAATTGTAAAATTGGGTACAAAGGCTATAGCAATACTGTTGAAAATTATATTGAGCTGTAGTTCTTATGCCAAACAAAAAAATCTTTCTGCATTGGCACAGGTCGGGAGGCTTGTGCATGTGAGGGCTATATTCAACATTGTATTAACTTCCAATATTCAAAAGAATATTAATCAAAAAAATAGTTTCTACCAATCTCTATTAGATTAATTAGTCAAAGGGAGCATTAGATTAATAGTTTGATCCATGTAACGATCAATCTTTGAATTACGAGTCAGGTTCCAGTAACTTTCATGCTGTTCAACCAAAACTTGAGTTGAAACTATCCAACTTTGAATCCACCCTGTCAAAGTTGCCCATGCCCCCCATCCTGCATCTCCATTAGACGCCCAATAATCCCACAATTCATAGTTAAATGCTCTGAACCAGGCTCCATCAAGGTCCTGAAACTTTTTACTCTTTACCTGAATTCGAATTAAAAAATCTGAAAGTTTCTTAAGTGCTTTAAAATACTTTACATCCTTTGTAGCATGATAAGCTTCGTTTAACCCAAAAAAGGCAAAATTATTTGTATACAACATGTCAGCTACCGGGTCTCCATTTTCAAATATTAGAGGCGCTTCGGTTGTTCCATATTCCTTATTCGATTTCGGTGGGCCAAATAACCCAATTTCGGACTTGCCTAACTCTTCACGAATAGCCCCATTGGTCTGCTGAAAAGTCAGTAAGTCACTAACTATCAAATCTAACCATTGCCTGTGTTCTTTAGTATCAGAAACTCTAATCAACCAAGCCAATGGCAACATCATGCGTGCTCGTTCCTGTTGAATTCCATTTGTCCACCTCCATTTATCAGGATAGGCTCTCATGGTGATTCTAATTGCCTCTTCTGTTCGTTTTAACAATGGTTCATAACCCGTTTTATCATAGAGCCATAGATAACATGCCCAAAGCCATGACTCAAAATGCGGATGCGGATTTTCTTTATTCCCTTTCCAATAAAATTTCCATCCATTGTTTATGATATCTTTTTCTTCAAGCCGGTCCCCTCTAAAACCTTTTACACCTGTGGTCCTGAAGTTTGCAATAATATTTTCTAAAATTTTCTTATCCCACTTTCCTGTATTAATAAAGGCAGATGTACCAATTACACCTAAAATAAATCTTGCATTATCATCACCATAGAAAACATTCGGATGCGTTACTGCCCACCCAATTAATCCAAATACCGGACTTGAGATGTCGGATTTATCACCCCCTCGCAGATTTGAATTTTCAAATACATAATCTATAAGATTAGATGCTACTTTCTGGTTACGCTTTTTATCAGATAATGTGGATGCTGCAGCTAAGGCGTAGGCAACCTCACCCTGGTCATCTGCACGTACCCAATAACGGTAATCCTGTGTCCCGTCGAAGTTTATTTTTGACGTTGGACCTTCTATAATACCCAGAGTACCATTTCCTGTTTTTGCATTTCTTTTTACAGGAGGCCCTATTGGGTTAAGTCCATTTCCCTGGTATTTCAACCATTCATCTTTCCATGATGAATCTACAAGCAAATGAGCATTGAAAAACCAATTTACTCCTCTTTTGACTGCGTCAGATCCTGCATTCTTCGGCAAAGGCTGGTTTTGTTTGAAACTGGGTTCCAGATAGGATAACCAATTATTACTAACCAAATTTCTTTTCCCGGTCATCCATTCTAATATATACTTCCACACCTCTTTCCATGACGAAGAAGGTGCAAACCTCCCCGAAGCAAAGTTGCTCAATTTAGTCATAGCAATCATCATGTTATCGTGTCTGAAAAGTACCGGGTATTTTTTCACATCATTAAGCCCATAAACTGCCTTATCAAAACCAGCTACCTTAGCAAGTACTATCATTGGAGAATCAATTTCAGCAGGAATAATATGACAATCATTTATCCCCACTATGCTTAAAGGCTCCAACCTTCTTCCAAATACAGTTGATGTTATCACACCCCTTTCGAAGCTGGATTTCATTATACTGTCTGAAACTTTTACCCCTGGAAGCATTGCCGGATACTCAACATATAATCTTAATTTTTTCTTTTTGGCCAATTGTAGCATCCCGGGATTGATTTCAGTCTTTACCTTTGGATATCCGGTTGCTACTATAAACACAGCCATTCCTCTTTCAGCACTCTTTATGGCATTATTTGCACTATCAAACAATTTCACTTTGAAACCTTCGAACTTCAAAACTTTATAAAGATCATTTTCTGCATTACCGCAAAAAATAATTTCATTTTGTCCTTTCTCTGCGAAAGCAAATTGTAAATTAAAAAAAATCAAAAGGGAGATAAGAATCAGTCTCATTTGTATATTATTAATTTTGTGAGGATAATACTCCCGCCCAGACGCAATGTCACGCTTTGCCGTTTTCACAATATAGCTTAACTCAATTAAATTCCGCACTGGCAGGTCTTCTGACCTGTGTTTCTAAATTACTTTTCTTGCCAACATACATTGTCATCAAGAGAGACTTTGCGGTGAACCTTCCTTCTGTAGATAATAGAGGTTGCATACCACACTTCTCTTCCGGCAGGTTCGAAATGACTATTGCTTCAATAGAACATCAACAGATACAAAGCGTGACCACTAACTGGTTAACATCAGATTGCAGAATACCTGTTGGTTTAATGAAAATTACATTGAAGTGTACTGAAAATTAAACCTGCCTCCGGGAGCAGCATCACCATTAATATACCAGTCCAGAGGATCGGGCTTTTGCATATTGTCACTCCATTTAAATTCAAAACTCAGAGGTTTTGAAATCAGGGGCAGCAATTGAATGGGAACTGTTATCATCAACTGATTTTTTTCCACAGAATATATTACCTGGTTTGCATTCACTGTTTGCCATTTTCCTTTATCATAGTGCTGTAAAATATTACCCCGGATAATCCGGTAATCATACCCATTCCAACCCGTTATAGATTGTTTATCGGCATCAATCCACAAGGTCATCCAGTTTTCATCCACCGGTTTATCAATTTCATTTACAGTACTGGCAAAAAAATAAAGATTGTGTTGGTCCCTGGCTACCTTCAAAAACTGAAAATCATTTCTTCCTGTTTCATTTTTATAGATGGTAACCGGACTAGATTGTGCACCCGGGTGGTTGCGGTGTTCAGTGTCGCCGGTATAATCAGTATAAACATTTTTAACTTTATGCCAGTCACCCATATTGCGTATTGATATAAATCCATGGTCTACCGAATTTTTTTCGATGCCTTTATATCTCCTGATGTTATTTACCAGTTGCATGTAATAATGATCGTCTAATCCGGCAGTTAAAGATGGCTCAATATCACGGCTAAACTCCGGACTTGCCTGATCACAAAACCAGGAATGTTTTGGGTTGCTGTCATGACTTTTCCAGCGGCCTGCAATCCATTCGTTCCATCCGGTAACAAAAATAAAAGGTACATCTTCTGCTAAAGCATAATCCCATTGCTCCTGAAAATTGTATCCGTACCTGATATCAGTTGCCGGGTTGCCGGGACTGTTGTTGCGATAACTGCGTCCCCAATTGTCGGTGTTTCCGTAAAACGCTGAACCACCCATACCGGCAGTAGGATTGGGATGCTGTGCTACTGACACATTGATGATTTCTTTTTCACCCCGCGCGTTGTAGTGTACCTCTGGTTTCCGGGTAAAACTAATCCAGGGCCATCCATTGATTACCTGGGGAACTGTTGGCCATTGTGATTCTCTGAAAGTGAAAAAATGCTCGTATGGTTTCCCCTTCGTTTCTTTGGTTACACCTATAACCAGTGGCTTGCCATCCAGATAATACCAGCAATCCGGATGACGGTAGGGTGCTCCCTCTTTATAAAACAGTTCA
Source organism: Chitinophagaceae bacterium (assembly GCA_039811345.1). Classification (GTDB taxonomy): domain Bacteria; phylum Bacteroidota; class Bacteroidia; order Chitinophagales; family Chitinophagaceae; genus Agriterribacter. The sequence goes on from JBDHYJ010000020.1 coordinate 42,080, forward strand.
TAAATTTCATTGATGGTTTCTCCAGACGCTGTATTGGTATAGAATACAATTTTAGGAGGATTTTTTTTCTGTACTCTTACCGCATCCATGGCTTTCATCAGCACTTCGGACTGTTGCGGGTAGCTAAGTTTATTGGTTGCATCTATTACCAGTAAATCAACTCCCGCATCAGTGAGCAGTTGAATATTACGCAGGTGCACCCAGTAATCATCGCCCCTGTAATACCCATAAATAGGTTTGCCCCAATAATAGTAGGTTCCTTTGGCACCACCCCAATTGAGATTGTCTGCATCTTCAAAAACCTCCGGATGTTTGGCGTACAGTTCACTTAAGTCCCAGCTATTTGGAGATGTTGGCGAGCCTTTATCGCCCTGCCAAAGAAAATAAAACAAAGCCACGTGCCTGTTAGTCCTCGGTTCACCTACAGCATTATTTTGCAACAAGGTCCTGCCCAATCCGTCTGTTGCGGCCAAAGGCTGCGTAAAAACTGGTTTCACTGCAAAAAGACTTATACAACATATCAGAACCGGTATCCGCATTTGAATTAACTACATTTTTAAGGGTTATTGATAGCGATACTTTATCAAATGTAGTTCTTTGCCTTTTGTTCTCCGCAGAGTATCAACTCGAGCCTTTTGTGCGAGAGCTATACCTGCCTGGCATACTCATAATTACTCTTTTGTTTAACTTACTTTTTTTACTTGACAATAGTTTTAATAATAACCTTTAATTCTCCGTCTACCTCAGAGTCATGCCAACACACATTGCCTGCAAGAGTGACTCTGCAGAGAACCCAAATGCTATAGTAATACTGTTGAAAATGATATTGAGTTGTCGTTCTTATGCTAAACAGATTTACTTCCGGCAAACAGATTTCTCTCTCGTTCGGAGTACAATAAAAAAATATACCAACCCTGGCTCGGTCGAAATGACGAGAACCTCATCCGTCATTTCGATCCCGCCCGCAGGTTGTTTTGCACTAAACGAATTTCACAGCGGGAGAGAAATCCGTTGGGTTGTAGCAATACTGTTGAATATTAATTTGTGCTGCAGATCTTTTGCCAAAGCTGATTTACTTCCAGCAAACAGATTTCTCCCTCGTTCGGAGTCCAATAAAAAAATATACCAACCCTGGCTCGGTCGAAATGACGAGAACCTCATCCGTCATTTCGATCCCGCCCGCAGGTTGTTTTGCACTAAACGAATTTCACAGCGGGAGAGAAATCCGTTGGGTTGTAGCAATACTGTTGAATATTAATTTGTGCTGCAGATCTTTTGCCAAAGCTGATTTACTTCCAGCAAACAGATTTCTCCCTCGTTCGGAGTCCAATAAAAAAATATACCAACCCTGGCTCGGTCGAAATGACGAAAACCCCAGCCGTCATTTCGAATCCCGCACGCATTGACACAGGTTTCCTGATCTCTGTTTCAAAATTATTTTTCTTGTTGCTTATTACAAGTTTATAATATCAAGTAACCTCTACTATCTGCCGGCTGTAGTTATCTGCTCATCCACTACCCGCCCGGCGCCTGCAAAATGCCGGCTCCAGTAAGGTTCCCTCAGGCTGCTGATCATTACTCCGTTGGAAGAAGAAGCGTGTACAAATCTTTCATCCATCAGGTAAATACCAACATGGGTAATATCCCGCCCTTTTTTTGTTTTGAAAAAAATGAGATCACCTTCCTGCAGGTTGCTGAGATCAACTATACTGCAGAAATCTTTTTGTTCCCGGGCTGTGCGTGGTATTTGCTGTCCGTAAATATCCGATATCAGAATTTGAGTGAATGCCGAACAATCTACTCCTTTTTGTGTGGAACCTCCAAGCCTGTATGGAGTTCCCCACCAGTTATCAATAAAATGATAGAGATCAATATTTGCAAGGCGCTCTACCTCCACATCCATTTTGATTGCATACTTAAACTGAAGCGGGTCTCCCTTTTCAATATTAAACGGGGTAAGAAAAACTATTTTAGGAGCATTTCTTTTCTCAGGCATCAACGGCAGCGTCTCACTTTTAGATTTTGATGTATTAGATGCTGCATCGCTTTCGTCACCCGTCTTCATACCGGTATGAGTTGATTTACCGGAACGGGTAACAGATTTAAGGCTGCTGCAACTGCTCAGCATCGCAGCAATTCCAAATAAAAAGATAAAATAACGCAAACCTCTCAGTTGTTTTTGTGGCGCAAGATAGCCCTCAAAAATCAGACCAGCAAGCAGTTAACAGTATTTCAACACCTGCACATCTCATTATAAGTTGTGGAAAATGCTTTTCACATTCTTAACTCAACTTCACGACATTTGCAGCATGTCTGCTTTTTCACATTTGCATGTTCATACGCAATATTCTTTGCTCGATGGCGCTGCCCCTATCAGCAGCCTGTATCATAAAGCTATCAATGACGGTATGCCTGCGCTTGCCATTACAGATCATGGCAATATGTTCGGTGTATTTTCTTTTGTAGCTGAAGCCTATAAGCATAAAGTAAACCCCGATGATAAAAAAAGTCCATTAAAAGTAAAACCTGTTGTTGGCTGTGAATTTTATATCACAGAAAGCAGGCATCGAAAAATATTTTCCAAAGAGGAAAAAGATCCCCGTCACCACCAGGTACTATTGGCTAAAAATGAAACCGGGTACCGCAACCTTGTAAAGCTGACATCATTGGGATTCATCGAAGGGATGTACAGCAAATATCCACGCATAGATAAAGAACTGATTCATAAATACCACGATGGACTGATTGCAACAACCTGCTGCCTCGGTGCCCTGGTACCGCAAACCATTTTGAAAAAAGGTGAGGAAGAAGCAGAGAATGAATTCAAATGGTGGCTTAATATTTTTCAGGAAGATTATTACGTGGAACTGCAACGGCATGGCATACCCGAACAGGAGAAAGTAAATGATATCCTCCTGAAATTTGCCAAAAAATATAATGTAAAAGTTATTGCTTCCAATGACTCGCATTATGTGGATCAAAAAGATTTTAATGCCCATGATATCCTGCTTTGTATCAATACAGGAGAAAAACTGACAACACCGGCATTGAGGGAGTTTTCTGATGATGATGTATCGGTAAGGAATAAACGCTTTGCATTTCCTAACGATCAGTTCTATTTCAAAACCTCACAGGAAATGAAACAGGTGTTTCACGACCTGCCCGAAGCAATAGACAACACTAACGAAATTGTAGATAAGATAGACCTGCTCGACCTGAAGCGGGATATTTTGTTGCCCAACTTTCCAATACCCAAAGCATTCCAGGTACATGAAGACAACAACCTGAACCAATGGGAATATCTGAAACACCTGACCATGGAGGGTGCACATCGCCGTTATGATCCTTTTACACCGGAAATAGAAGAACGTATCAACTTTGAATTGTTTACCATCAAGTCAATGGGCTTTGCGGGATACTTTCTGATTGTAAGCGACTTCATCAGGGCAGGAAGAGATATAGGGGTATTTGTTGGACCGGGACGTGGTTCTGCTGCAGGCTCAGTTGTTGCATACTGTATTGGCATCACTAATATTGATCCCATAAAATATAACCTGCTTTTTGAAAGGTTCCTGAACCCTGATCGTAAAAGCATGCCCGATATTGACACTGACTTTGACGATGAAGGCCGGCAAAAAGTGATTGACTATGTAGTGGAGAAATATGGTAAAAACCAGGTGGCGCAAATTATTACTTACGGTACAATGGCCGCCAAAATGAGTATTAAGGATGTGGCACGTGTAATGGACCTGCCGCTTGCCGACTCTAATCTTCTTGCAAAGCTGGTACCCGAGAAACCCGGTATTGCACTCAAACGTGTTTTACATGCTCCGCTTACATCAAAAGAAGGAGAAAAATCACTCGAAGAAAAAGAAGGTCTCACCCCTGATGACCTGGAGAATGTAAAAAGACTGAGACAATATTATGATGGCAGTGATATGCAGGCAAAAGTGCTGCATGAAGCAGAAATTCTGGAAGGGTCGGTGCGCAATACCGGTATACATGCGGCAGGTATTATCATTGCACCAAAAGACCTTACAGAACTCCTGCCGGTAGCAACTGCTAAAGACTCTGATCTGTGGGTTACACAAATTGAAGGAAGCGTGATTGAAGAAGCCGGGGTTATTAAAATGGATTTTCTGGGATTGAAAACCCTTAGCATTTTAAAGACAGCATTGCAACTTATCAAACAAAACCATAAAATAGATATTGAACTGGATAATATCCCCCTCGATGATGAAGCCACTTACCAGTTGTATCAGCGGGGCGATACCAATGGTACCTTCCAGTTTGAAAGTGTGGGAATGCAAAAATATCTGCGCGAGCTTAAACCCGATAAGTTTGATGACCTCATTGCGATGAATGCATTGTATCGTCCGGGTCCGCTTGCATATATTCCCAATTTCATTGACCGCAAACACGGGCGTGAACCTATCTCCTACGATCTTGCCGAAATGGAAGAGATACTGGCCGAAACTTATGGTATTACAGTGTACCAGGAGCAGGTAATGCTACTGTCGCAAAAGCTCGCAAACTTCAGCAAAGGTGATGCCGATATTCTGAGAAAGGCGATGGGTAAAAAACAGAAAGCCGTACTCGATAAAATGAAAACTCAGTTTATTACCGGTGCAACAAAAAACGGACACAACGCCACTATTCTCGAGAAAATATGGACAGACTGGGAAGCTTTTGCACAATATGCATTCAATAAATCGCACTCTACCTGCTATGCATTTGTAGCATACCAAACAGCATACCTAAAAGCTCATTACCCATCAGAGTATATGGCAGCCGTGCTGAATCATGCAGGGGCTATAGAAAAGATTACTTTCTTTATGGAAGAGTGCAAACGTATGGGGTTGCCCGTGCTTGGTCCTGATATCAATGAGTCGCAGAAGGGATTTGCAGTAAACCACAAAGGCGAGATACGTTTTGGATTAGGCGGACTCAAAGGCGTTGGTGAAGCAGCAATTGAATCTATAGTAGAAGAACGTAAAAAAGGCACTTACACTTCAATCTATGATCTGATTAAAAGAGTGAATCAACGAACTGTAAATAAAAAATCACTTGAATGTCTTGCCTATTCAGGTGCCTTCGATTGCTTTGCAGATATACACCGTGCACAATATTTTTTCATACCGCAGGGTGACACTTCTACCGGAATGGAAAAAATCGTAAAGTTTGGAAATATCTATCAGAGCCAGGCGGTGAATGCAAGCAATACATTGTTCGGCGATTTGCAAATGCCAGAAATAACAACACCCAGACTACCTGATTGTCCACCCTGGACATTGACAGAATTATTAGATCACGAAAAAGAAATTACAGGTATTTTTCTGAGTGGGCATCCACTGGATCATTTCAGGTTTGAGATGAAATACTATGGCATCAATACCATTGCAGAATTTAATGAACTGAAAGATAATGTGAGAAATACTCCTAATGCTCTTCGCACTCTCAGAATTGCAGGACTGGTGGCTGATGCTCAGCACCGCACCACACGCAACGGAAAACAGTTTGGTGTATTTCATTTGGAAGATTATTCAGGCAAAACGGAAATCGCATTGTTTGGTGAAGACTATGTTAAATTCAAAGATCACTTCAGTCTCGGAAATGTATTGCACGTAACCGGTAATTTCAAAACGAGATGGAACAGTACTACCGACTTTGAATTCAAATTGTCAGGTGTAATGCTGATGGAAACAGTGAAGAAAGTGTTAACACGTCAGTTACAGATTGCAATGCACCCCAAACTGGTAAATGAACAACTGGTGACTTTTGTAGACGATAATATTCGCACAAACCCCGGAAAGTCAAGCATTAAATTTATACTGTACGAACCTAAGTCCAACTACAAAGTAAGTTTGTATACTTTGGAAAGAGGGTTTGAAATGAATGACGAAATGGCTGCTTTTCTTGAAGAAAACCCGGATATGGATGTAAAAGTAACTATGGCGGGTCAATAAGAAAAAAGTCAGTTTGTCTAATACACAACTGTGGATATGCCATATAGGCTCATTTCAGTTAATGGACTTAAATTTGCAGGGTTGAGGTAAATTTTTTAATCTTCAGATTTAAAAAGAAATTTAATTAAAAACAATAAATAAAATTTTGACTATGGCACTTGAATTTACAGATGCGAACTTCCAGGAAAAGGTTTTGTCTTCAGATAAACTAACAGTGGTGGATTTTTGGGCAGAATGGTGTGGTCCATGCCGCGCAATCGGACCCGTAATTGAAGAATTAAGCAAAGAATATGACGGCAAGGTAAATGTTGGAAAAGTGAATGTTGACCACAACCCGCAGTTATCTATTAATTACGGCGTTACTTCTATTCCAGCTATTTTGTTTCTGAAAAACGGACAGGTAGTTGATAAATTAGTAGGCGCTCAGCCCAAAGGAAATTTTGTAAAAAAGATTGAGCAGCATTTAGCTTAATACTATAAATACTTTATCATTGATATGATCCGGAGATATCAATCTCCGGATTTTTTTGTTCTTTAAAGTAGCGGGCGAATTTCAAATTTGTATATTGCTGCATCAAAAACACAAAATCGCCGCTTCGGCAATATGACATCAGCAATTGAGAATATCGGAAGAGGTACACTTGGGATGTGCTTCCTCGTATTAGTATGCTACCTGCTTAGCAACAATAAAAAAGCAATTAACTGGAAGCTGGTAGCAACAGGTATTTTTGCACAGCTCATGTTTGCAATGGGTGTGCTGAACACTAAAGTTTACGGACAGCCGGTATTCTGGCTTTGTGCAGGTATCATTCTTCTCTACAATATCATAAACAAGATATCAAAAATAAAACGGGGTGAAGCACAGGGCATAACAGCATCTTCTGTTCCAATATTCGCTGTTGCAGCCTGGCAACTCATCTTTTATTTCGGCATGATTCGAAGTACAAAATTTAGTACTCCCGGTATTGCTATCCTGCTAAGTATTATACTTATTGCTTTTATTATAAAGTGGCTTTCACCAAAATACAATGAGCTTATTAAATGGGGTATACGCTTTACCGTTGCTATACTCTGTATCTCTATATATACAAAAGCCTGCGACCCCGATATATTTAAATCTTTCCTCTCCGGTGTGTCTTCTGCATTTGTAGAATTATTGAATCTTAGCCATAAAGGAACAGAATTTCTTTTCGGAAGCCTTGCAGATGATAAGCAGGCCTGGGCATATATTTTCGCAGTGCAGGTACTGCCCAATATTATCTTTTTTGCTGCCCTGTCATCTGTATTATACTACTTGGGTATACTCCAAAAGATAGTGTACGTGTTTGCTTACCTGCTCAACAAGATGAATATCTCCGGGGCAGAAAGTCTTTCCACGGCGGCTAATATCTTCCTTGGTCAAACAGAAGCCCCGCTGATGATCAGACCTTATCTTGAAAAGATGACACGCAGTGAAATATTATGCATTATGGTAGGTGGAATGGCCAATACTGCGGGTAGTGTATTAGCGGCTTATGTTGGATTCCTGGGTGGCTCCGATCCGGTGCAGCAAAACTATTTTGCACTGCACATGCTCAGCCAATCTATTATGAGCGCCCCGGCAGCTATTGTTTGCTCCAAGATGATTTTTCCCGAAACAGACCACCACCTGGTTTCTAAAGAGCTGACTATACCAAAGGAAAAGTTAGGTGATAATTTTTTGGATTCATTATCACTGGGTACCACCGACGGGCTAAAACTTGCAGTGAATGTTGGTGCAATGCTTATTGTATTTACAGCTATGATGTGGGTAGTAAATGCATTACTTGGCTGGGCAGGAAATATTACTGATATCAACAACGAAATTGCAGCGGTTACCAATGGACGTTATAATGAACTTTCCCTGCAGATGATATTCGGGTACGTGTTTGCCCCCGTTGCCTGGCTTATCGGGGTAGCGGGCAATGATATGATTGCTATCGGGCAGTTGCTTGGCGAAAAGACAATACTCAATGAATTTGTTGCTTATGTCTCACTGGGAGAAATGAAATCGGCAAATGTTATAACAGACCCCAAGTCGTTACTTATTGCTACCTATGCCCTCTGTGGCTTTGCCAATTTTGCCTCAATCGGTATCCAGATTGGAGGTATCAGCCAACTGGCTCCCAACCAGCGCCGAAACCTTACCGAACTGGGAGTAAAAGCATTGATAGGCGGAACCATCGCCTGCCTGATGTGTGGATGTATAGCTGGTATGCTTATTAATCAGTGAGTTATTCTTATTGAACCAGGCTAAATTACTACTATTAAACTTATCTTGCGTCGCACACTTCGGCTGATTATTCGCTATTGTACTTCCTCACAAAACATTACTAACTTTTTCTATTGAGCTTTTGTACATATCTTCATTTACAGGTTGAATGCTGTACTGCAAATCCAGACCAAACTGATCGCGGAATACGGCGCAATAAAAAGTCAATCGCTAACAACTGAGTACATTGATAAAAGTGTTTATTTTACCATCAGTTTCGTTTAATATATGCATAGTGCACGTCTAAACTTATCACTTGTGAATATGCCTTTATTTTTACGCAGCATCCTGCTGTTGTTTTTTTCTATAAGCATTTATTTTTCTTTTGCCCAACAAAACACTGAAGTGTCTCCTGAAAGATGCATAACAGGAAGTGTAATGGACAAATTTTTTAAAGACCACCCTCTTAAAAAAGCAACTTTCGAACAACGGCAGCAGGCATTTCAAAAGCGATACGAACTGGTGCGGCGGCAACGCCGGAGTATACCGGTGCAGCAACGGGTTACCAGTATAATAACTATACCTGTAGTGGTGCATATTGTACTGTCCGACCCTTCTATAGTTACCGACGACCAGGTGCAAAGCCAGATAGATGTGCTGAATGCGGATTATGCAGGAATGAATGCGGACTCTGTTAAAATACCGGCAGCATTCAAATCAGTATTTGGTAAGGGGCAGTTGCGGTTTTGCCTGGCACAACGAACCCCGCAAAATAACCCCACCAGTGGTATTACCCGTTTTTCCTCATCTACTAAATCAGTACCGGGTGAAGGCGATCCAATCAAACATGCCTCCCAGGGCGGTGCCGATGTGTGGGACGTAACTAAATATCTCAACATCTGGGTTTGTGAAATGAGTACATCCACAGACCTGGGATATACTTTTATGCCCGGGCTCGGTATTGATCCCAGCGAATTAGGATTCGTAAATGCCTATCATGCTTTTGGTACTACCGGCACTGCAACCGCACCATTCAACAAAGGAAGAACAGCAACTCATGAAATAGGTCACTATTTTAATCTGCAGCATATATGGGGAGCCAATAGTTGCGATGTTAACTCCTGTGCAGACACTGATAATGTTGACGATACACCCAACCAGGAAAAATGTTTTTTTGGGATCCCTACTTTCCCCAAAACAGATGCCTGCACAACGGTTTCACCCGGGGTAATGTTTATGAATTTCATGGACTATACAGACGATGCAACTATGTGCCTGTTTACACAGGGGCAGGCCGACCGTATGGAAACAGCGCTCACTTCTTTCCCGGAGCTCATGCCACTCCTTTCTTCTAACGGATGTACCCCGCCCACACTCTATACAAATGATGTGGAAGTTCAAAAAGCGGTTAATCCAAACAACAATATATTTTACTGTTCCGAATATTTCACACCGCAATTGCTGATCCGCAATATCGCCTCACAACCGTTGAATAGTGTGCGCCTCAACGTTAGCATTGACAATGGCCCGGTAACATCAAGTACCATCAACCTGTCACTGGCTTCACTGGCATCCACAATCATATCGGGTGATGCCATAAATACCACTCCGGGGTATCACACCATTAAAATGTTTACATCACTCCCCAATGGCGTTGCAGATGAACACACGGCAAACGATACTGTCAGTACTATATTCTCATCTACCGGAACAATATCCCAGCCTTTAACCGAAGGTTTCGAAAATATTTCTTTTCCACCTGCAGGATGGGGAACCGGCAACAGCAGCGACCTGGTTGAATATAATCCCATAAGAGTTGTAAATGCCGCTCATAACGGAACAGCATCTGTAAAGTTCGACAATCACAATTTCCAGTTGTTTGGGAAATATGCCTTACTCAGTTCGCCCAGGATAAACATACCTATTAATGCAGATTCTGTTAAAGTAACTTTCTGGAGGGCTGCTGCACAGGCTACTTCAAATGTGGCCGATACATTACAAATTCTTTATTCTGTGGATTGCGGACAAACTTTCATCAGCGCTTACAAAAAAGGCGGAGCATCATTGCGCACCACCGAAACGTTAACAACCACGGACTTTATACCCACTGCAGAACAATGGGTGGCAGATACCGCCGATCTTACCGGATACGTAGCAGGTAAATATGATAACCTGATTGTACAGTTCCGAAATATCAATGGCTTTGGTAATAATGTTTATCTTGATGATATCAATATAAAAACAATAACATTACCACCGGTACTCAAAGATAAAGGGTACCTGCTTGCACCAAATCCCACCACAGGCAATCTTATACTGCAGCATTATCCTAATGCTTCCTCGCTGAAAGGTGTAGCTGTATATAACAGTATAGGGCAACTGGTATGGAAGGGCGACTACGGAACAACGCCAGCCATGACTACTATCCATATCAACCTGATGAATGCAGCACCGGGGATTTACTTTGTCAGATTGTTGTATACTAACAAAGTAATGACGGAAAAAATATTGAAAATTAACTGAGAGAAATTCTTCCCAATGAAGCTGGATAATTATTCCCCCAAGAACCGGATGCTTGTAGCAGTTGACTGCATAATATTCGGATTTGACGGATTTCAATTAAATGTATTACTCGTAAAACGCGGCATAGAACCAAAGAAAGGACATTGGAGCCTTATGGGTGGTTTTGTACGCAGGGATGAACAGGTGGAAGATGCAGCATCAAGAATACTAAAAGACCTGACAGGGCTAAGCGACGTGTACATGGAGCAATTGCATATATTTAGTGATATCAACCGTGATCCAATAGAAAGAACGCTTTCGGTAACATTTTCAAGTTTAATTGATATTAACGAATACAGGGAGCAGATCAGCGACGAGTATGAAGCCAAATGGTTTCCGTTATATTCTATCCCAAAATTGATTTTCGATCACGACCAGATGGTGGCTCTCGCCCAGGAGAAACTCCGGTACAAGGCAGCATTTCATCCTGTTGTGTTTGAACTGCTTCCTGAAAAATTCACTATTCCCCAGCTATTAAATCTGTACGAAGGAATTTACAGGAAGGAACTGGATAAAAGGAACTTCAGCAGGAAATTACTATCTTCAGGGCTGTTGATAAAACAGAAGGATAAAGAAAAATCTACTTCAAAAAGAGGCGCGTATTATTATAAGCTCGACAAGAGGAAGTACCAGTCCAGGCTTCAATCGTTTTTGAATTTTGTTTCCCCTGCCCGGCATTTAGGAAAATAATTATTGCATTTGTTGTTATCAGCAAAAACACTAATCTTTATCAAAGCAAAAATAATCGTTCGCTGAAACGAAAAGTATTATTAGAATAAACACTGACATTCATCACATAAACTAAGGATTGACTGGTATGAAAAATGGATTGCTTTTCCCCGACTATCTTGTGTTCTGTATTTATTTTATTGTAGTAGCTTCTTACGGTTATTGGATATACCGCAAAAAAAAGAAAGCACAAACCGATACACATGATTTCTTCCTGGCAGAAGGGTCACTTACCTGGTGGGCGATAGGCGCTTCATTGATAGCATCTAATATTTCGGCAGAGCAGTTTATTGGTATGAGCGGTGATGGATTTTTTGCCGGCATTGCCATTGCAGTATATGAATGGATTGCGGCACTCGGCCTGATCATTATAGCCGTGTGGTTTATGCCGGTATATCTTAAAAACAAAATATACACTATGCCGCAATTTTTAAAAACGCGGTATAATGAAAGTGTTTCACTTATCATGGCAGTGTTCTGGCTTTTTCTGTATGTATTTGTAAATCTAACGTCCATCCTTTACCTGGGCGCCTTAGCAATTAACGGACTGCTTGGTGGCGAATACCTGCATGCCGTTATGATAGTACTCTCCATTTTTGCCATAATTATTACGCTGGGTGGTATGAAGGTAATTGGTTATACCGATGTGATACAGGTTACCGTATTAATCATCGGGGGGTTGGCAACTACCATTCTGGCTTTAAATATTGTAAGCGACAAGGTAGGGATAGGTGCAGGCGCTATTGACGGTTTTAAAACATTACTCAAAGATGCCCCTGATCACTTCCACATGATATTCAAAAAGCCAACACCTGATTCTCCACAAATTGAAATTGACAAATACCTGATCCTTCCGGGTATTGCTATGTATTTTGCCGGGCAATGGATTGTAAACCTCAATTACTGGGGATGTAATCAATACATCACACAACGAGCACTTGGAGCCAATCTGCAAACCGCCCGTACCGGTATTTTATTTGCAGGCTTTCTGAAACTGATGATGCCTGTTATTGTAATGCTTCCCGGTATCGCCGCTTATGTGCTGCACAAAAACGGACACCTGCCGCAGTTGCAGGGTGGCAAAGACGGAGCCTATGCGGCTGTACTTAGTTTTCTTCCCAGCGGGCTCAAAGGTTTATCCATTGCCGCACTCACTGCTGCCATTGTGGCTTCGCTTGCGGGTAAAGCCAATAGTATCTCTACAATCTTCACTCTTGATATTTACAAGAGGTATATCAGCAAAGATGCCGATGAAAAAAAACTGGTGTGGACAGGCAGAATTACTATAATCATTGCCATGCTTATAGCCATAATATTTACCTGGAACGACCTGCTGGGTATAAGTGGTGAAGGTGGTTTTACTTTCATTCAAAAATATACCGGCTTCATCAGTCCTGGTGTATTTGCCATGTTTATACTCGGTATGTTCTGGAAACGCACTACAGGCACTGCTGCAGTTGCTGGTTTGATCACAGGACTTGTGATGGTCATCATATTCAACAATTATGCACCTTCATGGTTTGGACACGAGACCCTGTTATACACTGCATTCCCCACAATGGAAGGTGGTAAACAGGTATGGCAGATCCCCTTCCTGATTTCTATGGGTTGGTCATTTGTATTTACTGTTATTGTAATGGTGGCATTGAGCCTTACCGGACCAAAAGTTAATCCAAAAGCATTTATACTCGATAAAGAAATGTTCAGGGTTAAACCTGCAACATTAACATTGATCGTAATCATGCTAATGATACTGGCAGCTATATATGTGAGGTTCTGGTAAAACAAATTGCAGACTGTTGTAACCAGTTTTGCAAATAGCATAGATTAATTTGAACTGTGGTTCATATGCATTGCAGACTTTTTCAAAGGAGTCTATTTATTGATAACTAATTCAACTACACACTCACCCGGATAAAATAATAAAAAGGCACAGGTCGATAGCCCCTGTGCCAGTGGGAGAATATTACTATTTAAAATACTTATACAGCACTTTATCTTCTCCCCTCCATTGTGCAATTTTTGCGAGAGCATTGATCAGCGGCTCCTGGACCCAGCCTGGCATAAAAGGCAGGTATGACTGGCTGTATCCTAATAGCAGGCACATGTGCCACGGGTTTTTTGTCATATCGTTTTTCAGCAATCCATCATTCATTAATCCATATGCCACCCGCAGCGTTTTCTCGAGGCTTGCAGCCGGGGTTATTTTTACCTGCAACACTGATTTGCTTCCCAGCGCATTTTTAAAATAGTGCATTTGTTTTTTCTCAGCCTGGGTGGTTTGCCCTTTATCCAGAATTATTTCATTCCCGTCTTTACCAATCTTTACCTTGCCGTCTATCACTGTAAAAGTTTCTACCAAATTGGTATGATAATGCCAGTCGTTGCCGCCAAACGGATCTAGTTCCACCTCCACCAGTTCATAAGCGTTATTGGTTTCCCTGCCGGTTTTAATAAAAGTAGCAGCATAATTACCTTCACGATTGTGAATCGTCTTATCAGTACGATTTCCAACCGTACAATCGAGTGGTGGCAATATGGCAGCAAAAATAACAATACCAGCATACAACACAGCAATCAAAAAAACGGGTAGCCCCAATATGCTGTAGAGCAGTTTTATCCATAATTTTTGACTGGAACGCCAAATGCGAAATACTCCAACAGGATAAAACAAATACGATAACCAGCATTTCCATTGCTTCATTTTAACAGGGAATTTTGCATTTACCTCATTCCCTCCTGATCTTTTAGAAAAAGTATTCATTTTTCTTTTAATTTTATTCCGGCAAAATTGAACAATACACGGTGCAGCCTGTTTGGAGAAACGGATAAAAATTGTCGATAAATGGATACAATTGATGTAACCCATTGGAATCAATATTTTGGTGACACACAACAAAAGGTAGTGTATAATAGTGACCGGTATTCACATTTTGAGGTGTCATTTGAGCAAACCGCACTTGCTTCCGGTAACATATCAGCTATCAACACACCTGATATGATTTTTAGCGACCTGAAAATTGAAGCCAATCCACCTTTTCGTTTACAGGATCTTGTACCCAAAGAATCTGCTGAATCAGTATTTGTGATTGAGGGAAATGTGGAATCTAATTTCATGAATATTGACAGACCCTTATTTTTTGGCAGCAGGCAACACAACTTACAATACAACACCGAATTCGCCGGCACGCACACCATCCATTCGCCACGGTTTCATGTCTGCACAATTACGTACCATAAAGCGTTTTTAAACAATCTCCTGGAAAGTGATCCAACCGGTGCACTGGCCTCATTTTGCAGGCACCTGCAGAGAGAAACCAATTTTCTGGGAGTGTCAGATGCCATCCATTTGCAGCAACGGATTGCTGACCTGATTCAGGTTATTCGATCTTGCCCTTTTACGGGGGTTACGCGGTATATTTTTACGGAAAGCAAGTTGCTTGAACTTTTTGTATTGCAAATGGATCAGTTTCATGCCATCCATCTGAATCCTTCGGTGATATACTGGTCACCCGATGATAAAGAAAAATTACACGCAGTTAACGAATACATTTCAAACTCCTATTTAGAACCATTGAGTCTGAAAATGCTTTCCTCCCGTTTTGGACTGAATGAATACAAGTTGAAGAAGGGTTACAAGTATTTTTTTCAAACAACGGTATTTGGTGATATTCACCGGCTGCGTATGCAAGAAGCCAGAAGACTACTACAACATGGAGCGATGAATGTAACTGAAGTAGCCTATCACATCGGTTATAACAATCTGAGCAGTTTTTGTTTTGCTTTTAAAAAAATGTTTGGATATAATGCCGGAAAAAAATAAAATTCATATAACGTAAGTTTTTACAGTGCAAACTTTACATTTCCGGTCTGGCATTACAGGACAACCATTATATCATTCCATTCAAAATTGTTATTTATTTAATCTCCCTGTATTCTATCTGAGTTGAAACCACACCAGATGCATTTGTCTGGGTAATCGTAACCGGGTATCCGGCATCGTTATATATATAAGAATAAGTGGTTTTTTCTACAATAGTTTGTCCCTGACTATTTTTATATGTTAGCACAGATTCTGTTAGATTATTAATATTAAAATTTGCAATGGCAGAGAAAAGAAAAACATCAAAGAAAAACGGAGCTTTTACAGCAGAAAATATGCCCTTTTTATCATCATACTTATACTGGAAACTCAAATCATCGTTTTCTTTATACCACATCGTGATCAGCCGGGATTTTTCATCCCAGTCAAGTTCTTCAAATACAGATCCATCACTCAATAGTCCTTTATACAATTGCCCCTTTTCATTATACAGGTATGTTCGGGTTGATGTTAAAGGTGTGCCATCCTGAGTGTCAAAGTAAGTAAGCGTTTCCGTTATGGTATTATTTAATTTATCACTATAAGCAGACTTTTCAGTTAATTCTTCCGGATAAAGCGAATAGGTTTCAAGAGAAACCGGTTGATGATTTTTATAAGTATAAACAATTTTACTCGACTCGCCTGCTTCCAGATACCAATCCTCAATAAGATGATTTTCGGCATCATATACCAGGGAATCATAGTACTTTTCTCCATCATTCTCTATAGTAAACCTCACAGGAATTAATTTTTTAGATGAATCAATAACTGGATCGGGGTCCGGATTTGGCACAACCGGATTTGGTTCATCAATAGCTTTCTGGCAGGAAAAGAGCAAAACAAACGACAATAAAAGCATCAGGGGTTTCAGGATTAAATATTTCATAATTACATCTTTAAAATACAGTGATCAATATACAAATATTACAGTTTCAGATTATTTTGTCGCACCGGGGTCTTCATTCAAAGTTATTGTGAGTAGCAGACCCTGGTGCTATCAATTTATTTTAGATCATTGTACTCAAACGGCACAAAATCTTTAAAGCTCCGTGTTCGTCGGGGTT